>JBFXEJ010000006.1:0-111175 GCA_050180235.1 Desulfococcaceae bacterium
GCCCCTCCCTCAAGGGAGGGGAGACCTTATCAACGGATTTGACCCACTACCAATTTTTGGTAGTGGTGCAAATCTGTTGATCCAAAAATTCCCCTCCCCTGGTGGGAGGGGTCAGGGGAGGGGGATAATCAGTGATGTTTTCACCCTCCCCCTGCCCCTCCCTCAAGGGAGGGGAGACCTTATCAACGGATTTGACCCACTACCAATTTTTTTATGATTCAAGGTGTTGTGCTGGAATGGGAAAACACCTGCCTCTCAGGGAGAATTCCCCCGAAAGGCAGGCAGAACATTCATCCGGTTTGTTTATGACCGCACTGCGGGCAGGATGCCCTGTGCCACTTTCTGTTTCCGATACATTGCCCGCGCCTGTCTGAACACGGTTTTCGGGATTTACAACATGGACAGGTTTTTCATGTAATTCCTTTAAATTTTTAGATAATTTTCAGAAAAGAATATCCCGCCAAAGTAGCAAAAGCTTCCAGCTTTTGCCCTGTGTCTGTGAACTGAACCGGGATATTTATAGTTCTTCTGCCAACTTTTGTCCTTTGCAAAACCCGATGGAGGAGTGCAAAAATTAAGCGGAGCGGTTTTTTGCACCTGCTGTTCACAAAGGACAAAAGTTAAGGAAAATACTATATTTTCAGAAATCACCTTAAAATCATGTTCAGACAGACAGGCAAGGTGAAAAAATGGAGAGTGCTGAGTCACACATCAAAGTCATAGTGGTAAAATTCGGAATCCTGTAATTTCAGCAGATTTTGGCTATATGATCTCCCCGGCAGGATTGCAGTGCCAAAGGGGATTTGCAAATTCAGCCTTTTTCGGATAAGAGAGAATATTTTTCCCCTTGACTAAACCCTTTTCGCATGATAGCCAGAAGATAAGCATGGCAGACTTTGCCTGCCGGGAAAATATTCCTGCAGCGTTACCGGGCGGAGATGTTCTGCCATATATCCGGCCCGATTTCCGTAAAAACCGTTTTTGGGGAAAAACATATCATAAGCACAAGGAGTGTCTATGAATCCACTGCATCTTGTTCCTTTGGCTGAACCGGTTCCGGCAGAATGGGGCTGGCTCAAACTGTTCCTGATCCTGGGCTTTACAGTCCACATCCTTATGGTCAATATTGTCATCGGCGGCGGGATGATTTCCCTGTTTGCCGGTTTTGACAGAAAAAACAGCAATTTTCCTGTGTACAGTGATCTTAATCAGAAACTGACTGCTGTTTTTGCCCTGGCCGTCAACTTCGGAGTACTGCCTTTTCTCTTTCTTCAGGTGCTGTACGGACAGTTTGTCTATATAAGCTCGCAGCTTATGGCCGTGTACTGGCTCTCTGCCGTGCTTATGACCATCATTGCCTATTACAGCCTTTATTACAGCAGATTCAGTGAGGATACACCGGCATCAGCCGGAAATGCTGCAAAAGGCATAACCGTCCTCCTGCTTTTGTCCATCGCTTTTATTTTTTCCAATAATATGAGTCTGATGCTGAAACCGGAAACATGGGCAGCCTTTTTCACCAGCCCGGATGGAACCCTGCTGAATCTTTCTGATCCCATGCTGTTTCCGCGTTATCTTCATTTTGTCATTGCATCAGTGGCTGTGGGCGGACTTTTTGTCGCGATCATTCAGACCCGGAAAGCGGAAAAAGGAGATTCATGCAATGAGGATGCCATTGCTTTGGGGATGAAATGCTTCACCATTGCCACTTTGTTTCAGATTCCCGCGGGTTTCTGGTTTCAGATGAGCCTGCCCCGTGAAATCATGTATCTTTTCCTGGGGAAAAGCCCGCTTCACACAGCATTTTTCGTACTTTCCCTGATACTGATCATACAGTCCCTTTACTTTGGACTGAAAAAAGCGGTATGGGCCGCGGCATATTCTCTGCTGGTGCTGGTTTTTGCCATGACCAATATGCGGGACATGGTGCGCACGGCCTTTCTTGATCCCTTTTTCAGTCTGCAAAGTCTGGAAATCACAGGGCAGTATTCCCCCATGCTCTTTTTTGCCCTTTCCCTGTTCATCACTGCCGGACTGATTCTTTATGTACTGGAACTGGCCCGGAAAGCTTCGCAGTCCGAACCTGAAAGGAGCGCTGTATGAAAATCACCGCGCTGGGAGTGAATTCTGCTTTTGCCACAGGAACCTATGCGGACGCTGTTCCTGCTGAAAAAGTGGGGGAAATCGTAAAGGCTCTGTCAGCCGGTTTCACGGAAGAGGAACTTGCTGCACAAATTGCCGGATACAGACGGAAAATGTATATTCCGAAATGGCATTCCAATTTTCTTATAGAATTTGACAGCGCCGGCAAAAGGGGCAAAAGTCCTTACCGGCTGCTGCTTGATGCTGGCGGAGATATCCGTCATTCCATCAGACAGGTCGGGCTTTCCGCATCGGATATTGACGGCATCTATATTTCCCATCCGCACAATGACCATATCGGAGGAATGGAATACCTTGCGCTGACCACACTTTTCAACCCGGTGTACACTCCGGCAAAAAAGAAATGGCTGGGCGATCAGTTTATTGTGGAAAAACTTTTTCTGGAACAGGAATGGTGGCCCAGGCCTCCGGAAAGTGCAAAACCGGATCTTTTTATCCACCGGAAGGTGCTGGAGCCTTTGAAAAGGGCGGTTGGACCGGGACTGGATACGGTGCAGGGCGTACCGGATGTGAGTCTGGAAACCTATTTTGAAATCCACCTGATCGGCAAGCAGGAAAACGGGGAAACCCTGACCTGCTCTTTTCAGGATGGGAACGGTTCCTGGGTTATCCGTCCCATTTTTGCCATGCATGTCATTTCCAGTTCTGAAGAGATGGCCAGTTACGGAATTGCCCTGGAACACTCCGAAGGATACAACGTGCTCATGCCCACAGACACCCAGCACATGATGCCGCCGCAACTGGTGGCCCACTACAAACGTGCAGACAGAATCTATATGGACTGCGAAACTTCCGCTTTTCCCTCAGGTGTTCATCCCCACATCTCTGAGCTGATAAACCGCATGTCTCCAGACATTCAGAAAAAATGCCTGCTGTACCATTATGATGAATACCCGTATGTGCCTGATGATATGTTTTACGGGATACTGGAGGCAGGCGACTGGCACACCTATCCGGAATAAATTCCGTGACAGGAAAATGTCAGGCAGTCATCGGACGGAATCCGGTACTGCCTGGCACTGGCCTGAACAGTTTTGAAATATGGCCAAAAAATATTTTTTTCAGACTGTTCCGCTTTCCATAAAATCTTTATGCTCATCACTGTGCCCGGAATGACTGATCCGGTGATGGCAGGCCGGGCAGTAAAAATAGTTGGGATAAGGATCTTTCCCGCACATTCTGCACACCCGCCCGGATTTTTTCTTCCGCTGACTGATGACGAGATTTTCAATTTCATCCTGTGTCTGATCATCTGTCTGATCATTTGGCTCTTTTCTGTTTCGCATCGTTAGGCCTCCCCGGAGCAGATGAATAAACAGGGTTTTTCAGCAGTGAAGCCGCCTTCCCTGTGTGTTTTCCGCATTTGTAATATCCGCAAACCGAAAATTGTCTTCCGGCACCGCTCCCATGTTTAGCATCACTGCCGTTATTTTAAGCGGAAAATGATTTATCGGTTCCAAACTGAAAGTTTGCCGCAATATTCCGAAATCATTTCACTGCCCCAAACATTCAGCCCGGATATCCTCTGTCCCTTAACTTAGTAACGGGGACAAAATAACTCCCTGTTTCGCGGCAGGGCTGTCAAATTCTCATTCCCCTACTGAGAGGGGATTAAGGGGTGTGTTCCGGGCATGATTGTTAGGTGATTTCCAGAAAAATATACCACAAAAGTATCAAAAGCTTCCAGCGTTTGCCCTGTGCCTGTGAACTGAAATGGGATATTTATAGTATTTTCCTCAACTTTTGTCCTCTTTGCAAAAAACCGCTCCGCTTAATTTTTGCACTCCTCCATCAGGTTTGCAGAGGACAAAATTTGGTAAAAGAACTATATTTTCATAAATCGCCTTACACCCCTGCCCCCTCTCAGGAGGGGATTTTTAAAGAATTTAACAGCCGGGGATTTGTCCCGAAAAAGCAGCCCTGCCCGTTTCGCCGGGCCCGGCAGGATGCCGGTTCCGCATATTCTGAAAATGCGGAAATTATTTCGTCCTTATTTTTTAACGGCAGTGACATGAAGCGCAGGAGCAGGAGTAAAAGGATATTCCCGATCTGCCGAACATGCCTGATTTCCATACGGGATTTATGCCTGTCCCGGTTGAAAATTTTTATTTTCAATTGCTTAGACGATTTTCCTTTTTTCCCTGTCTTTGACGGAATTTTTGGAATTATACAGTTTTCTCCTTTAATTGTCAAATCCTGTTTGATCACCCGGAGTTTTCCCTTTCAGTCTCCCCGGAAAATAAAATATTATTTATAAATAAAAAACAGGCAGATACATACTTCCAGAAAAAAATATTCACTTAAAAGTCCCATTACCGCATTCTTTATCAACGGAACGGCAGTAACAAACCGGTATCTGTGTTTTTCATAAAACCCTGCTGTTGCATTTTTCACTTACATGCACTATAATTTCTGAAATAATTTTTCAGGATGGATGAAATGAGGCATACGGCATTTTTATAAGAAGCGAATTTTTTAAGCAAACCCCAAAAGGAGATAAGAGCATGAAACAGAATTTTTTGATTTTTTTTATCATTCTGAACTTTATGGCAGCAGGATGGGCAGGTATGTCCCCTGCAACTGCCGCGGGTGTCCCCGAACACTCTCAACCCGGGGAGGCTGTGGCAGAAGAAACGCGTCCGGAAGTGCCTGCGGAAGAAGCAATCATAGAAGAAACGGTTACGGATGAAAATATTTCAGATGAAACGGTTACGGATGAAAATATTTCAGAAGAAACGGTTACGGATGAAAACATTTCAGAAGAAACGGTTACAGATGAAAATATTTCAGAAGAAACGGTTACAGATGAAAATATTCCAGAGGAAATCGTCAGGGATGAATCTGTTACCGAAGAAATTGTTCCGGAAGAAGTGGCAGAAGGTGAAGCTCTGCCCGAAGAACTTCCCAGAGAAGAAGTTTCTGAGGAAAATCAGCAATAGTATTTGCATATCATGATTTATGAAATCTGAAAGGCAGTCTGCGCGGGTGTGCAGACTGCCTTTTTTATTCCCCGTCCCTGAGTATCACACATCGGGATGAATGCCCATCCGCCTTGAGGATAAGTGGGGAATCTGTTCTGAAATGGAGCAGATATGCTGTTTCCCTTACCACCGGGAAAGATTCCAGCCGGCTGCGGTCCAGAAAATCCTCCCCGTCTTCGGTCACGGTAAGGTAAAAAATCCCCAGAGAAGTGATATTCTGAAAAAAATGGGAACCCTGTGAGGGATCAGCCCTGAGCAGATCATTTCTCAGTTCCACAATGGCCTTTACACCGGAAATATGACGCCACTGAACCGGAATTCCCAGCCAGGGATCGGAACTGCCCCACCTGCCGGGGCCAATGAGCAGCCAGGGCCGTTTTTCTGCTGCCAGAATGGCATTCACTGCACCGATTTCCTCTGCAACAGCCTGTGTGGCTCCGGGTTTGAAAGTTTCAGGTTTTACATATACAATATCCGCAATTTCCCGGCTTTTCCCATTGCCCAGGGACTGGGTGGAGCGGCACAAAGCCCGCTGAAACTCTGATTTGCTGATGATGACCTCCAGACGGTTCTGTTCGGCCACCATAGGGCGCATCTGCAGAAAAAAGAAGTCACTTTTCTGCGTCCTGTCCGGATTAAGATTGGCGGAAAACTCTATTTCCACCGGGCATCCCATTGCCTTTCTGCCCAGTTCCAGCAGATCAGAAAGCAGTTCCGGCAGCGGAAACATGCCGTGTTTCAGCACCGGAGCAAAGGTCATGACCTTGGGACCCTGTATATATCCTGAATCCCGGATCCGGTGTTCTTCGCTTATATACGTACTCGCCAGCATTTTCACAGGAAGCTCATCTTCTGCCTCCCCAATATCCCGTTTTTCCAGATTGGAATTCCGGAATCCCGGAGCATCCGGACAGTTGCGTATTCTCAGCGCATAAAAATACCGCTGTGAGTTTTTCAGCATGTCATCCACACTCGAAAACTGGGGCAGGATCTGGGGATATCTGGGACAGAAACGGAGCGCCCGGCCTCCTTCCACCACAATCTTGCCCAGTCCCAGTGCAATATGGGCTATGCCATGTTCCGGTTTTATATGGGAAAAAGGATAAAAATTGTGCGACTGGGCCACACCGGAAATGGAAGGATAAAAATAATCCCCCCAGGCTGTTCCGGTCAGATGCTGGATAATGACGGCCATTGCCTCTTCCCTGTGTCTGTTGCCTGTATTGCGTGAAAATGCCTTTGGCCCCTCATAATAGGTGGAGGCATAGACCAGTTTTACAGCCTGTTTCAGATGCTCCAGTCTCCGGAAAATATCAGGGCTGTTGTTGGGGATCATGCAGGTTTCGTAAACACCGGCATAGGGCTGAAAATACGCGTCTTCCATGCGGCTGGAGGAGCGTACCGAAAGGGGACAGAAGGTCTGGCGGAGAAAAATTTCCAGATTTCTGTTCAGCCAGTCCGGCATCCTGGCCTGAAGAAATGTTTTGGTGATAATCACGTCAGGAATGGATTTTTCAGCCAGATGCTCCAGCCGGTTTGTACAGATAAAATCCTCAAACCCCTCGGTGCTGATGACCAGGGTTTTGGGAATGCGGATACGGACATCCGGATATTTTTCCTGTATTTCAGGATGATCCTGAAGCAGCACAGACATAAAGGCCAGGCTCCGGGCCTTGCCGCCCATGGAGCCTCTGCCGGTTTTGACAAACTCCATAATATTCGGGGCAAAATTGTCGGGCCGGAACTGGGCCACAACCCCTTTCTGCTGCCAGATCCGAAGCTGCCGTATATTGGAAATGATATACTGCCGCATTTCATCCATATCCCTGAAATCTTCGGTTTTCACCTTGCGGAAACGGGAGGCCAGCGCGATTTCGGACCGGCTCATAATCCAGTTGGAAAAATGGTTGTGATCTGCGTGATACCGCAGCGATTCATCCGGAATGTCCGGCAGTTTTTCAGCCAGAGTCCTAATGTTGTGAGCGCGGGCGATTTCCCGCCCGTCAGGCATACGGAAAACAAAGTCCCCGAACCCCAGACAGGACAGAAAACATTCCCGCAGTTCTCCCATCAGATTCTGGGAATTTTTGTCCAGAAATACTGCCGGTATGTTTTGTGCTTTTTCCCGGTTTGCCGGTTCAGAACTGAGCATGAGAAGGGGCAGATCCGGAATTTCCCTGCGTATCATGGAAAGAAAATCATGTCCGGCCAGATTATCATCTTTTCCCGCCCGCGGAAAGCGGGCATCGGAAATAATGCCGAAAAGAAAATCATGATATTTCCGGTACAGTTCCATAGCCTGCTCATAGTTTTCGGCCTGCAGGATTTTGGGCCGCGCGCGCATAAGCAGCAGACGATGCTCCTCATTGAGACCGGTCTCCAGCACGGACTGTGTCTGCTTGACGATTTCTTTGTAAATCAGGGGCAGAAAACAGGAACGGTACGCGGGGGAATCCTCAACAAGAATCAGAACCCGGACTCCGGCTTTGCAGGTATCCTGATCCGCATTCAGTGCATCCTCAGTATTTTTGACCAGCGCCAGAAGAAGATCGGAATTGCCTGTCCAGACATATGTACGGTCAATTCCCCCCTGAGTTCCGGCTGCTGCGTTCTGCCTGATGCTTCGCATACTGTGGGAAAGCATAATAACAGGAAGTCCGGAATAATTTTTTTTTATCTCCGTTCCCAGGGAATATGCATCCATATCCTCCAGATGGGGCATGGTAATAACCATGTCAAAATTCTTTTTTTTCAAAAAATCCATAGCTTCAGACCCGGAAGCAGCCCGCGTGACTCGCGGCGGAATACTCAGTTTAAGTCCTTTGTATTCACTGTTGAGCTGGGATGCCAGACTGCCGTCCTCTTCGAGAATAAAGGCATCATAGGGGCTGGAAACCAGCAGGATTTCCCTGATCTTGATCTGCATGAGTTCATGGAAGACCTTGAATCTTCCGTAATATTCGCCAGCAAAGCCGGGTTCTGAAGATGTCATTTCTGCCTCCGGATTTTCCAGACATTACAGTTCTTCTGGCGTAAATGCCACCACATCATCAATTTTTTCCGCATTGGCAAAAAGCATGACCAGCCGGTCAAGTCCCAAAGCATTGCCTGAAGCCTGGGGCATGTACTGCAGATCCTGCAGGAATTTCTCCGGCATGGGCCATACGCTTTTTCCGGATTTTGCCCGGAATGCCATATCTGTTTCAAACCGCGTCCGCTGTTCTGCCGGATCTGTGAGTTCTGTAAACGCGTTGCACAGCTCCATGCCGCATATATAGAGTTCAAATCGTTCCGCAAGATTGGGATTATCGGGTTTCAGCCGTGCAAGCGCGCCGCATTCCGCAGGGTAATCATATAAAAAAACAGGTTTTTCATGCCCCAGACCGGGTTCAATTTCAATGCCCATGATTTCATCATAACGGCCTGACGCGAGCGCATCGTTTACTGAAAGAGAACCGTATTTTTCAAACGCATCGTGCACACTGAGCCGCTCCCACGGGGGAATCAGGCTGACATTTTTCCCCTGAAAATGCAGCATTTCCTCTCCGCACACCTGCCGGGCAGTATGGGCCAGCAGATGTTCGCAGAAGTTCATCATACCGGTATAATCTGTTTTGGCCTCATACCATTCCAGCAGGGTGAATTCACTCAGATGCCGATCCCCCCGCTCGCCTCTGCGGAAACATCTGCATATCTGGAAAATACGGGGATACCCGGCCGCAAGCATCCGCTTCATGCACAGTTCCGGTGATGTGTGCAGATACCATTTTTCCGAGGTAATGGGATCAATATGTGCTTCAGGAGCCGGAAAGGGAATGCGGCCGGGGGTTTCCACTTCCAGGAAATCATGGCCCGTAAAATACGCGCGGAGGGCAGAGATGACATCAGCCCGGATGCGGAGCCTTTGCTGTCTTGCGGAGAGCCGGAAAAGAGAAGGATTCATCTGAGTTTGCGCCGGGTGAATTTATCCTCAGTCCTGTCCTGCAGGCAGACTGCATCAAAAGTATGCTTATCCGCATGATCAAACCATTCATGGCCTTTTTCAATGCAGGCTTTGCAGGCTTTGAAGGGAATATGCACGGCCAGAATATGCTGTCCTTTGTCGGAAGATGTGTCAATGCACCATGCACCGCCGCATTCTTCGCAGATCCGGACGGTTTCCTTCTGTTTTTCCAGAATATTGTCTGTATCATAGAAAATGCTCCGGGTGCGTTCGTCAAATTTTTTTCCTTCCTGCAACTCGGCACGGGTCTGATCCCGGCGTTCCCAGGCAGGCATGACTTTATCCCGCAGACGGTTTATATAAGTGGTGACATCATACTTCTGACGTATTTTTTCCGGTTCAAAATCCGGTTCTCTCACACGGCTGTAATCCATACCTGCCATAGCGAGGATGATACCCACGTTCACATATGGCAGCGCTCCCTCAATGGAATATCCGCCCTCCAGCACTGCAATATCAGGCCGCAGCATTTCTGTAAGACGGGCATAGCCCTGGGCTGAAAAATTCATATTGGTGATGGGATCACTGTAATGATTGTCCTGCCCTGCGGAATTGATGATAATATCCGGTTTGAAATCTGCCAGAATGGGCATGACCATGTGCTCCATTGTATAGAGAAAACCGTCATCAGCGGTATTGGGCGGCAGGGGAATGTTCACGGTCAGCCCTGCTGCATTGGGGCCTCCGAGTTCATTGAGAAATCCTGAACCCGGATACAGGGTGCGGCCATCCTGATGAAGGGAAATGAAAAGGGTATGGGGATCATGCCAGTAAATGTCCTGTGTGCCGTCTCCGTGATGGCAGTCTGTATCCACAATTGCGACCTTCTGAACCTTGTATTTGGAGCGGAGAAACTCGATCATTATGGCTTCTATATTGATATTGCAGAATCCCCGCGAACCGTGAACCACACGCATGGAATGGTGTCCGGGCGGACGCACAAGAGCAAATCCCCGCTCCACTTTCCGCTCCATGACGGCCATGCCAATGGTTTTGGCCCCGCCCGCGCTGATAAAATGGGATTCTGTGGTGACAGCCCATTCATCCGGTACGCAGAAATGGACGCGCTGTATATCCCGGATATTGACCAGATCCGGTTTAAATTCTGTAATTCCCTCTATATCCAGAATCCCTTCTTCCATTACCTGATCCTGGGTGTAGAGAAGACGCTCCTCCCGTTCCGGATGGTTGGGACTGATGGCCCAGTCAAAGGCCGGAAAAAAAACCAGTCCGGTTTTATGTTTGGCTGTAAGCATGGCTGCCTCCGAAGTAAAGGTTACAAACAAAATATAATCTGGTACATGAAAAGATAAACATAAGAATTTATGGTAGTGGGTCAAATCCGTTGATGACGGTCTCCCCTCCCTTGAGGGAGGGGCAGGGGCGGGTGAAAACATCAGTTTGTTGCAGGATATTATTTTTACCCCTCCCCTAACCCCTCCCACAAGGGGAGGGGGATTTTCAAAGGATTTGACCCACTAGGGCAATTTTGGGTAGTGGTAATTTTCATGCTGATAAAATTATGTTATACTGCTCCAGTTTTTTTGTCAATATATCATTGCCGGAGGAGCAGACCTCCGGAAGATTTCTGATTTACATAAAATCAATCCTGTCAATTTTTTTCATCAGAATATCTGTCTGATTTAATGCAGCAATGATTTTCTGATAATGCAGTATGTCATCAAAATTCAGTTTGCGGTTTTTTCTGTCTTTGAGCCATTTCTGCGCGGGCTGATAACCGCCGATGTAAAATTCCCATGCTGTCTGGGGAACATTGTCAAAATACTGCTGATCATTTATCCATACCCTGCCGGTTTTCTTTTTCTTATCTGTGATTTCAAAATCTTTTTTTGTTACACTCCGGGTAACAGTGTTGCTGCCATCTTTCGGATATGTGGTGATATACTCTTCGGTTATCGGATTTTCAAGTAAATGTATGGTGCGGAGTTCCCCGCCGATTTTCACAAGCTGCCAAAAGGTTTTCTCATCTTTCGGATACGGAACACGGGGGAAATCAATTTTGAGAAATTCTTTGTATTTTTCCCGGTATGCGGTGGAATGCAGTACCGCATAAATATAATCCAGAATGTCAATCGGGGCAAAAGTGCCTTTTGTTTCCTCTTTCTCCGGAGTGAATTTGAGATTTACGGACGCAGCAATTTTTTGAACTGTTTCATTGTTCAGATTTGGGGTTCGTTTCTGATTGCCGTCTATGGCCTGCTGTCCGCCAGTTTCAGGATAGATGTAAAGAGGGAGTTTATAAGATTTTGGGCCTCCGAAATGTTCATCACTGATATTTTTGGAAATAAAACTGCAAAATGAAGTTCTGGATATTTCAATTCCAACATTGTTTCTGTTGAAAAAATTGTCCATCACTTCACTTCGGGAACGGGATAAAAATTTGTTATCATAGTATATTAATCTGGTATCAAAAGGTCTGTAATCATATTTTGCAATTCTGTCAATATCAAAAACTGCCTGATACGCTTTTTGGTATTCCCAGGTTGTATTTTGATTCAAATCATATACTTTAATCAAATCTTCTTTGGATAACTTTTCTGACAGTATTTTTTGAATACGCTGCCCAAGTCCGTCTTTTTCAAAATCCACGGAAATACTGTCAACTTTGGTGCCTATACCCACACTGTAACTATTGAACAAATCAGACAGGTTGAAATATTGGGAATATAACTTGTGCAAAGAAAAATCCTTATATACAAAAAAGTAATAAGGCTCTTTGCAATCCAATTTTTTCCATTCTGTACTTTTTACAGAATTATTGCGTAACATTTCATATTTGTGTTCTCTCTTTCCCCACAAATCCAAATGATATATTTTGCCTGATTCATTTTTCTTTTTTCCTGTTTTTACAAAAAAATTAATGCTTACACCTTGCATAATATCAAACACATTTTGATCTGCTGAACCATCAGGACAAATTTCTTTTTTCTTGGCATTGCCGTGCAAATCCAAAATATAAATTTTGTCAAATGTTTCCAGAAGACTTTTCCGCATTTGCCGGTGCGTGATGCCGTCAATGAAAGAATTGTTGGTAATCATTGCCACAATTCCCTGACCGTTTTTATCAACAAAATGCTGTGCGTATCTGATGAATTTGATATAATCGTCATCAAGATTCAGTTTCTTTTCGTTCAGATCTTTCTTGTAATCCTTTATCAAATTTTGAATCCACTCTCCTTTATTGACAGAACTGACACTGTAAGGCGGATTTCCGATCACCACCATAATCGGCGTATCCCGCTTAATCAGATTGGCTTCTGATGCTTCTTTTGATAACCATCTGGTAAATATGGAACCCATATCCTCATCAGCTTCCTCAAGGCTGTTGGTAAGAAAAATTCTCAGTCTTTCCTGTTTTTTCGGATGATAACCGGTTTCATCCAGCAGCATGCCAAGTTTTAAATGTGCCATTGCATAGGAGGCCATCAGGATTTCAAAACCGTTCAGTCTCGGTATCAGATGTTCCTCCACATAACTGCTCCATATTCCCTGCTGATTTATGAATTTTTTTTCATAAATCTGTTTCACAATTTCCGCAAGAAAAGTGCCGGTTCCGGCAGCAGGATCAAGAATCTGAACCCTGTGGAGTTCTTTTTTGGTTTTTCCCGCACCCTGTTCATGCACCCCAATTTTTGTCTTTGATGTGTCTGCCAGACCTGCGGACAACCCGAATTCGGTTTTTAAAATATCATCCACAGCACGGACAATGAAATTCACCACAGGCGCGGGAGTATACCATACGCCCCTGCTTTTGCGGAGTTTCGGATTGTATTCTGCAAGAAAAGTTTCATAAAAATGGATTACCGGATCGGTTTTCTGTGCCGCAGTGCCGAAATCTTTCATCAGTTCCGCCACATCAGCAGCCCGGAAAACATCGGCCAGCGCATCAACTATCCACACAATGCGCTCATCAATATCCGGACCCGCAATATAACCGAAAAGACTTCGCAGAAAAGGATTGGATTTGGGAATCAGTTCAGCAGCTTCCTGTCTTGAAAAATCCTGCAGGGTACGGTCATGAAGCCTTGCAGCAAACATGCCGTAGGCAATGGTCTGTGCATAAATATCTGCAAATTCGGAAGGTTTTATGTCATGAATCAGAATTTTCTTAAAAGCAAGCATCTGATCTTTCAGACTGCTGTCCGCATCGCTTTTTTCATCTCCGGTCAATGCCTTTTCCATGACCGACTGTAGCATCCGTGCTTTGGCTGCCATCATTTCCGCAAGTTTTGCCGGGGATTTTATGGTCTGCCCGATATAAAGACAGAAATCCGTGACAAGATTTTTAAAATCATCAAATGCTTTGCTGACAGGGACAATCTCCCTGCCTTTCACTTCAGCAATTGTAACCGAAGTGACAAAAACACCGTTCCGGTACAGCCGGAATTCAAGATAATCAGTCAAAATAAGGTTTTGAAGACTTTCCCTGTATCTTTTCAACTGCTCCTCATTTTCTGTCTTTGTCAGGGAAATTCCTATGTCTTTTGCTTCAATATACCCAAGCGGAATTCTGTTTTTTGTGAGGATAAGATCAGGAGAGCCGCATTCAATTCTTTTGGGCTCATTGGTGACAATGATTTTTCTGTCAAAATCCTCAAAAAATTTCTGCAGATCGCCCCGGAAAGAATGCTCAGTGGTATTGCCGTTTCTGTATCTTCTGCTGATGCTGTCAATATACGTGTTTATCATTTTTTGTGATCTTTCATTGGTTTATCCTCTCCTGAGAGCAGGGAAGTCAGGTTCTGGCAGTGCTGCAAAGGAGTAAATCATCTCCAAAGCACTTTCAAACCATATTCCTGATGCGAATTAGGAGTTGAAAAATCCTGAATCAGACTTGACAACCCGTTTTGCCTCCTTAAAATTGTGAGAAAAAAGTATGATATTTTATAACTCACTCAAATAAGGAGGTAAAATGGACTGGCAAATCCGGTTAATAACAATTTATGAGTATATTCACAGAGAATTTAATGCCGGTCTTTGGGTATACTGTCAAAGATTTTCAGACAGCAATAACCCGAAATTCACGGACACTGAGGTAATGACCGTATTTTTAAACGGCATATTGTCTCACAGGTTCAACCTGAAAGACATTTATAACCATACCCGGAATCACCTGCCGGAATGGTTTCCCGAACTCCCGTCTTACCCGGCTTTTATCGTAAGACTGAACCGCCTGGAAGATGTTTTTCCATGCCTGACTGAAAGGTTGCAGGAAGATTTTTCCGGCCCGGATATAACTGACCGTATCCGATTGACTGATTCCTTTCCTGTAATCCCGGCGTCCGGCAGGCGGAACCCGAAACCGGTAATCGCACGGGAGTTTGGCAATAAGGGATTCTGCTCATCCAAACGGATGTATTATCACGGCATCAAAATTCATATCCCGGCGAAAAAGCGTGCCGGGCAGATTCCGGTTCCCGGCTGCATTGCCGTATCTCCGGCCGGTGATCATGACCTGACGGTCTTCCGGCAGACTGCACCCTGCCTGCGGGACTGCGAAACTTACGCAGACAAAGCATACTTTGACGGGATCCGGAAGCAGTATCTGAAAGGGCGGGGGGTAAAACTTTTCACTCCGGTCAAAAAAGAAAAAGGTCAGCAGCACCTTTTTCTCTTTGAACAACTTCTGTCAACCGGTGTGAGCCGGGTCAGGCAGCCGGTTGAATCTTTATTTAACTGGCTGCAGGAGCACACCGGCATTCAGATCGCATCGAAAGTCCGTTCTCTGCAGGGCCTGATGGTTCATGTTTGGGGCAGACTCACAGCAGCGATGTTTATGCTGGTTTTTAACTCCTAATTCGCATTCCTGATATTCAGGTATTTTTCCGTCCTTTGAAATCAGCGGGATATTCTCATTGATTGCCTGCCAGATGATCAGACGGTCAAACGGATCTTTGTGTGCAGTTCGGGGAAGTTTGTAGAAAGTTGAGACAAGGTTTTCCGAAACATTCAAAGTTTCAATGCCAATACCTGCTGCGTAACCCGGCAGAGCATCCGGGGTTACACCCTCAAGTTCAAGCTTTCCGACAGCATATTTGAGGGAAATTTCCCAATAACTGACAACACTTGCATATATATTATTATCCGGGTTCTTTATGGCTGATTTCGCTTTGGCTGACAGATTGTCATCATCAAACAGAGCCCATAATAATACATGAGTATCAAGAAGGTATTTCACAGAGATAAAAATTCCTCATCGCTGATTTTAAAATTTCCCTTTATTTTATATGCTGCTTTTCCTTTTAAAGGAGCAAGAACTCTTTCAGATTTCTGATGATATTTCCGGTACGGAAGGATAACCGCAAGTTTTTCCCTGCCTTTATCCCCGGTGACAATAATATCTTCCCCCTTCTGCACGATAGCGAGAATGCTGAGAAAGTTATCTTTTATTTCATTTTTCGTCAGTTGTTTCATATTGCTGCTTCTCCTGCCTGATTTTTTTCCGTTCGGTATCAAGGTCTGCAATTTTTTCAAATCCTTTGTTCTTCCAGATACCTTTCAGACTGCGCCTCGCGGGTTTTGCCATACCTGATTCGGCTATAAGTGTTTCAATATATTCTCTGATCCTGTCAAGGCTGTCGCCGGGGACAAGGAACAGGGAATTTATGATCTCCATTTTTTTTATGGCAAATGTGTTCATTTTTGGATTCCTGTATGGTTTTATGAAACAGATCTTACTACCGGACAAAAATTTATAACATACTGAAATAATTAAAATGGGTACAAAAAGTTGCTTTTGATAACCATTTGATTTTATATGTTTTAGCAAAATGGTCAAATTTTTTGTCCGGTAGTAAGGAAACAGATATAAAGAAATATCAGATAAATGTCAAATTGTTTGTTTTCCGAATCAGAAATTTCCCCCATTGCAAAGCCCGTTTTCCATATTCCATTAACTTAATTTTTGCACTCCTCCGGATTTGTGTGCAGAAAAACGCTCCGCTTAACATATTTTTTGGATTTCTCTGTGAGGCCTTTGTATTCAGGGGTTCACCGGATATTTCATCCGGACAGTTTTTCCCGGAAATTTCTGCAGAACCCCGGCTGTCAGGGATTTCCGGGGAACTTCAGCTTTATGCCGCATAATCCCGGCCTGTTATGCGGATGATGAAACACCGGGCCTCTGTTTTCAGACCGGAACGGGCCGGAATATTCCGGTTCCGGCAGTCCGGGTCAGAAACAGCCGTCCGTTTTCACCTGTTCCGCCCTGTTCCCGGATTTTGCACCGCAGAAAAAGCTGAATATCCCTGCAAAGCCCTGTATGACAGGGATTCACAGGATTTTTCACATAAAAAACCCCGGATGAAACACTCATATTTTCAATATAAATCAGACTCATAAATCAAAAGCCCAAAAATGTGTTAATTTTTGCACTCCTCCGGATTTGCATTCCACATTGTATAATACCGATTCACCATTGCTTTGATCCAATATTGTCAATTTTTCCGCTGTTCCGGCTGTGCAAAAAACCGCTCCGCTTAATTTTTGCACTCCTCCGGATTTGCATTCCGCATTGTATAATACCGGTTCGCCATTGCTTTGATCCAATATTGTCAGTTTTTCCGCAGTTTCGGCTGTGCAAAAAACCGCTCCGCTTAATTTTTGCACTCATCTGGATTTGCATTCTGCATTGTATAAAACCAATGGCGAATTGGTATTACAGATGATAAATCCCCGGTAAATCCCTTAATCCTGAAAATCCCGGTTCATACAGCATTGAATCAGGGAAATCCTGAAATCAGGTGAATCAGGGTTCAGACAGCAGTGCAATACGGTTTGTCCGAACCGGGATTCACGGGATTAAAGGATTTACCGGGTTCCAAAGCTCCTGCTGAAGATCGTAGCCAGTCCTTTAAAAAAATAAAAAGCTGCTGTCTCTGTGCAGAGAGACAGCAGCTTTTTCGTTTAGTCTCTGAACGACTTTCTGTTATTCAGATAGAAATCTGACTGATATTATTCACATTCTTTTGCATGATCCATTTTGAATGTGACAATGTCAAAAGCTTCCGGATACTGTATGGACTGAATCTTAATCTGGGCATCTTTTGAATCCTCCGTTTTAAAGTCGCACATCTCCCAATATCTTCCTCCGTCATTGGTGGTGCTGGATTCAATTGTCCTCCATTTACTGTCGTCTTTATCAATTTTATAATAAATGGAGACATCCCCGCGGCTTGGAAAATTTTCATAGGTCCATTCGATGTGTTTTCTTTCATCACTTCGCCATTCTTCACCCGAACTTGGATTTTTGATGCTGATGGAAGGTTTTGGCTGGTGCGATGCATTTTTCACAAGATAACTGTCTCCTGCGTCAGCATTCTGACCTGCCGTAATATATACCCCTTTTTGATAGGGCTGATAACCGTCTTTGGAAAAGCTGAGAGTTTGCCAGCCGGTTGAAAGTTCTGACAGCCTGTAAAGACCGTTTCCGTCTGTGACTGCGCTTTTCCCGGCAATGCTGACAGAAGCACCGGAAAGGCGGGAACCGTCCGCAGAGTTTTCATGCAGTGTTCCGTAAACCCCGCCGGTTGTGGGCTGGGGCGGTGGAAGCGGATTGGCAGGTACTTTGATTTTTACCCATACTGTCTGGGAACCGCTGACAGGAATAATGCCGGAAGGGCCGACAAATGACCAGTCTTCACGGTAAGTTTTGTCGACTGTTTGGGCATTGGGGGCTTTCATGGGAACCCGGAAGGTATAAACCGAGTTTGAAGTCACTGTTCCTGAAACCGCGACTTCGGAAACCGTGCTTAACCGGGCTCCGCTGAATTTGTACAGTCTCAGTTTATATGCAGAATTCCATGTTGTTGTTCCGGTATTTTTTATTTTCCATTCCTTTATGAAAGATGTGCCACCCGCCACAGAGGTGTTGTCCGGATAATTCTCACTGACAAATGCTGCCTGATCCTTTCCTCTGTCCTGATTTTTCAGATACACATCCCCGGCACTGGCATTTTTCCCTGCGGTGATATAAATCCCTTTTTCATAGGACTGATACCATGTTTTGGAAAATTTCAGGTTCTGCCAGCCTGTGGATATGCCGGAAAGACTGAAAGAACCACTGGAGGAAGTTTTTGTGCTTTTGCCTCCGCAGGTAACGGCTGCGCCTGAAAGTGCAGGGCCGTTGGCTGTGTTTTCGTGGAGTTTGCCGGAAAGACTGCCGGTTGCAGACGAATTTGCTTTGCTATAAACAAATCCTCTCAACTTCAGCCATTTGGCAGAAGAACCTCTTTTGGTAACTATCCCTCCTGATTGATTCTTGTAAGTATAAGTTACATTACAATCAATTTTTTCATCTAAATCCCAGTTTGATTCATTCACAGTCAGAGTATATATTCCATCCGAATTTCTCCTCGAATTTAATACAACCCCAACATGTCCATCTGGTATTCCACTTCCTTTATCAAGAATAATCAAAGAGTTGTTAGCTGGTACTGAACCTTTGCCTCCTTTCAAATTCCACTTGTCATAAATCTGATAAGCACTGCCATTAGTTCCTAAATAAGGAACCATTGAATCAGTTGTCCCCCAATAATCTTTTGCCCATTCCCGCGCATACCTTACACATTGTCCTCCCACAGCATTTTGCTGACATGAGGAAGAACTTTTATATGACTTCCGGAGAGACTTTGAGTTAACCTCAGTATAATGACTGATAATAACATTTTTCGATTCTAATTTTACAGAAGAAAGCCAGCTCAATGTCTCTGCTCCAAAGGCTTCCTTAACCACAACCTCCCTGCTCTCCATAGGATAAAGCCCGGATACCGTACTGCGCTCAATTTCGATGCCCTCGTCATCCAATGCAATAAGCGTTACATCTGTCTGTATGTCATTCGGATTGAGAATGACAACAGAGGATATGTTTTCAGCCGGAAACTTAAACTGAGACATCGGCTTTTCAACTGCGGAAAGAGTCTGTCCGCTGACAAGTGCCGAACCTGATATTGTACCTTTGAATTCGACGGTTACGGAACGGGTATCAGCAGGCCGATTTCCGATTTCAAAATCTTCTGTTTTTCCCGCTGCAATGGTGACAGCCTCGGTATCCACAGGATGGCCGCTTGCATTATAAGCAGTGATGATCGCAATGTCTTCCGCATTTTCACTGTTGGAAAGTGTGATGACCGAAGTGCTGTTCAATCCTGTAAAATAAAGAATTTTCGCAGCAGTGTCTTCCCCGGCGGCAGCAGAATTCACAAGAATCCATGCTGTAAACAGTGCCGCAAAAATCAATCCGAATAATCCGAGTTTTCCCCTGTTTTCTGTTTTCATAATTTCCTCCGTACAAATGTTTTGAATTAAGGTAAAAAAATACACAGGTGCATATCAAAAACAGCGCGGACAAAGATTTCCGCGCCATTTTTCCAAATATTACGATGTTCTGATTCGTTTTCTCCCGGCAATGCCAAGAGAAAGCAGACCGCTTCCAAAAAGCAGAATGGTTGCCGGTTCCGGTACAGGATTCTGTTCTGCAGATTCCGCAATAAACATTACCCTGTCCAAAAAGAAATCCGTGTTTGCATTTCCAAAAGACGGGGCAATCATCAGAGAAAACATACTGCCGTCAACCAGCAGGCCGGTCAGATCAAAGTCAATAATGGTGGGATTTTCCGGGTTTAAATACGATGTCTGGTTGAACAGCCATTCTTCGCCGCTGCTTTTCAGTACCATATCTATACTTATGGTTTCCTCATTCAGCCGATCCGCCTCTGTGTCCGAGAAATAAAACTGGAGATGGGCAGAAAGATCCGAAAACAGCATCGGATCATAACCTGCTTCATCCACAGAGGGGAAAAAACGTCCCTCCATCATGGAATCTCCATTATAAAGCCATGCCTCTCCGCCGAACTCTGCAAGATTGAAAGAAAATTCAGCCCTGGTTCCCGAACCTTCGGTCTGACCGCTTTCCGAAAGGGCAAAATAATCATCGTCATCACCTGCCCCCAGAAAGACTTCTGTTAATGGATAGGAAGAAGCTGAAACAACCATAGGTAGCCCCAGACAGAATGACGCCAGAATACAACACAGGAAAAACCTTTTCATAAAACACCTCCCCAGCAGCTCATACGCTTCTGCTCTCTTTTCATCATTTGTAAATTTGTCCTCAATCGTTGCAATGTCAGACATGCTTTTCCTCCTTCAGAAAATTTAAAGTTGATGACCGCAAAACATAACCTTATCTTTACTTACCTTCTCCCATATGATAATGGCCTGTTTCTCACCTCCCTTCATGTGCATACATCCGTAAATTCAGCTTCATTAATTCGACTCCATTATTGCATACACAAAAAACCGGACTGGACAGATACGTCAGATACGGAACAAATTTCGGAACATCTCCTTGAAAATAATCAATTAAAAAAATTTCCGACCGGAAAAAAGCAAATCAGAAATTGATTTGAACCGACATATAGCAAATCTCTCAGGGGACTGTGGGACAGATAACGGAGGAAGTTGCTGCAATTTAGCGTAGAAAATATGATATTATACTGAATTTAAATAAAATATTTTTTATGAAGAAAAAAAACGGATATGAAAAGAGTTTTACAAAGAGGAAATTTATCTCCAAAGTGTTTTCAAACCATATTCCTGATACTCAGGCATTTTTCCACCTTTGAAATCAGCGGAATATTTTTATTGATTGCCTGCCGGATGATCAGGCGGGCAGATATGAATCCGTATGGTCAGGATAGAAATTGTCATGCCTTTCCTGCACGTGCTTCTTGCATTCAGAAATCAAATGATGTATGTTTTATAAAAGATTAACCTTTTTTGAAAGGACGGTCATATGTCTTACCGAACAGTAAAAATTCAGGAGGCGGATTACCGCTATCTGGAACAGACAGCCCTTTTATTGGGAACTACCGTTCAGGAGATGTTGGGCAATCTTATAAAAAAGCAGAAAATTATTGAAATGGAAAGAACAGAAGGCCCCAAATCTTCGGAGTCTGTTTCTGACAGAAAAAGCCGGTGGGCTGAAATTTCCGCCCGGATACGGAAAAATCCTCCCCTGAGCGGAGCCGGGGATTTTGTGCGGGAAAGTGCCAAAGAATTAAGGGAAGATTTTTCATTCAGACATGATACGGAATAAAGAAATGAAATTTCTGTTTGACTCGGATATGGTGAATATTCTGTATGATGATCAGCGCAAAGCACATCATGAATCTCTGCACCGGAAAATGGCACAACTCAGTGAAGAGGACAGCGTGCTGATTTCTGTTCTGGTACTGTATGAACTCGAATACAGTTTTTTCAATGCACCGGATGATAAGAAAGAACCGATCCGAAATACGATATGTTCTGCAATGAACGACTTTGATGCCGTTTTGCCCCTGGATGCGGATACTGCGCCGATATTCGGTGAAATAAAAGCAATGCTCAAAAAGATGAAGGGACTTTCGAGAAAGGAGATGCGAAAGCACAACATTGATATTATGCTTGCAGGTACTGCTATATGCGCCTCATCTGTCCTGATAGGATCAGACAGTATTTATGCTGATATTGCAGAATGTTATCCGATGTTTCGTTTTGAGAAATGGATATAATTGGAATCTGAAAAATTTCATCAATCAGACAGTTCCATATGCAGTTTCATCCCGGATTTCCTTGCTTCCAGCCAACTGACCAGATGAGCAAAAGGAAAAGGTTTGCGGAAAAATTTCACTTCAGAATGAACTTCCTGCCGGATTTCCTCTTCTGTGCAGTAACCAGAGATAAGGGCTATATTTTTTTCATCAAATCCGAACTGGATCAGTTTTCTTACCAGTTCAATTCCGCTTATGCCGGGCATTTCAATGTCGGAAATGATGAAATCCGCGTGTGAAACCGTTTCCCGGATATGTCTCTCATTTTCAGACATCATGGCATCCTGAAAACCGGAAACCTCAAAACCCTGAACGGTCAGAATTTCTGTAAGCAGGTTTCTCACAGTTTCGTTGTCTTCAAAAATGAAGATGCGGGCTGTAGGCATGATGGTTATTTTCCTTTCTGTTGGGAATTTGCCCAGTCTGTAAAAAAATGGATGAAAAATTGACTGAGATTTGGTATATCAGAATTTTCATAAGCAATCGGACAGATAGCGGGGGATATTATTTTATCTCATCTGTTTTTCTATCTGTCCGACTGATAGGCATGAATCTGTTATATTCCCAAAAACGCGGAGGTAAGAAATGGAGTGCATGGAATGGCTGCCGGAAGAGATTATCAAGGAAGAAGATTTTCTTTGTGAATCCCTGAAAATTCTTCAGGCTTATGTGCTGCAAAAACGGAATGAGGATATATCTGTCCAACTCTATATCTATGAAAACAGGGTGCTTTATTCCGGCAACGATACTGATGTTTTTACGGAGTTCAGCAAAATCATTCCGGAAGGAATTTTTCAGGGCGATCCGATCAGTTGGGAAGCCATCCGAACCTATCCTTATGCACCAGGAATACCGGAACTCCCAGGAATACATGATAAAGTAGAGGAAAAATGTTATGTCATCGGCAAACGTCTTGTAAAAACCTGTTTTCTGAGAGGCTGGCTGGAAGTCGGACTCTGGCTCAGGGGAGAACAGAAAAAGCAGATCGTTTACTGTCCGCCGGACAGTCCCGAAGAAATCGGCATTTCAGGACAGCACAGGGATTTGTTTTTCAAAGGGGAATACGCCTGTTTTTCTCTTGATCTGCTGAAAGGTTACTGGGCAAAATATCTGAAACTGAACCCTGCTGAACGGCCACAAAAACTCAGGCTGACGGATCCAAAGCAAAATCTTGCAAAGGATGAATTCTGGCAAGTGTTTGTTCCCTCTGATCTGTGGAAATATTATTACGGGGAAGATGATGAAACCGGCAACACATTTTCTGCTGACTTCCCTCCTTATCCCAAAAAAATGATGACCGTCAAATGCCCCAAAAATACGGATACAAGACCGGCTGTGATTGGAAATTTCATTTCATGGCAGGAATATCTTCATGCCCTGAACAGGAAAGACCGAACTGTTCCGCCTTTTTCCCCTGATTCATGCAGGAAGGGGACGACCTCCGAAAGAAGGAAAGATATGAAACAGGAGAAAAATTTTGTGGAACAAATGGAAGATTTGAAATCGGAGGCTGCCAGAGACCGGAGACCAGTTCCGGATGACATTCAGGAAATTTTAAGAAAAATTGCCAGAAAATCCGGGATTTCGGGGCTGCATCAAAATGAAAGGGAAATCATGGAGAAAGCCTGCAAAGATTCCCCAAAAATACGCCTGTTTTTCAGAATGGCACAGATAGAACATATCCGCAGGAAAACCGCAGAATATCTTGCCAAATCCGGCGCAGCAGAATTATTGCAGGATTCGGATGAAGCAGAGGAAAGTGTAAAACCATCTGTATTTTCTGTATTAAAGGATAAAATCATTGAATCAGTGACCGGGTTCTGGACACCTTTCGGAGCCGGTCAGATGATTACTGCGGCAAAAGTGCCTGAACAGAAATATAATTTTGTCACCGATCATGGCAAAATAGAGGTTTCCTGTACCTGGTGCGGTGCATACCGGAATCAGCCAGCGTTTATCCGGATTTCATGGAAAGCGCATATCTCTATGGCCTGTGAACTGGCAGCCCGTTTTGTCAATCCGGAAAGCAATGAAATCCTGTGTGAAATTTCATTAGGCCAATACCGGACAGGAACCAAAACGATTTTACAGAGTGAACTGGGCTTTGATCCCGCAAAGGAAAAATGGGCTGTATCCATTCTGCTGGTAAGTATTGAAAAATGATTCATTTTGCTTATCCGGCAGCAGACGGTGACATATTTATCGGGTGCGGAAGATTCCGGACTTCGGCAAAACAGATTCCGGATTATCAGGAGGCAACCCCTACTGTCGCCAATGAAAGTATCATCCTGTCTGCTGTCCGAAAAATTGTTCCTGAGTTATCGGAAAACGGCTGTCTGGTTTATGAGAAAATAAATTCGGATTCACAAATTTTTGCCGGTGATTCAATGGGACTTGCTTATATGCTTGCGCTCATCAGCAGGTTCCGTGTTCTGAAAGTTCCGCCGGAATATGAACCGGACATCTGGTGTACCGGTGTAATCAGTATCATTGATAATCGGCATCCTTTTTTGGAATCCGTCTATCCCAATGGGTTTGAAGGAAAACTGAAGGGGTTTATTTCCGAAGAAAATCCGGACAGACTGTTTATTGTTCCGGCAGCCAACATTAAAAATTCTCATGCTGCTCTGCTTCGGGAACACGGGATAAACATTCTCACCCTGAACCGTTCCCTGAAAAATAATTTGGAGAAAGTTCTGGAAAAAAAGACAGTTCTGAAAGTTTGGGAAAATGACCTGAACCTGCTGGTGGATTTTCTCTTTCAAAAGCCTTTTCCCAAACGCCGGATTTTTCTGCTCTCCGGTTTCGCTCTGCTGGCAATGCTGCTTGTGTCAGGAATTTGGTATTATCTTGAAAACAAAACATCGGATGCTCCCAAAGTGCCTTTGGCGGAAACCATAACCGAATGCCTGGAAAACGGGGATTTCACCAGAGCAATTACTCTGGTGGAAAAAGCCCCGCGTCATGATGCCGAAGTTCTGAAACTGAAAGAAATGATGATGAAGCCGGTTGTTATTGAACCGAAATTTCAATATACAATACTTAACCGTTATCCTTCCCCGGAATATCCTTTGGATTCTCCGAAACTGAAACAGCTTACACTTAGCCATATGGATTTTTTCAGATTTCAGATTGGAGGAAATATTAAGGATATTCCTTTGTATCTGTATGTTTTTCAGAAGGACTCTTTGCAAAATGTTCAGCGATTATTTCCGGGGCTTTATCCATTATGGAATTCTAAAGACAATCCTTTACACTCTTCAGATATTCCTTTTCGAATACCTCCGCCCAGAAAAGATAATAACTGGATGATTCTGAATAAAACTGAAGATGGGGAGGAAACATTCTATTTTATAGTTTCTCCGTGGAGAGCCAAAGACATTGAAACTCTCTACGGAGAAATATACAGAGAGACGGGCGTAGAAGATCGTGGAAAAGAAATTTACCGTTTTATCGGTCAGTTAAAATTGAGAGCACACGCAGGGCTACCATCTGTTTTCTATCATCAGTTTTTTTTCAGGCATGGAAGTACCGGAAAAGATATTACTGATGAATAAAATGAAAATTCACTATGGTGACTCCGGGCGGTGGCGGAGTAGGATCTCCTGTACCGACTGTTGATCTTGAAGTTTTCACAATCTGTTCACAAACCTGTGCTGACAAGGGCTTTTTACTTGCCAGAAGGATAATGTCTTCTCGCCCTGTGTTTTCATCCAGTGTCAGCCACTGATCGTTGTCCGGCACACGGAAAGATTCATTTGCTTTCAATGGATTGATCTTGGCGGAATATCTGCTGTTCGGAAACAGGGAAATGATATTCTGGCTTGAATCCATATTATAAACATAAACATATCCGGCCTCTTCTGTTTTAATCCGGACAGCATATCTGTCCGCACTGGTCATCACTTCCTTTTCCCTGACTCCGATTTCCTGACCGGTTTTTCCCAACTTTACGATAGTCATGGAAACCTGAGTCTGCTGAGAGACTGAACCTGCCAGAAATGAATCTGTACCGGCACAGGAAAACAGTAATGCTGCGATAAAAATGGCAATCCATAAACTTTTTTTCATGACAACTCTCCTTTTTAATGTAGGTTTTCAAAATTGATGATCCCGTAAAAAGTCGGAATTCCATTTTTTTCGTCATTCCGGCTTTCGCCGGAATGATGAAGTTTCTGACTTTTTACGGCTTCATCAAAATAACTTCTGCTAATTCCAATCTCCGCTTAAAACAAAATGAGACCAATAATAAGGATGGGGATAATTCTCATCATTTATTATATAAAGCTGTGCATTACGCAAAGCACTTGCTTTATCTTGGCCTTTTTTTATGAAATGATCGAAAAATCCGATAACCAAAGATTCTGAGGAACGATCATCTGCACGCCAAAGTGTTGAAAGAACAGATGTTGTTCCGGATTTCATAAACCCCCTCTGCAATCCGAACAGATCATCTCCGTAATTTTCCTCAGTCAAGCCGCGTGTCAGGCCGCTTTCACATGCACTTAACACAGCAAGATTCGCTCTCAATTTCAGAGATTCAATTTCTTTTACCGTAAGGAATCCGTCATTAGCCCGATCTTTATTGAACACAATAAAAGAGTCAAGCGGAGACTGCCGATTGAGCATCCCGTGCGTTGAAAATAAAAGGATGTCATAATTTCCGATATTCTCCTTCACGGCTGTCTCACTGGCTTTTTTCTCAGTAAATACAGATTGATATGCAAACAAATCGGCAACGCTCTGAATCTCATTTTTTGCATAAGTCAATTGAGGCAATATATCTTTTCCCACTTTAATGTCAGGAGGGCAGCCGACCGCCAGCAATCTGTTTTTTCTCTTTGTATTATTCTCGCGGACGATATTCAGTATGGTGGCACTCGGAGCATAGGAAATGGTATAATCTTCAATCAGAAAAGCGGATTTGGCTGCTTTCCTATCGGTTTTCTCAGGTCTGCTTATATTTTCGGCAATTTTTTGAGAACCTGAAACCGTATCTTTGCCTGTTCCTCTCACATCAGCAACCTGAAAACTGTTTCTGAATCTTTCTTTATCAAGACATTCCCTGTTTTTTGCCAAAGCCTGAAATGGAAGATAATGCAAAATTCCGTGCGGAATGATACAGATATGCCTGTATCCGGACAGTTTTTTTTCAAAAGGTTTTACCAAAGATTTGTACAGATCATTTCCAGTATTGCAGATGTGATCAATACACACCGCCAGTTCTCCGGTATTGGCATAGCCTGTTCTTTGTTTATCTATGGCTGTCCGGAAAAGATTCACCTGATTTTCCAGTTCTCCCGCCTGAATAGCCAGATTCTGAAAATAGATGTTTTTGCGGGTGATGACACCACAGACAACGGCATCTTTTCCCACATAATACTCCAGAAGCGCCGTATCTGCCGGGAGCATTTTTTTAATCTGGGATGCCGTTAAGGGATTGACATTCTGCCATTTTGCATCGGCATTCTGAATATTGTGTCCGGAATAATAGGGAGAAGATTCATAAAAACTTCTGGATTTTGACTGTTCGATATATGCAACCGCTTCTGTGTATTTTTTATCTTTGACAAGCAGACGGATCAGGGGCTCAAAAACCGACAGTCTTTCTTCAATGAAGGAAACCTGTTTGTAGGTATCCTTGAATCTGCCTGTCCACAGTTTTTCGATCTCCTGAATCGATTTTTTGTAATTCGCAAGGGCTGATTTCTTCTGACCCATTGCTTCGTATGCTTTTCCTGCCCCGAAATAAATATCCCAGTTATCGGTATTGGATATGTTTTTCACCTTCGCAAGAGCCTGTTCAAAGTATTTGGAGGCTGCCTTATTATTTCCTTTGTAATGCTCAATCCATCCCTTCATAGACAAGGCTCTTCCCATTCCGATTTTACTGTGAAATTTTTCTGCCTGCTGTTCAGCGGTTTCTGCCTGTCTCATTGCAATCTGATAATGTTTGTCAGGATTTTTTTTAAGAGTATTTGCAACTTTCAGATGCATTTCCGCTGAATGAATATAAGCTGTTATAATGTCAGGATCATTATGAACAGCAGCGATATAATTGGGAGTTAAAAAACTGAGACCTTCATCAATTAATTGAGATGCTTTCTCATATTCTCCCTGCAAACCGTAATAATATGCACCCAAGTAAACATAGTAGGTAGCCAGTCCGTATCTGTTGTTCTCATCCAACGTACTTATATCCAGAGATTTTATCAAATCAGCAGCTTCATCAAAATACTCTTTGGATTTGTCAAAATCCCTTAACAAAGCGAAAAGAGCACCGCCTGTTGCAAAATAAGAGGCAATATAGCCTCGGAAATCATCAATAGAACCAAATACTTTTTTCCCCAGTTTAAACAGGTTTGATCCGGCCACCTCATTATACTGATCCAATGCATCACTTGCTTTTTGCAGATCTCCCAACTCTATGTAAATCATCATTTTTTTCTTGAATGCATCCATATATGTCGTATATTTGAGATCAGGATAGAGTATGCTCATTTCTTTTCCAATTTCAATGGCTCTGTCCAGATATGTCAGTGCTTTTTCATGATCCCCATACATTTTATGATAAAAATATGCTCTGTCCAAAAGGATATCGCTCAAAAAATGACGCTCCTCATTAAAAAAGAAATCCATGAGTTTATCAAAAGTAAATACAAAAGGCATTGCGACAATATCAGCCCCCGCTTCCACAACATTATCAATTATCGGTTTGTTTTTGTCATATTTCAGATCATATTTTTTGTCTTCCTTAAAAACTTTTGAATTAGAAAATACATTATCCAGAGGCTTAAAGATTTTATTCGCTTCTTCCTGTTTGCCGTTTTCAAACCAGGCAATATATCCCTGATATAAAATAAGATAAATTTCTGTTTCGCAAATGAGGCTGATTAGTGTCTGATTGTCTGAACCGGAATTGTTATCAAAGGCATACAGCAGCCTCCGGCAGTTTTTGACTCCATGTCCAATATATTGTTTTGCCATATCAAATTTACCAAGCTCAATCAGAGATACTGTCAGATATTTCAAATCAAACAAATATCTTGTTAATTCTACAAAAATTGAGGTGGAACTGCTGTTAATTGTTTGTATACTTTCCGCCATTATTCTTTCAGCATTTTGGGGAGAAGAAAGTGTTCCTTTCGGCCCTAATACAGAATCAATGCACTGTTGGTACTGTCCGCTTTCAGCATACTCACATTCTTCAAACATATTAGCAGAAACCATATAGTTCAAAGCGGCGCAACCGGTAAAGAACAAACTGATGACGACAACGATGACAGAACTGTACTTCATGGCTTTTCTCCTTTTCAAATGGATTGAAATTAACGGGTTTTGATCAATATGCTTAAGGTGATTTATAAAAATAAATATACCAATTCAGGTTCACAGGCACAGGGCAAAAGCTGGAAGCTTTTGATACTTTGACGGTATATTTTTTCCGGAAATCACCTAACATCTTATTTTTTAGCGATATATTAGCGGACTGTCCTTTGCAATGCCTTGTTTGCAGCAAGTATTTCAAGCCGTTCAGCCAGCCAGATTTTAATATTTAGGAAGTATCAGGGAAGTAAAGCATTTTTCTGTTTCCTCTTAGAAGCTGTTTTAAAAATATCCGGGGGCAGAAAATTTGGGGATTTGCCAAATGCCAAAGCCTGATTTTACCGTATTCAAACGGACAATATCTCTTTTGATATGGGAATTTCTTCCCGGAAAAATCAGGCGGAATATTTTTAAAACAGCTTCTTAGGTAGCCCGTACAGATAATGATCCACATTTGCTGACAAGTCTTCAGCCCCCAAATCGTCTGCCTGTGAGATCAGTGTATCCAGAACAGAAGTCAGTTCGGCAGGCCGTACAATAAAACAGACATCTCCCAGTGTTCCTTCTGACCATTCCAATGCATCATTTTCCCGTTCCCTGTCTTCGCTCATCATCCTGTATGAATTGTCCAAATTCTGTTTAATAAGATGATGCCGTAACATATCTTCAACAAATTTGCTGATCTTGCGTTTGTCAATGAACGAATGCAGTTCATCATAGAGATGGGAATCAATAGTGACTGTCAGTCTTTTTTGCATTTTATTCTCCTTTTTCAAACCAGTTCGCAGGGTGGGTTTCGCTGTTGCTGCCCTGAAAACTACAGGGATTTTTTATAAGCAGGGATTTCAGAAAACTGAAAATCCTTTCTTAAAAAAATCCCTGTAGTTTGTAAGGCGGGTTTCAGTGTTGCAACACCCGCCCTTTGGATTTTATCACAATAAAAATCACATTGCATCCAGATTTGTTTTGCACCGCGAACAGATGCCCGGATGATCCGCAATGCTTCCCACACTGGCATCATGCACCCAGCACCGTTCGCATTTTTCACCGGCAGCGGGTTTTACCTGAATCTGCAGACCTTTGATGATTTCACTGGAAAACGCTTTTTCCAAAGTTCCATCTGCCAGTCCCGCTTTGGAAACAATGAAAATCGCAGCCAAATCCTTTTCATAGCATTTCAGCACATCAGCGATTTCTCCGTCTGCAATGATGGACACAGCCGCATCCAGAGGATGGCCGATTTCCTTGCGGATACGGGCTTCTTCCAATGCTTTGGTCACTTCTCCGCGTACTTCCAGAATCTTTTCCCATTTTGCAGCCAGTTCCGGGTTCTTTCGGAAAGATGTTACATCCGGAAGCCCTGTCATATGAATGCTTTCTGTTTTGCCTGGCTGCTCCGGCATGTGTTTCCAAATTTCCTCTGCGGTAAAAGGCAAAATCGGGGCCATAAGCCGGATCATGGCATCCAGAATGCTGTGCATCACGGTCTGCGCGCTGCGCCGATCCGCAGATTTGGGCGGAGAAGTGTAGAGCCTATCTTTGAGAATATCCAGATAAAACGCGGACAAATCCACTGTGCAGTAATTGTACATGGCATGGTAAATCACATGGAAATCATAGTTTTCATATGCTCTGATTCCCTTTTCCACCAGCCCGGAAAGTGTGTGAACCGCGTATTTGTCAATATCCGTAAGGTCATCATACGCGAGCGCATCTGTCACAGGATTGAAATCATACAGATTGCCCAGTATAAAGCGGCAGGTGTTGCGAATTCTGCGGTATGCGTCACTTAACTGTCTGAGGATATTGTCAGAAATGCGGATGTCATCCCGGTAATCCGAGGCAGAAACCCACAGACGCAGAATTTCCGCTCCGTATTTGTCAATCACTTCTTTGGGTGCAATTACATTGCCAACGGATTTGGACATTTTTCTGCCCTGCTCATCCACAACAAAACCGTGTGTCAGCACGGATTTGTAAGGCGCACGTCCCCGGTTTCCCACAGCGGTAAGCAGGGAACTGTGGAACCAGCCCCGGTGCTGGTCGCTTCCTTCCAGATACATATCCGCAGGCCATTGCAGATAATCCCTTGCTTCCAGCACAGCCGCATGACTTACGCCGGAATCAAACCAGACATCCAGAATATCCGTCTCTTTTTCAAAAGAGGACGCACCGCATTTTGGGCATTTTGTACCCGGAGGAACCAGTTCATCTGCGGATTTTTCCAGCCAGATATCCGCGCCATGTTCTTTGAACAATTCAAACACATGATCCACAGTAGCCTGATTGACCACCAGTTCACCGCATTCTTTGCAGTAAAAAACCGTAATGGGAACCCCCCACGCGCGCTGACGGGATACGCACCAGTCAGGCCGGTTTTCAATCATGCCGTAAATCCGTTCCCTGCCCCAGTGCGGAATCCACTGGACCCGGTCAATTTCTTCCAAAGAACGTTTGCGCAGCCCGGTTTTGTCCATTGAGATAAACCACTGGGGAGTTGCCCGGAAAATGACCGGCTGCTTGCATCGCCAGCAGTGGGGATAGGAGTGCATGATTTTCTGTTCTGCAAGCAAATCTCCCTGTTCGCGCAGTTTTTCCGTGATGGGCGCATTGGCCTTGAACACAAACTGACCCTGAAAAAGCCCGACTTCCTCAGTGAAGCAGCCATTGTCATCCACCGGAGAATACGCGTCCAGTCCGTACTGCAATCCAACCTCGTAGTCTTCACGGCCATGTCCGGGTGCTGTGTGAACGCAGCCGGTTCCAGCTTCCAAAGTGACATGATTTCCCAGCACAATCAGGGAATCCCGGCCGTAAATGGGATGCGCACAGCGTTTGCGATCCAGCATTGGAGCCCGGATGTCCGCGATGATTTTGTATTCAGACATCTTAAAGGTTTTCATGCAGGATTCAACCAGTTCCCGCGCCAGAATCAGCACTTCCCCATTTTCAACTTCCACAGCAGCATAATCAAAATCCGGGTGCAGCGCAATGCCCAGATTCGCAGGAAGCGTCCAGGGCGTGGTGGTCCAAATCACAACAGAAACCTTTTTGCCTGCCAATGCCGGAATCTCTGCACTGAGATCATCTTTAAGCAGGAATTTCACAAATACCGAAGGTGAGGATTCATCCCCGTATTCAATCTCAGCCTCTGCCAGCGCAGTATGACAACTGCAGCACCAGTAAATGGGTTTTTTGCTCCGGAACAGACTGCCTTCCAGCGCAAATTTTCCGCATTCCCGCGCAATAATGGCCTCATACACATAATTCATGGTCAGATAGGGATTTTCCCATTCGCCCATCACGCCCAGCCGCTTGAATTCCGCTCTCTGAATATCAATATAGTTTTCCGCATAAGCCCGGCACAGCTTGCGGACTTCGGACTGGGGCATGTTTTCCTTGTCAATCTTTTTCTTTTTCAGTTCTTTATCCACATTATGCTCAATGGGCAGACCATGACAGTCCCAGCCAGGAACATAAGGCGCATCAAAACCGGCCATCTGCCGGGAGCGCACAATAATGTCTTTCAGGATTTTGTTCAGGGCCGTGCCGATATGGATATTGCCGTTGGCATAAGGCGGCCCGTCATGCAGAACAAATTTTTTCCGGCCTGCGGATGATTTTCTGATTTTCTCATAAAGACCGCTCTGCTCCCATGCCTTTAACTGCTCCGGCTCCCGGCTTGCCAGGTTTGCCTTCATGGGAAACTGTGTTGACGGAAGATTAAGCGTTTTTTTGTAGTCCATTGTTTTTCCTCGTTTAAAATTAGGTTAATTATCTTAATAAACCCTGAGGGTTTCCAAAAACCCTCAGAGTTTTTCAGACAGACATTATATTTAAAAAACTGATGTATGAAAATCTGGGAAATGTAGTAGTAAACGCCGTATGTGTCAAGAAAATGTTTATGCCTGTCCCGAATATGGCATATTTGGGGTTTAAATTTGACAGATGATCTGCTATAGTCAGACTGTCTGAACCGCTGATTCATGCGGATTTCACGGATTGCGCAGAGAAGCTGCTGTCTGAACCGCTGATTCACATGAATTTCGCAGAGTTATCAGTAAAATCAGCGTCCATCAGCGATTCAGACAGCAGGATTGCACTGCATCCGCCCTGCAAACTGTTTAAACAGTTATTGATGCAAAGCATGGGAACAAAAGGAGGTTGTATGAAAAATTTCAGATGGATAACATGTATGGTAATCTGGATGGTTTTGTGGATCGGTACGCTGTCAGCGCAGGAAATGGAACTTATCTGCGATGAATGGCCGCCCTATCAGATTATTGAAAACAGTCATGTCACCGGATTTGGCACAGAACTTGTGAAAACGGTTCTGGAAAGAATGGAGGTGAAGATCAGAAGTCTGAATGTGTATCCCTGGAAACGGGCCGTCACCATGATGGAAAAAGGACAGGCCCATGCTTTGTTTTCTGCCAATTACACCAAAGAACGGGAAGCATTTGCCTGGTATCCGGAGGAAGCACTTATACAGTCGCCCTGGGTTTTGTGGGTGCGGGAAAAGGACGGACTGAAATTTGATTCTTTTGAAGATTTGAAGGAAAAAAGAATCGGCATAGTCAGGGGATACAGTTATACGCCTGAATTTTTGGATTTTATTCAAAAACATGCAAAACCGGATGAGGTCACGGATGATGAAACCAATTTCCGCAAGCTCAATGGAAACCGGATTGATTATGCTGTTGCTGAGATGGGAAACGGGTATCATCTGCTGAAAAAACTGAAACTGAACCGGATTGTTCCTCTTAAAGACAAGCCGATCAAATCAGACGGACTGTATCTGATTTTCAATAAAAAACGGGTATCAAAAGAAACTGCTGAGCGTTTTTCCGCAGAACTGAAAAAATTCAAGCAGGAAGAAGCGTATCAGATTATTTACAGACGGTATTTCGGTTTAAAGTAGTGCTTTGCCCACTTTGATTTTATGATCTGAAGTGTACAAAAAAACCGGATTTTTTGGAAAAATCCGGTTTTTGCAGCGCACAGATTCAAGATTGGCAGAGTAGCAGCACAGGCTTCCAGTTTGTGTGAGAATCATTGGGTTATGTTAAAAAAGGACAGTATCATGAAAAAACTGTGCATGATTGCCGCTCTGCTTCTGCTTTGCGGATGCGGAGAGAAAAAAAGCAATACCCGGTATGAAAGTTTCAATGAAGTCAAGGATATTCTTCTCAATGAGATATACCGGGACAACCGTGTCACCTTTTACTGCGGCTGCACCTTTGGCAAAAACAAAAAAGTGAGATGCAATGTAGGAAAAGGGCCGCGGGCCTATGTTGTAGAATGGGAGCATGTGGTTCCGGCCTCCCGTTTTGGAAAAACCTTTGAAGACTGGAAAAAGCAGGAATCTTTCGGATGCCGTCTGCATCCCATTCTGCGGGCCATACTTTTTATTGACTGCAGCACCAGGAGTGCACGGGAAAGTGCCCGGAGTGAGTCAAAGGAATACCGGCTTATGGAATCAGATATGTACAATCTGGTTCCTGCCATTGGTCTGATCAACCAGAAACGATCTGATCTGGCATACGGGGAGATTCCGGGAGAGAAAAGGGATTTCGGAAATTGCGATTTTGAGGTATCCCGAGGCATTGCGGAACCTGCTGAATATATTCGGGGAGATATTGCCCGGACATATTTTTACATGGATGCCGCATATCCGGGACGAAATATTATGTCAGATAAAGAGAAAAAAATGTTTCAACAATGGGATCGGTCAGATCCTGTGGATCAGTGGGAATGCGAACGGTCCGGCAGAATAGAATATTTTCAGGGAAATCCCAATATCTTTGTCAGAGAAGCCTGCAAAAAAAGCGGTTTGTGGTAAACCATGAGGTCCGGAGTGCAAAAATTAAGCGCAGCGGTTTTTTGCATAGTTCCGGAGTGCAAAAATTGAGCGGAGCGGTTTTTTGCCTGTTTCCGGAGTGCAAAAATTAAGCGGAGCGGTTTTTTGCAGTTCCGCATCCGGTTTTACAGAGGACAAACGTTGGCAAAAGACTTATATTCTGTTGCCATAAGGAGTTTTTATGAAAAAAATTATTGACCTGAGCATCAGCATAGAAGCCAATCTGCCCAGTGATCCGCCCATGATGATTCCAAAAATCGGGTATGTGGGACATGAGGCCGGAGCAGAGCAGATGAAGGATTTTTTCCCCGGTCTGAAAAAGGAACAACTGCCCGGAGGACTTGGATGGGCTTTGGAAATGATTAACCTTACCACCCATTCCGGAACCCATCTGGACGCTCCCTTTCATTATCATCCCACAATGGACAAAGGCAAAAAAGCCATGACCATTGATGAAATTCCGCTGGAATGGTGTTTCAGTGACGGAGTTGTGCTGGATTTCCGCCATAAAGCAGACGGAGAACGGATCACAGCCGATGACATCCGCAGGGAACTGGATCGCATACAGTATGAAATCAAGCCATTGGATATTGTGCTGATCCAGACTGGCGCGGATGCTGCATGGGGAACCGCAGCATATCTGCGCAAAGGAGCTGGAATGGACAGGGAAAGCACTTTGTTTCTTTTGGAAAAAGGGGTGAAAGTGACTGGCATTGATGCGTGGAGCTGGGATCGTCCGCTTCCCTTTCTGGCAAAGGAATTTCAGGAAACCCATGACCCCAAAGTGATATGGGAGGCGCATTTCGCAGGCATTGAGATGGGATTCTGCCATATGGAAAAAATGGCAAATCTTTCGGCCATTGGCAAATCTTCCGGATTTACGGTCTGCTGTTTTCCCGTGAAAATCAAAGGAGCCAGCGCGGGCTGGGTGCGGCCGGTGGCCATTGTATAATTTTTTGTGTATCAAAAGATTCAGTTTTTGTTTCCCACAGAGAACACAGAGGTTTTTTTGTTTAAATTCAGATGATTTGTTTCCCACAGAGAACACAGAGGTTTTTTGTTGTTTTTAAATTCAGATGATTTGTTTCCCACAGAGAACACAGAGCGTTTTCTGTTTTTAATTTCAGATGATTTGTTTCCCACAGAGAACACAGAGCGTTTTCTGTTTTTCCCTCTTTATGTGAATTGATGAAAGGTTTGAACCACATGCAAAAAGCGATTATCACAGCGGCAGTTACCGGGGCCATTCATACTCCCACCATGTCCCCCTATCTTCCCATTACAACAGATCAGATTGCAGATGAGGCTGTGCAAGCCTGTGAGGCAGGCGCGGCTGTTGTGCATATTCACGCCCGGAATCCGGCAAACGGTATGCCTTCCGCTGATTTGAACCTGTTTGAGGAAATCCTGACAAAAATCAAAACCCGGTGCAATGCTGTTATCTGCATTACCACAGGCGGCGGACTGGGGCAGACCACGGAGGAAAGAGTCGCGGCTGTCCGGAAATTCAGTCCGGAACTGGCATCCCTGAACGCGGGTTCCCTCAATTTTGCGCTTTTCCCGGTGCTGGATCAGATAAAGGAATTCAAAACCGACTGGGAACCCTATTATCTGTCCATGAGTGAGGATTTCATTTTTCCCAACACCTTCAAGACGCTGCGGGAGTTCAGCACCTATTTTGCTGAGGAGGGAACCCGTCCGGAATTTGAGATTTATGATGCGGGAATGATCAGTAATCTGGCTTTTCTCATCCGCAGGGGACTGGTGAAAAAGCCGGTTTATCTCCAGTTTGTGCTTGGCATTCTGGGCGGAATGCAGCCATCGGTGAACAATCTGCTCTTTCTGTACAACAGCGCGAAGGAACAGATCGGAGATTTCCGCTGGTCGGTCTGCGCGGCAGGAAAGCACCAGTTCAATATGTGCACAGCCGCTCTGCTTATGGGCGGAAACGCAAGAGTTGGGATGGAGGACAATCTGTATCTGGAAAAAGGTGTGATGGCAAAAAGCAACTCTGAACAGGTGGCAAAGATCATCCGCATTGCCAAAGAACTGGGAATTGAACCGGCCACACCTGATGAAACACGGGAGATTCTGACTTTGAAAGGACTGGGCAGTGTGAAATTCTGATCTTTTTCCCCGGTGAACCGCAGCGCAGGTTCTATGCTGTGGATGCAGAGGACAAAGACGCTGTATTAAATCTGGGTGGATATAATTTGCAACTGCGCAGTGCCGGGGCCTGCTGAAATAGGGTGTTGACAGACTTCATTTTTACACAATGGACCGCAGCAAATCAAGAAGTGAAATTCTCACCCGTCTTAAGCAGGAAAAACTGCTGTAAATCCTGTACAGGGAGAATAATGAAATGATTGTTCTCCCTGTTTTTTCCCAGATAATATTCAGATTTTCAGATATATTTGGAGATGGTATAATCTATGATTGCCGCATGCGGAATTCATAAGCAAGTTTATGGGCAGCCGAGAGGGAAATTTACACAGGGCCTTCTGAACAGTGAACTGATCCTGAAGTCTTTGAATATTAAGGCCGGGCAGACAATACTTGATGCTGGCTGCGGCAATGGATATATGTCCAAAATGTTTTTAGATGCGGTTTCCCCATCCGGAAAAGTATATGCATTGGATTCTGACAAATACTTTACAGAAGTACTCAAAAGTGAAACGCGGGGAAGCAATATTGAAACAGTGGTGGGGGATATAACAAAGCCTACCCTAATCAGACAGTCATCAGTGGATCTCATTTATATTTCAACAGTAATATACCTGTTTTCAAAAAAGCAGATGCAGGGATTCATACAGGAGGCAAAACGTCTTCTCAGACCGGATTCCCTATTGGCAATTGTTGAAACAGAAAAAAAGGAAACACCGTTCGGCCCGCCTCTGGAATTAAGATATTCCCCGGATGAACTGAAGGAAACAGTTCCTCTGGTTCCTGTAAACACGGTACAGGTTGGGAAACACTTTTATATGCAGATTTTTCAGAACCGGGAAAATCATTTCTCAATCCGCAGTTTGATCTCACCGGAACCGGTCAGCAGTTCAGAATCGTAACTTCTCAAGCCCCTGAAGCAGGAAAAACTTCTGTAAATCCTGCAACAGGGAGAATAATGAAATGATTATTCTCCCTGTTTTTTTCCAGGTGATATGCAGGAGGATGATAATACAGGGCATATTTCCAACCGCTCAGGCACTGAAATTTTATTTCTGGAATTCTATAGAAATATTCTATCTTTTTTCCATCATCATATAGAAATTATCAAATTGACAAATTGACAAATTTCTGTATATTCACATCTTATTATGAATCAAAGTATCCCTTCCTTTTTTTATCCTTTCGGCTTTACCTGAGCGCGGTCAAATCCTGACCGGGTCTGTCAGATTTCTGTTTTCTGAACATCAGAAAACATGCGAAGCGCAAAGCCGCAATTTCCAATTCGCATATTCAAAAACATTTTTGCAGGGGCAGTGGTGCTGGGCGCCCCGCGGTCTTCAAAACCGTTGGCCCTGTCTCAAAAACAGGGAGGAGGTTCGATTCCCCCTGCCCCTTCCATTTTTTTCGGAAATATCTATGGAAAAACATATCAGCATTGGTGTAGCCGGGCATGTGGATCATGGCAAAACCGCTCTTGTCCGGTGCCTGACCGGCATTGACACTGACCGGATGAAAGAGGAGAAGAATCGGGGACTTTCCATTGAACCGGGAATTGCTCCCCTGATGCTCCCTTCCGGACGAGAAGTCGCGCTGGTGGATGTTCCCGGACATACGGATTTTCTGAAAAATACAGTACGGGGACTGAGCGCGGTGGATATGGCCATTCTTGTGGTCGCAGCAGATGACGGCGTTATGCCCCAGACAAAGGAGCATCTGAAAATACTGGAATTTCTCAATGCCAAAACCGGCATTGCCGTACTCAGCAAAAGTGATCTGGCCGACAGGGAAACTCTGGAACTCGCGGGTCTGGAAATTGAAGAACTGGCAAAGGGAAGTTTTCTGGAAGGAAAACCGGTGATTGCCTTTTCCGCTTTGGATGAAAGCGGAAAAAAGGATATTTTCAAGGCATTGGATGAATTGTCCGCAGAGGTTCCGGCCAAAGAGGAACATGCCCCTTTCCGGCTTCGCATTGATCAGGTGCGCAATTTTCCCGGAATAGGCACTGTTGTCAGCGGCACGGTTCTTTCCGGCATTCTGCGCAAAGATGATCCTCTGGATTTGCTTCCTTCAGGTCTGAAAACCCGTGTCCGCTCTTTGGAAGTTCACGGCAGAAAAACAGACACGGTTTATGCAGGGCAGCGGGTGGGAATCAATCTGCACCGGATCGCTCTGGATGAAATTCGCAGAGGCATGATGCTCTCTGCTCCGGGAAAAACCGCAGCCACAAATCTGCTCAATGTCTGTTTCTGCATGTCAGATGATGCAGAAATCCTGAAGAACCGGCAGAAAATCCGTCTGTTTCTGGGGAGTTCCCTGACAATGGCCACAGCAGTGCTGATGGAAAAAGAACAACAGTACGCGGGAGAAAAATCTTTGGTGCAGTTGCGCTGTGAAAATCCACTGGCCTGCATTCCGGGAGAGCGTTTTGCAGCCGCGCTGATGAATGTGCCAAAGATTATCGGCGGCGGAACAGTGCTGGAAATTCCGGAATGCAAATTCCGGACATCCAAAGCCACAAAAATCCTGCCCTGTCTCCATGCGCTTGAGAAAAAAGATATTGCTGCAATCCTTGATGCCATGCCGGAAAACATTTCTCCTGATGCCAAAGAACTTGCCCGGCGCACAGGACTGCCACTGAAAGATTTTGACAGGGAAATCCAATTGCAAATCCGCAAAGGAAAAATGATACAGATCAGCGGATGCGGCATATTCCGCAGAGATTTTTATGAAAAACTGCAAACCGGCATCCCGGTTCTCATCCGCGACACACTGAAAGCAGATCCCCTGAAAAAAAATATGAATGCAGCGGAAATCACGCTGAAAACCGGTTCTGATCCTGCTAACGCCCCGCTGATCCGGCATATTCTTGAACAACTTTCCCAAAACAATCTGCTGCTTGCTGACAACGGCGGATACCGGATTCCGGATATGGTGTCTGATCTTTCCGGCAGACATCTGACAATTGCAAAACAACTGCTGGATTTTGCAAAATATGCGGGGGTTACACCTTTTACTTCCCATGCAGCCTGGCAGGAGTGCCAGAATCAGTGCAGCAAAAGTGAAGTGGAAAAACTGCTGGATTATCTTGCCCGCAAACGTCAACTGGCCTGCCTGAACAACCGGCGTTTTCTCTCTGTGCACGGATTGGAGGAAATCAAAAACCGGGTACGCACCGCGATTGTGCAAAAAGGAAGCATCCGTCTGGGAGACAGCACGGAACTTCTGGGATACGGACGCATGGGAGCCGTACCTGTGCTGGAATATCTTGATGAAATCGGTTTCACCTTCCGTCAGGGAGATGAACGGGTCTTAAAGTAGAACAGGCTTCCAGCTTGTTCCGTAGCTTATAAACAAAGTAGAACAAACTTCCAGTTTGTTCAGTGGCTTATGAACAAAGCAGAACAAGCTGGAAGCTTGTTCTACTTTGTTGGAAATTAATATGGCTCTTCGCATTCACAATACCCTGACAGGACAGAAGGAAATTTTTGTTCCACTTCATCCCGGAAAGGCCGGAATCTATGTCTGCGGCCCGACTGTGTATGATCACGCACATATCGGCCATGCCCGATCTGCTGTGTTTTTTGATGTGCTTGTCCGTTATCTGCAATGCACGGGATATGAAACAAAATTTGTCCGCAATTTTACAGATATGGATGATAAAATTATCCGCATGGCAGGGGAAAATGGAACAGATATTCATTCGCTGACCCGAAAATTCATAAACGCGTGGCACTCGGATATGGAGATCCTGAATGTCTGCAAACCCGCGCATGAACCCAAAGCCACAGAATACATCAGCCAAATCTGTGACTTGATTTGCATTCTCATTGCCAAAGGCCATGCCTATGAATCCAATGGAAATGTTTACTTTTCCGTGCGCAGTTTCCCTGAATACGGGAAATTATCAGACAGGACGTTGGAAAGAATTCCAGCCGGATATGAAGGAAAAAACAGCACCGGAAAACAGCACCCTGCGGATTTTGCCCTTTGGAAATCCGCAGATTCTTCCGAACCGGGATGGGAAAGTCCCTGGGGCTTGGGGCGTCCGGGCTGGCATATGAAATGTTCAGCCATGAGTATGGAAATTCTGGGAGAACAGTTTGATATTCACGGCGGCGGCAGTGATTTGATTTTTCCGCACCATGAAAACGAAATTACCCAGTCCCAGTCCGTATCCGGAAAAATTCCTGCAAAATACTGGATGCATCACGGCATGGTCACAATCAATAGACGCAAGATGTCAAAATCTCTTGGGAATTTTCTGACAATTCAGGAAGTTCTCAATTCCTTTGATCCGCAGGCACTCCGGCTCTTCCTGCTTTCAGCGCAGTACCGCATTCCCATTGATTTCACCTTTGAAAAAATGAAAGAAAGCAGTACTGCACTCTCCCGGATTCCGGCTTTTCTGACACGGCTGGAAAAACACATCGGCCTGTTTCAGCCGGATGATTTCATTGACGGATCATATTGGCAGAAATTCTGTGCATTCATGGATGATGATCTCAATACCGCAGCAGGAATTTCTGTACTGTTTCAGGCTGTGCGGGAAATGAACACCATCATGGCAGACGCGGAAAAAAGCGGATTATCCGCAACTGCAAAATCAATACTGCAAAGGGGCAGAGCAGATGTAATGAAAATCGGGAGGGAGGTTCTGGGAGTGATTTTGTAAAGTGGAAGGAGAGCAGCGACCTGAACCCATTGCGTCCAAAAATTTTTCTATCCATATTTACTTTTTTTTCTGAAACAATTCTCAGGGCTGCTTTTCCATTTCCATGATGATTTCCATTGTCCTTACGCTGACTGTGCAGACCCGCATGAGCAGATCAATGACTTTTTCTTTGTAATCCGAAAATCTGTAAGTGCCAAATTTTTCTGCAACTGTGGAGTCTTTGATTTTCTTTTCTTTGTACTGATCGAGAATCCATTGCAGTGCGCAGTATGTGCGCCAAGCCTGTATTCCCATGCGCTTTTCGGAACACCGTGCAGGGAAGTGGCAGTGTCAATGACAATTATGCCACTGTCTTTGTCCGCTTTCAGTTTCGGTTTCGGGGATTTGTCAGGAATATCTTTTCTTTCAAATGGATACGGATCAGCAGTTTCATAGCTGATGTGCAGGTTAATCAGTTCCTTTCCCCATTTCACCCACTGCTGAAAATTTTCATAAAAGGGAATGCGGGGCAGTTCCCGTTTCAGGTTCTGCTCATATTTTTTCCGGTATGCAGGATTGTGCAGCACAGCATAAACATAATGGAAAATGTCCTCTTTGGTGACAGTTGCATCATTGTAATTGTTTACAAACTGCTGCAAACCCCAGTCTGTGATGTTGTCAATCCTGTTGCCATTTTCATCATAACGGTAAAGCGGAAGACATTGCGATCCGGTTCCGGGGCTGGTAAAATGCAAATCAACCATACTGTTGCTTATCAGACACATGAAGGACTTTTCCGAGCCAGGATTGGTATGACATATCACAAAATTTTCTTTTTCATTTGACGGAAAAATATCTTTGAACAGGCCAGGACGGTCAATCAGTGAATTGTCATAATACAGAAATTTTTCTGTAAAAGGACGGTAAAATGCAATCTGAATCCTCTCAGCATCCAATTTTATTCTTTCCTGACGTTTCAGCCTTTCTTTCAGAGTTGAACTCCATTTGATGAGATCGTAATTTACAAAATTGTCAATATCTTCCGGTCTTCCCTCTTTTTTATGGCGTGAAACCTCTTTGTTGTATGAGGCGCAGAGCAGTTTCACCTTTTTCATCAGAGCGGTTCTGTCAAAATCATACACCCATTCATCTCTTGCGGTATTTACTCCCAGAGAAAAAAGTCTGAACAGAGACTTTTCATCTTTTTCCGATTTTGCTGCTTTTGTCTCTTTATCCGCGAGCGGCAGAAGATCGTCAAAATCATTGTCGGAAATATTGATCCAGTTGTGATTTTCATCCGGAAAAATGCGCTGAAAATCAAGATGCCAAAATTTGGCAGTTGACAGAAAATCCAGTTTTTCTTTTGCAGTGTCAAATTCCGGAACATGATAATAGTAAATTCTGCACTGCGGTGATTTCTGCATACTGCGTTTGTGTTTCTTCTGAAGGGATTCTCTTCTGTTACAGTATTTTATCATAAAGGAAACGGCAACACCGGTTTTAATCCCGAAAACATTGGCCTTTTCCTTTTTACGGATGTTTCCGCCCAGATCAGCAATATGAATTTCATTGAACTCCTCAGCCGCCACTTTGCGGAATCCGTCAAAGGTTCTTGCATCAATGAATGAGGAATTGCTGACAAAGGCCACAATTCCCTCTCTGTCCCCGATGCGATCCGAGGCCCAGCGGAAAAAACGGGCATACATGTCATAAAGTTTGGTTTTCTGAGCGGTGCTGGCTGCAATGTATGTGTTTTTTATCCGCTCATCAATGCCCGGATATTCCCGGTTTTTGTTGTTTTCATTCTCATTCATCTGATTGGCATTGTAGGGCGGATTGCCGATGATCACAAAAATTTCCCGGTCATTCTGCTCTCTGATGCGTTTTGTGTTTTCAACAGTCATTGAAAACATATCATACTGTTTTCCCATGAAAGCCGCATGATCAAGCGTATCCATAAAGCAGATGTTTTTAAATTCCGCATATTCCCCCATTTTCTGCCTGTATGTGAATTCAATGTTCAGATTGGCAATATAATATGGAAGAATGGAAATTTCATTGCAGTGGATTTCCTCCATGTATTTATGCGGAAGCTGTGTTTTGGGAAGATATTCAATCAGTTCCGTGACAAACGTTCCTGTGCCTGCGGCCGGATCAAGGATGTTCACACCCGGATCACTCAGGAGTTTTCCAAAGCATTTATCCAGAAGATAATCCGTGCTTTCAATCATAAACCGGACAATTTCATCGGGTGTGTAAAAAACACCGAGCCGGTCTGCGGATTTGGGATTGTAGACCCGGTAGAAATTTTCATAAAGAACTTTCAGGAATTTCTGTTTTTCGTGATGATTCGCGATACTGGCGGCATGGCGTCTGATGACCAGATAATAATTTTCAATGTTTCCAAGTATATTCCGCTTGACTGATCCTGTGAAAAATGTGGTGACCACCTTCTGCAGTTCGCGCGCAATGTTGTTTTCCCGGTGAAACTGTGACTCACTGAAAACACTCAGAAAAATTTCCTCTGTGAGAATGTGCTGAATCATCATTTCCCGCACATCATCGGGCACAATCTGCGGATTTATTGCATCCCTGCAGAGTTTCAGAAATGCGTCCCGGCTGTTCTGAAAATCCGGATTGCGCAGGGATTCCTCTGCGATTTTCTCCCGCAGGGTGTTCAGAACAGTGGGCAGATCTGTTTTAAACTGCTCAATGGCCTCACGGAAAGTTCTGATTTCAGGCCGTTCATAACTCAGCAGCCGGTTTATGATTTCATCCAGTTTTTCCGGACTGCGCATGGAAACATCCATGACTTTCCTGCCGTTCTGAAACAGAACAGCACGCTGCGAATCCTCAAACAGAATGTTGTCTTTGGGATAGCCGCGATCAAATTTGATTTTGATTTCCGCATCCAGATCATCATATTCATCCTTGCTCTCCCAGAATCCCCATTCCAGACGCAGAGCATCCTTAATGGTTCCGTCCGGTCTTTTTTTGGAACCTTTCTGACCGAGTTCCGTCACAAGTTCAAAATTCCGGGCCTCGCAGTATGCGTTGAGAAGAATGTAAACCGCACTTCGGATGGCTGTCTCATTGCGGGTTCCGCCGTGCTGAATGATTTTTTCAAGCCTTTTGTAATATTCCTGAATCAGTGTCTTTGACATTTTATATTTCCTTTCATTTCCTGAAACACTGCTCAGGACAGCTTTTCCATTTCATTGACAATTTCCACTGTCCTTACGCTGACCGTACATACCCGCATGAGCAGATCAATGACTTTTTCTTTGTAATCCGAAAATCTGTAAGTGCCAAATTTTTCTGCAACTGTGGAGTCTTTGATTTTCTTTTCTTTGTACTGATCGAGAATCCATTGCAGTGCGCAGTATGTGCCAAGCCTGTATTCCCATGCGCTTTTCGGAACACCGTGCAGGGATGTGGCTGTGTCAATGACAATTGCGCCCTTATCCCTGTCTGCTTTCAGTTTCGGTTTCGGGGATTTGTCCGGAATATCTTTTCTTTCAAGCGGATACGGATCAATGCTTTCAAAACTGATATGCAGATTCATCAGTTCCTTTCCCCATGCCGCCCATTGCTGAAAATCCTCATAAAAGGGAATGCGGGGCAGTTCCCTTTTGAGATTCTGTTCATACTTTTTCCGGTATGCCGGATTGTGAAGAACAGCATAAACATAATAAAAAATGTCTTCTTTGCTGACAGTTGCATCATTGTAATTATTTACAAACTGCTGCAAACCCCAGTCTGTGATGTTGTCAATCCTGTCACCATTTTCATCATAACGGTAAAGCGGAAGACATTGAGCCGGATCAAGTGAATAAACCGAATAATTCAGCACTGCATTTGTAACCAGCACAGAAAAAGAAAGTCTGCTGCCTGCAACAAAAGTGATTGCCTGATTGCTGCGGTTTATTCCAAAAACCCGGTTCTGCTGATATTGCATTTCATTGAGTTCTTTGGAAAAATACAGTTTTTTCTTCACAAAGGGTCTGTAAAGAGTGTCAATAATCAGATTTTTGTCAAATTCATACAACCTGCCTTTTTCCAAATCTTTTTTAACCGCCCTTGTCCATTTGATTTTATAATCAACAAATTTGCCAGCAGGACGTTTTCTTTTCAGGGAACTGTATTTTTTCACATGCTGATTGTAATTGTTAATCAGATATTTCACCTTTTTTTCAACAGAATTTTCACAGAAATCATACACCCATTCATCCCTTGCGCTTACAATTCCCAAAGAAAACAGCCTGAAAACTGCTTTTTCATCATCCTTTTCCTTTGCCAGTTTTGTTTCTTTGGCAGCCAGAGGCAGAAGCGTGTCAAAATCATTGTCCGTGAGATGAATCCAGTTGTGATCCCTGTCAGGAATAATGTGCTGAAAATTCAGATCCATGAATCTGTTACAGGAAAGAAATTCCTTTTTTTTGTCCGATTTGAGATAATCCTCCACTGCGGTGTACCATATTCTGCATCCGCTTTCCCCGTGCTTTTTGATGAGAAAATAAACCGCAACACCCACCCGGATTTTGTCACTGAAGACATTTCCGCCCTCCTGCCGCCTGCGCTCCCCGCTGGTGCGTGCATTTCCCTTCAGATCAATGATGTAAATCTCGTTGAATTCCTCTGCCACCACTTTCCGGAATCCGTCATAAGTTCTTGCATTGACAAAGGAATTATTGGAGACAAAGGCTATCATGCCGTTTCTGCTGTTATGAAGCCGTTCAGTGGCCCATCGCAGAAAACGGGCGTACATGTCATACAGTTTGGTTTTCTGTGCTGTGCTTTGGGCTATGTATGTGGCTTTGATTCTGGCATCAATGCCCGGATATTCCCGGTTTTTGTTGTTCTCATTCTCATTCATCTGATTGGCATTGTAGGGCGGGTTGCCCATGATGACAAAAATTTCGCACTGATTCTGCTGCCTGATTCGTTTTGTGTTCTCAACAGTCATGGAGAACATGTCATACTGTTTTCCGTTGAAAACAGTGTGTTCGAGCGTGTCCATGAAGCAGAGATTTTCAAATTCGGCATACTGTCCCATTTTCTGCCTGTAAGTGAATTCAATGTTGAGATTGGCAATGTAATAGGGCAGAATTGAAACTTCATTGCAGTGGATTTCATGCGCATATTTGTGCGGAAGCTGCGCCTTTGGAATGTGTTCAATGAGTTCCGTGACAAATGTGCCGGTTCCGGCCGCAGGGTCAAGAATGTGAACACCGGAATCTCCCAGCAGTCTTCCGAAATATTTATCCAGAAGGAAATCCGTGCTTTCAATCATAAAACGGACAATTTCATCGGGTGTGTAAAAAACACCGAGCCGGTCTGCGGATTTGGGATTGTAGACCCGGTAGAAATTTTCAGAAAGAACTTTCAGAAATTTCTGTTTTTCGTGATGATTCGCGATACTGGCGGCATGGCGTCTGATGACCAGATAATAATTTTCAATGTTTCCCAGTATATTTCGCTTGACTGATCCTGTGAAAAATGTGGTGACCACCTTCTGCAGTTCGCGTGCAATGTTGTTTTCCCGGTGAAACTGTGATTCACTGAACACACTCAGAAAAATTTCCTCTGTCAGAATGTGCTGAATCATCATCTCCCGCACATCATCGGGCGCAATCTGCGGATTTATTGCATCTCTGCAAAGTTTCAGAAATGCGTCACGGCCATTCTGAAAATCCGGATTGCGCAGAGATTCCTCCGCGATTTTCTCCCGCAGCGTGTTCAGAACAGTGGGCATATCTGTTTTAAACTGCTCAATAGCCTCACGGAAAGTTCTGATTTCAGGCCGTTCATAACGCAGCAGCCGGTTTATGATTTCATCCAGTTTTTCCGGACTGCGCATGGAAACATCCATGACTTTCCTGCCGTTCTGAAACAGAACAGCACGCTGCGAATCCTCAAACAGAATGTTGTCTTTGGGATAGCCCCGGTCAAATTTGGCTTTGATTTCCGCATCCAGATCATCATATTCATCCTTGCTTTCCCAGAATCCCCATTCCAGACGCAGCGCATCCTTTATTGTGCCGTCCGGTCTTTTTTTGGAGCCTTTCTGACCCAGTTCCGTCACCAGTTCAAAATTCCGGGCTTCGCAGTATGCGTTGAGAAGAATGTAAAACGCACTCCGGATGGCTGTCTCATTGCGGGTTCCGCCGTGCTGAATGATCTTTTCAAGCCGCTTGTAATATTCCTGAATCAGTGTCTTTGACATCTGATGTTTCCTTTCCCCTGCTGAAATTATGATCAGAACTGTTTTTCCATTTCCCCGATGATTTCCACTGTTCTGACGCTGACCGTGCATACCCGCATGAGCAGATCAATGACTTTTTCTTTGTAATCCGAAAATCTGTAAGTGCCAAATTTTTCTGCAACTGTGGAGTCTTTGATTTTCTTTTCTTTGTACTGATCGAGAATCCATTGCAGGGCGCAGTATGTTCCGAGTCTGTATTCCCATGCGCTTTTCGGAACACCGTGCAGGGAAGTGGCAGTGTCAATGACAATTATGCCACTGTCTTTGTCCGCTTTCAGTTTCGGTTTCGGGGATTTGTCAGCAATATCCTTTCTTTCAAGCGGATACGGATCAATGCTTTCAAAACTGATATGCAGATTCATCAGTTCCTTTCCCCATGCCGCCCATTGCTGAAAATTTTCATAAAAGGGAATGCGGGGCAGTTCCCGTTTGAGATTCTGTTCATACGTTTTCCGGTATGCGGGATTGTGCAGCACAGCATAAACATAGTGAAAAATGTTTTCTCTGCTGATTTTCCTGTTTTTATAATGGGTTGTGAACTGCTGTAATCCCCAGTCTGTGATATTGTCAACCTTGGTTCCATCAGCTTCATAACGGTAAAGCGGGAGAGATTTCGATCCTCCCTGCGGAAGCAGATCGTGTATTTTGTCACTTACAAGTGTAAAAAAATCCCATTCTGAACCTGTTTTAAACAGGATGACTTTATTATCCGAATCTCCTTCATGGAAAATCTGTTTAAACAAACCCGGACGATCAACCAGTAACGAATCATAATACAGAAATTTTTTCACAAAGGGCCGGTATATTGCTGAACGGATTTTTTCAGCATCCGGTTTTATCCTTTCCTTACGTCTCAGCCTTTCTTTCAGAGTTGAACTCCATTTGATGATTTCATAATTGACAAAATTATCAATGTTATGCGGTTGTTTTTCTTTTTTATGGCGTGAAACCTCTTTGTTATACTCAGAGCAGAACAGTTTCATTTTTTTCAGCAAAGCCGTTCTGTCAAAATCATACACCCATTCATCCCGGTTTGTGGAAACACCCAAAGAAAAGAGTTTGAACAAAGCATTTTCATCTTTTGCCGATTTTGCGGCTTTTGTCTCTTTGTCCGCGAGCGGCAGAAGATCGTCAAAATCATTGTGTGAAAGATTGATCCAGTTGCTGTTTTCATCCGGAACAATATGCTCAAAATCAAGATCGGTAAATCTGGAAACAGACAGAAAATCCAGTTTTTCTTTGGCAGTTCCGAATTCCGGAACCCGGCAGTAATAAATTCGGCAGCGCTGTGATTCATTCTGTCCGCGTCTTTGCTTTTTCCGAAGGGAGTCTCTCCGGTTGCAGTATTTTATCATAAATGATACTGCAACACCGGTTTTAATCCCGAAAACATTGGCCTTTTCCTTTTTACGGATGTTTCCGCCCAGATCAGCAATATAAATTTCATTGAACTCCTCAGCCGCGACTTTGCGGAATCCGTCAAAGGTTCTCGCCTCAATGAACGAGGAATTGGTCACAAATGCCACAATGCCCTCTCTGTCTCCGATGCGATCCGATGCCCAGCGGAAAAACCGGGCATACATGTCATAAAGTTTGGTTTTCTGCGCGCTGCTGGCTGCAATGTATGTGTTTTTTATCCGCTCATCAATGCCCGGATATTCCCGGTTTTTGTTGTTTTCATTCTCATTCATCTGATTGGCATTGTAGGGCGGATTGCCTATTATTACAAAAATTTCCCCTTTGTTCTGCCTGGCAATGCGTTCCGTGTTTTCCACTGTCACCGAAAATATGTCATACTGTTTTTTGCTGAAAACCGCATGATCCAGTGTGTCCATAAAACAGATGTTTTTAAATTCCGCATATTCCCCCATTTTCTGCTTGTAGGTGAATTCAATGTTCAGATTGGCAATGTAATAGGGCAGAATGGAGACTTCATTGCAGTGGATTTCATTTGTGTATTTGCGGGCAAGCTGTGCTTTGGGCAGATATTCAATGAGTTCTGTGACAAATGTGCCTGTGCCTGCGGCCGGATCAAGGATGTTCACACCCGGATCACTCAGGAGTTTTCCGAAGCATTTTTCCAGAAGAAAGTCCGTGCTTTCAATCATAAACCGCACGATTTCATTGGGTGTGTAAAAAATGCCGAGCCTGTCCGCTGCTTTGGGGTTGTATGCTGTGTAGAAATTTTCATACAGGGCTTTTAAAAATTTCTGCTTTTCATGGTGATTCGCGATATTGGCGGCTGCCCTTTTAATGACCAGATAATAGGTTTTAACCCTGTCAAGTGTATTGCGGCGCACTTCTCCTGTGAAAAATGTGTTCACTGTCCGGTAAAGTTCACGCGCGATATTGTTTTCCCTGTGAAACTGGGGTTCGTCAAATACAGTCAGAAAGATTTCTTCGGTCAGAATATGCTGGATGATCATTTCCCGTATATCCTGTTCCGTGATGTGCGGATTGATCACATCTTTGCACAGATTCAGGAACTTGTGTTTTGCACTTCTGAATTTTTCGCTGTTTTCGGATTCACTGTCAATCTGATGCCGGAGAACAGTGAGAATTCCCGGCAGATCCTCTTTGAATATTTCAATTGCCTCTCGGAACTGCCTGACTTCGGATGGCTGATAATTTACAAAACAGGTGAGAATGGCATCCAGTTCATCAGCCTTGTCAAACCGGGCCTCCATAACCCTTGCTCCGCCCTGAAACAGAACTGCTTTCAGTGAATCTTCAAACAGAATATTGCTCCGGGGATAGCCTTTGGAAAATTTGTCTTCGATTTCTTTTTCCAGATTATCATACTGATCCTTGCTTTCCCAGTATCCCCAGTCCATCCGCAGGCCGTCTTTCACTGTTCCGTCCGGTATGATTGTTGTTCCGAAAGGGGTTTTCATTTCCAGTTCATTGATCAGCAGGAGATTTTTTGATTCACAGTACGCGTTTATCAAGTCCCTGAAAGCCGAACGCAGGGCACTTTCCTTACGGGAGCCGCCATACTGGATGATTTTTTCAACTTTTGAATAATATTGCCCAATCAGAAGATTTGACATCTGATGTTTCCTTTCTGCCGGTAATTGGAGCGGGAACCTGAGAACACCTGCTGTACGGGCCATCCTCAGGTTATACAGCGTTCAGTCTGTTTTTCTCACGAAATCAAAAACTTTTATTTATCAATTCGGTACAGGTTTTTCAATAAAGTTTTTCCCCGCAGCGGATTTCTGTCAGGTCAATCCGACTTATTATGTCACGTTTCCAGCCTTTCCCTCCGAGCCTGCCATCGCCTCCCATTGATAACACATCCACACCGCTGTTTTTTTGACGCCAGGCCAAAGAGGTGAGTATATATTCATTCCCCCAGGGATCAATTGGAACTTGCAGAATGGTTTCCGGAACCAGCTCTTTCAGGTTAAGCGGAAATTTTTTGTTTTTACAATAGTAACAGATAATTAAATACTTAATGTTTGACAAATCTTTGGAGGCTGCCTTGTATTTGTTTTCAATTTCCGGATCAATTTCTGTGAACTGAAATGTAAGGCTTCCTGTAATAACAACAAGTATCAGACTGTTGAACAGAATCCAGAAAACAGTCTCATTCTTAATACCCGTCATTGCTTCATGCACCCTTCTGAAAATAATCCAATTTTTTGTCTTAGGTGATTTCTGAAAACAAATATAATTCCCCTTCATCCCTGTTTGAAAAAAAAGAAATAACAGCCCCGGAATTTTCTGTTTTCCGTCCCGGTCTATTTTTCCGGCAGAGGACAGATATTTTCCGATGCTGTCCGGGAAATATTGGCCTTTTTCCGGATATTTTCTGTATCCAGATTTTCCACAAAACGGATCAGGTTTTCCCATACAGAATGAAAACCGAATCCGCCTTCAGTCATTTCTTTCAGAGCCTCTTCTTTTGTCCATCCGCACAAAAGTATGCGATATACAGCAACCATTGTTCCTGTGCGATCCGCGCCATGTTTACAGTGAATCAGCACCGGGGTTTTGTCCGGATCTGTGACAATCTTCAGAAAGCGGACAGCATCTTCCTCTTTCAATGCCCATGTGTTTACCGGAATGGATTCATAATTCAGTCCCGTATCCCTGAGCATTTCCTCATCGGAATGAGAGGCCCGGAGATTCACCACAGTGCGGATGCCCATTTTTTTCAGTTCTGCAAAGCCATCTGCCGAAGGCTGCGCGCTGCGGTACAGCACAGGACTGACCTGATGAAAATTGGGAAGTCCGGGAATTTCCATCTGCCGCGCCCAGTGTGCAGGTCTGGTTTCCGGAGAAACAGACACAGACTGATCCGCATGAACACACACGGAAAAAAGCAGGCAGAATCCAATGAAAATCATACATATATTCATATACATTTTTTTCATTTGCAGTTTCTCCTTTCTTTACTGATACAGTTGAGAAAAATATCAGCAGCAGGCCACTGCTGCCACAACCCTGTTTCTTCCGCTCTGCTTGGCTTCATACAGGGCTTTGTCCGCGTCAGAAAACAGATCATCATCGGGTTTTGTCATGCAGGCCACTCCCAGGCTGGCTGTAACATGTCCGACTTCCGGGAAATCGTGATCCGCAATGATTTTGCGCAGTTTTTCTGCCAGAATCTCAGCCCCCCTGATTTCTGTTTCCGAAAGGATGATGGCGAGTTCCTCCCCGCCCCATCTGGCTGCAAGGTCAGCGCCCCTGATATTTTCCAGAATAATGTCTGCCACTTCTTTCAGAACAATGTCTCCTGCCTGATGTCCAAATCTGTCGTTGACCTGTTTGAAATGATCCAGATCAAGGATCAGCAGGGACATGGGATGGCAGTAACGGCCGCATTTGGATTTTTCCTGCTGAAAAAACAGTTCAAACACTCTCCGGTTGTAAAGACGTGTCAGAGGATCAAGATAGGCTGCCTGTTTATCCTTTACCTGACGGATTCCCTTCCGGATTCGGGCCAGCAGGGTTTGATGGTTGAAGGGCTTGGAAATATAGTCATCCGCACCTTTATCCAGTCCGGCCACCTCATCCTCTGTGGTATTTTTGGCTGTCAGCAGGATAATGTAAATAAAACTGTATTTGTGATTGCTTTTAACCTGACGGCATACTTCCAGCCCGTCCATTCCGGGCATCATCACATCCAGCAGCACCAGATCCGGAATCTGGGAGAAAATTTTTTCCAAAGCCTCTTCCCCGGTGGCAGCCATTTCCACTTCATATTCCTCTTTTTCCAGAATCCTCCTGAGAATGGTCCGAATTTTGTTGTGATCATCCACCACCAGTATTCTGCCTCTGTTCATTGCCTTTTCCTCTCCTGATAATCTTCTGTTTTTCCGGATCTGTCTGAAATTTCATCTGAAAGGGGGATGGTAAAGGTGAAAATGCTGCCTTTGCCCGGTGTGCTTTCCACCCATATCCGGCCCCCGTGCATTTCCACAAAGCGTTTGCTGATGGTCAGCCCCAGCCCGGTTCCGGATGCCCTGCGGGTAAAGGAACTGTCGGCCTGATGAAATATGTTGAAAATGAAAGGAATATCTTCTTTGCTGATGCCGTAGCCCGTATCCAGTATCTCAAAATATCCCATATTATTCAGAGGAAAAGCCCGCACCACAATCCGGCCCCTGTCTGTGAATTTGACAGCATTTCCCAGCAGATTCAGCAGTATCTGCTTCAGATGCATGGGATCGCAAAGAATATCCATTTCCTGAATCTGTGTTTCCAGAACAAGTCCTTTCTGTCCGGTCAGCACCCGGATATGGCTGATCACTTCCTGCACCATTTCCCGCGCAGATACAGGGCATGTGAAAATCTGCATTTTTCCGGCCTCAATTTTGGAAATATTCAGCAGATTGTTAATCAGTGCAAGCAGATGCTGACCATCCTCTTCAATATCTTTGGCAATTTCTGAAATCACCTTTGCTTCGGGCAGATCATCGGGATTTGTGAGCAGCGGTGTATTTCCCAGTATCACAGTCAGAGGGGTTCGAAGTTCATGACTGATGACATTGATGAAATCGCTTTTGATGCGGCTGGCTTTTTCCGCCTCCTTCTTTGCGGCAGTCAGGGATTCCTCAATCTGTTTGCGGAGTGTAATATCTGTCAGTGAGCCCACAAACATCCGTTCATCACCAATCTGCATTTCATTGACTGCCAGTTCCAGGGGAAACACTTTGCCGTCTTTGCGTTTCCCCATTACCTCCCGGCCAATGCCGATGATTTTTTTCCTGCCGGTTTTCAGATAAGTCTTCACATAAATGTCATGATGACTGTGAAAAGGCTCCGGCATCAGCACATTGACATTTCGCCCAATCACCTCCTGAGCACTGTATCCGAAAATACGCTCTGCCGCAGGGTTGAAATCCTGTATAATCCGCTTTTCACTGATGGTGACAATCCCGCTGGCCACGGTTTCCAGAATGGTGCGGTTTTTGATCAGACTTTCCCGCAGGGATTTTTCCGCATCCATGCGCATCCGATCATTGCGTAAAGCCTGAATGATATTGCCGCATGTGTTCAGAAAAGGTTTCATAAAACCGGCAAGTTCAGGATCATATCCGCCGGGCCGGTTTGCTATACCCACCATGCCGACAAATTCTTTTCCGGAAAAAAAGGGCAGTCCCATAAATGTTTTCAGTGCAGGATGACCTTCCGGACATACTCCCGCTCGCGGATCATTGTCCGGATTATTGGAAATGACCGGCTTTGCTGAAGTCAGCACTGCACCGTAAAGTGTTTTCAGATTCCGGAATTCCAGACCATCAGGGGCATTTTTTTCATAAAATTTTCTGGTTTCCCCATTCCATGCAATATTGGTGATGGCATGGGTTTTCAGATACACTGCTGCATCCGGATCATAGAGCACCTCACCGATAAATCCGTATTCGCTCCGGGTGATGGAAAGAAGGCTGCCCAGCAGGCGTTCAAACAGAATACTGTGGGCAGTATTGGTGATAAATTCGGACTGTGCGTCTGAAATGGCCTGCAGCATGGATTGGTTCAAATCCGGGCAGTTGTACAGGTTTTTGATATTGTTTGTCATAAATAATTTCAGACTGTCCCGTTTTCAGATATGCACCTGCGGGGGATGCGGGCATTTCCGCTTTTATCCCTGATTCTGCCGCAGGTGCAGTTCAAAACGCTCCACAATCAGGGAGCAGGAAAGGGTCAGCATCAGATAAAGGAGCGTTACGGTAATCCAGATTTCAAATGTAAGATAGGTGGATGCCACCAGTTCCATGCCCTGAAAGGTCAGTTCCTGAACTGAAATCACAGATACAATGGAAGAATCCTTGATAACGGAAATAAACTGACCGGCCAGTGCCGGGAGAATTCGCTGCAGGGCCTGGGGCAGAATAATATGCCGCATCTGCTGCCACCGGGTAAATCCCAGTGCCGCGGATGCCTCCCACTGGCCTTTTTCCACAGACTGAATACCCGCTCGCACAATTTCGGTAATGTAGGCCCCTTCAAAGACCGCGAGACTGACAACTCCGGACAGAAAGGCAGCAAACTGGGAAGCCGGTGCAAAAATGAAACCCAGAACAGCCTGTGCTGTTTCGGATCGGGTGCGTATGAAATCTTCCACCCCAAGCAAAGGAATAATCTGATCGCTTACAAAAAACCAGAAAATAAAAATCAGCACCAGGGGAGGAAGGTTGCGGATGAGTTCCACATAGGTTCCGCCCAGAAGCCGTCTGAACATGCTTGGCCCTGTCCGGAAAAAACCCATCACTGTGCCGAGGATCATTGCTCCGGCAGTGGCCCATATGCTTATGCGCAGGGTCATAAAAAATCCCTGCATGATCAGATTGGCCACCCACTGTTTTTTTTCCGGATCATAGCGGAACAGATAGCGGGGAATCAGTTCCCATTTCCAATGGTAATGAAGTCCGATGCTGATCCTGTAAAAAATGTATATTGCGGCACCGAGGAGAAGCAGCCCCAGAAAAATATCCGGGGCTGATATGCGCGGTCTGCGGTGTTTCACAAAAATTACCGGGCTTCTTCCAAAACCAGGGATTCCCAGTCTTTGGTTTCAAACCAGTAGTGTTTGCGCTCTTTCAGCCAGCCGTCAGCCAGCCGGACTGTAATCCAGTTGTTTAAAAAATTCAGGGTGTCCGGATCACCTTTCTGCACGGCAAAACCAATGGGTTCTTTGGTAAAGGTTTCGGCAATTGGCAGAAAAAGTTTTTCCGGATTCTTAATGGCATGAAAGGCCGGAGTTGGAGCAGAACCGACCACAGCATGGGCTTTGCCGTTGAGCAGCTCCTGATAGGCCTGTGCCTCATCATCAAACATGCGGTGTGTGGCATTGGGCATGAACTGCTTTGCCGCAGTTGCGGCAGTGGAACCCAGACGGGACGCGATGGTTACGTCCGCTTTGCTGAAATCTGCAAGCGTGCTGAATCCTTTTGCCAGTTCTTTGTGCGCCACAATGGACATACCGGAATAATCATAGGGAATGGTGAAATTGACCTTGAGATTCCGCTGGGGAACAATTCCCATGCCGCCGATGATAACATCAAATTTTCCTGTGAGCATGGCAGGAATGATACCGGCCCATTTGGTGGGAACAAACTCCACCTTCACGCCCATATCTTCGGCCAGTTTTTTTGCCACATCAATCTCAAATCCGATGAGTTCACCGTTTTTGTCTTTCATGGCCCAGGGAACAAAGGTGGACATGCCCACCTTCAGAACCCCGCGTTTAAGCACCTGTTCCACAGTGCTTTCCGCAGCCAGATCCTGCTGTATTTTTCCGGCAGAGCAGATTCCGTTCAGACTCACAAGCACTGCAATCACAACTGCAAGGGACAAGACAGAAAACCGTTTCTTCTTCAAATCATTCTCCTTTTGTTAAAGTTTCAGGTCAGGGTTGATAACTAAGGTGATTTATTAAAATAAATATCCCGGTTCAGTTCACAGGCACAAGCTGGAAGCTTTTGCTGCTTTGATGGGATATTTTTTTCTGTAAATCACCTAAGTCAGCATAAATTTTCGGGTATAAAATTTTTCCAGCAATCCGGTTTTCCAGAAAAACCGGATTGTTTTAATACACGAAAAATTTCGTTTGCCTATTATGCTGCTGCGGACAGATCCGAAATCCGCCGCAATTGTCAGAAAAAAATTTTATCATCTTTTTCCCATTTACTCAAGCAATATCCGTCCGGCATGAATCAAATCTGCCATTTTTTCCGGAACCGGGAAGCAGACAAATTTGACTGATTGATATTATTGCAAAAAAAATAAAAATCAGTATACAGAATGAATTTACGGGGAATCCGCATTGCTGTCTTCCGGGCTGACCGGTTCCTGATTAATGATTTCAATCCGCTCTGCATTCTGAAATCCTCTGGGCAGTTTTCTGCCTCTGCGGCCCCGTTCGCCCATGAATTCTGACAGACTGTCTCCGCTCAGGCGCATGCTCCGTTTTCCCGCGTGAATCAGCACAGTTGCATCAGGCGGCAGAGCAGTCATGAGTTTGACGTATTCCAGACGTTTTTTCACTTTTTCAGGTGAAATCTGCATGATTTTGTTGCCCTTGCCTTTGGGCAGTTCCGGCAATGCAGAAACCGGAATAATCAGCATATGGCCTTCGGTGCTGAGGGAAAGCAGCAGTTCTTGTTCCGGATTATGCAGCAGCAGGGGAAGCAGCGGTTCGGCTCCTTCCGGCACAGTCAGCAGGGCTTTTCCTTTGGTGTTTTTGGTGATAAGATTGGAAAATTCCGTGACAAAACCGTAACCCGCATCACTGGCAAACAGAATCTTCTGCTCCGGTTCTGCCATGAGAACCGAGATAAAACGGACTTCTTCCGGAATACTCAGGCGTCCGCTCAGAGGTTCGCCCTGTCCCCGTGCCGAGGGAAGTTCATGCGCAGGCAGCGCATAAGTGCGTCCTGCGGTGTCAAAAAACACGGCAGACTGTGTACTTTTTCCATTGACAGCACAGAGAAACGCATCTCCGGCCTTGTAACTCAGGGAGGCAGGGTCAATATTATGACCTTTGGCAGCCCGTACCCATCCGCCTTCGGACAGAATCACTGTGACCAGTTCAGCAGGCGTGAGATCCGTTTTTTTCATGGCCTTTGCCTCTTCCCGGACAACAATACGGGTTCTGCGTTCATCCCCGTATTTTGCGGCATCGTCCCGGAGTTCTTTTTTGATCAGACTTTTCAGACGCAGTTCTGAACCCAGAATTTTTCTGATCTGGTCCCCCTCTTTTTCCAACTCCTGCTTTTCCCCGCGCAGTTTTATCTCTTCCAATGTTGCCAGTTGGCGCAGACGGATTTGCAGAATGGCATCAGCCTGCAGTTCACTCAGATCAAATTTCTGCATCAGCACAGCTTTGGGCTCATCGCTTTCCCGGATAATGCGGATCACTTCATCCAGATGCACATAGGCCGTAAGCAGTCCTTCCAGCAGATGAACACGTTCTTCAATCTTGCTCAGCCGGAATTCCAGCCGCCGCGTCACAGTCTGTCTGCGGAACAGGAGCCACTGGTTCAGCATTTCCGCCAGTCCCAAACTTTGGGGTTTGCGGTTAAGACCAATGACATTCATATTCACCCGAAGTGTTTTTTCCAAATCCGTAGTAGCGAGCAGATGACTCATCAGCGCATCCCTGTCCACGCGATTGGATTTGGGTGTGATAAGAATGCGCACAGGTTCATCCTGATCCGAGAGATCCCGTATATCTGAGATAAGAGGCAGTTTTTTTTCAGCCATCTGTGCTGCAATCTGCTCAATGATTTTTTCCGGAGACACCTGATACGGCAGCGCAGTGATAACAATATCCCCGTTTTCCGTTTCATACACAGCCCGCATCCGAATCCCTCCCTGACCCGTGCGGTACATACTGATAATTTCCTCTTTGGGAGTGATAATTTCCGCTCCTGTCGGGAAATCCGGGCCATGCACAATTTCACAGATTTCCTCAATGCTGGCCTGTGGATGATCTGTCAGATAAATGCAGGCATCTGCAATTTCTTTCAGATTATGGGGCGGAATATCCGTTGCCATGCCCACTGCAATTCCAGTGGTTCCATTGAGGAGGATATTGGGCAGCCGGGCAGGCAAAGTGTCCGGTTCTTTGAGCGTACCGTCAAAATTGGGAATCCAGTTCACAGTTCCCATTGCCAGTTCAGACAGAAAAATATCCGAATATGGGGAAAGCCGGGCCTCGGTATAGCGCATGGCTGCGAATTCTTTGGGAGAAGCCACAGAACCCCAGTTGCCCTGACCGTCAATCAGGGAATAGCGGTAGGAAAAATTCTGGGCCATCAATACCATTGCTTCGTAACACGCGCTGTCGCCGTGGGGATGGTATTTGCCCAGCACATCGCCCACTGTGCGCGCAGATTTTTTGTGCTTGGCTGTATTGCGCAGACCCAGTTCACTCATGGCATACACAATGCGGCGCTGCACAGGTTTGAGCCCGTCACCGATAAAAGGCAGCGCACGATCAGTTACCACATACATGGCATAATTCAGATACGAAGGCCGGACAAAATCCCCCAGCGGAACCTGTTCAATCCCTTCGTAGGAAATGATTTCATTGTCAAACATTTGTGTTTTCTCCGTGTGAATATTTTTTCCGGGAATCAAAGCCGGAATATTGCAGATTTGGCAGAAACCTTTGTGCCATGCGGTTAATGCCGATTCGCTATTGGTTTTATACAATACAGAATGCAAATCCGGAGGAGTGCAAAAATTAAGCGGAGCGGTTTTTTGCACAAACGGAACTGCGGAAAAACTGACAATATCGGATCAAACCAATGGGGAATCGCTATGATACCGGACGGATGCCCATCTCAGAATATTTTCAAAGTCAGCCTGAATTTTTTCAGGAACGGCAAGCATGATATTATCCTAATCTTTATAATATTACAATTTGTTATGTTATGTAATTGATGCATAAATTATGCCATATTGTGGAAATAAAATCAAGAATAATTTTTCAGATGCTGGTGATGAAAAAAATATTTTTATATTTCAGAATATTAAATTCTTTTTTAAAAAACATATTTTTTCTGAACCGGAATAAGCATATTTTTGTTGACTTCTGTTTTGTGATTATGGTAAAAAAATATTATAGATTTACAGATCAGGATAATATGCAGTATGGGATGTTATCGTGATCTGTATAATAACTGGTTAGCGCAGTGTTAGGCTTTAAAAAGATAGGTTGCCCTTATGAATTCACTGTGTATAAGTCAAGGGAAAATTTTACAACAGGAGGAGGGTATTATTATGAAGAAGTTGGTTACTATTGCAATTTTAGCAGGGTTACTATTTGGGTGTGCTGGACAGACTTTGAATGCAGATAGACAGATGAATGCAGATAGACAGATGAAGGAAAAGGCTATCTTTGAGGAGGCAAAGAAAGAGGATAACAAATATCTTGAAAAATACCCGTATGGATGTGGAGATGTCTTATCGACAAGGGAAGTTATAAGCCGTTATAACAAATATCTTGAGGAATATCCATCTGGAATGTATAAGCGTGAATCACAAGATAGGATAGACCAAATAATTGAAGAGATAGCTTGGGAAAATGCTAAAAAAGGGAATACAGTGTCAAGCTATGAAAAATACCTGAAGCAATACTCTAATGGTAAATATGTATCTGAAGCAAATGAATTTCTGATGTGGGTGAGAAGGGAAAAAATGGAAGATATGATAAAACTTCTTCTTACCACACCGACAGAATTTTTGGTATTCTGTCAAGATGGTGGTACGGGTGGTAGTATTATAAATATTTATGCTTCAACTTTCCGATCAATACTTGGCGATACAAATGCGACTCTCGACACAGATTCCCATTTATGCGGTGATATTATTTACGCGAAGTCTGACGGAAAAAACATTGAGATACGCAGTACATTTGTACATTTACGATTCGATTCTATTGTTTGCGAGCCATTATTTACCGAAGATGGTGAATATCAGTGCCGTCAGGGATATCTGAAATTTAATGATAAACCTGAATATTCTTGGGATAAGGACGGCTATCAATATTATCAGATAGCAACACTTGATTTTGGAAATATTGAAAATATAATACTGATAAAATTGCCCCGTAATGTTGATGCTTTTAAAGAGCAATTACGAAAACATGGATTAAGCAAGTGGGCATCCTATTTTTTAAACAGGTAAAAATGATGAATCCGTAAAAAGTCCTTTTTTAAAATTTGTGTATAATGAAATCAGTAAGTAGGGTGGGTGTGGCGCAAGCGAAACCCACCATTTTTTGAGAATTTTCAAATCCCAATGGTGGGTTACGCTCCTCTGCACCCACCCTGCACAACTGCACAACTGTCGCTTGCCTAAGGTGGGTTAAGAGTTATCAAACCTGAAAAGAGTTTTAGTACTAAAATAAATTGGCAAAGAAAGTAGGAAAATACTATGATTTCTGTGAGTATAGATGTTATTAAACAAGATTTGTTTTATTATCTCAAACAAATAGATGTTGGTGAAACGCTTCTTATTCTACAAGAAGATAAACCGATAGCAGAACTGAAACCGGTTTCAGATTCAAAAACACTGCGTCCGTTTGGGTTATGCGAGGGAGAGTTTACTGTGCCGGATGACTTTGATGAGCCATTGCCGGAGAATATAATTAAGGAATTTGAGGGACAATGAAACTTTTGTTAGATACACATGTTTTCCTTTGGTATATCAGCAAAGACAACCGTTTGCCAAATGCAATGCTTGAAAATATTCGAAATCATAGCAATGAAGTCTTTTTAAGTGTTGTATCTGTATGGGAGACAACTATCAAATATCAGATTGGGAAAATACAGTTACCTCAAAGCCCTGAGATATATTTGCCAATCCAACGAAAACGTCATTCAATTTCAAGTTTGGCTTTGGATGAATCAAGTGTCTGTCATCTTTTAAAGTTACCTTCCATACACCGTGATCCTTTTGACCGAATACTTATTTGTCAGGCAATAGAACATGGATTAACAATTGCAACAGTTGATAATGCAATCAAATCTTATGCTGTTAAGACTTTGAAATAATAAAGAAACCTAACTAAGCGTTGCACCGGATAGGGCGGATAAACCGCCCTGCCGGTGAACTTATCGTTCCGGCTGACAAAACCGTCAGGTTGACAACTCCTTAATTTTATGGTAGAATGGGAGGCGTTTTTCTACCGGATAACTGTGTTATCAGCGGACAGAAAAACGCCTCCCATTCATCGGTTTTTATACGGAGTTGTCAACCTGACGGTTTGCAGTGGAACCCCCGTTGCACCGGACAAATCTGATGAACTTAAAGTTAGCCATCTGCATTTACCATTTGAAAACAGCTATCCCCATCCATAAATAACCAGATATTTTCATTTTGCATCCTTTTTTTGTCTTATGGCTGAATTAAGTGAGGAAAAAAATGGACATAACTCTTATATCAAATATAACTGAACAGGGTTTGATGATTCCAAAAGAGTGGTTAACTGGAATTGAAAAAGTGGAACTGTTCAAAAAAAACGGCATTATTACTGTTACTCCAATTCAAAAAAATGATCCGATTTTTCAATTGGGAACAAAACCGGTTTCCTGCGGAATCACAAACGGTTCAGAAGAACATGACAATTATATCTACGGTTAAACTGTCAATGTCAATGGTTCGGTAATTTATTTTAACCCTTAAAAAAAGAAAGGACAGAAAAAATGGAAACGGGCGGATCATTGCTTACAAAAGCATTATCTTTAAAGCCTCATGAACGGTTTCTGTTAATTGATGAACTTATCCGCAGCCTTGATCATCCGGATACAGCCATTAATGAGATATGGCTGGAAGAAGCCTCAAAACGCTTAAAATTTCACCGGGTGGGAAAGACAAAGGGAATATCATTTAAGGAAGTGTTTGGAGATAATGTTTAAAAAATGAATGCTTTTTTTGATACACTTGCCAAACTGGAATTGGATGATGCAACAGAATACTATGATGCTGAAATTCCGGGATTGGGATTAAAATTCAGAGAAGAGGTCAGGCGGGCAGTACTCAGAATTTGTGAATATCCTGAAGCATGGGCAAAAGAAAAAAATGATGTCAGGAGATATCTTCTTCACAAATTTCCGTACAAAATTCTCTATTCAATTGAAAGTGATTACATATACATTATTGCAGTTGCACATTGTCACAGGAAGCCTGAATATTGGATTGAACGAATTTCATAAAAACTGCCTGATCTGTTGGTGCAGTGAGCAGAACGGACAAAACCTTTTCTTTGCCCAGGCAGTCAAAAGAACATGCCAGCCCCAAAATAAACCGGACGCAAAAAAACGCTCCGGTTATTTTGGGGTTATGCCTCACACCGTTGAGTTGCATTTTTCCCGGAAATGTGATACATGATACACGGGAGAATTTCTGCACGGTATAAGCAGTGTTCCATATATTTTGCGGGATAAAAAAAATGAATTCCCCGGAACAGTCCGGTTTTCTGAAATCTTTTATCCCATAAAATTTATGGAACCTTGCTACCCGCCACTGTAGCGGATAATCAGCCGGATTCATACGTTATGCCGTTTTATGTTTCACAAAATAAGGCGGAGATAAGAACCGGGTACATTTATCTGCTTTGAATATCAGGCATAGACATGAAATTTGAGTGGGATACAGATAAAGAGAAAATCAACATAAAGAAACGTGGAATAACATTTGAACAGGCTTCATATGTTTTTGCAGATCCTTTTGCTTTGAGCAGATACGATGATGAACACCCGGAAGACGAAGACAGATGGATATTGATGGGAAAATCGCTGAGCGAATCCGTTCTTGTTGTTGTGCATACATTCAGAAATGATGACGGCGCAGAGATTGTCAGAATCATCAGTGTCAGAAAAGCGACAAAAAAAGAGAAACAGGCATATAATAAAAGGTGTCCGAAATGAAAGAAGAGTATGATTTTACAAATGCGGAGCAGGGTAAATTTTACAGACCGCTTGAGGAATTGGAAATCCCGATCTATCTGGACAGGGAAGTAAGAGAATTTTTCTTTAAAAACATCAAAGGCAGGCACAGCAGTTTTTCTTTGAATAAAATTGTCAATTCGCTAATAAGGCAGGATATAGAAATTTCCAAAAAGCTGCTGCCTGAACAAACGGCATAACCAGTCATTCAACCGGACAGGGCTATCGCTCTGCCGGTTAATACGTTGTTAGACCTTGATACAAAAAGAAATATGATCATGAAAGAAATTCTAAGCAGACTTTCATCAAAAGTGAGTAAATTCTTTTTAAAATCTAAACTAAAAAATATTCAGGTATTTATCGGATATGTTATTGAGAATCTTGAAGATGCAAAAAAAATAAATAAAGCTCTTGAAGACTGTGGTTTAAGAACATGGTTTGAATATGAATCGTTACTTCCCGGAGATAATTGGAAGATAAAACTTGCAGAAGCTATTCAGGAAAGTGACTATTTTTACTTTCAAATGCTTCGGTATAAAAAAGAGGACTGATACAGAAAGAGCTAAAAATTGCAACAGATATTCAATCAAAACTGCCACCACATAGAAAATTTATTATACCTGCACGTATTGAAGAATGCTATTTTGATAATAATAATGAAATATTGTCAAATTTGCAATACGTTGATCTTTTCTGCTCATATGAAATGGGCGTGAATCAAATAGTAAAAGTTTTTCTTCAAAATCAAGAGTCAAATATTGAAAAAGTGAAATATACATGTAATAAGTGTGATGTTAATGTGTGGGCGAAACCCAATTTAAAATTTTTTTGCGAATGTGGGCAACAATTTTTATCTAATAATAGTATAACATACTTAAACAATTTGAATTAAAAGAGAACAGAACTAACGGTGGGATAAATCACAAGGGGATACAGGGGAATTAAATGAAGATTGAAAGTTTTATCTGGTACAGGGATATTGTGGATAAACTTATCTGGAAGCATGAAGTATCCCGTGAGGAAGTTGAAGAGGTTTTTCAGAACAAGCCAAGATTTAAAATGATTGAAAAGGGAAGAGTAAAAAATGAGAATTTATATTCCGCCCGTGGGCAGACAAATGCGGGCAGCTATTTGACAATACTGTTCATATACAAACTGACCAAATAAGCACTGATAGTTACAGCTCGGAATATGGACCCCAAAGAAAGGAGAAGTTATGAAAAAAAATAAAAGAGAATCTTTGCCTGAAGAATTTAAGGATATAGAAGAAGCAGCAAAGTTCTGGGATACTCACAGTCTGGCTGATTATGAGGATTTGCAAAGAGATACAGAGTTTGAAGTGGAGTTAAAATCAGAAAAAAATTATTTTGCTGTCGAACGAGAACTATCCGATAATATTGATAAATTAGCGCATATCAAAGGGGTTTTGCCTGAAACATTGGTAAATTTATGGCTTAAAGAGAAAATTCTTGAAAGTCAAAATAGCATGGCTTGTGCATAGAGAAAAAGAATCGTTGCTGATTAAACACCGTCTAACCAAGCGTTTCACCGGACAGGGCGGACAAGCCGCCCGCCGCTTAACTTGTTGTTATGCTTTTATAAACGAGAGAAGGTAGGATAATGTCAGCAGTCGCTATTAAAATTCCCGATATTATTTCATATATAGTTTTTAAGATAAACTTTGTACCCTTGATATTGGTGAATCTTTCATCAGTTTTGTACGTTCAGTTAATCATAAAAATTAAACAGGGAGACTATTTCATTCTGCATATCCTTAAAATGAAGAAGGGCTTCCCCAACTTTGTTTTTCAGGGTATCAAAAGTCGGGAAATAATGCAGATGAATTTCTTTTTCTTTAATTTTTTTCCACAGTTTTTCACCCGGATTGTAATCCGGTGAATATGAAGGGATCTGATAAACAGTAATCCGGTGTGAATATTCCCGGAAAAAATCTTGAAGTTTTTACAGCGGGTGTCTGTCCTTTTTTTGCCCATGTGCAAGACAGTGAACCCCACTGAGGGAAAGAGGCCTCATCTCCGAAAAGAATGTAACAGCTTATTTTTTGGGTAATTTTAATAATTTCAGGCCATTGTGTTTCCGGACATTTGCGGCGTTCTTCCGGATTTTTATGACCGGATACAAATTCTGCTCTTTGAAACGAAAATCCCATATTCTTCAGTAACTGACTGATATAATGAACATAATAAAAAATTCCGTACCTGTCATATATCAGTTTCTGAATCATGGAACTCCGCCGGCATGCACCCGTAAAACCGCATTCTAATCTGTCCGATATTTATACAAAAAATTAAATTAAAAAGACAATGTTTTTCTTAAAATCTATATTTCAACTTTGGTTTTTTTATGACACAGAAACTGTTTTCCGCAGAATTTCATTCCGCTGATCCTTCAAAAAGTAAATTGCTAATGCACCAGATTCCTATAATGCGTTTCTCTTTCCCCTTTGCTATGCCTAATTTCCATATCTCCCAATGTAACAGTACTGTAACAATTTGGAAAATAATGTATTTTTTCTGTTTTAAAAGACAATGCGCATTTAAAAACACGCCACCCTTGAAACAGAATGATATTCACAGCAGGACAGACAGGAGAACAGGGACAGACTATGAATGAAAAAAAATATAAATCTGCAAAAAAACATCTTTCCATCCTCGGTTCCACCGGTTCCATCGGCAGAAATACCCTGCGGATTGCAGAGATGTTTCCGGATCGTTTTGCCATTACCGCGCTCACAGCGAAATCCAATATTGATCTCCTGGCACAGCAGGTGCGGCAGTTTCAGCCTTTGATCGCAGTAGTTTATGACGCGGCAGGAGCGGATAGCCTGCACAAACTTATTTCCGCTGATACAGACACGGAAATTCTCTGCGGAGAGCAGGGATATATGTCTGCTGCCGCGCATGAAAAAGCAGATACCGTAGTTGCTGCCATGATGGGCGCGGCCGGTCTGAAACCCACGCTTGCGGCCATTGACGCGGGAAAGCAGATCGCGCTTGCCAACAAGGAAACACTGGTAATGGCCGGGGAACTTGTGATGAAGCGTGCCAAAGAAAAACACGTGCGCATTTTGCCGGTGGACAGTGAACACAGCGCGATATTCCAGTGTCTTTCCGGACAGCGCAGGGAAGATTTTGACAAAATCCTGCTCACAGCCTCAGGCGGGCCTTTCCGCAATACACCAAAGGAAGCATTTGCATCCATCACGCCGGAACAGGCTTTGAAACATCCCAACTGGAATATGGGACGCAAAATCACCATTGATTCTGCCACGCTGATGAACAAGGGCCTGGAAGTCATTGAAGCCTGCCGGCTTTTTGATGTTGACACCGACCGTATTCAGGTGATTGTGCATCCGCAGAGCATTGTGCATTCAATGGTGGCATACAGGGACGGCTCTGTTATTGCACAACTGGGGGTTCCGGACATGAAAGGGGCAATAGCGTATGCTTTGTCTTTTCCGGAAAGGCTTCCCATCGGTCAGCCGGTTCCGGATTTTGCCGGGCTGCAAAATCTGACATTTCACGATCCGGATTTGGAAAAATTCCCCTGCCTGCAACTGGCATTTCTGGCCTGTGAAAGAGGCGGAACCCTGCCTGCTGTTCTCAACGCAGCCAATGAAATCGCAGTGGAGGCATTTCTGGACAGAAAAATAAGTTTTACCGCCATTCCGGTGCTGATTCAGGAAATCATGGACAGGCACATGGTAAATGATAATCCCGCTCTGGATGATATTTTTGAGGCCGACCGATGGGCAAGGGAAAAGACGGAGGAAAGGATTCAGGAGCAGATGGGTAAAAAATAGATATTGAAAACCGGGAGGAATGCTTATATTTATCCAACTCCGGGAATTTTCCGGAAACTTTACTGCTGCGTTGTCATCTTTGAATTTATGAACCCGGTCTTTCCGTCCTTTGCGGTTATCAGATCTGACAATGCAGTGAATTTTATTAATTTTTAATATAGGTTAGAAATTATCATGGCTACCAGTGTTTTTGCGTTTATTGTTGTTTTGGGTGTGCTTGTCTTTTTTCACGAACTGGGACATTTTCTGCTGGCCCGTTTATGCGGGGTCGGGGTGGAAATTTTTTCTTTGGGATTCGGGCCCAGGATTGCGGGCAGAAAAGTGGGCAGGACAGATTACCGCATATCTGCCATTCCCCTGGGCGGATATGTCAAAATGGTGGGGGAGGAACCGGATGCTGAAATTCCTCCGGAAGACATTCCCTTTTCATTCACACATAAACCTGTGATAAAGCGTATTCTCATTGTTGCGGCAGGGCCTGTGTTCAATTTTCTTCTTACCATTCTCATTTTTTTCGGGCTTTTCAGCTTTTCAGGTGTATTTATTGCCAAACCGCTGGTCGGGGATGTGCAGCCGGATTCTCCTGCCTATTCGGCCGGAATTCAGAAAGGGGATATGATTCTGTCCATCAACGGACAGGCCGTGGAAACATGGGATGAGATGGCAGCAATGATCTCCGGCAGCAATGGAAATGAAATGGCTGTCACCATCCGCCGGGAGGGGAATGAACTGAGCCTTGGCATTATTCCCAAAACCGTAAGCGGAAAGAATATTTTCGGTGAGGAAACAGAGCGTTATATCATAGGCATCACAGCGTCTCAGGAAAGGGAGCACAAAACCCTGAATATTTTTGAGGCCATGACCGAAAGTCTGCGACAGACTTGGGAAATCTGCAAACTTACAGTACTCAGTGTGGGAAAGATGATTCAGGGAACTATTCCGGTGAAAGAAAATCTTGGCGGTCCCATTATCATTGCACAGATGTCTGGTGAAATGGCAAAAAAAGGATTTTCGGATTTGGTGTTCTGGATCGCTTTGCTGAGCGTGAGTCTTGGCATTCTGAACCTGCTGCCCATCCCGGTGCTGGATGGCGGTCATCTGTTTTTCTTTTTTATTGAAGCTATTACCGGAAAACCTGTCAATACCCGTTTCAGGGAGATTGCCCAGCAGGCCGGTTTTTTCATCCTGCTGCTTTTGATGATTTTTGTTTTCTATAACGACATCAGCCGGGTGTTTTTCAGTTAAAAAGGGGCAGAGTTTTTCGATCAGTTCATTATGAAATACCTGCAGTACTCTTTCAAGTTTGATTTTATGAGTTGAAGTATATATAAAGAAAAACCGGATTTTTTGGAAAAATCCGGTTTTTGCAACTTACAGATTCAAGGCTGACAGAGTAGTACATGACCAATTTAAATTTTAGAGAATCACAGAGAACCACTCCTGAGAGGGGAATTGATACAATAAAATCTAAATTAGTCATGCGGTAGATACGGTTCTCTGTATTTGATCAGATCATTTACCCAACCCTTGTAAAAAATCAGGAAGTTACTCTCATTCACCGTCATTCCCGTAAAAGCCGGAATCCAGTATTTTGAAAATATTACGGATACCGGCTTTTGTCGGCATTATGGCGGTGAATAAGGCAAGTTATCAGAATACTTGCGCGATAAGGATAAAAATGTCAACCCAGCGCACAGAATTAATAAACAAATACAGACAGAAAGTTGCATCCGCGAGCAAGGAGTCAGTGAAAAAAGAGGCGTTCAAAGACCTGCTCAACCGGCTGTATTCGGGTGAAAAGGAACTTGAGGGCATCATTGACAGAATCACGGGCGGAGCGGAACACACTGTACTGAACATTCCCAGAAAGGACAGACTGCACCGGGGAAGTGCAGACACGCTTTACAACTGCATCATCATTGAATTTGAAAACAGCCTGAAGGTGTCACTGAAACACGCCAAAGAGCAGTTGGCCGGTTATCTGCTGGGGCAGTTCCGATCCGGTGAGGGTTACAATTTCACTTTGATTGCAACGGACTGCCTCACATGGAAGGTGTTTGCACCTGATGTTTCCCAGCTTGACTGTCTGGAAAAACTGACAGAGGATCAACTGGTTCTGAATGAGGTGGAGTCAGCCTCCTTCACACTTTCGGAAGACAATGCTGATGATTTTTACTGGTGGATTGACCGTTTTCTGTTCAAAGAGCAGAAACAGAAGGCAACACTCAGACGCATTGAGGAATCCTTCGGGCATCAGAGCAGCGTGTTCATTGAATCATTCCGACAGCTTCTTGCGCATTTCAGCGATGTCAAAAAATACGGCGAAGTGCAGGTTTCCCTTGAGCAGTGGAAGCGTTTTCTTTCCATAGCCTACGGCACTTTTGATGACAGTGAAAAAAATTTTCTCATTCACACCTATCTCAGCATATTCTCAAAAATGCTGGCCTATGCCGCAGTAAGCAATGATGATTACATTGATGATGACGATCTGAAAGGCATCATCAGCGGCGGCATTTTCAGCAGACACAATCTGCAGAATTTTGTTGAAAATGACTTTTTCCACTGGATAAGCAGTGAGAGAAGTTTCAGCGGTCTGAAAAAAATTTTCCGTCTTGTCGCACAGGAAATTTCAGCCTATGATTTCAGTGAGGTTGACGAGGATATTCTCAAGGGGGTTTATCAGGAACTCATAGATCTGGACACCAGACATGCGCTCGGTGAATATTACACACCGGACTGGCTGTGTGAAAGAATTGTAAACGAATTTGATTTTAAATCAGGTGATAGGATACTTGACCCGGCCTGCGGCAGCGGCTCTTTTCTCCGTGCTGTCATTCACCGCATGAAAGAATGCAATCCCGGCATAACAGCAGAAGAAATCAGCACCAGTCTTTATGGAATTGACATTCATCCATTAAGTGTTCAGATTGCAAAAACCACTGTGCTGCTTGCATTGGGACGTGAAATCACCAAAGCAAAAAAACCTGTTCATATCAATGTGATTCTGGCAAACACCCTGCTCGCACCCGAAGGCGTTGAAAATCTTTTCGGTGGTGAATTCTCCATGCACATTGATCAAAACAAACTTCGCCTCAGCACAAAAATTTTTGAAAATATGTCTCTGTTTGATGAAACCATCGAATTTTGTGATGAATTGGCCGGCCAGTCCGTGAACAGGAAGAAAGAAAGCAGAAAAATTTTTCAAAACAATATGTTGAAATGGTATAAAAACAGCGGGCCTGATCCAAAAGTCATCGGTAGTTTTTATCAGATTTATGAGTCCCTTAAACTGGCAAAAGAAAAAGGGAGAGACAGCATCTGGCGATTCATTGTGCAGAACCTTTACAAGCCGTATTTTTTAAAGGAAAAATTTGATTATATAATTGGAAATCCCCCCTGGTTCACCTACAGTTCCATCAGAAATGAGGAATATCAGAACCAGTTGAAAGAGCTGGCTGAAAGATACAACGTAAAATCTTTGCGTGCAGCCAATATGCCCCATCTTGAGATTGCTGCCATATTCATGGCCCATTGCAGCAGTTTTTTCCTGAATGAAAAGGGGAAAATATCTTTTGTTCTGCCGAGAAGTTTTTTCAGTGCGGATCATCACAGCAACACAAGAAGCGGAGAATCAAAAGGTTTCTGTCTGACACAGATTTGGGATTTGGACAATGTATCTCCTCTTTTTCGTATTCCAAGCTGTGTACTGTTTGCCGGGAAATCGAAAATCAAAAAAGCATTCCCTGCTTCCGGTCTCAATGGAATTTCCTTTTCAGGACGAATACCCGGTCACAACTGCAATCTGAAAGCAGCTATCCCCAAACTGAAAGAGGAATCAGACAGATGGTATTTTATAAAACAGGGAAATTCAACTGCTTTTTCCACCCGCAAAAGTAAACCACAAAACAAAACTAATCCTTACAAAAAGGTTTTCAAACAGGGGGCAACGATTGTTCCGCGGGCTTTTTATTTTATACAGATTGACATGGCTTTTGAAAAAGGATGGGAAAAGGATTTTGACTGGAAAGACAGGACGCTTCATATCAAAACATCAGAGGATATACAGACTGATGCAAAAGTTCCCTGGAAGGGGTTGAAACTTTCAGGAAAAATGGAAAGCTGTTTCATTTTCCGGACGGCAATTTCAAAAAGCATTTTGCCCTTTGCGCTTTACAAACCGGATTTGGTTGTTTTGCCTGTGACAGTTGAAACAGACAAAAGGAATACAAAAGAAATCAGACTTCATTCCGCACGAAAACTTTTGGAGGAAGGATACAGATATGCAGCCCATTGGTTTCAGAATGCAGAGAATATCTGGCAAATCCACAGAACCCAAAAGAATGAAAAGATTTCTTCGGAGAACTATTTAAACTGGAACAGCAAATTAACCCAGCAAAATCTTAATGCACCGTATCTGGTTCTTTACAATACATCTGCCAAAGATGCAAATGCAACAGTTGTAAAAAGAAAAGATTTGGATTTGGAATTTTTTATTGACAGTAAAGGATATTCCTTTGTAACCGCAAATTTGGAAGAAGCATACTGGCTTGCAGCAATTCTGAATTCAACCGCACCAAATCTGATGATGAAGGATTTTCAGAGCAAAGGACTGTTCGGTGCAAGAGATGTGTGCAAAAAAATCCTTGACATTTACTGGCCGAAATTTGACGGAAAAAACAAGATACATCAGCAGCTTGCAGAATTAGGCAGAAAAGCCCATGATTCGGTTTCAGAATTCCTCAAAACCAGCATTAATCCGGAGCATAAAATTGAAGGCATACATCTGGGAAAACTCCGGCTGGAAATCAAAGCCCATCTGCACAAAGAAATGAAGGAAATTGACACTCTGGTGAAGCAGATAATGGAATAGAACATTCTGCTGTTAAAATGAGGAGTGCAGAAATTAAGCAAAACGGTTTTTTGCACACTAAAATTTTCGTTTACCTGCTTACCGGATTGGAGTTTTTCATCTCAGAGAAATTTCTTGTTTCCCTGTTTTGCAGGTGATAAAATTCAATAAGTTGGAAAAAATCAGAGTTTGCCATTATGATCAAATCCTTCAACTGCAAAGAAACGCAGAAGATTTTCAACAGACTGTTTTCCAAAAAAATGCCGCAGAATATCCAACTGAAAGCACGGCAAAAACTTCTTATCCTGGAAGCAGCGGAAGACATAAACGATCTGAGAATACCGCCAGGAAACAGACTTGAGGAACTGAAAGATGACAGAAAAGGGCAGTACAGTATCCGTATCAATGATCAATGGAGAATATGCTTTGTCTGGAAAAATGGAAATGTTTATCACGTTGAAATAACAGATTATCATTAAGAGGATAACAGAATGGAAAAGAAAATGCCCCCGGTTCATCCGGGCAAAATTCTGCGGGAAGAGTTTCTTCAGCCAATGGGCATCAGTCAGTGCCGCATGGCAAAAGACCTCAATGTCTCTGCGAAACGGATAAATGAAATTGTAAACGGCAAAAGATCCGTGACAGCCGACACTGCCCTGCGTCTGGGAAAATTTTTCGGCATGTCCCCCCAATTCTGGCTCAATCTTCAGACCCGCTATGATTTGGAATCTGCGGAAGACCGGCTGGCAAAAAGGCTTGACAGGGAAGTGCATGTTTATCAGGTGAATGCAGTATGAAAAATATTTTCTGAAATCCTGAATTTCCCGGTTCCCTTTCAATTTTCATAGCATAAGGATAGAAATGTCAACCCAGCGCACAGAATTAATAAACAAATACAGACAGAAAGTTGCATCTGCGAGCAAAGAGTCAGTGAAAAAAGAGGCGTTCAAAGATCTGCTTAACCGCCTGTATTCGGGTGAAAAGGAACTTGAGGGCATCATTGACAGAATCACGGGCGGAGCGGAACACACTGTGCTGAACATTCCCAGAAAGGACAGACTGCACCGGGGAAGTGCGGATACCCTTTACAGCAGAATCATCATTGAATTTGAGAACAGCCTGAAGGTGTCACTGAAACATGCCAAAGAACAGTTGGCAGGTTATATGCTGGGGCAGTTCCGATCCGGTGAGGGATACAATTTCACACTGATTGCATCGGACTGCATCACGTGGAAGGTTTTTGCCCCCGATGTTTCCCAGCTTGAAAATCTGGAAAAACTCACAGAGGATCAACTGGTTCTGAATGAGGTGGAGTCTGCCTCATTCACTCTTGCGGAAGACAATGCGGATGATTTTTACTGGTGGATTGACCGTTTTCTGTTCAAAGAGCAGAAACAGAAGGCAACGCTGAAAAGGATTGAGGAGTCCTTCGGGCATCAGAGCAGCGTGTTCATTGAATCCTTCCGGCTGCTGGCTGTGCATTTCAATGATGTGAAAAAATACGGGGATGTGCAGGTTTCCCTTGATCAGTGGAAGCGGTTTCTTTCCATAGCCTACGGAATCTTTGATGACAGTGAAAAAAATTTTCTCATTCACACCTATCTCAGCATATTCTCAAAAATGCTGACCTATGCCGCGGTAAGCAATGCTGATTATATTGATGATGACGATCTGAAAGGCATCATCAGCGGCGGCATTTTCAGCAGACACAATCTGCAGAATTTTGTTGAAAATGACTTTTTCCACTGGATAAACAGTGAGAGAAGTTTCAGCGGTCTGAAAAAAATTTTCCGTCTTGTCGCACAGGAAATTTCCTCCTATGATTTCAGTGAGGTTGACGAGGATATTCTCAAGGGTGTTTATCAGGAACTCACTGATCTGGACACCAGACATGCGCTCGGTGAATATTACACACCGGACTGGCTCTGTGAAAGAATCGTAAATGAATTTTATTTTAAATCAGGTGATAAGATACTTGATCCGGCCTGCGGAAGCGGCTCTTTTCTCCGTGCTGTCGTTCACCGCATGAAAGAATGCAATCCCGGCATTACAGCAGAAAAACTCATTGAAAACATTTACGGAATTGACATCCATCCATTAAGTGTTCAGATTGCAAAAACCACAGTCCTGCTTGCTTTTGGACGTGAAATCACCAAAGCAAAAAAACCGGTTCATATCAATGTGATTCTGGCAAACACCCTGCTCGCACCCGAAGGCGTTGAAAATCTTTTCGGATCAGAATTTACCATGCACATTGATCAGAACAGCCTTCGCCTCAGCACAAAAATTTTTGATGACATGGCACTGTTTGATGAAGCACTTGAAATCTGTGAAGATTTGGCAGAACAGACATTGCATAAAAAAAAGGAAAACAGACAGAATTTTGAAAAGAGTCTGCTGATACAGCATAAGGATTTGGATTCGAAAATCACTGACAGTTTTTATCAGATTTATGAATCCCTTAAACTGGCAAAAGAACAGGGAAGGGACAGTATCTGGAGATTCATTGTGCAGAATCTTTACAAGCCATATTTTTTAAAGGAAAAATTTGATTATGTGATTGGCAATCCGCCCTGGTTCACATATAATTCCATCAGAAATGAGGAATACCAGAAGCAGTTGTATGACCTCGCTGATAAATACAATGTGAAACCTCTGCGTGCGGCCAATATGCCCCAGCTTGAAATAGCCGCCATTTTTATGGCGCATTGCTCCTGTTTTTTCCTGCATGAAAAGGGAAAAATATGTTTTGTTCTGCCGAGAAGTTTTTTCAGTGCAGATCACCATGACAACACAAGAAGCGGAAAGGCAAAGGGTTTCCGCATTGTGCAGATTTGGGATTTGGAAAATGTGATCCCTCTTTTCCGTGTTCCAGCCTGTGTTCTGTTTGCTGACAGATTTGATGAAAAAGCAAACAACGGCAATCTTGCAAAGCCGACAAACGGTTTTCAGGCATATGCGGACGGCATGGATGGAATTTCATTTGCAGGCAGTCTGCCCGTTCACAACTGCAACCTGAAAACTGCCAAAGGCAGACTGAAAGAAAAACCGGACATATGGTATTTTGTGCAGCAGGGGAAATCTTCCGCTTTTTCCACACGGAAAATCAGATCACAAAACAGAACAAACCCTTACAAAGATCTTTTTAAAAACGGTGCAACCATTATTCCGCGTGCTTTTTATTTCATAAAGATTGACATGTTTTTTGAAGAGGGATGGGAAAAGGATTTTGACTGGAAAGACAGGACGCTCCATATCAAAACATCAGAGGATATACAGACTGATGCAAAAATCCCCTGGAAGGGTCTGAAATTTTCAGGAAAAATGGAAAGCCGCTTTATTTTCCGGACTGCACTTTCAAAAAGCATTCTGCCATTTGCGCTTTACCGGCCCGATCTGGTCATTTTGCCTGTCACAGTTGAAACAGGCAAAAACGGCAAAAAGAAAATCAGACTTTATTCTGCGGAAGAACTTTTAAGTGAGGGATACAGACATGCCTCACGATGGTTTCAGAATGCGGAGAATGTCTGGAACATCCACAGAACTGAAAAAAATGAAAAAATTTCTTCTGAAAATTATCTGAACTGGCAGAACAAACTGACAGGACAGAATCTTGATGCACCGTATCTGGTTCTTTACAATGCATCTGCCAAAGACGCAAATGCAAGTGTTGTAAAAAGAAAAGATTTGGATTTGGAATTTATTGTTGATCACAAAACCTATTGGTTAGCTGTGAAATCTGAAAATGAAGCATTTTATCTGACAGCGGTTCTCAACGCAACTGCCCCAAATCTGATGATGAAGGATTTTCAGTCACGCGGTTTGTTCGGTGCAAGAGATGTTCACAAGAGAATCCTTGACATTTACTGGCCGAAATTTGACGGGAAAAACAAAACACATCAGCAGCTTGCAGAATTAGGAAGAAAAGCGCATGATTCGGTTTCAGAATTCCTCAAAACCAGCATTAATCCGGATCATAAAATTGAAGGCATACATCTGGGAAAACTGCGGCTGGAAATCAAAGCCCATCTGCACAAAGAAATGAAAGAAATTGACACTCTGGTGAAGCAGATAATGGAAACAGTTTAAGGTGATTTACAGAAAAGAATATACCATCAAAGTATGAAAAGCTTCCAGCTTTTGCCTTATGCCTGTGAACTGAAATGGGATATTTATTTTCAGAAATCACCTGAAAGATTTACCTGGATTTTTTACTGTCCTGAACAGGATTTTCGGGAATTGCAGGACAGACAGGATTTTTTTTACTCCTGTCTGTCCTGCAATTCTTTGCATTGCGTTCAGACAATGGCTCTGAACTTGGATTTACAGGATTTTTACTATGATGATATTCGGAACAGGATTGCCAAAGGAGATAAAAAATGAAATTTGTATCAGCCGGAGATTTGGGTTTTTCCCCTGAAAATTTATGGCAAAAAACAAAACAGAAGCAGGATATTATTATCACTGCGAACGGTCGTCCCATTGCCATACTGACCGGTGTGGATGAAAACACATTTGAGCAGGAACTGGAAGCAATAAAAAGGGCGCGGGCATTGAGAGCATTGGACATGATTCATAAGGAATCAGTTCAAAAAGGAACCTGTACCATTGGTGATGAGGAAATTCAGGCAGAAATTGATTCTGTCCGCAAAGGAAAATCTGCATGAAAGTTGTTTTGGATACCAATGTACTGATTTCCGCATTTTTGAAACCCCAAAGCAAACCGGCAAAAATTCTGCGTCTGATTCTTCAGGGAAATATGGATATAGTCATCAATGAATATATCCTTGCAGAATATTACGAAGTGCTGACAAGACCAAAATTTGATCTGAATCCGGATAATATTCAGACTGTTCTGTCATTTATCCGTTCAGAAGGGATACAGGCACCGGTATTGTATCAATCCGTTCAGCTCCCGGATGAAAGCGATACCCCGTTTCTGGAAGCTGCTCTGGCTGCTTATGCGGATGTGCTGATTACAGGAAATATCCGGCATTTTCCCAAAGAATTTTGCAAGGCTCTGCCTGTAATGACACCTGCGGAATTCCTGGAAAAATATCACTGAATGTCTTTCTGTATTCTGACCATTGATTTAACAGAACATGCGAAGTGAGCACCTCTTTGCTGAAAGCAGGGGCGGGATAACTGACAGCAAAATTTTTTTCTCCGCTCCAATGAAAATGGCTGGAATAATCCTAATAAAAGCCCGATAAAATCAGCCGGAAAACAGAAGACAGGGAACTTACCAATTTTTTCCCCAATATTCAAACAGAGAAATATGACCATGCCACACAGACTTGAAATCACATTAAAACCCGATCTTTCCGATCCGGAGGGATGGGGAATCTGCCGAAAAGCCAAAGACTATTTCGGCATTGTACTGGAAGATGTCCGTACCGTTCATATTGTCACCATTGATGCGGATTTTTCCGGCCAGCAACTGGAAAAGATACGGACTGAACTTTTCACCAACCCTGTCACCCAGATTTCCTCGTTTGCGCCTTTGAATATGGCGTTTGATCGGATTCTCTGGATGGGATTCCGGCCCGGCGTGCGGGACAACGCAGGCGCGACCGCAAAGGAAGCTGTGGAAGATATTCTGGGCATCCGCCTGAAATCCGGAGAGGCCATCTACACCTCAAAACGCTTTTGTCTACGGGGCAAAGATTTGAATGATCAACAGGCTGACATCATTGTCAGAAAATTGCTTGCCAATGATATTATCCAGCAGTGGAAAATTTTTTCCAAAGCAGACTGGAATCCTGAAATTGGCATTGGTTTCATCATTCCCAAAGTGATTCTCAATCACACGCCGACAGTGACAAGCATTCCCATTGGCTCCAATGAAAGCCTGCAAAAACTCAGTGATGAGCGGAATCTGGCCTTGAATCCCAATGATATTCCGGTCATCCGTTCCTATTTTCTAAAACCTGATGTGATTGCCCGCCGAGCGGCTGCTGGACTTTCTGAACCAACGGATATTGAACTGGAATATATTTCACAGGCACGCAGTGATCATTGCAATCACAATACCTTTCAGGGACTTTTCCGCTACAAAGAAGGAAAGGACAGCCCTGTGGAACTGGTAAACAGCCTTTTCAAAACCTGCATTGAGGCTCCCACTTTGGAACTGCAGAAAAGCAAAGACTGGGTGGTTTCTGTGCTGTGGGACAATGCCGGAGCAGGCCGTTTTGATGAAAACCATTATTATGTGATTACCGGTGAAACCCATAATTCCCCTTCCAATATGGAAGCATACGGGGGCGCGATTACCGGCATTGTGGGGGTTTACCGTGATCCGCTGGGAACCGGCAAAGGTTCAAAACTGCTTATGGGCGGTTATGGATTCTGTGTCGGGCCCCGCGATTACAATGGAAATCTTAAACCGAAACTGCATCCCCGGCGTCTGCTGGACGGCGTGATTGAAGGTGTGCGTGACGGAGGCAACAAAAGCGGCATTCCCACCACTTTCGGGCAGGTTATCTTTCACCCCGGTTATATGGGCAAATGCCTTGTTTATGTGACTGCTGTGGGTCTCATGCCTGCAAATATCAATGGCGAACCCTGCGAACAGAAAAAAACCTCTCCGGGTGAGCTGGTCATCATGTGCGGCGGACGTGTGGGAAAAGATGGAATTCACGGTGTTACAGCATCATCAGAAAGTTTTTCCGAACATACGCCGGCCGGTCATGTGCAGATTGGAGATCCCTATACCCAGAAAAAAATGCACGATTTTCTGCTGGAAGCCAGAGATGAGGGACTGATTGCATTTGTAACAGACAATGGCGGGGGCGGGCTGTCTTCTTCTGTGGGGGAATCCGCACGTTTCAGCAATGGATGTGAAATTGATTTGGACAAAGTACCATTGAAATATGAAGGATTGGATCAGTGGGAAATCTGGGTTTCTGAATCACAGGAGCGCATGACAGTGGCTGTGAAACCGCTGCATTTGGAGCGATTCATGTCCCTGTCTGCAAAGCACGCGGTGGAAAGCACGGTTATCGGGCAATATACAGATTCCGGCGCGCTGCATATCCGCTACAGGGAAAAAACCTGCGCGTATATTGAAATGGATCTGCTCAAATCCGGTTTTCCCCAGTGGGAATTTGATGCACATTGGAAATCTCCGGAAGAACGCGGATTGCATGAACCTGTACTGTCAATTCCCTCTGATTTCAATCAATTGCTTTGTGATCTTCTGTCCCGTCCCAATATAGCGTCCAAAGAATGGATTGTGCGCCAGTATGACCATGAAGTGCAGGGAAGCAGTGTCATCAAACCCCTGATTGGTGCGGATCGGGATGTGAACAGTGATGCGGCTGTGATTCGGCCTGTGCTGCATTCCAATCGCGGACTGGCTTTTGCACAGGCTTTGCTTCCTGCGTATTCCGCAATTGATGCGTATCACATGACTGCCTGCACCATTGACGAGGCTGTGCGCCGTCTGCTTGCAGTGGGCGGAAATGTGGATCATATCGGGGGCGTTGACAATTTCTGCTGGCCCAATATTCAGTATCATCCGGAAAAAAATCCGGACGGAAAATTCAAAGCTGCGCAACTGGTACGCTCCTGCCGGGCATTGAAAGAAATCTGTCTGGCCTATGGCATTCCGCTACTTTCCGGCAAGGACAGCATGTATGTGGACGGCCATCTGCCCGGAGCGTATGGGGAAACCCATAAAATTTCCGCATTGGAAAGCATACAGTTTTCCACTATCGGTCTGGTGGAAGATGTAAAAAAATGCGTTACAATGGATGCAAAAATGCCGGGGGATTTGGTGTATGTGATCGGTCTGACGCGCAATGAAATGGGCGCGTCTGAATATTACGAACATTTCGGCTACACCGGCGCAAATGTCCCGCAGGTGAAAACAGAGGAATTCCTGCTTGTTTACCGTGCGTTGCAGAATGCAATGGAAAAAGAACTGGCAGCCTCGGTTCATGCAGTCTGCCGGGGCGGATTGGGCGTTCATTTTGCAATGGTCTGCATGGCAGGCAATCTGGGAATGGATATTGCATTGGATAAAATTCCTGCTGATGGAGCAAACCGGGATGACATGCTGCTTTTTTCCGAATCCGCAGGACGTTTTATTATTACCATTGCACCTGAAAAACAGCAGGCATTTGAGAAAATTTTTGCAGGAATGTCCTGTACTTGCATTGGAACTGTAACCCAAAACCCGGAACTGCTTGTCAGCGGCAAAGGAAAGAAAAACATCATCCGGCTGGGCATTGACAGCCTGAAATCAGCATGGAAAAAACCTTTCGGAGATTTGATATGAAAGTCAAAGTGCTTGTTCTGACCGGCTATGGCCTGAACTGTGATCATGAAACCGCATACGCATTTGAACTGGCCGGAGCCAATCCTGTCCGGGTGCATATCAATTCCCTGATTGACGGATCGGTTTCTTTGCAGGAATTTCAGATTATGGTGTTCGGCGGCGGTTTCAGTTGGGGAGATGATCACGGCGCGGGCGTGATTCAGGCCGTGCGGATGCGGACAAATCTGGGAGATAAAATTCTGGATTTCATTGCAAAGGGAAATCTGGTCATTGGCATCTGCAATGGTTTTCAGACATTGGTAAACCTGGGACTGCTGCCCGGACTGGACAAAAATTACACAGCCCGATCTGTGGCTTTAACCCATAATGAATGCGGAAATTTCCGGGATCAGTGGGTAAACCTGAAAGCAAATCCAAATTCCCCCTGCGTATTCACCAAAAACATGGATGTTGCAGAACTGCCGGTGCGTCACGGAGAAGGCCGGTTTTATGCAGAAAAAGCGGTTCTGGATCGTCTGATAAGCAATCAGCAGATTGTATTGCGGTATGCTCTGCCGGACGGAAATCCGGCAAACGGGGCATTTCCGCACAATCCCAATGGATCGCTTGCAGATATTGCAGGCATCTGTGATCCCACCGGCCGGATTTTCGGACTCATGCCCCATCCGGAGGCATACAATCATGTATGCAATCATCCGGACTGGACAAGGCAGAAGGAAAAAACGAATCGCGCCGGGAAATCAGGCTGTTCTGATATGACACCGGGAATCCGTATCTTCCGCAATGCGGTTGCGTTTATGGAAGGACAGTGTTAAATTTCGGGGGCCGGTAATTGGTATTTCTTATATGAAATCTGAAAAAAATTTCAGCATTAATTCCAGAGTGTTCTGTCACAAAGACACAAAGGCACAAAGTTTCACAAAGATGAATGCACAATTATTTTTCAGATTTCATATTACCGGCCCACCTATTGCAGGTTCCCGAATAATTTTTTTCTTGATATTTTTTGCCGATGTCAATTGAAAAATAATATGAAAAGGATAACAGGGATGACGAGGATTTTTCTCTGCCATGCCAAGGAGGATATACAGGCTGTCAGAAATCTGTATGAAAAACTGAGACATGCGGGATTCGCTCCCTGGCTGGATGAAGAAGATATTCTGGCAGGCCAGAATCCGGATTATGAAATACGGCAAACAATTACGGAACAGATTGATTTTGTCCTCATTTGTCTGTCCAGGACTTCCGTGCAGAAACGGGGATATGTGAACAAGGAGATTAAATGGGCTCTGGATCGGCAGGATGAAATGCAGCCGGGAGATATTTTTACCATTCCTGTAAAACTGGAAACCTGTGATCTGCCTTTTCATCTGCGGGAAAGGTTTCCCGTTGATTTGTCTGCGCCGGACGGATTTGAGAAACTGCTGAAATCCCTGCGGCATCAAAGCGGAAAGATGCAAGGGCCGGAAGGAGAAAATGCCTGTGAAATATCCGGCTCCAATCCCTTCCACGTAGGCGGCGCAGTTCCAGTCCATTTGTTTTATGGCAGAAAAGATATTTTGCGGACAGTCAGAAACCGCATCGCCGGGCCTGTGCTTCAGTCTGTTTCCATTGTGGGCGAAAGGCGCATGGGCAAATCTTCTTTGCTGAATTATGTGAAAAATGAATTTGTCAAAGACCTGCCGCAGAAATACCTGATCATTTATCTGGATTTGATGATAGGATATTGCCATAGCAGAAAAGGGCTTATGCAGGCATTGCGAAGGGAACTCAGCAAATCATGGCGGCAGCCCTGGCCAGAATCCGAAGATGGCAATCTGTCTGTTTTTGATTTTGTTTTGGAAGACTTGCAGGCTGAAAACATCCGGCTTGTGCTGTGTCTGGATGAAATGGAAAATTTGACCAAACGCCCTGCTGAATTTGATGATCTGCTGGAAGACTGGCGGGCAAATGCCCAGATGGGAAGAATGGCAATTATTACAGCATCCAATATGCCTTTGGCTGATTTATGCAAAAAATATAATCTCATTTCCCCGTTTGACAATATTTTCATCCAGCAGTACCTGGGATTGTCAGAATATGAGGAATGGAAAAATTTCATAAAAAATCAGATGCCTGTAAGCACTAATGATGTAAGTTTTATTGAACAGACAGCGGGCGGACATCCCTTTTTTACGCAGATGACAGCATATTATTTATGGGAAATGAAGGCAAAAGGGAATGTTGATTATGGTCAACTGAAAACAGAGTTGAAAGAGCAGATGCGTCCCCATTTGCAATATCTTTGGAATAAGCTGAATGATTGTGAAAAATCCGCATTGTGGTATTGTGCAGGAAAATCTTCTGTAAAACCTGCTGAATCTGTGTTAACCCGTATGAAATTGCGGGGCATTTTGAGAAACGGAAAGCCGTTTTCCGATATTTTTGAGGAATTCATACTGTCTGAACCATGATTTTCAGGATTAAAGGATTTGCATGATTTTTTAATCCTGTTTATCCCTTAATCATGTGAATCATGGTTCAGACAAATTTAAACCGTATGACATTGCGGGGTATTTTGAGAAACGGAAAGCCGTTTTCCAATGTTTTTGAAGAATTCATACTGTCTGAACCATGATTTTCAGGATTAAAGGATTTGTATGATTTTTTAATCCTGTTAATCCCTTAATCAGGTGAATCAGGGTTCAGACAAATTTAAACCGTATGACATTGCGGGGAATTTTGAGAAATGGAAAGCCGTTTTCCGATATTTTTGAAGAATTCATACTGTCTGAACCCTGATTCACATGATTAAAGGAATTGCATGATTTTTTAATCCTGTTAATCCCTTAATCATGTGAATCAGGGTTCAGACAAATGACAAATGAAAAGAGACCGCACCATGAAACAACCCGAACTCCACCCCAATTTTTTCCTGGCCTGCCTGCAACTGATTTATTGGGTATTTTTCAGACCCTTTACCTTCAAAGAATATATTGATAGATTTCTGGATGAAAACGGCAGACTCCTGCTGTGGAATAGCCTGAAACAAAAAACTTTCCGGCGTTTTCTTGCCGTTGCTTTTACAACGGCTGCGGTCAGCCCTTGGATTTTCTGTTTCCCGGTGCTGTTGCTGCAAAAAAATTATCTGAATTTATCGCAAGAATCCCCATTGAAAATCTCTGTATTAGCCATGTCTTGGGCTTTATCGCAAATGGGAACGATTATCTTATTGTCCAGCTTTATCTCCCACTGGCAAGATGCAGAAACACCTGCCCAAAAAATAAGAAGGGAAATAAAAGCTGGCATTCTTTCATTTTTGGCTTTTTGGGGGGCATTGATCGCTATTTGGGTTATAGTTTCATCAAGTAAGGCCGGAGGTATTCAACTAGATGGAATTCCTTTCGGAATTCCTTTGGGTGTTGCTTTGGGTGTTGCTTTCGGTGTTGCTTTCGGTGTTGCTTTCGGTGTTGCTAAAGGAGTTGCTGAAGGAATTGCTTTAGGCGTTGCTTTTGATGTTGCTTTCGGTGTTGTTTTAGGCGTTATTTTAAGCGTTATTTTAGGCGTTTTTTTCGGAGTAAATTTAGGAGCCGCTTTCGGCATTACTGTCGGTTTATCATCTGTTTCCAGCCAATTATTTTTTCATTTCCGCATTTATCTTTACTTATTCGAGAATCCCTGCCACCTTTTATCCCTCTTCATTCACCGCCTCTATCCCGACCTTACCCTCGTCGCCCTGAAATTCTCCCCGGTCTTCTGGGACGAAAAAATATATTTCCCCCTGCCCTATCTGGACACCATGCTCCGGCAGGCGTACAGAATTGATCCAAAAGAAGGCATGAAGCGGATTCAGCATGTGGCCCAGTCCTTCCGAAAAGAAAAATATGCCAATTCTGTCCTTGCATGGATTACCGCAGATACCCTCGCACAGACAGACAGCACAAACTCCTTGATTCAGAATATAAAATCAATTAACTGGCTTCCTGAAAATCTGGAAACTCTTGGCAAAGACACAGCAGAAATTTTTCCGAATTTGCAGGCAATCTGCAAAGGTCTTGAATCTTCACTGAATACAGATTTATACAGCCGCCGTCTTGGGTTAAGAAACTCCATTGAACAGCTTGATACCCTGAACAACCGCCTCAGATTTCTCGGAAGGCTCGCAACAGAACGCTGGCTGCCCGTGATTGAGAAATGGCACAAAGTCATATCCGAAGAACTCTTAACTCTTTCTGATTCTGACAATCATGTACAATTGTCAGAAAACCCTTATCAGACAGGCAACCCTCTTCAGCTTATCCGAAGCAGCTTATTCAAAGGACGGACAGCGTTAAGGGATACCATCGCAAAAGCACTTCTTGAAAAGCACCGCCCCACCATTGTCTTGCACGGCCCCCGGCGCATGGGCAAAACCTCTTTTCTGCTTCAACTGCCTGCTTTGCTTCCGGGCAACACCATCCCGGTTTTTGCTGATTTGCAACGCCCTGCCTTTGTTCAGGATACAGCCTCGTTTTTATATTCGCTTGCAAGGGCAATCAGCAGTGATTCCAGACCGTACCGGATTATCATACCTTCGCCTGAATTTTCTTTTTTTGCAAATTCTCCATTCAGAGCTTTTGAGGACTGGTTAGACAAATACGCTTTGCCCAAATTGCAGCATTTCAATATCCTGCTTACTTTTGATGAATTTGAAAATTTGGGAAAAGCCATTGAAAAAGGAAAAATCAGCACTGATCTTCTGGATGAAATCCGGCATCTGATCCAGCATCAGACACAAATGGCATTTCTGTTTGCAGGGGTAAAAACAATGGAAGATTTGGGGCGGGACTGGTCTTCCTATTTCATCAATATCAAACCGGTTCCCATAGGTTATCTTTTGCCGGATGAGGCGCATGAACTGATTGTCAATCCTGACAAAAATGCCGATTTCACTTTACGGTATGATGAAAAAATCACAACCCGGATTATGGACATGACCCAATGCCATCCCTATCTTGTGCAGCTTGTCTGTTCTGCCATTGTGGAGGAAGTCAATCTTGCAAAAACAAAACTGGCGGATGCTGAAATTCTGGGAAAAGCGGTAATCCGTGCCCTGCACCAGGGCGAACCCTATTTCCGCAATGTATGGGATGAAATGGCAGGCGATGACGGACAGGAAATTTTACGGCAGATTGCTTTGTCAGAATCACCCCTGAATTTGCCTGATACAGACACAAACATACAGAAAGCCCTGGCGCAGATGGTGAAACTCAAAGTCCTAAGCAAAACCGAAGGGAAATACAGCGTGGAAGTTCCTTTGGTAAAACAGTGGATTGTGGAACTGGCTCCGGTGAAGGGCTAAAGAATCCAAAACAGAAAGTTTGGGACTGTCAAATGATTCCAGAAATAATCGTAAACTTTCAGTTCGGCATTCCTGCTGTAATCTTCAGGACAAAATTGACAGTGCCACACAAGTAATGCTGAATTGAATTTCCAAATAAAATAACAGTCTGAATGGATATGATTATCCTCTTTTGGTAGTGGGGCAAAACTGTTGACAGTCTGTTTTTAACCGCAGAGTCACACAGAGTCTTTTTCTGTGCAAAATTCAGGTTAAAAAAATAGTAGTGGGTCAAACCGGCTGATGATGCGGAAAAAACTCTCCATCCCCTGAGGAGGGGCGGGGGGGAAAGAGTGTATAACTTCATGGCATTTTCCCCTCCCCTGACCCCTCCCGCCGGGGAGGGGAATTTCAGAATCAACTGATTTGACCCACTATCAAAAAAATCAACTGTTTTGACCCACTCTCCTCTTTTGGTAATGGGCCAAATCCGTTGATCATGCCTGATATATTACTAATTTATATTATTACATAAAATAACGATAATCCGTGTTACAGAATCCCGAAGGGATGACATTATAACCGGTTTGACCCACTATCGAACCGTGCATACTGCACAGCAAATGCAATCAGTTTTTTTACACAATTTTTCCTGTAAGCAGATGCAGGTTCAGACCGCCGTGGAAAAGAGGATGTTTTTGGAAAGAAAAAGGGAGGTTCCGGATCAGTTTCGGATCAGGGGCAATCAAAGCAAACTTCCATCCTTTGTATTTCCCGGCCAACTGGCGGCAGATGGCCTGAAAAAGTTCCATGCTCTCTTCCGGATGCCCCAGGCGAAGTCCGTAAGGGGGATTGATAACCACAAGTCCGGTCTGATCCGTGAGTTCCGCAGGGGAAAAAGTGAAAAAATCCCGGAGTTTCGCCTGAATACGTGCAGAAAAAGGACTTTCCGAGATATTCTTTTTCAGATCATTGTATGCTTTTTCATCTGTATCCGAGGCATAAATCAAAGGGCTTTTTTCTGTGAAAGAGAAATTTTTTTCCGCTTCCCTTCGGATATGCGCCCATCTGCCCGGCTGAAAAGAAGGCCATTGCATAAACGCAAAATTCCGGAAAAATCCGGGCGGAGTACGCGTAATCTGCATGGCTGCCTCAAAGGAAAAGGTGCCGGTTCCGCACATGGGATCAATCAGTGGTTCCTGCCCGTCATATCCGGCAAGGTGCAATACTGCCGCTGCTGCGGTTTCCCGAAGCGGTGCATCTCCGCTGAATTTCCGGATTCCCCGTTTGTGCAGATGTTCCCCGGTGCTGTCAATGGAAACCGTAAACCGGTCATCCATCACCCTGATAAAAATTTGCTGGGGCAGGCCATCTGTTTTCTCCGTATTGGATGAAGGGATTGGGGATTGGGGACTGGGGATTGGGGGCTTGGGGGGCAGTCCGTCTGACCTGTCTGTATTGGAGATCGGAAACATTTCTTTCATGCGTTTTGTGATACTTTGGCTGAAACGCTCTGCAATGGCTCCTGTGTGATAAAGCCGGGAATGCGTGGCAGTGATGCGGAATTCCGGCATTTTTCCCGGATGCAGATACAGTTCCCAGGGAAAATCCTGAATAAAATATTCCAGTTGCGGAAATCCGGATGCCCTGAATTCACCGATACGCATGAGAATGCGGCTGGCTGTGCGCAGATGCAGATTTGCCAGATACGCATCATGTACACGGGCTTTGAATGTCACGCCTCCCGGAACTGCCCGCGCTTCTTTTGAGGAAAGCGGGAGTGCCATGAGTTCATCAAAACAGAGTTTTTCCAGTCCCGGTGCTGCGACCATGAAAAAATCTTTTACTCTTCCGGTGACATGGCGTCTGATCCGTTTGGAAAGAGCGGATTCGGTTTTCATTATTATTCTGCCTCTTCTGTGAGGATGCGGGGCATTTGTTTTTCGCCCTGCCTCACCTGTAAAAGAATAATGGAAACGATCACCAGAATGCCTCCGGCAATCTGTGGGATTTCCATGATTTCATTGAGAAAAATATAGGAAATGATTCCTGCTGTGATGGGTTCCAGAGTGGCTGTGATGCTGGCACGGGTGGCCCCTATAAGGCTGATGCCTTTGAGATAAAGACCAAAAGGCATGGCGGTTCCCATGAGAGCGATATACAGAATCCACAGCCACTGCACAGGGCTGTAGGAATGGGTAAAGGCTTCCAAAGGCGGATAAAAAATATTCCAGGGAATCGCGGCAAAGGCCAGAGCATAAAACAGAACTGTCCATGCCGGATAGCGGCGCATTCCATATTCCCCCTGCAGGGAATACCAGGCAAAGGCCACAGCGGAAAGCAGCGCGCTGATTATGCCGACCCGGTTCATGGAAAGAATATCCAGCCGGTATCCGCCCACAACCAGATAACAGCCCACTGCCGCGAGAATCAGGGCAGCGATGATTGCCATTTCCGGTTTTTGCCGTGCAAAAACAAAAGAATAAACCGCAATGAGACCCGGAGCCATATACTGAATCAGCACTGCGGCTGCCACATTGATTTTGCTGATAGCCAGCAGATAGGTGAACTGCACAGATGCCATTGCGCCGGAGCCGAGAATAAGAAAATAAAAAATATCTTTAGATTTGATCCGGAGCAGTTCCCTGTGGCGCAGAAAAAACCACAGAAAAAGAACAGCCACAGCAGTGGTAATCCGCAACTGCACCACCTGAAACGGCGTGACCCCGTTCTGAAAAAGATATTTTGCCGCAGTTCCGGACACTGCCCAGAGCAGCGCGGCTGTGATAACGCAGGCATATCCCATGCCGGGATGTTTTGAAGATTCTGAAATATTCATAAGTTGGGTTACTGGGTTCTGGTTAATTGGTTCTGATTTACTGCTTAGTGTTCCGTCAAAGTTTGGGTAGTGGGTCTGCACATACTGACAAAAAAATAACTGCTTAATATTATTATATTTTCAAAAATATACTGATTTTTGTCTATACATAATAAATACAAACAGTTATACGATACATCCATGATACTGCTTATACTGATTATAAATAACATATTGATTTATATATTAAAAAAATCAGCATGAAAAGTCCCACTACCAAAGTTTGAATGACGGTTTGTCTGCTGTCTTAAAACCCTAAGGGTCTTCAAGACCCTTAGGGTTTCATACCCGTCATCTTAATCTTGACCGAACATTAGGTGATTTCTGAAAATAAATATCCCGGTTCAGTTCACAGGTACAGGGCAAAAGCTGGAAGCTTTTGATACTTTGGCGGTATATTTTTTTCCGGAAATCACCTCTGACACCTGACACCTGACACCTGATAACTGATAACTGATAACTGATAACTGATAACTGACTCTCTATCGCACCAAATCCGCACAATGTCAAGGGGAATAATCTGATATTCCATTTGTTTTTGAATACTTATCAGGAGAAACCTGAAGATTTGCAAACTAAGGCAGAGTAATTTTATTGCGGAAAATCAGACAGTCATATCGGCAATGGGAAATATGGCACAATATTTATATCCGGATATTTCCTGAAATTCCTTTTCTGTCATTGACAGTATTGTGTTTTGGCTTTATAAAAAGAGATTTCGTAAACGTCAAAAATAAGCTGTTTTGTGAAAATGCGCATCTTCCGAGTGATATGGAAATTTGTATTTGTGATTGTGGGGATATTTGTCTGATATTGGGCAATGGGGATAAACGGAAACCGTATAATCAGTGGTTGTACGACGACGATGATGATGAAAAAGAAGACCATACAAACAGTCATTAGGTGGGTTGTAATAATTCTTCTTGCAGGCGTATCATATCATTTATTAAATTATGCGATTTTCGCAGCTTGGGTTTCAGGTGGCCCGCCGAACGAATATCCAGAAGTATGGTCATACATGTCATTGAAAAGCTTCTGCTTTGGGGTTAGTGCAGGACTCTTTTCAATCATTGCATTTTTGGCAAACGCAAAAGAGGTGAGTAAGATAAAAAGGATAACTTGTTACATCCTTGCTCTTACAGCTTTTATTTCGTTTGTATTGCCTTTTGGATATAAGCATATAAAAATCGACTCGTGTTTAGATTCAGGCGGAAGATGGGAAAAAAGAACATTTAAGTGTATAAAATAAAATAAATAACAAGATACGTACAACCAGTCGCTCAACCGGACGGCCTACGGCCGCCGGTTAGCTTTGTGTTATGCCGCCCAGCCACCGGGAAAATTTATAATTACAATCTGAATGAAAATCAATTTCAGAGAGGTGACGTCCTTTATGACTGTGCAAAAAACCGTTGAAAAATTTGTCCAAAAAAGAGTGCATGAACTTTTGTCAATTCCTGCGGTATCAGATTCGCTTTGGCAAAAAGCATAGCAAAAATGAATTATTAAAAATGTGAAAATTCCTGACTTTTCAAGATGGAAAATCAAAGACTGGCTGATTCTGCAAAAGATGCAGTGCCAAAATGAATATTGCTGACGGCCGGCCCCGGATTCCGGAGATTAAAATATGCTGACAGAAACTGATCGGGAAATCGCAAAGGAATTTAAGCGTCGTCTGAGTGTGATAGCGCCTGTGCTTGATATCTGTGTATTTGGTTCAAGGGCGCGTGGAGAAGCTGCCGCAGATTCAGATATGGATGTCTTTATAGAATTGGAAACCCTTGACCCCGAACTCAGAGAGCAGATATTTGAATTGGCATGGGAAGTGGGATTTGAAACAGACAGAGTTATTACGACCATTGTCACCACTCATAAGCAATTGCAATATGGAATTATGGGGGCAAATCCCTTAATCCGAAATATTGAGCGGGAAGGTATTCATATATGACTCCTGAACAGCTTGAGATAATGATAAGTTATCGTATCGGACAGTCACATGAAACACTCAGGGAAGCAGAAATACTGTTCAGACAGTCCGCATTTCGGGGAGCGGTCAATCGGGCTTATTATGCAATGTTTTATTCGGTGCTGGCATTGCTGGCAGCCCGTCAGATGGGAACGTCCAAACATACCGGAGTGCTGAGTCTGTTCGACCGTGAATTTGTGAAAACCGGGATATTTCCCCGTGAACTGTCCAAATCGTTAAGAGTGGCATTTGATCGTCGGCAGACTTATGATTACGGAGAATTTGTTGCTATGGATGAGGCAACTTCTCAGGAAACGCTGAACGATGCAAATATTTTTGTCGCAAGGGTTGAAAACCATCTTCGTTCATTGGGTTATTGCAATAAAACAGTTTCCTGACAATATCTGCTGCCAATTCATGCTGCTGAACATTGCTTTAGCCTCTTAAAACACAAAAGGAGAGCCGGAAAATACAGTTTCTGCTTTCCGGGAACCGTTCTGATATGAATTCCTTTTGCTGAAATTTTTTTAATTTCATATAATTTATGGTTGATACATACAATGCCCAAACGAACTGACATCAAAAAGATTCTTATTATTGGCGCCGGGCCGATTATCATCAGCCAGGCATGTGAATTTGACTATTCCGGCACCCAGGCCTGCAAGGCTCTAAGAGAAGAGGGCTATGAGGTGTTGCTGGTCAACAGCAATCCGGCCACAATTATGACTGATCCGGAAACCGCTCACCGCACCTATATTGAGCCGGTGATTCCCGAAGCAGTGGCCCGGATTATTGAAAAAGAACGGCCTGATGCGCTGCTGCCCACTCTGGGCGGACAGACCGGGCTGAACACGGCCATTGGTGTGGCAAAAATGGGCGTGCTGGAAAAATTCGGCGTGGAAATGATTGGCGCAACTGTGGAAGCCATTAACAAGGCCGAAGACCGTGACCTTTTCCGCAAAGCCATGAACCGCATCGGGTTGAACATTCCCCGCAGCGGCATTGCCACTTCCATGAAAGATGCCAGGGAAATTGCAGCAGACATTGGTTTTCCCATCATTGTCCGGCCCGCGTTTACTCTGGGCGGAACCGGCGGGGGCGTGGCCTATAATCCAGAAGACCTTGAACTCATTGCCAAATCCGGGCTGGATGCCAGCCTTATCACACAGGTTATGCTGGAGCAGTCGGTGCTGGGATGGAAAGAATATGAACTGGAGGTCATGCGGGATAAAAACGACAATGTGGTGATTATCTGCTCCATTGAAAATATGGATCCGATGGGCGTTCATACCGGCGACAGCATCACAGTGGCTCCGGCCCAGACCCTTACAGACCGGGAATACCAGATGCTCCGGAATGCTTCCATTGACATCATGCGGGAAATCGGAGTGGATACAGGCGGCTCCAATGTGCAGTTTGCCATCAATCCCAAAAACGGGGAAATGATTGTGGTGGAAATGAATCCCCGTGTGTCCCGGAGTTCTGCCCTGGCCTCCAAAGCCACAGGTTATCCCATTGCCAAGATTGCAGCCAAACTCGCGGTTGGTTATACTTTGGATGAACTGCCCAATGACATCACAGGCGGAACAGCCGCGTCTTTTGAACCCACTCTGGATTACTGCGTGATCAAAATTCCCCGATGGACATTTGAAAAATTCCCGGAAACAAAGGATTATCTCACCACAGCCATGAAATCTGTGGGAGAAACCATGTCCATTGGACGCACTTTTAAGGAAGCCCTGCAAAAGGCCATGCGCTCGCTGGAAATCGGCAGGCACGGGTTGGGCGCGGATGGCAAAGATGTGGAAGACATGGAAGGCCGCACTCTCTCATTGGAAGAGATTGAGCAGAAACTGGCAACCCCCAATTCACAGCGGATTTTTTATCTGCGCTATGCTTTGAAGCGGGGCATGAGTGTGGAAGAGATTTATGAAACAACCGGCATTGATCCCTGGTTCCTGCATCAGATGAAGCAGATGATTGAACTGGAGCAGGAAATCGTGGGAGAAAAAGATGTGTGCAAAGCAGGGCTGCCGGATGAGGATCTGCTGAGACGTGCGAAAAAATGGGGATTTTCCGATATTCAGCTTGCCTATCTTCTTGGTTCTGATGAAATCACAGTGGAAAAACACCGCAAAAGTCTGGGCATCCGGCCGGTTTACAAACTGGTGGACACCTGCGCTGCTGAATTCCGGGCTTCCACTCCCTATTATTATTCCACCTATGAAACGGAAAATGAGGCACGGGTATCTGACCGGAAAAAGGTGATGATTCTGGGCGGCGGCCCCAACCGCATTGGTCAGGGCATTGAATTTGATTACTGCTGTGTTCATGCCTCTTTTGCGCTCCGTGAAATGGGCGTGGAAAGCATCATGGTCAACAGCAATCCGGAAACTGTGAGCACAGACTACGACACCTCGGACAAACTCTATTTTGAGCCACTGACGCGCGAGGATGTGCTGCATATTGTGGAAACTGAAAAACCCTTTGGCGTGATTGTGCAGTTTGGGGGACAGACTCCCCTTAACCTTTCGGTTCCTTTGGCAAAGGCCGGGGTTCCCATACTTGGCACTCAGCCGGAAAGCATTGACCGGGCCGAGGATCGGGAACTGTTTCAGACCATGCTGAAAAAACTCGGTCTGGTACAGCCTGCCAATGGCACAGCCATGACTGTTGCCGAAGCTGCGGTTGTGGCAAGAGAAATCGGGTATCCGGTCATTGTACGGCCTTCCTATGTTCTCGGTGGCCGTGCCATGAAAATTGTCTATGATCCCAGAGAACTGGAAACTTTCACGCGACTGGCGATTCTTGCCTCGCCCGGACATCCCATACTCATTGACAAGTTTCTGGAAGACGCAGTGGAAGTGGATACAGACGCGATTTCTGACGGCAAAACCACCATCATCGGCGGCATTATGGAGCATATTGAGGCTGCCGGTGTTCATTCCGGTGATTCGGCCTGCGTGCTGCCGCCCCCGAATATAAAGGGAAAACTTCTGAATCAAATCATGGAAGCCACACGGGCCATGTCCGCAGAACTCAATGTCGTGGGACTGATGAATGTGCAGTATGCCATCAAAGATAGTCAGTTATATGTGCTGGAGGTCAATCCCAGAGCTTCCCGGACTATTCCTTTTGTAAGCAAAGCCACAGGGGTTCAGCTTGCAAAACTGGCAACAAAGGCTATGCTCGGCATGAGTCTGGCAGAACTGGGTTTGACAAAGGAAGTGATTCCGCCCCATGTTTCTGTCAAAGAAGCTGTGCTGCCTTTTGACCGTTTTCCTGATGTGGATACTCTGCTGGGGCCGGAAATGAAATCCACCGGCGAAGTTATGGGCATTGACATGCATTTTGGTCAGGCATATGCAAAGGCGCAATTGGGCGCGGGACAGAAAATGCCTGTTTCCGGAACCGTGTTCATCAGTGTACATGACCGGGACAAAAAAGCGGTGCTTCCGGTGGCAAAGCAGTTTCATGAAATCGGATTTACCATCATGGCAACACACGGGACATCAGCTTTTCTCAATGCAGAGGGTATTCCGGCCAAAGTGGTGAACAAGGTTTCCTATGGACAGCCCCATGTGGTGGATGCCATCAAAAACGGGGAAATTCAGTTTGTTGTCAATACCGGTGTCGGAGATCAGGCACGGGGGGACGGTTATCATCTGCGCCGGGCTGCCATCAAATACTGCATTCCCTATGCCACCACCATTGCCGGGGCGAGTGCTATGTGTCAGGGAATTGCTGCTCTGATAAAGAACAGATTTTCCGTAAAAGCGGTTCAGGATTACAATGCGGAAATGCTGGCAAATACAATTGGTTGAGGAAAAGATATGCAGGCAGTGGCATACTCCCTATTTCCGGAGGAGAAAACAGATATTCCCAAAGCCCTGATTTATGAAATGGCAGAGGGAAAACCGGTCTGCTATCGCGGCTGGCGTCAATATCTCCTGGGGGAAAAAAGCACAGAGGAACTGAGAGGAAGCAGTTATCTGCAGGTTTTTGTCATTATGAAAATCATGAAACATCTGCTGCTTCATCTGCCGGATTCATACTATGTTTTTGGCAATGAGCTTGGTGTGATTCATGAAAAAGGGAACTGGCGGTGCATTGACATTGCTGTATATCAGAGAGAATCTCTCAAAGATATTCCTCTGGAAAACAAATATCTGACGGTTCCGCCTGAAATTGCCATAGAAATTGACACCAAGGCGGATACGGAAAATTTTATCACATACATGGATTATGTGCATAAAAAAACAGATGATCTGCTGCGTTTCGGTGTGAAAAAAGTCATCTGGATTTTCACTTCTTCCCGCAAAATCATGACTGCTTCCGCAGACGAAAAATGGATTACCGCAGACTGGAGTAAACCGGTCTCCGTGACAGAGAATATGGAAATTCGGCTGGAGGAAATGCTGAAGGAATTTGAACATGGCAAAACGTAATACCGGTCAGGAAATTCTGGAAAGCATCCGTGCCATCAAACAGGGAGAAGAATTGATATGAATTTTTCCCGCTGCCGGAGACCGTAAGGAGAAGTCTTTTTATTGACAATTTTTATCTGAATATGTATATTGAAAAAAATGGAGGTGTTTAAAATGTTGGAATGCAGGGAAGATATAAAAAATGATATGCACTCCGTAACAATGTCTGGAAAGAGACATTCTGCACATAAAGCCACATTTGAGTCAGGCAATACCCTTGTATTGTCAAAAGCTGATTCTGTGTCCTTTTTTGAGACACTGGAAAATCCGCCTGAACCAAACAATGCCTTAAAAAATGCTGTGAGGCTGTACAGGGAATCTGTTTCATCTGATGAAGACAGAATCTTTATCCAAAGCACATAACAGAGCAGGTTTTGACTGCGGAGATGAGGATTTAAACACATTTCTCAGGCAGACCGCTTTGCAGCAGGCAAAAAAGGAACTGGGGAGAACCTATGTTCTTACTGATGAACGCTGCGGAGAGGATATACTGGGGTTTTACACCCTTGTGCCTTACCATGTTTCACCCGCGTTTTTCCCTCATAATATCGCAAAAAACTATCCGAAACAAAATATTCCCGGTGTTTTGTTAGGCCGTCTTGCTGTTTCTTTGCCGAATCAGCGGAAAGGTTTGGGCCAGATACTGTTGGTATCCGCCATGAAGAAAACGCTTGCCTCTTCTGATATGATAGGCGGGGTCGGGCTTTTTGCGGATGTCAAAAATGAAAACGTCAGGAAATTTTATGAAAAATTCGGGTTCTCCTCTTTTCCGGGATACGATTTAAAGATGTATCTTCCGTTAAAGGAAATAAAGAGAGTGTTGGATACAGCATAAAAATATGGAAACTGATTCCTGAAAACGGTCATTTAAAGATTGATTTCTGTTTTATTTGCATATATTATATCTGTCATGTACATAAAACTGTTCAGGATGGCGGAAACATGAGAACGGTGATTTACACATCAGCACGCAGCAGCCTTGCAAAAACAATGATGAAAGTATGTGAAGACCATGAACCGGTCATCATCACCCGCAAAAGCTGTGAACCTGTGGTCATGATTTCTTTGGAGGATTACGGATCAGTAAGCGAAACTGCATACCTGCTCAGATCTCCGAAAAATGCAAAGCGGCTGATGAGTGCCATAGAAGAACTGGAAAGCGGAGGGGGAACTGAGCGTGATCACCGGACTGCCTTATTTGTCATACCCATTTACAGACAGGTTTTTTCCGGGAATGCGCGCAGTCACGAAGGAACATATTGATCAGATTTTGATAGGGAATGCCGCATTCCTCAGCAAGTCCCTTAAAATAATCAATGGTTTCCTCTTCGATACGGATGGTGATCTGCTTTTTCAGCATTTTGGCGTAAGGATTTTTTTTGGATTTTGAAAAATCATATTCCTGTCTCATGGTAAAAGATCTCCATACTGTTTTTGTTCTTTTTTCGTGGCTTTCCGTGCTGAAATGATCCGGATGACGGAATCCTGCGATCTGTAACAGTGGCAAACCGTAAGCACACGCGGTTTTGCACTTATGCCTATGAGAATAAACCTGTCTTCGTCTTCCGAATGATCAGGATCATGGATGATTCTGCCGTTTTCGTCACAGAAAACGGTTTGGGCTTCCTCAAAAGAAACGCCATGCTTTTTAAAGATTGGCCGCTGCCTTTTCAGTATCCCAAGTGAATTTAGGCCGTTTCATAATTGCAGTATAATTATAATATAATTACAAGTCAAGAGATATTTCGATGAGAGTGACAGGCGGCGGATAAGCGGGGGACTGCATGAATATACGCCATGAAAAAAACAGTTGCCACTTTCTGATATGACAGGCGGGGTGGGGCTTTTTGCGGATGTCAAAAATGAAAACGTCAGGAAATTTTATGAAAAATTCGGATTTTCATCTTTTCCGGGATACGATTTGAAAATGTGTATCTTCCGTTAAAGGAAATAAAGAGAGATATAGCATAAAAATATAGAAATTGATTTATGAAAACGGAAAAGGGTTTTACCGGGCATTCTGGATATCAGAAAGTTATAAATTCAATTATTTTATCTTCAACTTTTTCATACAAAGATTTTTCTTTGTCATTAAGGATATAAGATATGGCTACAGCAATTTTAAGGTCTTTTGAGGAAGCTTCATCTTTCGTAATGTCAACAGAAAGATAATCATAAGCAATATGATCAATAAAATCTATATGTTTATTTTCATATATTTCAGGTGGCAATTTTTCATTTATATCATTTTTTGTTAAGACTCTGCCATTAATATAAAATGATATTGTCTTTATATAAATATAAGAATTTGAATTATTTATAATTTGATAATCAAAAGAAATTTTATCATCTTTATAATATGAAGTTGCAATGATTTTATTTATTTTAAAAAAAATATCATCATTTTTAAATTCTTTATCAACATGATATGTATCAAAATGCCGATTATGAATCTCAATAACAGGATTCAAAACATATCCTTCTTCTTTGTATGTTAATGAATATTGATTTTGGGAAATAGATGTGTTCCAAAGTTTGTTTGATTTCGTTATAAACTTAAGATCATATTCAAACTTTGCTATGTTTGCACTGTCAGAAAATCCATTAACATTTTTGACAACTTTAAATAAATTATCCCATCCACTATTTTCTTTATAAAACCCGCTATGATCTTTTATAATTGGTCTGACTTCCACTTTTTTTGAGAGATATTCTTCTGCTAATTTTTTTTGTGCTAAATAGTTATCAATATGTGGCTTGACCTTTGAAACAACACGCCTAATTTTTATATCATCAATTTCATAACTAATTAAGTTTACACCTTTTCCTTCAGAAATATTTTGCATTGCCACAAAAGGTAATGCAGGAAGAATCAAAGCACCTGCAACAATACCTGCAGATGATATTTTTTTAAATTTGCTTGTACACGGCCCATATAACTCTTTGTTATACTTCCCACAATCAAAGCCACATACCTTAGAGTTTTTTCCTATTCTATCAGCAAGTTCGTGATAATAAGGCTTAACTGTGAATAAATATTCGTCGAACACTAATATTTCTTGATTTTCATTTTCCCTGATTTCAATTGGCTGCTCGCTTAGTTTTATCACTCTCCAATTGTTGTTATCCTGTTCCTCTGTGAGCACCCAGTATTTTGAATTAGAGCGATCATCATAACACCCAACACCTAATATTATATCCTTCATGTTGTAAAGATGAGGCACATCCGCTTAATAAGACTGAAACTATCAGCCAAGAAACAAAATGATTATGATATTTGCTCATCATTGGGCTTACTCCTTTTTATTTTATACGAAGTCAGTGTTTTTCACAGTATATACTTGCATACATGACGGTTTTTCCAGAACAACTTTATTTATACTGTATCATCATTATGAAAGTCAAGAAAAAATATTTATGCAATTTTTTCCAAAACAGATTTGCAGGGAAAAAACCGACTGCGGGGCGATCATGTTTTGCAGAGCATTTTACTGAGTCTGTAAAAAAAATCGGGAATACCTGCTTTCCCGGCAGTTCTCTTGACAGTCAGCGTGAAAATATGTATGTTTCACTGTATAAGGTAAAAAAATGGCAGACAGACCATCACATAACGAACTTTCCGGAAAACTGAAAGCTGCCGGGGAAGCGGTAAAAAACAGCAGAACCGCTGTTGTAAAAGGCATGGAAAAGGCTCTTGTCACCGATGCCCCTGACCTGGGATATGATATAAGAACGGAACTGTGCACCGTTCTTTCCGAACTGACAGCCCGGACAAAACCGGAAAATTATGCCGGAGGCAGACCGCCAAAAAAATCTTACAAGGGAGAGATAACCGGACAGGAACTCTTTGCCTTCAAAATCAGAATAAACCGTTTTGACAGCGATATTTATTACAAATTCACAATCTGGAACAATGACCTGTGGCTGACCTCTCTGCATGAAGACCGGTAAAGGAGGATAATATGAGCACATTTAAAAATGACTGCCCCAACGGGCACGGCACTATGCATCTGGTAAAAAAGACTGACACCATAAAATACAGAGGCATGGAAATCCCCTATGCGGAAGAATGCTGGCAGTGTCCGGTATGCGGACTTGAGGCAAATACAGTGGAGCAGGCCGCAGCCATACAGGAGGCATTTCTGGCTTATCAAAACCGCATGACAAATCCAGTCAGCCGGATTCTCCCGGAAAGAAATGCCACCGCAGGATTTCAGGCGGTTCCTGTCACGCCCGATTTCTGAATTATTCAAATCAGCTATGAAATTACAATGGAGAACATATGATAACCAGTATAAAAAAATGGGGAAACAGTCTTGCGGTAAGAATCCCCCGGACATTCACAAATGAAATGAAGATCAAAGACGGTTCCCGTGTCAGTCTGGAATCTGCCAATGGAATGCTGTATCTTAAACCTGCAAAAAAATATTCTCTTGATGAACTTATTGAAAAAATTGATGAAAACAATCTTCATGCGGAAATCAGTACCGGGTAGCCCAGGGGAAGCGAAGTTTAGATCAGCTTGTATAACATATGAAAATTATAACAGATACAAATACATTTTTGGCCGTTGTCCTAAATGAGCCTGAAAAATCGGAAATCATCAGACTGACAATGGGACATGATCTGATAGCACCGGTAATATTACCTTTTGAAATAGGTAATGCCTTATCCGCAATGCTGAAAAGGCGGAGAATCAATTCCGATGAAATTCTCAGTGCATGGGATGCTGTTCAGACAATTCCGGTTGAACTGAAAAATATTGATGTAAGAAAGGCGTTGAAAATAGCTGCTCAATTCAATATTTATGCTTATGATGCGTATTTTCTGGAATGTGCCGCTGCCTTACAACTCCCTCTGCTTTCCCTTGACAAACGTATCTGTGCGGCAGCACAAAAACTGAAAATCCGAACTTTGGATATAATCATATGAAATCATATACATATTCAGAAGCACGTCAGAAACTTTCCGAAATCCTTGATCTTGCACGTTCTGAGGAAGTCATTATCAAACGGAGAAGAGGAGAATCATTTATCATCAAGTACAAATATTTACCAAAATCCCCGTTTGATGTTGCCGGTATCAGAACAAAGGCAACCACAGGGGATATTCTTGACGCTGTAAGAGAATCCCGATCAGGAGAATCCGAACATTCATTTGGAGCAGATTAACTCACAGGATCAAATATGTCAGATGATGAAAATCAGCCAATCCGGCGGAATTTCACTGGCCGCCAAAACCAATCTTCACAGGCAGGACAAATACAAAATGACAGATGACAAACCACGCGAAGCGTGCGGATTATTCGGCATTCACGGACACCCTGATGCCGCGCGGCTGACCTATTTCGGCCTGTACGCGCTGCAGCACCGGGGACAGGAAAGCGCGGGCATTGCAGCCGCAGAGGGCAAAACCATCTTATCTCACAAGGGAATGGGACTGGTGGCTGATGTGTTTGAAAAAACCCATTTTGAGGAACTGCACGGCACAAGTGCGGTGGGTCATGTGCGCTATTCCACCACAGGCAGTTCCATTCTTTCCAATGCACAGCCCTTTGTGGTTCACCACAGGCAGAAATCCTACGCGGTGGCACACAACGGAAACCTGGTCAACGCGCATATCCTGAAATCAGAACTGGAGGAGGGCGGGTCCATTTTTCAGACCACAATGGACAGCGAGGTTTTTCTCCACTTCTTTGTCAGCAATCTGAAATACGGATTTGAGCAGGCCCTCAGTTATACGGTTTCCCGGCTGAAAGGTGCGTTTTCCTTTATTCTCCTCACCAGCAGGGGGGAGCTCATCGGCATCAAGGACCCCAACGGTTTCCGGCCACTGTGTCTGGGAAAACTCAACGGACGCTATGTGCTGGCCTCAGAATCCTGCGCGCTGGATCTGGTGGAGGCTGAACTGATTCGGGAACTGGATCCGGGCGAGATCGTTATTATCAATGAAAACGGCATCAAAAGCCTGCGAAGCCCGACACCCAAAAACTGCAGTTTCTGCATTTTTGAATTTATCTATTTTGCCAGACCGGACAGCACCATTTCCGGACTGAATGTCTATGAAATCCGCAAGGCACACGGCAGGCGGCTGGCTCAGGAATCCCCTGTGGATGCTGACCTGGTCATGCCTTTTCCGGATTCCGGCAACTATGCGGCCATCGGTTATTCCGAGGCATCCGGCATTCCCTTTGAAATGGCAATGATCCGCAACCATTATGTGGGCCGCACCTTTATCCAGCCCAGTCAGAGCATGCGGGATTTCGGAGTGCGTGTCAAACTCAATCCCGTGAAAAGTCTGCTAAAAGGAAAAGACATCATTATTATTGAGGATTCCATTATCCGGGGAACAACGGTCCGAACCCGTGTCAAGGCGCTGCGGGAAATCGGAGTAAAACGCATTCACATGCGTGTCAGCGGCCCGCCCCACCGTTTTCCCTGCCATTACGGCATTGATTTTTCAACAAAAGGGGAACTGATCGCAGCCAGCAAATCGGTTCAGGAACTCAGTGATTATCTGGGACTGGACAGCCTGTATTACCTGAGCCTGAAGGGACTGCTGGATGCCACCGGCATGAAAAATCCGGAAAACCATTTCTGCAAGGCATGTTTTGACGGATGCTATCCTGTGCATTTTGATGAAAATATCGGCAAATCCTGCCTTGAAACCTGATAATACAGATGAGATATTCATGAATATCCGACAGACCGTATCTTTTTCCAAAGATGCCACCAATATTTTTTTTCATATCCTCACCCGGTGCAATCTGCGCTGCATACACTGCTATATCAATCCGGATCAGCATGGAGATGAAATTCTGCCCCTGCCGGTCATTGAAAAATGGCTGGACGCGTTTTCTGACAGAGCAGCACAGGCCAATGTCATTTTTCTGGGGGGCGAACCCACTCTGCATCCGGATCTGGCCGGAGCCATCCGAAAGGCACGGAAAATGGGTGTCAAATCCGTGACAGTGGATACCAACGGTTATCTTTTCCACGATATTCTGGAAAAAGTCAGCCCGCAGGAAGTGGATTATTTCAGTTTCAGTCTGGATGGCCCTGATCCCCAAACCAATGATCCCATCCGGGGAAAAGGCGTTTTTGAGATCTGCACTGCGGGCATCCGCAAAGCCATTGCCAAAGGATTTGGCGCGAGCCTGATTTACACGGTAAGCAGTCTCAATATCCGGGAACTGGAGAAAATGCCCGCTCTGATAGCGGATCTGGGCATTTCCCGCTTTTTCATTCAGGTTATCGGGATTCGGGGAAAATCTGCCAAAAAGGAAAATTCTCTGCAACTGTCTGCGGAACAATGGCGCAGCATTGTGCCCCCGGTTGCGGAAAAGGCTGCGGAACTGGGTATTGCTGTGACCTTTCCCAAAGTTTTTCTGGATGAAAATGAAATATTTGAATGTGCAGGCCTGTGCGCGGACAATTATTTCATTTTTCCCAACGGCAGGGTCTACCGCTGTCCTTTGTGTGAGGATTTTCCCCTTCACGCGATGATCTTTGCAGAAGATCGCCTGAGAGAAATGCCCAGGCTGAACGAGAGCGATTTTTTTCACCTGAATATTCCCGAAGGCTGTGTCATGAACAGGCTCATCCAGCCGGACAATCTTCATTATCTGCCGGACGGAAAACCCGAATTCCGGGTGGCCTGCTGCATGCTGAAAGAGGAGGTCCGGACATGTGTATGATTTCAGATTGACATTCTCCTCTGCTTCTGTTAAAATAATCAGTTTTTTTAAGCTGATATTTAACACAATAAAAACGGACATTATGAACGACAGACCTGATCCGCTTTCAAGGAATGTGGAAATCATCAACAAACTGGGGCTTCATGCCAGATCCGCCTCGAAAATTGCCCTGCTTGCCCAGAAGGCAAAATCGGATGTGCAGATCATCAGAAACCGTGAATCCGTGGATGCCAAAAGCATTATTGACATGCTCACACTGGCCTGTGCCAAAGGAGCAAACATTACTGTACGGGTGAATTCTGAATCGGATATTGAAGTTCTCAATGAGATTGTGTCGCTTGTGGAAGACGGGTTCGGAGAATAGTTAATGGCAGATAAGGAAAACAGGGAAATTGTACTCAAAGGCATTGCCGCAGCTCCGGGTATCTGTATCGGCAAGGCCTATCTGGTGTACAGGGAAGGGGTCAATGTCATCCGGCAGTACCATATCTCGGATGCTGAGCTGGAGGATGAAAAAAAACGCTTTAAAACGGCCGTAAAAAAATCCACAGAAGAGCTTAGAGGGATTATTGAGGATACACCGGAAGATTTCAGGGAGCATGCAGCGATTCTGGAAACCCATGTGGCCCTTCTCAGGGACAAAATGCTTTACGGCAAGGCCATTGAGCAGATTGAAACCGAAAAAATCAATGCTGAATGGGCACTGAGAAATGTGATTTCAGATCTCAAAGCCAAGTTCAGCAAAATGACTGATCCCTATTTCCGGGAACGCTCGGCCGACATTGTCCATGTTTCAGACCGGATCATGCGCAATCTGACCGGAAAGGAACATGTCAATATCAGGGCCATTGACAAACGCGTGATTCTGGTGGCAACCGATCTTTCCCCTGCTGAAACCAGTCAGATACAACTGGAGCGGATCAAGGGTTTTGTCACCGAGGGCGGGGGAATGACATCCCACACAGGCATCATTGCCAGAACCCTTCAGATTCCCGCGGTTCTGGGGATAAACAATGCCACAGGCATTATCCGCAATGATGAAATAATTGTGGTTGACGGAACAGACGGAACCCTTATTGTCAATCCCAGCGATTACACCCTGGTGGAATACGAGGAGCGCAAGAGCCGGTATGAGCGGCAGAAGGCCATGATTACACGGGCCAGTCAGTTGTCTGCCGATACAAAAGACGGTGTGACTGTTCAGGTCATGGGAAATATAGAACTGCCTGAGGAAGTCTTTCTGGTAAGGGATCACGGCGGAAACGGCATCGGACTTTACCGCACTGAATTTCAGTACATGAACCGTTCCGGGTTCCCGGCCGAGGATGAACTGTTTGACAAATACCGGGATGTGGTGGAAATCATGGCTCCCCATCCGGTGACTATCCGCACTTTGGATATCAACGGAGACAAGACCGCATCCTATACAGGAACCTTTGATGAGGCCAATCCTGCAATGGGACTGCGCGCGATACGTTACTGTCTGACCCGGCCTGATATTTTCAAAACACAGCTAAAAGCCATTATGCGCGCTGCCGCGTTTGGCAATGTCCGCATTCTTTTTCCCATGATTTCAGGACGCAGTGAGGTGCTGGAAGCCAAAAAAATGATGAGTCAGGCTGCAGACTGCCTGGCAGAGGAAGGGAAGACGTTCCGTGCCGATATTGAAACCGGCATTATGGTTGAAGTGCCGTCGGCTGCGGTGACAGCAGATATTTTGGCAGAAGATGCGGACTTTTTCAGCATCGGCACCAATGATCTGATTCAGTATACCCTGGCCATTGACCGGGGAAACCGTTATGTTTCCCATCTGTACCAGCCTCTTCATCCCGCAGTCCTGCGCCTGATCCGGAAGGTCACGGATGCCGCGCTGAAAAAGGGAATCCGGGTGTCCATGTGCGGAGAAATGGCAGGCGATCCGGCTTACATACCGGTACTGCTGGGAATGGGCATAACGGAATTTAGCATGACACCACAGTCAATTCCCGCAGTGAAAAACGCCATCCGTCTGCTGCATATGGGGGAAACAGCGGATTTTGCCAAAAAAATTCTCTGCAAAACAACAGACAGCGAGGCTGAAGCCTTTTTAAAAGAAACTTACGGACATATTGCCGAACAGATATGGATGGGCTGACACCGGAAAGCCGCTCAGCACCAAAAGGTGAACAAATTGGAAAAAAAAGGCATAAAACTCATAACAGACAACCGCAAGGCCCGTTTCAACTATACCATTGAAGAAAAATTCGAAGTCGGTATGGTGCTTAAAGGCACAGAGGTGAAATCCCTGCGCGAGGGCCGGGCAAATCTCAAGGACGCGTATGCCAAAGTCGTGAACGGGGAAATTTTCGTGTATCAGATGAATATCAATCCCTATCCCTTTGCCTATTACGGCAATCACGATCCGGAACGTCCCCGCAAACTGCTTTTGCATAAGCATGAAATCAGACGCCTGATCGGGAAAATCACGGAAAAGGGATACTCCCTGATTCCCCTGAATGTGTATTTCAAAGACGGCAAAGTCAAAATGACTTTGTCCATGGCAAAAGGAAAGCGTCAGTATGACAAACGGGAAACCATCCGCAAACGGGACGGGCAGCGGGATCTGGATCGGGCACGGAAAGAGGGTTACTGAGAAAAGATTCTGACTTTTTTCTTGAAATTCTGCCAAAGATGAATTATACAGACACGCAGACATAGAACTTCCGGCAGAGTGCAAAAACTGTATTTTCAGAATTCCGGAAAATATCTGAAACCGGTTTCATGATGTAAAGGCGGAGTCCCAAACTGAAAGTTTGGGACACTCAGGGCCGGAGGAGTGCAAAAATTAAGCGTAGCGGTTTTTTGCACAGCCGGAACTTCGGAAAAACTGACCATATTGGATCAAACCAATGGAGAATCGGTATTACTGCCGGAATTGCTGAAACCGGATTCACTGTGCAGGATTTCATTATAGTCATTTCCCTAACTTTTGTCCTTTATAAAAACGGTTTTCCATTTTTCTGAACAGGACATTTTACGTTCTTTGACAATTTTGAGGGCAATATCGGGAATTTTCGGTATGGCATCATCAAAATTCCGGAATTTCGCTGTTTCCTTTTTTGTGTCTTTCCAAAGATATTCAATCGGATTCAGATCTGGCGAATATTTCGGCATCGGTATAAGGTGCAGTTTTAACAGTGATGCTTCCTCTTTCACAGCCGCGGCAGTGTGGATACGGGCGTTGTCAGGTACAATGCCGATGGGTTTTTCCGGATTTTTTTCTCTGATTTTTCTGAGAAAACTGATCATATCCTCTTTTTTGCATGAACCGGAGGCAATGACAGTGTCCCCACACCCCGGTCCGGCAAAACCGGAAAGTTTCACACACCTTTTTTCTGATGACGGTGTATAAACTGTCTGAGGGGTGTTCAGAACCCTCCGGGCTGCCGGATTGTGTGCGACTGCGGATTCGTCCGGCCATCCGGCAGTCATATCTCCGTCTGCCTGCTCCGCAGCGTGCCTGATGTTTTTTTTCAGAATGGGTTCCGCATCCGGCGGACGTCTGCTGTTTTTTTAAACGGTTTGCCGTACGGAACTCTGTATTTCCCGCAAATCTGCTTCCGAATCCCGCTGTAACTGATGCCGTATTTCTCCCCAATGTGTTTCATCACATCCTTAATATCCATGCCCCTGTTTTCTGTAAAAATGACGGTTTCCTCCCACTGTTCCGGGGCAGGAAGAGGTTCGGGACCTCCCGAAAACCGGCGAAACATATTTCCGTATCCTCCGTCATTCCACATTTTCAGCCACCTTCTGACTGCCCGGGATGAAACCCCGGTGATTTTCCAGACTTCGGGTGTGCTTTTTCCTTCATAAAGATGAATGACCGCGAGGAGACGGGTTCTGACATGACCGCTTTTTTCCTTACGGTAAAGCTCCCTGAGACATTCCCCGGCCATATGTTTTTTCACAGTCGGATGTGAGGGCATTGCATTCTCCTGTTCAGACGGAATCAGTTAATATCTCTGCAGACTGTATTATAACTGTAAATATTTTTAAAGAACAAAAGTTAGAAAAAAGACTATATACACAAAAATGGTAGCGGGTCAAACCGGCTGATGATGCGGAAAAAACTCTCCCCTCCCCTGACCCCTCCCGCTGATTTGACCCTCTATACACAAAAACAAATGCCTGGGTGGCGGAACTGGTAGACGCAAGGGACTTAAAATCCCTCGGAGCTCAGCTCTGTACGGGTTCAATTCCCGTCTCAGGTACCATAATATCAGGGAGTTAGCAATATTGAAGACTCCCTTTTCTTATTTCATACGGTAAAAAAACATTACAATTCCCGTACAAAACCGGCATTACAGTCTTTTTTCCGGGCGGATTTCTTGCCGAAATACCGCCCGGAAAAAAGACTTTCATGCCGGAAAAAGTCCGGACAGCTGCAGGCTACGCCTTACGCTGTCCGGACTTTTTCATAGAAAACAGACGATAAAGACCAAGTATATGTCCGGAAGAGCCGGATTTGTCATCTTCACCGGAAGGACTCTGTTTAACCCCATCTGTATTCCCATCACTTTTGGGAGGATCAGCAGGGGGAACGGAAACAGGGGGGGAATCAATATCTCCCAAAAGAAACAGAGCGCCCTTAAGGAAGCTGTCATACCTGCGTTTGTCAGAATTGCCAAACCCCTCAGCTTTTAATCTGTCGTCATATATCTTGAAAACCCTGTACTGCTCATCATCAACCTTAAATTGGATCGCCCTGTCCGTCATTAATCACCCCACCAATATATTTGTTTGTAAAAGAATCATCTGTGCGCGGCTGTCCATAATCCTTTTCAACAGGAATATCATACATCGCATAGAATCTGTGCTTACTGCTTACAGGATCCAGAAAAACCTCAACTTTTTTCGGAAACTGATCAAACCGGTAGAAATCGGAAGTTTCCCGATCAAAAAGATACACAACATCCCCAACCCAATATTCAGCAAGCCGGATCCTCTTTTCAACAGTCTCAATCTTTTTTTTCTCAGAATCAGACTTTTTATCAACTTTGGGAACCGAAGCTGACGAAACAGGAGCCGGGACTGCAGAGCCGGCAGGCAAAGATTCAGAAACCGCAGAAACTTCTGATTTTTTTTCCTTAGGCCCATACAGATTAGAAGCCTTCCAAAGCAGAAAGCAGAAAAGAAGCCCAAGTATAAGGAAAACAGGAATAAAGGGATTGCTGATCTTTGAAGTCTCTTTTTTGTCCTGCGAGGTATAAAGAGAAAATATATCTTTCTTCTTTGGAAAGAACCTGGACTTAATTTTGGCCCGGCCAACGCGGTACTGATAATGAAAAGGACCAAAACTCAGAACGCGGGGCATAGCCCTGCATTCATACTCAGAAAGCCGGACTATGGAACTGTGGACCTGTGATTTGTCCTGTGCGATAATAAAAATGTCACACCCAAGATGACGGCAGCGCCTGAAAAATTTCTTGACACACTCGACATCCCGGCCGGTAAGAAATTCAGGAGAAAAATAATCAGCAGCTTCATCTATGAAATAAAGAACCTGAAAATCTTTGTACTGATCTTTAAGAAAAAATTCCTGAAAATCAAAATCAAAGAAAGAAATAATTTTGGATCTGAAATCATCACCGGGAATCTGCTCAATCAGATCATCCAGATTAATATGCGAAAGCTTCAGACCCCGAATATTGGAAATAAGAAGAATTCCATCTTTAAGAACATAATGCCCATCCTTTTTTATGCAGTAATCACGGGCAATCATATAAGTGGCACCGTAGGATTTTCCTGCACCCAGAACACCGGTATGAAAATAGATCGCCATTTATCTTTTAATCATCCTGATAGAAAAAGAAACCATAAGAAAGGAGAGCAGCACAGCCAGACACTGGGGAAGCCGGAAGCAGTCTCCAAGAAAAGCCCCGAAGCCAAGAAGACTAACAGACTGCGGAGAATAAGTCCCCTGGGAAATCATCCGCTGTATTTCTGTCTGTATCAGTTCCATAAAAAAAGTCTGCACTTCAAGCCAGACCCGGAAAAGGACAACAGGCATTATAACAGTGGCAAAGAGAAGATACAGAAATTTCTTAACCGCCAGACCGACCAAAAAAATGCCGAGATACCGAGTCGCAAAAACACCAAGAAAGCCAATGACAGCCTGGAACATAATTTCACCTATGATTTAAGCAAAAGAAGCATTCCCCAAAGATAAACTGTGGCAAGAAAAACATTACCGACTATACGGAGAGTACCCTCATATTTGCACATATCAAACTCAACCCGGACAGTTTTTTTGATAAGATTGAAAGAAGCAGAAAAATTGCATTGAGAATCAGAAACATCAACACCAATACCCTGCAAAAGTCCGGAAAAAGAATTCTGCAGAGTGGTAAAATGTGCAGTAAAAAACTGAGCAAAAGCAGATTTATTGCCGGTAAGATCAGTATCATAGTCAACTGTCTTATCTATAGCTTCAAAAGAAGTGTTTATTCCGTTAAGGGCAGACTCCGCAGACGATTTTGCAGAGGAAGCAGACTGTTTTTCAGATTCAAATGTATTATTCAAAGTATCCAGTTTCGCATTTGTGGCATTAATTTTTTCATTTGTTGTAACAAGCTTATTTTCAACTTCAGTAACAGCAGCTTTAACACTGCCTTTATCACCAACCAAACCCTTAATAACATCAGTCATTTTTCCGTCAATACTTTTGGAGGCGACAGCAGTATCAGAAGCCAAAGAAATCTGTTTACCCTGATCATCCTCCTTGCTCCAATTTCCAGCAAGAGTCCCATCCGGATTATTGGGATCAACCGGAGTATCAGGAACACAGCCGGGAATAGGATCAAACTGACATTTCCCATTTTTGCACCAGTCTTTAGTACATTTATTTTTGTCATTGCACTGGCCATCTAAAGTACATTCGAAATCAGGATCAGTTGGATCTTTAGGAGCATCTTCATTACCGTCACCATCTTCATCTTTATTACAATTGGGGACAGGATAAGATACACAAAATCCGTTAACACAAATATTATCAGTACAGGGATCACCATCCTGGCAGTCAGAAGAACCGTTAGGGCATAATCCAGACTTAGGATTATGATGAAAAGAGCATCTCCTGCCCTCAGAAGTGTCAATACATTTTCCGGTAACAGAAACATCAGGAGATATGCACTCAGAATCATCAACGCAGTTTTCCTTACAACCAAGAAAAAGCGCTCCGGAAGTTATAGGATTGCTGCATTCTCCAGTAGAAATATTGCAAACATCATCGGTACATATATCATCATCATTGCAATCTGCAGAACCATTGCAGCGTCCGGGATTGCAATCCTCCCCCAAATCAAAATGATAGCACATGGAATTAAGACATATATCATCAGTACAAGGGTCTTTATCATCACAAAGAGAACTATCATTTCCGCAATTCTCACGGCATCCAAGAATCTCTTTATACTGACATTTACCACTAACACAAGTTTGATCAGTACAGGGATCACTGTCATCACAATCATCATTTTTTGTACAGACATTGCAATTTTTTATTGGATAATGCTTACATTCATCACCGACCAAAACATCATCAGTGCATGGATTTTCATCATTGCAGGAAAAAGCGGCAGGCTTAAAAGATGCCGTACAATGCCCGGCAACGGAAGAACCATTTTCAGATCCAATCATACAAGTGACAGAATTACCGGAAACCGTACAATATTCATTACAATCCCACTCAACAACATCCCACAAATTTGGAGAGGCGATAAGGGAAACCGCACAGCCGCATTCAGGCAGGATCGCCTGCCATGATCCCGGCCCGGTGACAGCATGACCGCAGGCAGTGCCCGATACACTGCCGGAACCCGAAACAGAAAGATTGAAAGTTGAGGGAGAGCAGGGCTGACAAGCAGGATTTGTACAATCCCTAACAGTCATATCAACAGAATAAATGGTATTGCAAGAATAACT
>JBFXEJ010000007.1:0-104143 GCA_050180235.1 Desulfococcaceae bacterium
TTCACAGCGATGCGGTTTTCCCAAAGCACCAGGGGCTGTTCCTGAAAAAACTCTGATGTGGGTTTGTATCCGGGAAAGCTTCTGCGCACTGCCGGAAATTTTTTCCTGCCGGGCGGCATACATAATCACAAGGGTGAAGATCATCAGGGGAAAAGGTGCGGTCTGAAAAACCTGGGCAGGCACGGACGGAAACCATTCCTGCAGATAAATACCCATGACCTGCAGAAAGGAAAAAAGATAGGCTCCAATGGCCGCCCTGATCGGGTCCCATCCGCCAAAAATTACCAAAGCAAGAGCAATCCATCCGGTTCCCTCTGCACCCTGGGGTCTGCCCCATCCGGGTTTAATCGCCAGAGAAAATGCGGCTCCGGCCATTCCCACCAGCAGACCGCCGATGACAGCATAAAGCATCTGCACTTTTTTGGGACTGATGCCCCGCGCATAGGCAGCGACAGGGGATTCCCCCACAGCCCTAAGTTGCAGCCCCAGAGGGGTGCGGAACATATACCACCAGCAAAGAAAAATGAGAATCAGACTGAAATACACGGGCATGCTGTGCCGGAACAGCACTGATCCGAGAAAAGGGATGTTTTCCAGCACAGGAACCGGCATCTGCGGAACCTGGGGGCCCTGAATCCGGGAATAGGAATTTCCCAGAAAATAGGCCAGATCACGGGTCATCAGGGTCAGGACAAATCCCACAGCCACCTGGGACTGGTGCAGATATATGCTGAAAACAGCAACAGTAAATGCCACCAAAGCCCCGCAGACTGCGGCAGCAAGAAAACCCAGAACAGTGCTTTGGGTATGAAAAGCCACGGCAAAGGCTGTCATCGCGCTAAGCAGTATGGAACCATCCAGGGAAAGGTTAATCAGACCGGCTTTTTCCGTAATGGTTTCCCCCAATGTGGCGAGAACAACCGGAGCCGCTCCCGCTATGATACTGGCGAATAAGAGTGTGAAATTGTGTTCAGTCATGGTGTCAGAGTTCCGGGCATTGTTTCATCTGTTTTCCGTTTCACCAATACATTGTCTGCCTGCTGATGGTTGAGAATCAGCCTTGTGCCGTCATTTTTCACAATAATCCAGGTTTCTCCGTCCTCCCCGCGTGCCTCCATGCGGATTTCATCTCCGGCCCGCAGGGCGGAATCCTCTGCATTTTCAACAGTTCCGGCAGATCCGCTGCGTAAAAAACTGAGCGGAACCGTACTCCCCGGTGTGACTGCATTCAAATCCGGAGGAATTTCTTTTCCCTTTGCATCTTTCACAGGATGCCCCAGAAGATCATCAATATAAAGAATCGCTGCCTCATCACGCATATGCTCCAGTTCATGGGCTTTGCTGTGAATTTCCGGCTCCGGAGTTCCCACATGCCTGAGATATGTTTCCCACAGACGATGAGCGCGCAGTATGCGGCTGGCCTCTTTTTCTCCGGTTTCCGTAAGTGTCACCAAGCCTTCCGCGATCCTGAGCAGACCCTGTGCGCTGAGATTTTTTATGGCCTGCGCTGTTTTCCGATGCTGTGAGAGTTCTTTTCGGATTTCCTCCACGGCGGTTTTTCCCCGGCGCACGAGCAGACCCAGAATGTCTTCAGCAATCTGCTGGGGAACCATTCTGCGCACCTGCAGCCATCGGGCCATGAGACCGTAGCGCGGGGCTGCGATCATCACGATCAGAAACTGAAAAGTGGAGAAAAGCATGATAGCTCCTCCTCCTGCTGAATCCAGCCACACACAGAGGTAGAGCCCGCCCGCAACACTGCTGACACCGAAAAACGCGGACAGCCACATCATCCGATCCAGCCGGTCGCTGAGCAGATAGGCTGTGGCAGCCGGAGTGATAAGCAGTCCCACCACAAGAATCACGCCCACCATGCTCACAGCGCTGACCACCACAAGAGAAACACAGGTGGTCAGGGCATAGTCAATAAGCAGCACCGGCATTCCAATGGATGCTGCCATGACCGGATCAAAACTGCTGAGCTGGAAATGCCGGAAAAACAGAACCATCACAGACAGAATCAGAGCAGAGGTCAGACCGGATGTCCAGAGATCAATGTCAGACACGCCAAGAACGTCTCCCATGATAAAGTGCATGAGATCAATATGGATATAATGGCGGAAAACAGACACCAGCACCACACCTCCGGCAAACACTCCTGTGTACATAATGCCGATGGCTGTGTCCTCCTTGATGCGGGACAGGCGGGAGACAAAACCGATAAGAGCGACCGTCAGCACCGCGGCAATCAGGGAACCCATAAGCATGGCAGGCGCATAAGCCTCTATGCCGAAGAGCATTTTCATGAAAAGATAACCGCCTGCCACGCCTGCAATCATGGCATGGGAAAGGGCATCTCCCAGAAAAGACATCCGCCGCAGAATGACCAGACAGCCCACTACACCGCAGACGATGGCCACCATGCTGCCGCCGATCAGGGCTTTCTGAAAATAGCTTTCCTGCAGGGGAGTCCAGAAAAGTTGAAGAAAAGAATTCATTTGAATTTCCTTCTGCTGTGCTTATACCAATTCTCCATTGATTTGATACAATAATCTGTTGTCTGTTTTTCGCCGGTTCCGCGTGTGCAAAAAACCGCTCCGCTTAATTTTTGCACTCCTTCGGATTTGTATTCTGTATTGTATACAATCAATAGCGAATCGGTATTATATCTGCATATTGGGGTCTCCATAGAAATGCCGTTGCCGCCCTGTTTTGAAAAAATGGGCAGTCACTCTGTCTGCAATTGCTTTCAGGCAAACTCCTTTGCCCTGAAATTTTTTCTGTTGAACAGCATTGCTCCTCCCTCTCCGTTTTGCGTGAGAACGTAAAGTCCCTTTTTTTCGGCATAACGGCCCACATCATCGGACATAACCAATGCCCCGACTCCTCCGGTCAGACGCCGGTCTCTGTACTGGGGAAACACCTGCATGAATTTCGGGATCTTTCTGCTGAGAAAATCATCCACCATGTCCTTCTCCAGCCTGTTTTTCACCTCTATGACAAGCACCCTGTCCCTGTCCGCAGCCACAATGTCGTATTCGGCCTCTCCCTTTTTCTTCACATTTCTCCGCACATCCGCGAACGTCAGGTTTCTCTGCTCAAACAGGCTTTTCACATTCCGGTAAAACAGATCTTCGGCAACCTTTCCCTGCACAAGTCCCATTTCCCCCAGAGTCACACCGATATTGTCCAGCTTTTTTATGGTCTTTTCAAGCTGTGCATCAGTCCGTGCAAGCTGTGCATCTGTCTTTGCAAGCTGGGCATCTGTCCGCGCAAGCTGGGCATCAGTTTTTTTCTGCGACTCCCGCAGTTCCCTGATCTGTTCACCGGTTTCTTTCTGGAATTCCCGCATCTCCCTCATTCCCTGAAAAAATTCCGCCATTTCTCTTTCAATGCGATCCATTCTGCTTTCTTTCATATTTTTGATCTCCGCAATTCATAATTTATCAGGATATTGTGCTCTGTTACGGGCATAAAAACAATACTCCGGCTCTCAGAGTTCAAAAATTTTCAGCGCATCCGGTTTAAGGCGATTTCTGAAAATAAATATCCCTTTTCATTTCAAAGGCACAGGGAAAAAGCTGTAAGCTTTTCCTGCTTTTCTGTTATATTCTTTTCTGGAAATCACCTAAAATTTCAGGTCATTATCTCACTGCTTTTGAAAAGCCCTTTACATGAAGATATTCGCTGATTCATTTATTCCCCTGTCCCCTGCTGTGTGCGCGTTTCAGATCCTTTTCATCGGCAGGTTCAAAAATTCCGGGCAGTTCTCTTACGCCTTCCACCACCAGATCATTGATATTGATAAAGGTGATGCCGCTTTTTTCACTCAGATGATCCTCAATGGCCGGAAGAGGCCATTTTGCCATGCGGACATAAATGGAGACGCCTTTGAGACTCCGGGTGAGCATCAGCGCACCTGCCAGATTTCCAATATCATCATCCGTACACAGAAAAAATGCCTTGTCATCCGAATCTGCCAGATTCATATCCCGCACATCTGACTGAAAAAAACTGATATGATCTGTAAAACCGTGTTCCCCGGCCAGAGCCATGACATCTTTTTTCCGATCCTGAATATCCACCACACGCAGGCAGAAATTTTCATCTGCGCACCTGTCTGCCATCAGCACTTCGGTAAGATCCCGTCCGAACTTCCCGAATCCCAGGATCATAATCTTCCGCACACCTTTCCTTATATCCCGGTTAAAATATTTGGCCACCATTTTTGCTGCGGCAATGCGGTAGGTGTCAAAAAAACGGATACCCACCCGTCCTTCAGTGCGCAGGGCCCTGCGCGCTGTATCTGCCAGCCGCTCATTTGCAATATGCGCCCAGAGCAGACGCACCGGCCCGTTAATGCTGCGCATCCATCCATAGGCGCTGACCACACCTTCCAGATTCAGCAGATCATCGCCGGACGCATACATCAGGGCCCGTGCTTTCCATGCTCCTGCTTTTTCCAGTACAGGCCGGGAAAGAAAATCACCGGAAATAAAGGGTATCCTATGCTCATCACTCCATTCGTCAAAGGCTTCGGGCTGTCCGATATCCACACACACCACCGGAATTCCCCTGGCTTTGAAGGTTTCTGCCAGAAGTCTGCCTGTTCTTCCCACACCGCATACCACCACATGCTCCTTCTGCCATCTGGTTATAAGTATGGGTGAAAAGCGGAACAGATAGGTGACAGCGGACCACAGCGCGGAAATCGCTACCAAAGGCGCAAAAAAATAGATGAAAATAAGAGGACTGCATTTTGGGAAACTGGGCAGATCATGTTCCAGGATAAAAAGCCGGATGGTATAATAAAAAGTTTCCAGCAGAGTCAGTTCCGGATATTCGCGGGGAAAATAATACATACCGATGACAAAAACCGTCATTACGGATGCTGCCCACAGAAAGGCTTTCAAAACCGTTTTTTTTCTGCTGTTCACCATTGTTTAACCTTTCAGGGGATTCCGGTATGATAAAAAAACTGAAGTGCTTAAAACCCTGGGGATTTTCAAAACCCCCGGGGGTTTATAAATCTGAGAGCGTGTCTGAAAAGTCCCGGTACGGACATCTTTCACCTTTTTCAGGTGATTTCTGAAAATAAATATCCCGGTTCAGTTCACAGGCACAGGGCAAAAGCCGGAAGCTTTTGATACTTTGGTGTTATATTCTTTTACTGAATGGGATCTTCAGGCGGATGCGGAAAAAATCCCCTCTGCCCCACCTTTAAAAAAAGGGGGGGACACAGACTTTTCAGACACGCTCTGAGAGCATATATAATACCGATTCGCTATTGAATTTATACAATAAGGTGAGTTGTTTCCTCTGTGTTCTCTGTGGTTTTTTTCTCTCTGTGTCCTCTGTGGGAAACCGAATCATAAGTATATTTTCAATGGAGAATTGGTATAACTGCTTATTTGTGTTCGGAAGGCAGATCCTCCGGAATTCCGCCTTCCTGGGTTCCCTCAAACATATCTCCGTCAAACCGTCCAGCGTATGCGGTATTGTCCGGCATAAACATTCGGCCAATTACGGTTTTGCCGTTTCTGAACTGTCCTTCAAAGCGTTTGCCGTCCGGATAGTTCATGACACCCTGTCCGTCCGGCTTGCCGTTGACAAAATTGCCTGTATAGGTATGACCGTCAGGATAACGGAGAAATCCCTGTCCATGATAAAGATTGTTCTGAAAATGGCCTTCATAGTGTTTTCCTGTGGGATACCGGCACACACCGAATCCGCTGGGAAGACCAAAGGCAAACTGACCTTTGTATATTCTTCCGTCCGGACAGACCAGTTCTCCCTGTCCGTGAAACTGATTGTCCCGGAACTCCCCCGCATACTGCCGTCCGTTGGAAAAAATCATGATTCCCTGCCCTTCAAACCGCCCGTTTTGGAATTCCCCTTCATAACGTGATCCGTCAATATAATACATAATTCCCTGGCCGTGGAACTTGCTGTCAACAAAATCACCCACGTATTTCCTGCCATCAGCGAAGATAAAGGTTCCTTTTCCAAAAAATTTGTCATCTTTCATCATTCCGATGTACTGATCCCCGTTGGGAAAGTTGAAAAGACCCTGACCGTTCACCCAGCGGCCTTTGAAATATTCCGCATTGGCGGCAGAGACCATGAAAGCGGTGATACCTGCAATCATCAGCATTTTTTTCATTGTGTTCATTCTGTCCTCCTCATTTTTCCGTAAGCGCGGTTTTTGAACCGCACTTACCTAATATGGTTAATGATTTCGGAAATAAAGCAGAACAGGCTTCCGGCCCGTCCATAAACCGCAAATAAGGTAAAACAGGCTTCCGGTCTGTCCATAAACCGCACGGCAAACTGGAAACCTGTGCCATTTTTTTCGGATAATCTCTGTTATATCACCGAAACCTGTCTGTATCCAGAAAAATCGTAAAACAGTTCCGGTTAAATTCCATTCCCGGGCATATTAAGAAACAAATATGGATGAAAATGATATTTTCCCTTTATCCAAAGGGAAAAATAGTATAAAGGATAATAAGGTTTTCCGCTCTGCGGAGGGGTATTTTATTTTTTTATCAACATTTACAGGAGGATGTATGAAAAAACCGTTGTTTTTTGCTTTGGCTCTGTGTGTGATGGCTGCGGGAACTGCTTTTGCCGCGGATACCGTAAAAATCGGTCTCATGGCCCCGCTTACCGGCAAATGGGCAAATGAAGGTCAGGAAATGAAGCAGGTTGTGGATCTGCTGGCTGAGGAGATCAACAAGGCCGGCGGCATTCTGGGCAAAAAAGTGGAAGTTATCAGCGAGGATGATGCAGGCGATCCCCGTCAGGGCGCGCTGGCTGCACAGCGTCTGAGCACTCAGGGCGTTGCGGGTGTTGTGGGAACCTATGGTTCCTCCACTGCCGAGGCAGCACAGAATATTTATGAGGAAAACGGAATCATTCAGATTGTGAATGCTTCCACAGCCGTGCGCCTTTCGGAAAAGGGACTGAAACTCTTTTTCCGCTCCTGCCCCAGAGATGACGAGCAGGGAATTGTCGGGGCCAAAACCCTGATGGCAAAAGGTTTCAAAAATATTGCTCTGCTGCATGACAATACCAGTTATGCCAAAGGTCTGGGTGAGGAAGTAAAAGCTGAACTGGAAAAAGCAGGAATCAAACCCGTGTTTTTTGATGCCCTGACACCTGGCGAGCAGGATTACAGCACCATTCTCACCAAACTCAAGGGTGTGAATCCGGATGTGGTTTTCTTTTCCGGTTATTATCCTGAAGCAGGTCTGATGCTGCGCCAGAAAAAGGAAATGGGATGGAATGTGCCTTTCATGGGCGGTGATGCCACAAACAACCCGGATCTGATCAAAAGCGCGGGAAAAGATGCCGCAGCGGGTTATCTGCTGGTCAGTCCGCCCATGCCTGCGGATCTGCCTTCTCCGGAAGCCAAAGCCTTTCTGGATGCTTTTAAGGCAAAATATAGCCGTATCCCCGGCTCTATCTGGTCAGTGCTGGCCGGTGACGGTTTCAAGGTTCTGTGCGAGGCTGTCAAAGGTGCAGGCGCGGCTGATTCTGCAAAAATGGCAGAATACATGAAAACCAAAATGAAGGATTTCCCCGGCCTGACCGGCAAACTTTCTTTTAATGAGAAAGGCGACCGTGTGGGCGATGTGTACCGTGTTTACAAAGTGGATGCGGAAGGGAATTTTGTTCTGGAGCAGTAATTTTCTTCCCATCTCAGGAATATGAGAAATCCTCAAAGTAGGTCGGGTTAGCGAAGCGTAACCCGACTGAATCCGCGGGACAGCAATTTGTCGGGTTACGCTTCGCTAACCCGACCTACAGTTTTCTGCAAACATTCAACATTCAGGCTCGGAAATTCTGCCATATGGAATTCTTCTTTCAGCAGTTGACAAACGGACTGGCTATTGGCGGCATTTATGCTCTGATTGCTTTGGGTTACACTATGGTCTACGGTGTACTCAAGCTGATCAATTTTGCACATGGTGATCTTTTTACAATGGGCGCGTATCTGGGACTTACTGTCCTGACTTCCCTAGCTTTGCATCAGCATCTGGGCGCATTTGCCGGAGTCATCGTGCTTGCCCTGATGGTCATGGGACTGGTCGGCACGGTGGGCATTCTGCTGGATCAGGCTGCGTACAAACCGCTGCGGGAATCCCCCCGGCTTTCGGCTGTGGTATCTGCGCTGGGAGCATCCATTTTTTTTCAGAACGCTGTGATGCTGATCTACGGCGCGCGGTATCAGTATTATCCCAAAGACATTCTGCCCAAAACTGTCATTACCATTATGGGACTGCCGATTCCCCTGATGCGTATTCTGATACTGCTGACATCTGTCCTTATGATGGTGGCTTTGTATCTTTTTATCCAAAAAACAAAAGTCGGCACGGCCATACGCGCAGCAGCCATTGACCAGGGGGCTGCCCGGCTGATGGGAATTAATGTAAACCGGGTTATTATGATCGTCTTTTTCATCGGCCCGGCTTTGGGCGGCGTGGCCGGGCTTATGGTCGGACTGTATTACGGACAGATTAATTTTACAATGGGCTGGGTTTATGGTCTCAAGGCATTTACAGCAGCCATTATGGGCGGCATCGGCAATATACCGGGAGCTATGGTGGGCGGTATTCTCCTGGGAGTGATTGAATCTTTGGGAGCAGCCTATATTTCCCTTGCATGGAAAGACGCCATAGCCTTCTGTGTTCTGATTGCCATACTCATTGTCCGTCCCACCGGCCTGCTGGGAGAACGGGTCGCGGAGAAAATATGATGCACAATATACCCAAACGCTTCTGGCTTTACGGAATCTGCACAGCAGTGCTGCTCAGCACCCCTTTTTATCTGAACAGTTACTGGCTGGATGTGCTGAACAGTGTGGGCCTGTATGTCATGCTGGGACTGAGTCTCAATCTCATTGTCGGCCATACCGGACTTTTCAATCTGGGACATGCCGCGTTTTACGCGGTCGGAGCCTATACAGCAGCCATTCTCAACACTTTGTTCAAAATTCCCATTCTGATGCTTCTTCCTGCCTGTGCCATTACAGCCGGACTTTTTGCCGCCATCATTGCCCGTCCCATCATTCATCTCCGGGGTGATTATCTCTGCATTGTGACCATCGGAGTGGGAGAAATTGTGCGCATAGCCCTGATCAATGATATTTTCGGCATTACCGGCGGGGCCAACGGCATTTTCGGCATTTCCCGGCCAGATTTCTTTGGTTTCAGAATCAGCAGACCCCAGCATTTTTTCTGGCTTATCTGGATATTCACTGCCTTGACTGTATTCCTTTTTTACCGGCTGGAGCAGTCCCGGTTCGGACGTGCGCTCAATTATCTTCGCGAAGATGAAGTTGCAGCAGAGGGAAGCGGCATCAATACAGCCTATTACAAACTCGCTGTCTTTGTATTGGGAGCCGCCTGGGCCGGGATGGTAGGCAATATTTATGCTGCAAAGATGATGACCATTGCACCGGAATCCTTCAATTTCTGGGAATCGGTGATCATGTTCACTCTGATTATCATGGGCGGTTCCGGCAGTATTCCGGGCGTCATACTGGGAGCCTTTCTCATCATCGGACTGCCTGAAATCTTCCGGGAATTCAAAGATGCAAGAATGCTGGTTTTCGGCGGGGCAATGGTGGTGATGATGATCTTCCGCACCCAGGGCATTCTGCCGCCGTATCCCAGAAAATATCCCATCTCCGGCATGAGTGAAAACAGGGGGAATGCGTGAGTCTCTTACAATTGCAGAATCTGACAAAAAAATTCGGCGGTCTGACTGCCGTGAACCATGTGTCCTTTGACACAGATCAGGGAATCATTGCGGGACTGATCGGCCCCAACGGCGCGGGAAAAACCACAGTTTTCAATCTGATTACCGGCAATTATCAGCCCAATGAAGGCGATGTCATTTTTGATGGCCAGTCCATTGCCGGACTGCGCACCCATAAGATTGTCTCTCTGGGAATCGCGCGCACCTTTCAGACCATCCGCCTTTTTCAGAAACTTTCCGTGCTGGAAAACGTGCTGGCAGGCTGCCACTGCCGCATGAAATCCGGGATTTTCAGCGGCATGTTCCGCACACCCGGTCAGAGGAGGGAGGAACAGGAAGCTCTGGAACTTGCCATGAACGAACTGGCCTTTGTGGGACTGGAAAAGAATGCGGAAATGATTTCCGCGAATCTGTCTTATGGGAACCAGCGGCTGCTGGAAATTGCACGCGCGCTGGCCACAAAACCCAGACTCCTGATTCTGGATGAACCCGCAGGCGGCATGAACGAACAGGAAACCAACAGTCTGGTGCAGTTGATCCGCAAAATCCGGGAACGGGGTATTACTGTGCTGCTGATTGAACATGATATGGGGCTGGTCATGGAAGTGTGCGAAAAACTGGTGGTCATTGAATACGGCAGCAAAATTGCAGAGGGAACTCCCAAAGAAATCAGGGAAAATCCCCGTGTGATTGAGGCATATCTGGGAACAGAAGAAGGGGAGTAACAGGCCATGTGCAGTTTCAACCACAAAGGACACAAAGGAGGCACAAAGGACACAGGAAAAAATTTGTGTTTCATGTGAAGAAATTTTGTGAACTTTGCGGGTTATAAAAAAACTGCACCGGGCATGGATAACAGGAAATCTGAGAAACAACTCCACATTAACCTTTGTGAAACTTTGTGTTTTTGTGGCGGAGTGAAAACGGTCGGGACACAGAATTTCTTTGCTGAAAATTCTTCAGATTTAAAATAACTGCGCAAGGCAAAAAAATGCTGCTTGAAATAAAAGACCTTCGAGTGAAATACGGAAATGTGGAAGCTCTTCACGGCATCAATCTCCGGGTCGGGGAAGGGGAAATCGTCACCATTCTGGGCGCAAACGGCGCGGGAAAATCCACGACCCTCAATGCCATCAGCGGTCTGGTGAAAATAACAGGCGGCGAGATTCTGTATCAGGGAAGCCCTTTGCACAAAATGAGTGCGGACAAAATCGTGAAAGAGGGCATTACACAGTCTCCTGAGGGAAGACGGGTGTTCGGAACCCTGACTGTGCGGGAAAACCTGAATCTTGGGGCTTTTACCGTCAATGATGCCCAAAAGGTGAAGGAAACCCTGGACTGGATTTACCGGCTGTTTCCCCGTCTCAAAGAACGGAGTGAACAGCTTGCAGGAACCCTGAGCGGCGGGGAACAGCAGATGCTGGCCATTGGACGCGCACTGATGGGTTCTCCGAAGGTTCTGCTGCTGGATGAGCCCAGTCTGGGACTGGCTCCGCTGCTGGTAAAAGCCATTTTTGCGACTGTCAAAGAGATCAACAAAAGCGGGGTTACGGTTGTGCTGGTGGAGCAGAATGCACGCGTGGCTCTGAAACTCGCACACCGGGGATATGTTATGGAAGTGGGCAATATTGTGCTGGAGGATTCCGCGCAGGCTCTGCTTGCCAATCCGGATGTGCAGCACGCGTATCTGGGCGGAAAAAAGTAAGGCAGGCAAACTTATTCCGATAAATGAGGTGGATGATGACACAAATGATTACAGCAATTTATGAGAGGGGAGCATTGCATCCCGCAGTACCTCTTGATTTGCAGGAACACCAGGCTGTTACAATTAAGATTATGCAGATACAGGCAAATGATAATATTCAGCAAGTCCTGAAGGAGCTTATTGCAGCAGGAATTGTTACCCCCCCTCAATGCCCTGCTCCGGCCCCACCTTTATCCAATGCAGATCGTGAAATCCTTTCACGTGAATTGGGGAGCAAAATTCAAAAACCTCTGTCAGAAATCATTATTGAGGAAAGGGACAGATGAACCTTTATTATTTTGACAGCAGCGCGCTGGTTAAACAGTATGTTTATGAAACAGGTTCATTATGGGTTCAGGCAGTAACTGCGTCCAATCTTGTTTTTGTGAGTCGGATTACACGGGTTGAAGTTTTAAGTGCATTATCACGGTTAAAGAGGGAAGGAAAAATCGATTCTCCAAAACTGTCGGCAACGATGCAGCTTTTTGATTATGACTGGATATACAGATACCATATTGTTGAACTGGATCATCAAATTACTGAACATGCGGGACAACTGGTGCAGCAATATCCATTGCGTGCCTATGACAGTGTTCAATTGGCAACAGCACTGAAACTGCATTCCTTTTATTCTGTCAGGGATTTGTTTGTTTTGATATTTGTTTCCGCCGATGACCGTTTGTTAAATGCAGCGCAAAGTGAAAAGATGTTCGGAGAAAATCCAAATATCTATCCAAATATGAGTTCGATATGACTTTGACTCTGATATTTGGATTCGTATATATTTCTTATTTCAATGAACTGAAAACATAAATTTTTTACAGAAAATGTAGGTTGGGTGAATTTTCCAATTTTTTTGTAAAAATTGGAAAATTCACCCAACATCGTCCTTAACTTTTTACAGATGAAAGGAGCAGTAAAATGAGCAGATTTGTTCAAACAGCAGTTTTTGGCATTGTGGCGGTTTTCATGGTTTATGCACCTTTATTCTGAAATCGTCATCTTAATTTCTGTACGGTGATGTCTGTTCAATAATCATAGGTAGTGCTTTGTCAATTTTGATTTTATGATCTGAAGTATACAGAAAAACCGGATTTTTTGGAAAAATCCGGTTTTTGCAAATCACAGATTCAAGGCTGACAGAGTAGCAGGACAAAACCATAAGTTGATCCATAACCTTAACATTGGAGGAATTTTTTATGAAAAAACAGTTTGTCATCGCACTGGTACTGGCAGTGTGCGCTTTGGGTCTGTATTCCGCAGGATGCAGCAAGAACAAAGAGGAAAATCAGGCGGAAAGCAAAACAGAGAAAAAAACAGAGGAAGCCCGGAAGACGGTTGCTGATTTCATGCCGGAAAGCACTGAATTCATGCTGAAAACTGCTTCCATTGAAAAGATGTATTCCCTTTTTTCCGTAAACGGAAGCACCATCATGGGCAGTCCTGTGGAAAAAGCGGAAGAAATGAAAGCCAAATGGGGATTCAATCCTCTGGTTCTGGATGAACTCCGGGCCAATGGCTTTGACACGGCAAAGGAGATCGGACTGGCTGCGGACAATATCCGATGGCAGGAAAATGGCGGTGATCCGCTTCTGGACTGTCTGATTCTTGTTCCTGTGACAGACGGGAAAAAAGCACAGGCAGCAGTGGAACGCTATATTCTCAATGACAAACCCGGAACTGTGTTTGAAAAGGCAAATGAAATAAGCCTGTTCAAACAGGAGGGCAGTCCCCTGCGCGGCGCTGTGGCCCAAAAGGAGGATTACCTGTTTATTGCCTTTAACCGTCAGTCTGAGGTTAGCGGGTTTATGACCCAGGTGCTTCAAAGCGCCAAATCTGTCAAAGACACAGTGACTTATCAGGATGTTGTTTCCCGCACTGATGCGGCAAAGGATATTTTTCTGTATGCAAATTTCGGAAAAATTGCAAAAAACAACTATGAGACTCTGAAAAATGCTTCACAGAAACCGGGACAGGAACAGTCACCCGGTCTGAACCGGCATCTGGTCTATTTCAAAGACTATGAGGGAGCTGGCATTTCAGTGGATGCGTCCCAGAAAGATCTGCGGATCGCGGGTCTGCTCAATGTCCGGGAAGGTTCTGATCTCCTGAAGATTTCCCAAAATATCCGGTTCAGCAAACAGACTGTGCTCGGACTTGGCAAATCTCCGGCCCTGCTGCTGACCAGTGCTGTGAATTTTCAGGAATATTACCGGATTATACAGGAGACAATGAATCCGGAGGAGAAAACTGCATGGCAGAGCCGTCTGTCAGAGTTCCGGAACCGCTACGGTGTGGACGGAGAAAAGGATATTCTGTCAAACATTGAGGGAAACTTCAATCTGGGAATCTATGACGGCAAAAGCATCAATATGAGCAATTACAATATCCTTGCCACTCTTGGCGTAAAAGACGGAAAAAAGATTCAGGCTGTCATGGACACCATGTTCCAGTCTCTGACTCCGGAAGAGAAGACTATGATCCGCAAAGACAGTATTCAGGGAAATGATGCCTATGTCATTACAGTGATGGGCATTTTTCAGATATGTGCAGGCGTAAAAGACAATAATTTCATTCTTGCCGCAGGTTATCCCATGTTTGAGTCTGCTGTGAGCGGAAATCCGGATACAGGTTTTCTGTCCGGTATGGAGGATAAGGAGCTGGTGAATCAGTTGAAAGGGGATACCGGAGTGTTTTACGTGAACATTCAGGAACTGTATGCTGCTGCTAACAATTTCCCATTTCTCATGCAGAAAATGAATGAGGGGCAGCCCGCAGATCCCAAATCCGGCGAGGCCATGCGTCAGCTTGAATACATGCTGCTTTCAACCGGTACGGAAGGAAAGAGTTTCCGGATGGATATGACAGTGAAAACCCGTTTTTCCGAACCTTTTTTTCAGGGAATGAAGAAACTGTCCGAACAGATGAAACCTGCGGAGAAGCCTTCTACCGGAACAGAATGATTCAGGTCTGATAAAAGCTTCCGGCTTTTGCCCTGTGCCTGTGAACTGAACCGGGATATTTATAGTTCTTTTACAAACTTCTGTCCTCTGCAAAACCCGGTGGAGGAGTGCAAAAATTAAGCGAAGCGGTTTTTTGCACAGAGGACAAAAGTTGAGGAAAATACTATATTTTCAGAAGTCACCTAAGGGTCTGTATCAAAATAATACCGATTCGCTATTGACTTGATACAATATTGTCAGTTTTTCCATTGCTGCACCTGTAAGAACAACCGGATTTTTCGGAAAAATCCGGTTGTTCTTATACCAATTCTCCATTGATTTTATACAATGCGGAATGCAATCCGGAGGAGTGCAAAAATTAAGCGGAGCGGTTTTTTGCACAAGCGCAACGGTGAAAAAAACTTAAAATCAATGGCGATTTGGTATTATACACGGAAACTTCTGTTTGCCTTCTTATAAGTATCTTTTCAATGGCGATTTGGCATAAGTTGTTCCAAACCCTTAGGGTTTCCAGACAGAAAATTGTACAGATTATTTTTTCAGGAGTTACACAGTTGTTTTTTTCAACTATCTGATTTTACATAAACAGATTTATGCACTGCAACATTGGCATACATAAAAACCAATATGTTAAAATTTAACTGCGTATAATACCGGTTCGCCATTGGTTTTATACAATCAGATTTGACAACTTTTGAAAAGTTGTCAAATCTTACACAGGTGCAGACTGCATCAAGTCAATGGCGAATCGGTATAAGAGGCCAAAATTCTGGTTCTGAATTATTTTCAATCTGTTTTTCCAAGCACATAAACTGCCCAGGGACTGATTTCTGTTTCACTGATCCATTCAAAAGGCTCATCCGCTGAGGCCAGCGGTGTCTGAATTTCAAGAACCCTGAGACCGGCTTTTGCAAAAATTTCCCTGTAATCCGCATCAGCCCAGACAATATCCTCCACAGGTCTTGTGTCACCCGTATCAGTGATGATGATTTTCACCTTATCCCCGCTTTTGGAATAATGATTCTCCGGAAAATCCGCTGTGGAAAAAGAGGCCCATTCATGGATGTAAATTTCAGGTCTTGAAACAATGACAGCAATGATCCCATCATCTTTGAGCAGATGTCTGAGTCCATGCAGTATCCTGATTTTATTTTCTTTTTCCGGAATATTGTCAAAGGTGAAAGCAGCCAGCACCAGATCAAAACTCTTTGTCTGAAACTGACTGAAATCTCCGTCAGTTATCAGCCGGTAATCCCCGCTGGGATCGTTTTCCTTTGCCATCCGGATCATATTTTCCGATATATCGGCTCCTGTGGCATGAAAACCGCATTTTTTCAGAAATCTGGAAGAACGCCCCGCACCGCAGCCGAAATCCAGAGCTTTTCCTGCCTTTACATATGAGGATATAATTCCGGGCAGATCCCGGTAAGCCAGATAATAGGTTCCGGGAAATTCAATTTTTGCATATGCCTCAGCATATGCGGGGTCTTCGTATGAATTGATGAAGGTCACAGCAGGCTCCTTTTCAAATTAGGTGATTTCCGGAAAAGAATATACCGGAAAAGTATCAAAAGCTTCCAGCTTTTGCCCTGTGCCTGTGAACTGAAATGGTATATTTATTTTCAGAAATCACCTTAATTTAAGGATAAACCGGAATGGGGAAAAACCTGCAAATCCGTAAATCCTGACCAACCGGATTCAGACAGTTGCAATGGCGGCTTATCCTCACGCTGCACCGCCCCGCGTGACCGGCTCCCGGCTTTCGCGGGAATGACCGCATCATTTTTTGAATCCGAAGAAATTCTGGATTTTGTTGAATATCTGCGCAGCAATGGTGGCTTTGTCAAAGTCCTTTGCATCCCCGGTCTGCTTTTTTGCCTCGGTTGCCATTTTCCGTTCTGTAAGAATATCGCTCATTCTTCGGGAAATTCTGGATTCCCGCTCAATCAGAGGGGCAATATCCTCTTTGGTAACTTCATAGAGCCAGGTTTCTGTAACCGAAATAATGGTGGCTGTCCGGCTTTCACCGGTCAGCAGACCCATTTCCCCGAAAACATTTCCCGCTCCCATCCGTGCAACTTCCACGGCTTTGGCCTGATTGTCAAACTTCACCCGCACAGCCACAACCCCTTCTTCAATAACAAACAGGGAACTGCCGGAATCCCCCTGGCGGACAATGCTCTCGCCCGGAAAGAAATGATGCCGTTTCATGCGTTTGCTCAGCCAGTGCTTTGCATCATCCGGGAAGGGATCAAAAAGCCAGATCTCTTCCAGAAGTGCAAGGGCCTTGTCCGGAACCGGTTTTTTGCGTTTTACGCCTTCCACCACCATGTGCGTTTCCTGACGGTCAATGACATGGCGGATACCGGCCTGGCGCAGATGGGTCCAGATATTGGCCCAGATGGCTTCGTTATATGCAAATTTTTTCCCGTAATCCCGAACATAAACAGAAACCAGATAGTTGGCGGCCCAGGATTTGCTCTGACCGGTCATGCCTGCTGTCAGTCCCAGGAAACGGGTTGATGGAAGCGGATCCCTTTCCACGCCCTCAGTGGAAAGAGCTGCGTCCAGCAGAATCTTTTTAACACGTTCAGGCGGATGAACCGGATCAATATGTACTGTGAAATACTGGTAAAACCTGTCATCCGGGTAACTGAAGTTTTCAATGACCGATTCCGAGGCATGGCTGTTGGAAATGCAGAGAATGGTGTCATCCCGTGTTTTGATGCGTGTGGTGCGCCAGTTGATGTCAATGACCTTTCCTTCCTTGAATTCATTGATCTTGACCCAGTCCCCGACCCGGAAAGGCCGTTCCACATTTATGGCAATGCCGGAAAAGATATTGGAAATATTGACCTGAAGAGCAAGACCCAGGATCATGGCGGCCACACCGGTGCTGGCCAGCAGACTGGTAAGCGGGTGATTGAAGACAAAGGCCACAATGCCAAAGACGGCCAGCACATAAATAATTATGGACAGCGCATTCTTGACCACATGTGGAACCTTGCGCCCTGTTTTTTCCTCCAGAGGATCCCAGATAAATTTTCTTGCGCCTTTGCTTAAAAAATACGCGGGAATCAGCCACCACAGGATATTGAGCATCAGCATGACCGGATCAAGATAATAAGTGCTGCCCAGCCGGTTGATGGCAAAATACTCTCCGGACATAAGCAGGAAAAAGGCAGTGATAAAATGAAAAAACCAAAGGGTTTTTACAAAGGGGCCAAACTTCCGGGTTTTTCCCATCATGGGGATCAGGAGAAAAAACAGGATGCTCAGTGCAAACATATACCCCACCCATTTTTTGGGAATCATATTGCGGAGGATGAGTTTGTCCGGAACAATGCGCATGCCCACATTGAAACGGGAATAACTGACTGTGCTGCCGATGATATTCAGATATTCCGGATTTCCCTTTGAGATTTCCTCAACCGTGTCCTGAAAAAAGGAAACCTGACTCATTTTCCAGTTATAGGCCGGACTGAGTACCTGGGCATTGTGCATTTTTTCCAGAATATCGCGTTCGTCATTGATTTCGCCCATGCCCATGACATCCTTGACATAGATGAGATTGTTCCGATCCAGTTCCGGATGGCGGAAACTGATGCCCACAATATGCTCTCCGTAGGCTGACTGACCCGGAATGAAATCCATGCGGAAGCGTCCCCTTACCCGGTACAGATAGTAATGGAGATTGTCCGGTGTCACTTTTTCCCGGATCAGTTCGATATTTACGCCAGGGGATGTCTTTTTTTCTTTTCCGATCTGCGTTTCTTTTTCACCGGGAAGGGGTTCAACAGCATTGAGAAACATCCACTGATTGAGTTCCGCTGCGCCCTGAAAGCGGAACCAGAGGAAAAAATCCAGGGTGCAGCTAAGATCTGTGAAATCCATATCCCGGATTTCATTCATTTCCACTCCGGTATAAATCACATTGATCCGGTACATATAGTATCCGTCAAACTCAATCGCGCGATCCTTTTCCCGGCTGCTCTCCAGATATGCCTGAACAGCCGGATTTGTTACGGCCTTGAACTGGGTCAGGGCTGAAACAATGGTCCGGTTTTTATAAACACCTATGAGCACCGGTTTCTGGGCATCCCCTTTCTGATCAAAATAATTGAACCCTGTCACGCCTTCCACAGCCTCATCCACAGAAGTCATTTTTGCAAGAAAATTCCGAATTTTGCGCCGGTCTTCCGCCAGGGATGCGGATGAATTTCCCAAAGTGATGTTTTTCAGGGCATGGACAATCACCAGCGCCGAGTCATATGCAAAGGCCGCATGCCATCCGGGCAGTTCCCCGTATTTTTTCCAGTACCGGTCTTTGAAATCCTGGCCTTTTTCATTGCTTGTGTCAAAAATGAGCGGTGTGGTGACATACATGCCGTTGGTATAATAACCCGGATTCCGTTTTTCCTTTGGAAACGCGTCAAAGCCTTTCTGAAAAGCCTCTGAGGCAAACGCATCCGGACCCATGAGAGGGTTGATCACCAGCGCGTCCTTCATAGTACGGAGAATGCTGATGCCCGGGCCTGCATGGGTGGAAACAAAAATCACGCCTGCGTCCTTTTCTTTGGATTTCAGATCATATACAATCTGTTTCAGGGTATCTTCCAGCAGCCGGTCATTGGCGTCAAATGACCATTTGTATTTGATTTCAGTTCCCAGTTCTTTGGAGGTCTGCTCAAACACATCAGCCAGATAACGTCCGTAATCATCATTTTCAAAAATAATGCTGGCCGTGGATTTGCCAAACACCATCTGCGCGTAGTGTGCAAGAAAACGGCCCTGGGCTCTGTCATTGAATGAAGTGCGGAAATACCAGGGATTGTTTTCCGTTACCTTGATATTGGTGGAAGCCGGGCTGATGGCCGCTATGCCCTGGGTCTTGTAAATTTCCCCTGCCTGTATGGAGCAACTGCTGTAATGATGGCCGATGACCGCTACGGCCTGTCCGGGTGCAATTTTCTGCTCAGCCACATCCCTGGCCAGTTCCGGAGTGTTATGATCATCATACACATCCAGTTCTATCTTCCTGCCGCTGATTCCGCCCTGACGGTTCACCTCATCCAGATACAGTTTTACGCCCTGATAAAAGGATTTGCCCACAGACTGGTTCGGCCCGGTCATAGGCCCGGCCAGCGCAATATGAATGCTCTTATCCTCACTTTTGAAAAAATTTTTGCATCCCTGCACCGTGAAAAAAGAAACAAGCAAAAGACTGAAAATAATGTATCCAACTGTTTTTTTGCACATAATATCTTACCTGCCCTTATCTGGATAATGGGATTTTCGTTGATGGAAACCAAAAACTTTACTGCCGCTAAATATATCAGATACATCCAGACGTATCAAAAATCCAATGAGACAATTCCCGGCTGATTTAAGGAACCGTTTTCCCTGCCTGTCTGAAAAAATATATTTGCTTTTTTTGCATACAGAAGTCAATAAGATTTTCTGTAAGCAAAGAAAAGTCAATCCAAAAACCAGGGAAAAGGCTTCTGTGTATCTTCTGCATTCAATTATACCAATTCGCCATTGATTTTTTCAGAAAATCCCCTCCTGAGAGGGGCAGTGGTGTTTTTCATAAGGGTCTGTATCAAAATAATCTGTTATAAATCCTGAGGGGTTTCAAAACCTTCAGGGTTTCCGGACATGAAAATTGTACAGGTTATTTTTTTACAGACCCTAAGTATATTTTCAATGGAGAATCGGCATTAAGGATCAATAAGTCTGTTCTGTATGGCAAAGCGGGAAATTTCGGCATTGTTGCGCAGATTGAGCTTTTTCAGGAGCCGGAACCGGTAGGTGTCTACGGTTTTGATGCTGATACGGTACGCATCTGCGATTTCCCTGTTTGTATGCCCCATAGCCAGACGCCGCAGCACCTGCAGTTCTCTCCGGGAAAGGTAATCCGGCAGGGATCGGTCATCAGCACCTCTGGCCATGCGCAGAGCAAGCATTTCCGCTATTTCCGGAGTAATGTAGCGGGAACCGGAGCAGACCCGGCGTATGGCATCCGTAAGCTGTTCAGGCGCGGATTTTTTGGTGATGTATCCCATAGCTCCGGCTTCAAAGGCACGGATCACATACTGCTCCTCCTCATACATGGTCAGTATAATCACCCGTATGTCCGGATGCCGGGATTTGAGCTGCAGCAGCACTTCCAGCCCGTCCGCGCCCGGCATGGACACATCAACCACAGCCACATCCGGCAGTTTTTCCAATGCCTTGCGGATGGCCTCGTTTCCGTCTGCGGCTTCGGCTATCACTTCCATGTCCTCACTGTCTTCCACAATGCGGCGAAGACCGGCCCGCACAATGCTGTGATCATCCGCGAGCAGCACTCTGATTTTCCCTGATGTTTTACTCATTGATTTTCATCCTGAAACAAACCTTTGTCCCCTGCCCCTTCACGGAGCGGACTTCCACAGTGCCGCGCACCAGCATGGCCCGTTCTTTCATTCCTGCCACGCCCAGTCCTTTGACTTCCCCAAGTTTTGAAGTGTCAAAACCGGAACCGTTATCTGCAACCGTGAGTGTCAGTATATCATTTTCCGCGTGCAAAGTGATATTCACCCGGTTTGCACCTGCATGACGGGCCACATTGGTCAGGCATTCCTGCGCGATCCTGTAGGCACTTGTGGCAATGCTGTCACTGAGTGCCGGAATCTGTGAATGCTCAAACAGACATGTGATTTCCGTGCGTTTTTCAAATTCCCCTGCAAACCATTCCAAGGCATCAACCAGACCGAGATTGTCCAGCACACCGGGCCGAAGCTGTACGGCCATCCTCCGCACTTCCTCAATGGTTTTGTCTGTGAGTTCGCACATACTCAATGCACGTTGTGCTGCTTTTGCATCTTTTTCTTTGAGATATTTTGACAGCCAGACCGCATCCATGTGCAAAGCAGTGAGAATCTGACCCAGTTCATCATGCAGTTCCCTTGCTATCGCGGCCCGTTCCTTTTCCTGACCTGCAATTATGCTGCCGGAAAGCCGGCGAAGCTGCTCCTGTGCATTTTTCAGTTCTGTGATGTCCGTGGCTATTCCCCCTATCCCCCTGGCTTTTCCTGTCTGATCATAAATGGGGAATTTGACCGAAAGATAGGTGTGAATTCCATCCTCCTGCACAATATGTTCTTCGGTACGAAAGGAAAGCCCTTCCGCGATCACATCAGCATCATGCTGCTGAAGCTGCCGGGCAATGGATTCCGGGTGAATTTCATCATCCTTTTTTCCGCAGACCTCTCCGGATGTCACTCCAAACAGCTCTTCATACCGGGAGTTGATCAGCAGATACCGGCCTTCCCTGTTTTTGATATACACCACATTTGGTGTAAATCTGAGAATCCCGGCAATGACTTCTGTGCGTTTCTGCACTTCCATTTCCAGTTCTCCGGAATAGCGGCTGAGCTCCTCTTTTGCCTTTTTCAGAGCATCTTCAGCCCGGAGTCTTTCCGTAATATCAATGGAAACGGAAAGGGAGCGGATAATATTGCCCTCACCATCACGTTCACCAAACGCGGAAAGCAGAACATCAATGGTTTCCCCGTTTTTCTTCACAAAGCAGTAGGGAACATCATTGATGCATCCTTTTTCATAAAATTCCGGAATCACATGATTTTCAAGGTAAATCACTGAATCTTCGGTCATAAAATCTTTCAGACTGCGGCCTGTCACCTCACTGCGCTCATATCCCATTGTTTTCAGCCAGTTGTCACTCACACTTATCAGACAGGTCTCCCTGTTCACGGAATGGAGCATGGCCGGTGCATTGTGATAAATGGAGCGGTATCTTTCCTCACTTTCCCGAAGAGATTTTTCCGCTGCCCTGCGCCGCAGTATTTCCCTGCTGGCTTTCCGGTAAAGAACAAAAAGGGACAGTCCGATGAGAATGCAGACCACCAGAATAATTTCACCGGTAATCCGGCTCATGGGATCTGAAATTTTTTTGGAAATGGAATGGATATTCTGCAGATAGATAATCTGCCAGCCCGGATGCTCATCAAGTTCTGTCCGGCGTATCACATAGCGGTTTCCCTGTCCGTCAGCCGCGTGCATTCCGTCCTTTATCGTAAGATCAATCTGATTCCAAGGCCCTTCCCCAAACTGCATGGACTGGCTGATCATGTCCTTTTCCTCAGGTGAAAGCTCCCTGAGGCTTTGGCATATCCATTCCCCGCGGCTGGAAATGAAAATTATATCCATAGGATCTGTTACCAGAACAATCTCATCACTGCTGAGGGCAAATTCCCTTTCAATCAGATCAATGGAAATCTTTATCACAGCAACCCCTGCGGGAATACTGCCTGTTTCATCATACACGGGATAACTGTAATACGCGCCCCGTCTGTCCGAAGTGACGCCCAGGGCCATGTAAACAAAGGCTTCCCCTCTTATGGATTTCTGAAAATAGGGACGGAAGGAATATATTTTTCCCACAAAACTGTCCGGATCATTGCGGTTGCTGGATGCCACAGTATAACCTTTATCATTGATAAGATAGCAGATATCCGCATCCAGAGTCTGCCGGAAATGATCCAGAACAGCGTTTGCCTCAGAAAGGATTTCAGGCAAAGGGGACGTTACGGCCTCCCTGATTTCCCTGAGTCCGGACATCAGACGCACAGGCCCTGCATTTTGTGAGAGAACAAAGGCAAGATGCTTCCGGATGTTTTTCACACGGATATCTGCCTGCTGTTCTGCTTCTGTGAGCGCTGCCTTTTTAAGGGAATGATAATACAGCCACCCACCCGCGGAAGTGGAAAGAAATGCCAGAAAGGACAGGACAAAAAGGATGAGACGAAGTTTCATGACTGCAGAGTTTCCGCAGAGTCACACAGATTTTTTTTCTGTGCGAAATTCAGGTTAAAAAAATCAACTGTTTTGACCCACTGCCCATTATTTCTCCCAGGTATCAGCCTGAAAAGGATAGCCCCATTTGTCAAAAATTTTTTTCAGTTCACCGGAAGCAAGCAGTTCGATAATCCTTGTGTCATATATTTTTACCAGTTTCTCTGATTTGGGGGATTTTCTGCAGACCATGTATCCTTTGTCACCGCCAATGGTTTCCATGCGGTACAGATTCATATCAATAATCTTTTCTTTGATATAAGCATCTGCATCCGTATATGCTTCAAGATATGCGTCTGCCCGGTTTATTGCCAGCATACGCCATGCCGTGTCATAATCATCAATTTCACTCCAGTTGAATTTTATGCCACTGAGATGACGGCTGTTGTTATAATTGTATCCCCGAATCCATATCAGATCCAGTCCGCTGAGTGATTGTGCCCCTTTCCACTCTTTTATCCGTTCCTTTTTGAAAACAGCGACCGTAAATTCTGTCAGCAGAGGATATTTGGGAGTGAGCATTTTCTCTGTCACATCTTCCCGGTACATGTCCAGAACAGCATCCGCATTGCCGGAAAGCATTTCCTGCACTGCGCGCTTCCAGGGCATGATTTCAAATTTCATTTTTATTCCCCCAGGTTCATACACAGCCCGGATAATATCAAAAAAAAGACCGGTTCCGTCCTCATTTGTCTGCCCGTCCCATGCCGGGGTGGCAATGTTAATAGTCTCAGTTTTGCCTATTGTCTCAGTTTTGCCTGTTTCCAATGCGTAAGCACTTACAGTAATGAAGACTGTCAAAAACAGAACCATTCCCTGTGTGAAAATAATTCCTGTTTTAGCCTTTGTTTCAGATGCTGTCATATCATTCTCCTTTCTCTGTCGGTTAAAAATTTATGATTTTTATTGGGAAACAGGCAGTTCTGTCTGTTCCGCAATTTTTTTTTCAACGTGTTGCTTTCACATCCGTATCCCAGTGATCAGGCCTGCGGACAATTCCCTGTTCAATGATGTTTTCCCCGTAATTTCCGTAGCATTCCAGCACACCGAGAAATATCTGCTCCAAATGGGTCAGATATTCATTAATATATTCAAATATCCCTTCCAGTTTGTCAGATTCCCTGCTGCTGCGCAGATCGATCAGCCATTTTCCTTTGTACGAAAGTCTGTTTTTCTGAATAGGCCGGTTGACTCTTTTTTTGGGCATGAGAAAGAGATCCAGCACAGTGAACAGATGATATTTTTCTGAAATATTGTTGCGGATGATAATACCGGATCTGGGCGCAAAGGCCAGAATTTTCCGCGCTGCCAGATCATCTATGATAAAAAAATGCTCCTCCGGAATATCTGTCTGCCAGTGCTGCATATTATACATCTGCCGCTTTTCCTTTACATCAAAATAAAAGCGTTTTGTGCTTTTTGCCGGATCAGGAATGGAAAAATCCGGATAGCGGAAGGAATCAGAACGATCATGAAAGGCGATATGGTTTGTGCTGAAAAACCGTTTGAGTTCCTGTTCAAAGGATTCTGTCATTGTCCTTTCCGCAATTATATACCATTATTTGAAACATTTGCAGAGGTTCAGATTCAGATCTGAATTCCGCACAGAAAAACTCTGTGTGACTCTGCGGTTAAAATCTGCCCCGCAGAAGTATAAAAATGTTTTAAGTATCGGTATAGTTCTTTTAACAACTTTTGTCCTCTGCAAACCGGATGGAGGAGTGCAAAAATTAAGCGGAGCGGTTTTTTGCACCTGCAAACCGGATGGAGGAGTGCAAAAATTAAGCGGAGCGGTTTTTTGCACCTGCATATGCTGTTCATAAAGAACAAAAGTTAATGAAAATATTATAATTCTGCTATTGTCACAGCAGACACATAAAATTTGGGAATACTATTCCGACTATCCGAATTCAGGTTCATTTCCGCAATTGTGTTTCTGTTTTCCAAAGGATATGAAACCATTGGGGGATATGGTAAAAACAGGGTTCAATATCCTGTTCCTCTCTGCATTTCTCCGACCAGAATCTGCCGATTTCAAGAATAAGTGCATCTCTGAGACTTTCCTCTGAAGACTCCTGCCAGGGATGGCTGATGCTGATTTTATGCCAGCATGGTTTGGCTTTTTTGATGATAAAAAGAGATTCTGTCAGCTTACGTTTTTCAGCATAACTATTTGCTGTATTGCCAAATTCATCCATATATAACTCAGCCAGTTGCTGCGGATTTTCCGTTTCCCATCCCATAAGTTTTTTTATCCGCGTTTGCACCACAGAATAATGTTTTATGATGTCGCCTTCTTCCGGAATATTCGCGGCCATTTCTTCATATACTGTATCCAGTTGCAGTTTTTCTCCGTAAAATGTCAGTTGATATTCACTGCTGTTAAACAGGGATTGCAAATCCGGTGCAAGAAAATATGACTCTTTGTGAATCCAGCCTGTCAGAATAATATGCCCGTCCATGATGATGTTCCGGTTTACAATGGAATTTTCATACATGTGATGATACAGTTCTTCTGTCTTTTGAAAACAGGCAGAAATCTCTGAAAGATCGGCTGCTTGAATATCCAAATCCACAAGGGCAAACAGTTTTTCCGGAGACAGATAAGAATTGTCTCTGTCCTGTTCATGAATTTCTTTTAGACTGCGAAAGGTTTGCAGCACAGAATTTCTGTCTCCGCAGGGAACAAATACCGGTCTTTTGTCCCGCCACCATTGTGGAATTGTGGCTCTCCAGAAATTGGCATCCGGCATGGATTCCAGTTTTCGCATCTGCTGCGGGGTATGAACTTCAATATAACTGACATCTCCTTCACAAAGAACCACAACGCATCCTTTGATTCTTCTGTGAAGCAGTATTTTCCGACAGAAATCATCTCTTTGTTCAGGCAGCAGGGACATGATCTTTTTTCTCAGGAACCGGGTTTTTCATCCGGGGTTCGATTTCTTTAACATGGCGGGGCGTAAGAGCCTCACATAGATAAAAGGAATGGGTTGCAAGGAGATACTGGTTATTTCCCCAGGAAGCGAGATCCTTTACGATCTGGTACTGCCAGTCCGGATGAAGTCCGTTTTCAATTTCATCAATAAGAACAATGGCATCATTGATTTCCCTGTATTTGATCCATGCGTACAGACTGGCCCGTTTCAGTTCTCCGTGACTGAGATCACCGGGGCCGAGTTCAATAAATTTGTTGTCCTCTGTCTGGTAACGGACAGAAATGGAATCGAGGTCTTTTGTGGGATAAATAACTTTCTGTCCGCCAATGATGGATTTCAGTTCATTTAATAAAGACTGATAACTTGTACCATAAGTTCCGGTTTCTATCACTTTTTCAAAATCCTTATCCCTTGCTTTTTTGAAACCCTCAAGAATTGCCAGCAAAGCAAACTGATCATAGGTATAAAAATTTGGCAATTCTTTTCTTGCATTTTTAAGGATTTCAAAATATTTTCCTTCAATATTGAATAATTCCTGAATGTCATTATCATTTAAAAAAATATACGGCTGTGTGGGCTGACCCGCAATAAATACATTTTTCCCTGCAAAGTCCAAAACTTCTTTCGTAAAATTGTAATCTGGATGAGAAGACTGGCAACAAATGACAAAATAAGTTTTTTCAATTTCATATGAAAGATCAAGTGAGCTTGTGTTCAGTAAATGTAATTCATTATAGCATTCTTTCTCTTTTTCATAGAGACGATTTCTCATGTCTTTGGAATAATTTCTTAATTTTTGTAATTCTTGAATATATTGTTCAAATTTTTTATCATCTTCAATTTTTTCTGTATAAGAATATGTCTCTTCAGCAAATTCTTCCTTTCGGAGTTCAATATCTTGATTCAGTTTCTTTATCTTATCATTAATCATCAATAATTTATTAATAATTTCCATGAATGGCCCGAACGGATATGACATGGATTTATCTGCATTATCAGTTAAAGGAATCAAAAAATAATTGAGATCAATTTTTTCATTTTTATAAAGCAATTGGATAGTTGCTATATCATATTTGGTTAATTCCCAAGTTTCATATGGCCTTTTCATCTTCTTTATTGTATTATTAAAAAATATCTTTTTGGGTGAAAATTCGCCGGGGCAATGCAGCAGCACAAAAATCAACTGTAGGAGCGTACTTTTTCCCCCGCCGTTTTCTCCTCCAATGGGAAAAACCTGGGGTGTCAGATCTGGTTCAAATGTCAGAGTGACATTTTTCAGACAGCGGTAATTCGGAACATGCACTTTTAAAAGTTTCATTTTGCTTCCTTATTAAATCAGATTATACCATTATATGAAATATTTCGGTTGTAAAATACCGCATTCGAAAGGCCGCCCTGGCAGAGTTACAGTTTAAACAGCCACGAATAACACGAATCTGCACGAATGCACAAACCATCATGCGTGCAATTCGCGGCTGTACCATCAAATCTTCTGAGTAATGGTATAAATCAGAAGTGTCCCGGATGGAAAGTCCTGGACACTGAAATAATTCAGAAAAGAGTGCCAAACTTTCAGTTTGGCACTCCTTGATTTTTTTAGGTTAATGGCATTGATGTTACTGCGGCTGTGTCATATCCGCGCCGGTTCCCCAGGAAGCTGACCAGATTTTGCCGTCATGCACATAATGCACACTGTTTCCCAGTATCACAGAACGGTCGGAATATGTGCCGGAACCGGCATAATAACCGGATTGGAACAAAGGATCTGTTCCGGAATTGTCGGCCACAATCATGCGTCCCTGCTCCTCAATGCCGGTTTTTCCCCCGGACTGTTCCCCTGTGAAAACATTGAACATATAAAGCCCGGTATGGGTCCAGTTGTAATAATACCAGGGATCAGAGGGATTGCTGTAATAGGAATAATATTCCAGTGTGCTGTGCATTTCCACAGGGACAGCCAGCCGTGCGGGGCTTCCGGCAGAGGCGGGCAGCCAGGTGAACGCGTGATGATCATACAATGCCTCGGAACCTGTGCCGCGTTTGCCAATCACAAGGGAATTGACCTCTTTGGGACTGGCAGGATTGGAAATGTCAAACAGGGAAAGTTTAAGTCCCTGATACCACGCGCCCCGTCCTCCAAAATCACTGGAGGATGTGTCAGGAATCGCGTCTTTTCCAATGCCCAGCAGCAGATTTTCCCCCACCGGATGCAGATAATCGGAATATCCGTCAATCTGCAGTTCGCCCAGAGTTTTGGGATTTGCCGGATCAGACAGATCAAACACATACAGCGGATCCGTTGCCCGGAATGTGACAATATACGCGTTTTTTCCGGCAAAACGGACAGCATAAAGCTGCTCACCGGGTTTTCCAATGCCGCCAAGATGGGAAATTTCCTTTAAGTCTGACTGCCCGTCTTCTTTCATCAAAGTCAGGCGGGTGGTCGCGGATTCCGTCCATGTATTGCCCAAAGAGGTGGCAATGCGCAGCACATTTTCATATTCACTCATGCGGAAGGGTTTTTTATCCTGCTCCCATCCCAGATGACCGGGTACACTTCCGGAGGCTTTGTACACCGGGCCTGCTTCTGTAAGTGCAAATTTGTGCAGATCCGTGTTTTCAGGATATTCGCCTGAAACACCTGTATCAAAGCTGCTGTAATACATACTGTAATCATAGCGCACAGTTGCAAGATACAGGCTTTCCGGTGAAACATAGATGGTTTCTGTAGGACCGGAGATGCTCTGACTGACCGGAGTTTCAGGTGAATCCAGTCTGATGGCCGTAATGGTAATAAGAGTGGGCTGTTCGGTGCGGGTTTCATCAAAGGGCGGGATGAAACAGTTTGCCGCGCTGATCAGACTGCCTTTGTCCTCTCCGTTGATACGCAGGCCAGGCAGCAATTCCGGGAGATCCGCATTGCTGAGAAGCTGTTCATTTTTCTGAATTTCCTCATCTGAATAAACATACTGATCATATCCCTCCGGCATAGGTGTAAACCGTGTGACCAGATACAGGGTATCGCCGATCCTGCGGCTGGAAATCAGATGTCCGTCCAGTTCCAGTTTTGTGATTCGGCTGGCATTGTCAGGAGAACTGACATTATACAGCACCACTTCCGTGCTTCCCTGTGTCCAATACCAGGGCATACACCAGTATCCCCACATATTTCCCATTGTGCCGCCGAGGGTGGCAAGAATATCAGGTTTGTTTTCTCCCCGGCCTGTGACAAGATACAGCCCATCCACCTGATTTTTATGTTCTCCCAGCATAATTTTTCCCGCTTCAGCAGCAGAGGGAGGTGTTTCACTGATGCGCATGACCCGGATAAAGGCTTCGGGTTCGGCTGCGGTATCGGAACCGTCTGCGGAATCAGTGGAGTCAGTTGCAGTCCAGTAATATATATCCTGATAATATTTTGGAATCACATACAGATATTTCCCATCAGTTTTCATCACATCAGCCTCGTCCACACCTGCCTCCTGAATATTGGTTGTGGAAAACTGGGAGCCGGCATCCGAATTTGAAGAGGAGGACGTTGATTCGGCGGAGGCAGAGTCAGGAGACGGGGCGCCTCCGGCGAATATACCACCACCATCATAATAGTAAGATTTGTCTTCCGCAAGCCTGCGGATTCCCTTTTTCAGCCAGGTTTCCAGTTCCGTATCAGAGGAAAAACGGGCAAGCCCACCTTCAGCGGCTGTGACATGCAATATCACGATATTTTCCATCACTGCATGCTCAATATCAGACGGCGTATAGGCATAGGCATAATACAGAATATCACCCGGATTCAGTCCCAGATCGCTCATGGTAAGTGTGGCAATGGCATCTGTGTCTGAACTGTGAGAAAAGGAATAGGTCATTGAAAAATAATCCAAATCAGGGGTCACTGGGAAAATTCCCTGCGGGGACAGCACAAAAATCTCATTGAGTGTGCTTGCGGTAAACAGAAACCATTCATGGGCAGGCACATCTCCGGATCTTGGGGTGATATTGACCCGAAGTTCCAGCAGTTCATCGGCTCCGGCCTCAAAATTCACGATGCCGGGCTGTGGGCTGATAAGCCGTTTTTCAGCACAAAACGCAGGCCCCGCACAAAGGCCCGCAGCCACAAAACACATTGCCGCAAAAAACATACACAGTTTACGCATTTTTATTCCTCCTGTGGGTTGTACAGGCTGCCGGAAAAAGATTTTTCTGAACTTTTTTGCAAAAAATCTTTTTCTGAAAACCTGTGGTTATAAAAAAAGGGACAATTCCCTTATTTGGGACTATACAGATTGCAGGGCACAAAATCAAATGATTTTTTCATACTGATGCCTCAATATGGGTTCTGATTTGTTTTCTGATAATTTTATCAGCTTCTGATAACTGTGCATGATGTGCAATTTTTTCTGTTAGGTGATTTCCAGAAAAAAATATACCGGAAAAGTATCAAAAGCTTCCAGCTTTTGACCTATACCTGTGAACTGGAATGGGATATTTATTCTCATAAATCACCTTAGGTGATTTCTGAAAATGAATATCCCTGTTCCGTTTTCACAGAAACCGCAATACATGAACCATGCAGACGGCAGATCGGGGTATCACTCTGTAAGACCTGAACCTGTGAGCCGCAAAAACCGGATTTTTCCAAAAAATCCGGTTTTTCTGAACACTTCAGCACATAAAATCAAAGTTGAGAGAGCAGTATATTCTTTTCTGCAAATCGCCTTATACTGATGAACTCCGGTATCCAGACCGTATAATACCGATTCGCCATTGAAAATATACTTATGAAACAAACCCCTGCCACTCTAAGGAGGGGATTTTCTGAAAAAATCAATGGCGAATTGGTATAAGCGGAGTCCGGTTTGTATCGGAATAAAATAATTCCAGCAGGTTAAAAAAATTGCACATGACATAGCCATTGAAATCCTGTCACAATGCACGCCGACTGCCTGTGCACGGTTTCACAGGCAGTCGGCTCCACTTATTTCAGCACTCCTTTTTCTTTCCAGAATTTTTCAGCACCCGGATGAAGCGGAGTGACAATCCCTTTGATGCCACTGGCAATACTCATCTCTTTGAAGATTTTTTTCTGTCCGGCCATATGCTTCAGCCCATCTTCACTGAAAATAATGGAAAGCAGACGGTATACCGTATCACCGGAAACGCGGAAATGGGCCACCCAAAGGGCAGAATCCTGAAAAGTGGGCACGTCTTTGTCAACCCCCTTATATATACCGGCAGGGATGGAAAATTTGGAAAAATAGGGATATTTTTTATAAAATCCAGATTGCTGCGCTTCTGTGTCCAAATCAATGATGGCAATGTCACTGGTCTGGGCCGCCATGAGAACGGCTCCGCTGGGGAAGGCCGTAAACAGCCAGAATGCATCCACTTCCCTGTTGCTGAATGCTGCGGCAGCATCATTGTAACCCATGCTGTTCCGTTCAATGCTGTCCCATATGCCTATATGTGTAAGGAAAAGTTCGCATGTGGCAAAAGCCCCTGATCCCGGATTGCCCACATCCACTTTTTTTACTTTCAGATCTCTGACACCGGTAATGCCGGATCCGGCCCGAACCACCAGATGGGCAGGTGCTCCGTACAGATAGGCAACTGCCATAACATTTTCATATTTTTTGGAATCATCCTTCAGACCTCCGTTACGGGCCTGATACACTTCGCCGGAATAAACCACACCGAAATCCACAGTTCCTGCATCCACGTTGATCAGGTTTTCTGTGGAACCGGCAGAATATTCTGCTTTTACAGTGAATTCTGTAATATCCATGATCGGTTTGTACATCTGGATTGCATTGGCCACCACCTGAAAAGTCCCGCCGGCCGGTCCTCCGCCAAAAACAATTTTCTGCCTGGCAAAAGACTCGCAGCAAAAAGCGCAAACCATCAGCAGAACCGTACAGCAAAATGTCAGCAGATAAAAACGGTTGCACCCCATTTTTTTTCTCCTTTCTTTTTTTTCAGCAGATTAAACATAGTTCCGTGTTTTGCTTCCATGCCATCAGGAATGCCAAACTTTCAGTTTGGCACTCCTCCTTCAGTTTTTCCAGCCTCAGGGAAAAAACAGATTTGTCAGATATGCGGATATTCGCACAGTTTCCGCAGACAGCAGTCCGGACATGCGGGTTTGCGGGCTGTGCAGATTTCCCTTCCGAAATAAATAAGATGCAGACCAAAATCATTCCAGTTTTCTTCCGGAACAAGTTTCATAAGATCAGATTCAATTTTTTCCGGGTCAGTGTTTTCCGTCAGACCCAGTCTGCGGGAAATCCGTTTCACATGCGTATCCACAACAACTGCGGCCTGTCCGAAGGCTGCGGAGCGCACCACATTGGCTGTTTTCCGTCCCACTCCGGGCAGAGTAATGAGTTCCTCCAGACTTTGGGGAACTTCTCCCCTGAATTTTTCCAAAAGAGCTTTGGCGCAGTTGCGGATATGTTTTGCCTTGTTGTGAAAAAAACCTGTGGGCCGGATCAGATCTTCAATTTCTTCCAGAGAAGCCCCGGCCAGCGATTCAGGCGCGGGAAAAGCCCGGAACAGCGCGGGCGTCACGGAATTAACCTGTCTGTCCGTGCACTGGGCTGAAAGAATTGTTGCGATAAGCAGTTCAAAAGCATTCCGATGCAGTAGCTGTGTCTTGACATCCGGATAATGCGTCTTTAATATTCTGCATATTTCTTTGGCCTGTTTTCTGTTTTTCATTTAATTTTCCCTTAATCCAATGTGCTGTTTCATCTGAAACTGCAGGCCGGGTTAGCGTCAGCGTAACCCGGCATATCTCTGAAATACAACCGCAATTTTGGCTGAAATGATGCACTGACTTGTTGACCATATCATGCTTTCACAAAAAAAAACAGTACGTGCCCTCGGTCTCTGCTCCGGGGGACTTGACAGTATTCTTTCCGGGGTGGTTCTCCGTGCGCAGGGAATCGAAACCCAATGGATCAGTTTTGAAACCCCTTTTTTTTCCGCGGACAAGGCCCGCAAAGCCTCCAAAATGACGGGCATTCCCCTGATGATCAAAAATATCACGCCCCAGTATTTGGATATGCTGAAAAATCCGCGCTGCGGTTACGGCAAAAATATGAATCCATGTCCGGACTGCCACGCGCTTATGTTCCGGATTGCCGGAGGCATCATGCAGGAAAACGGTTTTGATTTTCTTTTCAGCGGCGAAGTCATGGGCCAGCGTCCCATGTCCCAGACCAAAAATTCTCTGCGCTATGTGGAAAAGAATTCCGGTTTTGAGGGATATATTGTCCGCCCTCTGAGTATTCAGCATCTTCCTGAAACCATTGCTGAAAAACAGGGATGGATTGATCGCAGTGCCCTGTATGGCATCACGGGCCGGGGGCGCAAACCCCAGATGGAACTTGCAGAAAAATTCGGCATAAAGGAATATCCCACAGTGGCCGGGGGCTGTCTGCTGACCGACAAAAACTTCAGTCTCCGTCTCAAAGATCTTTTTGGGCATCAGGAACATACTTCAGAAGAGGAAATTCATCTTCTGAAATACGGCCGCCATTTCCGCATAAATCCGGAGTGCAAAATCATTGCAGGCAGACACAAGGCTGATAATGAAGCCCTTTTACGGCATTTTCGGCAGGATCGGGATGCCATGATTAAAACTGTTTCTGTTCCTGGGCCTCTGGTGCTGATTCCCAACAGCGGAACACCGGATATGCTTGCGCTGGCTGCGTCCGTATGTGCGGGATACAGCAAATCCCCGGCTGATGCTGAAACAGAGGTGAGGATCACTCTGCCTGAAGGCCAGCACACGATTATTACAAAAGGGATTCGTCCCCAGGAAATGCAGGCATATCTGATTGGCGGGGTATAGTACCCTTTCTGTTTTTAACCTCAAAGGACGCAATTGCACAGATTCACGCAGGTCGGATTAATGTGATTTATGAAAATAAATATCCCGGTTCAGTTCACAGGCACAGTGGCAAAAGCTGGAAGCTTTTGATACTTTGGTGGTATATTTTTTTCTGGAAATCACCTAACGACAGCGTAATCAGTCAGAATCATCTCTGAAAGTCGGGTTACGCTACGCTAACCCGACATTTTGGCATGTGGTTTCTGCTTTCGTTTTGGGGGACAGCCTGCGGATAAATCCGCAGGTTATTCATGCAGATCACAGGTCGGATTAGCAATTATTTCCGGACTGATATAATGGAATTGTGCAGTATGAGAGCACACATCCTGCAATTTTTTTCCATCAGCGTTTGCAGTCTGCCCCCATCTTCATACCGATTTCCAATGCCCTGCGGTTGAGTTCAATGAATTCCGGGGGAATGCGGTTTTCCAGGGTTTTCATCACAGATTCAGGTTTGACCACATCTGTCAGACCAATAACCGCGCCCAGCATACAGATATTGAAGACAATGGATTTGCCGATTTCATCCATCACGGTTTTGAACATGGGAAGCTGGATTTGACGGGCATCCACTTTGGTGTGCATTTTCACATACCGGGAGTCTGTAAGCAGCATTCCGCCGGGCCGGATGATGGGATAAAATTTGGTATATGCCTCCTGTGTCAGGCATACCAGCACATTGGGCTGGGTCACTTTGGGATAGCGTATGGGCGTATCTGCGATAATCACATCCGAGCGCGTGGCTCCGCCTCTGGCTTCAGGCCCGTATGCCTGTGCCTGTGTTGCCTCCAGTCCCTCAAACAGCACGGCGGCCTCTGCCAGAATGATGGCAGCAGTGATCACTCCCTGCCCTCCTGAACCTGAAAACACCAGTCTGCATCTTTCCATCAGGATCGCCCTCCTCTGGCTTTTGCAATCACTTTTTCATATTCTGTGCAGTATTCGGGTTTTTCCCTTTGCACAAAAACTCCGCGTTCAATCAGAGCGGGATTTTCCTTTTTGGCAGCAGAACCCACCGGTGTGGTTCGGGTTTTGTACCATTCCATCATCTCGGCTGCACTGCCCATGCGGTTTCTTCTGCCGTAATATGTGGGACACTGGCTCAGAATTTCCACCACAGAAAAACCGTCATGCACAATCGCGTCCCGGATCAGTTCTGTCATCTGCTTTGCATGATAAGTGGTGGTGCGGGCCACATAGGTCGCGCCTGCGGCTTTGGCAAGTTCCGCTACATCAAAATCATAATCAATACTGCCGAAAGGTGATGTGGTGGCACTGCATCCGTAACCGGAGAGCGGGGAATACTGTCCTCCGGTCATGCCGTAAATCCGGTTGTTCATCACCAGAGCCGTCATCGCTATATTGCGCCGGGCCGCGTGAATGAAATGATTGCCTCCGATTGCGAGCGCGTCACCGTCACCCATTGGCACAATTACATTGAGTTCAGGTTTGCTCATTTTCACGCCTGTGGCAAAGGCCAGCGCGCGTCCGTGCAGCGTGTGCAGGGTGTGAAAATCCACGTATCCGGAAATGCGGGAGGAACACCCAATGCCGGAAACCATGACAATTTCATTTTTGCTCATGCCGAGCTGCTCCACTGCCCGGAGCAGACTGTTCAGCACAATGCCGTGACCGCAGCCCGGACACCAGATATGCGGAAAAAAACGCTCCCGGATATAATCTTTGACTGCCATGTTTATACCCCCTTTCCCTGAATGAGCCGCAGGATATTTTTTATATCTGTGGGTGTGATGAAAACGCCGTCAATGCGGTTTGCCAGCACCACCCGTTCCGGATCTCTGACAGCCCGCTTTACAGTACGGGTAAGCTGCCCCATGTTCATTTCCACCACCACAATATGCCGGGCCTTTTCGCATTTTTCCTCCACCAGACCATAGGGAAAAGGCCACAGACTTTGGAGTTCCAGCAGTCCCAGCCGTTCGCCCCGCGCACGGCGGTTTTCCACCACATGCAAAGCGGATCTGGCCGAGCAGCCGTATGAAATCAGCACAGTCCGGGCATCCTCCAGATAATATTCCTTATATCTGGTGATGGTTTCCAGATTGTTTTTGATTTTGTCGGTAAGATGCCGGAGCAGTTCATGCACCACAGAAGGGTTGCCGGTGGGAAATCCCCACATGTCATGAAAAAGTCCGGTGACATTGTAACGGTGTTCACCGCCAAAATCCGACATGGGCAGGCGGCCATCTTCACGGGGCAGATAGGGATGATAATCCACTCCGGTTTTTACGGAAGTGCGGAGCCGTCCCACAACCGGAATATCGCCCGGTTCCGGAACCACCAGTTTTTCACGCATATGCCCGATCACCTCGTCAAAAAGCAGAATCACGGGCGTGCGGTAGGTTTCTGCCATGTTGAACGCGTGAACCGTCATTTCAAACACATCCTGATGGGATGACGCGGTCAGCGCAATAATGGCATGATCCCCGTGTACTCCCCATCTGGCCTGATACACATCCCCCTGACCCGGGCCTGTAGGCAGACCAGTGGATGGGCCGCCCCGCTGCACATTGACAATCACGCAGGGAATCTCTGCCATAATCGCGTATCCCAGACCTTCCTGCATGAGCGAAAATCCGGGGCCGCTGGTGGCTGTCATCACTTTGTGACCGGTCAGGGACGCGCCGATGATCGCGCAGATGGAAGCAATCTCATCTTCCATCTGGATGAATTTCCCGCCAATCTGCGGCAGCCGGGAGGACATCTGCTCTGCAATTTCTGTGGAGGGAGTGATGGGATAACCTGCAAAAAAATCAAGCCCGGCATACAGAGCGGCTTCCACACAGACCTCATTTCCCTGAATGAATTTTATTTTTCCACTCATAATGCGGAAACCTCCTGTTCTCCCTGTGTTATGATTTCAATAGCGAGATCAGGGCAGCGAATCTCGCACAGTCGGCAGCAGATGCAGTCTTCGGGACGCGCTGCAAACACCTTTTCCTGCTCATCAAGTTCAAGAACATTTTTGGGGCAGAAATGCACACAGATGCCGCATCCCTTGCACCATTCCCGGTTGATGAGATGTTGTTTCAGTTTGGCTTTGGACATGTAAGCATCCTTTTGGAATATTCCGGCATAAAAAATCAGGTAGTGGAACTTTTTATGCTGATTTTTTTAATTTATAAATCAATATATTACATAAAATCAGCATGAACAGTATCATGGATGTATAGTATAACTGTCTGTATTTATTATATATGAACAAAAATCCGTATTTTTTGAAAACATAATAATATAAGACAGTTAAATTTTAACCAGTTCGTGCAGACCCACTACCAAAAATCAGACTCTTCAGAAAAACCGGGGTTCATGAAAATTTGTGGAAACTTACTTATTTATAATGGTCAGACTCTTTCCCTGTCAAGAAAAATATATTTGCAGGGATTTTATCCGCTGTTTTCTGAATCTAATTCTTGCAATCTGTCTGCGGATATGCAAATAATTCCCTGTACCCGGTTTTTCGGACGGAAACCGGAATAATTTTATTTATTAACAATAATAAAGGCTTATGGAGGCAAACATGAAAAAGGCATTTTGTGGAATCTCTGTTTTGCTGGTATGTCTCATTTGTTCCGGGTCTGTCATGGCAGAAGAGATTACGATTGTCGGCACGGGAAGCGGAATGGCTCTGCTCCAGACGGTGGGGAATGAATTTGCCAAAACCCATCCTGACGTGAAAATCATTGTGCCGGAAAGTATCGGTTCCAGCGGCGGAATCAAGGCGGTTGGCACGGATCAGGCCTTGGTTGGCCGTATAGGCCGGAAACTTAAAGACACGGAAGCCCATTACGGACTGAGTTATATTCCCTTTGTCCGGCTGCCCATTGTTTTTTTTGTGAACAAAAGTGTTGGGATCAAAGATATTACCCCGCAGCAGGCCTGTGGTATTTACAGCGGGAAAATTACCAACTGGAAGGAAGTGGGCGGAAAAGACGCACGGATTAAAGTTGTCCGCCGGGAAGACGGAGACAGTTCCCTGCAGGTTTTGCAGGAATCGCTTCCGGGTTTCAAAGACATTGCCATCACAGACAAATCCAAAACCACTCTCAGAGATCAGGAAACCCTTGAATTTGTGGCCTCAAAAGAGGATACCATTGCATTCGGCACATACGGGGATGCAAAAGTGAATCAGGTTGATGTGCTGACTTTGGGAGGAAAAAAACCGGATGAGGCAGATTATCCCTATACAGGCAGTCTTGCGCTGATTGTAAAGGAAAAGAACTATACAGGAAATATCAGGGCATTTGCCGATTTTGTAACATCGTCTGACGCACATGCCATCATCAGGGAGGCCGGGGGACTGCCGTTTTTGAAATGAACTGCTGCTTTGCCAACTTTGATTTTATGAGCTGAAGCGTATAAAAAAAACCGGATTTTTTGGAAAAATCCGGTTTTTGCAACGCACAGATTCAAGACTTTGCAAAGTACTGCTGCTTTGTCAGGTCTGAAAATGCAGTTTGGGTGAATTTTCCAATTCATCACTTCCTTCCCTGCGTTCATATTCATCTACACTTTTCAGCACCATGAGGGTTTGCATAAGCATGATTTTCAGAAAATTGAAAAAACAAATCATATCAATTTGTTAATCCTGTGAACTCCGGTTCGGAACTCCTTAATTTTTTTTAAGGAAACGGCATTGAGTCCAATCAGATAAATCAGCGTTCAGAAAATCTCATGGAACAGACAGGACTGTGCCATGAACTGAACCGGGGAAATTCATTTCTGTTTTTCATCCTCAATTTCTATCCCTTTTTCTTTCAGCAGGGACTGAAGACGCCTGAATTTCTCCTCAGTCTGTGCCGCCTTTCTTTCAGCCTGCTGCTTTTCCTTTTCTACCTGCTGCTTTTCCTTTTCAGCCTGCTGCTTTTCCTTTTCGACCCGCTGCTTTTCCTTTTCAGCCTGCCTTATTTGCTTTCTGTGCTTTTCGGCCTGCCTTCTTTGCTTTTCAGCCTTCTCTTCGGCCAGAGCAACCATCTTTCTGGCCTCCTCAAGCTGGTGCAGCCAGGTGTTGCGCTCGTATACGGCCTCCAAGCGGCTCTGGTACAGCAGGTAGTTCCTCTGATTTTCCGAAAAATTCCGCAATACGTTCATAACCTGCCTCATTTCTTCTGTGTCAAGGATTTCCGGGAGACTGTCCGTGTCAGCATTCTTTCCCTCCCTGAAAAGATATATCCATCTGTCCTTTTCGGTTCCCGCTCTTTTTTTCTGTTTCCATTTCGGAAGCTGTAGAATATGGATTTTCAGATGATCCGTCAGGGACAGACTGTGTGCGGAGTCATAGATCTGAAAGCGCAGATGGCAGTCATCCGTGTCCGGAAAAAGGTTCCCGTCCACCAGCCACACCGAGATGACCGGACAGAGTTTCAGGTATGTGTCCCCGTCCTTCATCTGGGAATGGTATATGCTGCTCCAGGTGAAAAGCACACGGGAGGTCAGGGCCGCATGAACAGCCATCTGTATCTCAATCTGGTAACTGTTTCCCCTTTCATCAAGGGCCTTGACATCCACAACTGTCAGTTTGTCCCCGATGAACTCCTTTTCATTGTAGGGATTGAGTATGCTCACATCCCGGATACTCACCTCCGGTTCGAGCACGGCATTGAGGAAATGGATCAGGAGATTTTTGTTCTCCTCTTTTCCCAGTATGCTTTTGAAAACGCAGTCAACCTTCGGATCAATTCTGTGTTTCATGCGGCCTTTTCTTCTGTGTCAGCATTGTGCCATGAACAGTTTAAAATTATATCATCTTCGGCTGGAATGCAAGTGCGGATATGGCGGCTCCTCTTTTCCGCGGCTTAATGGCAGTGATGCAAAGCATGAAAAAAAAATCCTGTCAATCCTTTAATCCTGTGAATCCCGGTTCAGACAATTGGCGGGGGTTACGCCATGCCCTGCGATACTGTTGCTTCACCTGTCTTCAGACGGAAAAAATATCCATCTGCCCTTTTTCCGTTTCAGAACCATGAGCATAATTTATTTTACTGTTTATTTCTTTTATTAACAAAGGGATGGATTCATTTATGCTGTCCCATGAAATTCTGTCTGAAACACTGTCATAACCGTGAACAATCACATTGCGGAAAGCGATTATCTGACTGACATCTGAAATATTTTCAAGTTCTGAGGGATCAATTTTTTTATCCGGTTCAAAGCCTCTCCGATAATACCGAATTTGCGTTCAACAGCCGATTTTATCAGGTCATTGCTGCTGTATTCCTCAAAAGAGATGTTTTTTGCAAATTTAAGAATCTGATGACAGGCTTTCAGAATATCAATAAAACAGACTTTGGGATCATGCCTCATAAAAAATTTTTCTTTCCTGATGTATATACCGGGACAGCAGGGGATTTCTGAGCCCGTCTTCCATAAGCAGATCACATTCCCGCTTAAAGATGTTTTCCAGTCCGTGTTTCAGGGCAAAATATCTTTTGAACTGGCTGGAACCCTCATGAAAAGAGAGCAGAAAATCTATATCGCTTGATTCACTGAAATCATTGCGCACAGCAGAACCAAAGATATACAGTTTTTTCACTCCCAGAGTTTTGCACAGTTCGGCAACCTGATCTTTGTATGCTTTTACATCAATCATTATGATCAGTTCCTTTTCTGTCTGTGTCAGCAGATCCGGGCAGTCTGAACTCTGATTCATCTGATTACCATGATTTCATCAGTCAGTCTAATCAGATAAATCAGACAAATCAGATGAATCAGATGAATCAGAGTTCAGACAATCCCGGAAAAAAACAAATCCTGTCAATCCTTTAATCATGTGAATCAAGGTTCAGACAACAGCCCCCCCAAAAGGATCGAATAGTCAAATAATCCAATAATTTATTTGCCAGACCGCACCGGCAACGCACGCTTGGTGCGCGGAGTACCATTCAAATAATCCCAGTTCCGGTCGCCGAAGCCGAAATTGACGAAAGCCCACGACGGACCATCCTTTGTTTCCGCAGCCCACACCCATGTGCAGGTCAGGCGGATAAGTTTGGTTATGATATAATTTTCAAAATCTAAATTGCAATCATATCCCTTTATCACGCCGTTTTCTTCACCCACAAGCGAATACAGTTCGTCCTGCGTGGGCATTCGCCAGCCCCCGCCTTTGTATGTTTTTGTGCAGTAGTCATAGGCCTGCTGCCAAGTCACAGCGCTTCCGTTGTCTGTGTCGGCCCAAGTTATGTCTAATTTTGTATCATAAACTGTTCCGTCTGTATAGGCAATAAAGCGGCCATCCCTTGCTTTTACGGTTTTTCCGGCAACTGCGCCGCTGTCCTGTTCTTCCTGCATCAGTTTATCCCGCCGTGCAAGAACCTTCTGCCGTTTTTCTGCGATGCCGTCTCCCAAAGACACAATTCCGCCCAGATTTTTTGCAGTTGTTTCCGCATTGGAATAGGCTTCTGCTGCGGATTTCAGATTTTTCTCCGTTTCCGGTCTTTTCCCGGCCAGCCGGTCGCCTTCATCCAAATACTTCCAAAAGTTTTCCAAACTGCGGATATGCCCGGCTTTGGTCTTGTCCAGATACGTGCTGAGCAGACTGCGGTTTTCGGAAATGGCGTTTTCGGCTGTGTCCCGGTCTCCGTTTTTCACGGCCCGGAGAATGTTGGCATAAATCCCTTCAGCTTCTTTCTGTTTCTGAACACGTTCCTCTTCCTCTTTTTCCTTTTGGATTTTTGCAAGCAGTTCATCCCGCTTAGCCTTGACTTCATTCATTTTTCCCTGAATGCGGACGCTCAGTTTGATTTCAGCAGGCAGTTTCTGGGCAATCTGCTTTGCTTTTTCATACAGGGCCAGCACCGGGGCAAAACTTTCAGGAGTGGTTAAATCTGTTTTGGCACGGAGTTTTTCCGCATCTGTCATAAACCCGAAAAAGGTTTCCAATTGGCTCAAATGTCCGTATTTTTCACTGTCCAGCCAGTTTTTCAGCAAATCCCGGTTTTGGGAAATCATGCTTCCGGCATCATCCCATTTCCCTGAATTTACAGACTTTACAATCTCTGCATACCGGTTCTCGGCATCTGTGCGCTTCTGCTGCGCTTCGGCCTCGGCTATGCGATCCTGCTCATCTTTTAACAGTTTTTCCTCAGCAATCCGTTCCTGCTCCTTTTTTTCCGCAGCCAGCAGATCATCCCGCACAGATTCGGCTGCTTTCAGCTTTTCCGATACCGCATCATGCAGGCCGGAAATGGAAAGTTTTCCGCTGATTTCCGCTGCTTTTTCATAATCGCTGACAATTTTTTCCTGCTCCTGCGAAGTTTCGGCTTTCCCTGCTTTTCCGGCTCTGTCATAAAAAACGAAAAATTCTTCCAAAACAGAAATTTTTTCCGCAGCATCCGGCAGAATCTCCAAACCGGATTTCTTTTCGGTCAGCAGATTTTTTGCCTTCTCTGTTTCTCCGGATTGCAGATATTCCTGAATGGTTTTCCAAATTTCTCCGGCTGCCCGGCGTTTTTCTTCCATTGGATCGGATTTGGGCGGCTCAGGCCGGGGCATTACAGGTTCCGGAGTTTCAGGCTGAACCGGAGATTCAACGGTTTTGGTGGGCAACGCTCCGCTTTTGCCCACCCTACGATCCGTTTCAGAACGCATGAAATGCCAAACCCCGGCAAATAAAAGAATCAGGCACAGGCCGGCCGCAAGCCATTTGCCGATGGTTTTACGCTTTTTATCCGTTTTTTGTAGGGTGGGCAAAAGCGGAGCGTTGCCCACCTTATCTGGATTCCGGCTTTCGCCGGAATGACGGAAATCATTCTCATCGGAATGAGGTGAACCCCCATTGGTGGGCAACGCTCCGCTTTTGCCCATCCTACTTTCAATATCATGTTTCAGGGGCCAGTAACGCCGGTTGATGTCCGTATGCTTTGGATGAACTTCCAGCACATCTTCCAGAATTTTCAGATATTTTTCTGATTTCCCGAATTTTTTCTCCAGATCATTCAACCATTCCCACTTATCCGGCTTTTTGATCAGAGCCTGCACATACAAACCCTGTTTCCACAACTGTTCCGCAGAGGCCGACACTTCCGCAGTCTGCACGCAGGAAATTTTCTCATGATGGACAATGGCAAAAACCTCAATCTCATATTTCCCCTCTTTGTCAAAACCGGGCAGGTCAGATTCCCAGACCTGATTTTTTTCAGGCACAGGCCGGAAATCCGCAGATACAGGTTTCTCATTCACACTCAGATTCAGCCATCTTCCGCTGCGGGGCAGTCCCTTTCCCACAGCCTGCACATAAACCTTCTGCTTTTTCCCAAAAGACAGGGGCGAAGGCATTTTCAGACGCAGTTCTTTCAAATCCGGAGCAAGAAAATCCAGCAGTTCTCGGCTTTTATCCACCACTTTGGCAGAAGAGGGACGGTTTTCTGCACGCGGGGCCAGCATGGATTCAGTCAGAGCGGAGAATTCCGAAATCAGGGTTTCTGTATCCGGCAGGGAAACAAAATTCATGGGCAGAATGGTTCTGCCCCCCGGTATCAGCAGGCGGCGCAGGTGCTGCTCCAAAACCTGTTTTTCTTCCGCAGTCAGCCCGCCCACACTGCCAAATTCCCGGTTCAGGAAAGGATACCTGAAAAATGCTTCCTGTGCCTGGGTATCTTTGCCGGTAATCAGGGAATGGAACATCAGCCCCAGAGAATAAATATCCACTCTGGGCGTAAGGGCATACCGGGGTTTTCCATTGACAATCTCTTTGGGAAGCATGGTTTCAGGCGCAGCCCATTCCGGTGTGTATACCCTGGATTTTGTAAGTTGCCGGTGAAGGGGTTTCACAGTTCCGAAATCGGCCAGATACAGTTTGCCTTCCCGCACCAGCACATTTTTGAACTTGAGATCACGGATGACAAAAGAGCCTTCGTCCGGATCAGGACTGTAAATTTCAATAATTCCGCTTTCATTTTCCCCGGAAAGTTCCTCTGCCGGTTCCAGACTGTGAATTTTCTTCAGCCCGACCGCAAGCTGCCGGAGCCATTCCGCCAGGGTTTGTGCGTCAAAGGGAAAACCCTCTTTCATATCCTGACGCTGCACATACACCCGGTTCAGGCTGTTTTCGCACCGCATCATCGCCATGACCGGACGGCCCTCATGCTCTCCGCTGTCAGTCATCGGCACAATATGGTTTTTCAAAGCAACTTCCGGATCTATTCCCCGGAGAAAACGAATTTCCTTTTGCAACGTTTCCGTAATCTGCCGCACCGTGTCTGTGGGATATTTGATCCTTTCATCAGGATCACGGGTCTGCACGGTTTTCAGGGCAAACATCTCCCCATCCGACACACGCCGGACTTCCCACACCACACCATAGGCCCCCTCTCCGATGCGGCCGGTGATTTCATATTTCCCCTTTTCCAGAGGGATGACTGTGCCTTTTTCCATCATAAAGAGTCTTTTACTACAGGCAGTGAGGGGATGTCAACTGTCTGAACCGGGATTTGCAGGATTAAGGGATTAACCGGGATTATTCTGCGCCCGGCCCGGAATGGTGGGAAAGTCCGGGGCTGTCTGAACCGGGATTTGCAGGATTAAGGGATTAACCCGGATTATTTTGCAACCTGACACAGAATGAGGGAAAAATCCCGGTCAATCCGGAAATCCTGAAAATCCGGGTTCAGACAATTGATTGCATAGGCATATAAAATGTGTTAAATAACCGTATAAAAACTGAAACCGGAAAAACATACAGGAAAAATCCACAATGCTCTCCAAAATATTCGGAAAAATAAAAATCACCCCATCAGCCCCCTGGCTGGGAACAGATGAAAGACTCTTCACCCTGAAACTCTGCCATGTGGAAAATCCGCTTGATCCTTCCCCTTTGTGGAATTCCCTTTACGGGGGCGGAAAACAGATCACGGAAAGCATCACAGGCAGCACAGGGCTGCGTCTGCGGGATGCACTGGATTTGCACAGGGCCACAGTTATCAGCAGAGATTCCCGCGGCTGGAAAACGGAAGACAGAAAAGTCTTCACAGATGTGATCCTGTGGATTCCCCGCTCTGTCTGGAATCAGGAGATACAACTGTCGTGTAAAAAAACAGAAATTCTCTGTGACAGACTGTCCCGGCTGCATGAGGCTGATTTCGGGGATCATCTGATGGCGGAAAGAGAGCCTTCCTATGCTGTCATGCCTTTGGATGCAAAATATCTGAAAGAAGACGAGGTGATATTCCAGTTTGGCTTGGGCGTGTTCATTCCCCGCGACGAAGACTTTTTAACAGGAAAAATCAGCCTGAAATTAAAAGACAGAAAACAGTGGCAGTCTCTGCCGGACTGGATTTTCTGGAAACAGGGAAAGCGGATTGTCCGTCCTGCTGGCCTGTATGAAAAACAGCAGTTTGTTCTTCTGGGCGCGGAACCGGAATTTGCGGCTCTCCGGGTTCCGGAAACTGAGGGCGGTGAGAAAACATGGTTTTCCCACGGCAAAGGAAATATCTGGTTCAATCTGGGAGATACGGAAGGAAAAGACGGTTACGGATGTCCGGGATTTGTGGAAAGATTGCAGGGAAGCAGCGCGGGAGAGGCCAGGGAGATTCTGTTCCGGGATGAATGCCCGGCATCTGAAGAAAAAAATGAGGGGCCGGAACTGCTGATGATCCGGATGGAACCTGTTACAGCACAAATGCAGGAAAATCAGCAGGACAGTCAGACAGAAAAGATTCCGGATGCGGATTTTCTCCGCCATTTTCAGCGGGGTAGAACCATTATTCCCGGCATGATCCGGCATCAGCTTGTTCTGGAAGGCATAGCTTTGATTAAACCTGAATTTGTGCCGGGTCTGGAAAGCTGGATTCTGCGCATAGACAAAAACGGCCATCCCGCGCAGAATCACGCGGGAAATGCAAAGGAACCTGATTTGCTGACATTTTCCGCTGCTTTTCGTGAAAATCAGATCTGCTGGCGCAGAACCGGAGAAAAAGAATTCTTTCCTGTCAAACAACTGCCTTTCACTCTGCCGGATATAAACGGCCTGACTTTTCATCTGATTCCCTCTCCTCTGCCGGATCAGTATCTGGCCCTTCTTTTACTGCCGGAACCCCGTTTCATTCCGGTGGATGAGGAAGGTTTTCTTTTGGGAAGAGCTGTGGCCGAACCTGGTCTGCGTCTGGATTCCCTTGTGCAGCCCGGCAGCCTGAAATGGCAGCCGGGCAGGGACCAGCCTGATGCCACGTTGGGACATATCGGCATTTCCGGTGAACATGCAAAAGTTGCTTTGCGTAAAGATCAACTGGCCGTGCAGATGGAAAAAGGCAGCACAGCCTTTTATGTTCTGGACAAAGATCGCAATCTCAAATATACCTTTATGCCCTGGCAGAAAAAAGAAATAATGGCCGATCCGGATGACTGCCTGCTGCTGGGGCCTTATCTGCTGCGGTTTGTGTGATGGGTTTATCTGAAAGATTCCATCTGCCACGAAGACACAAAGGCACAAAGTCTCACAAAGGTCAGGGTGCGATTTCATATATGAAATCTGAAAAATAATCAGGCATTAAACTTCGTGGAACTTTGCGTCTTCGTGTCTTTGTGGCAGAAAAATACAGGAATTTCAGGATGAAAAAAAATAATATTGCCATTGTGCTGATTGTCTGCACGCTGCTGTCTTTTATGGGCTTCCGGCTGAGTGTTTTGCAGAAGCAGGGAATTCCCGGACAGATTGCGGCCCATGTTTCTGCGGAATCTGTATCAGAAGAAAAACCTGAAACAATTCCAAAAATGATGGAAGACGAAAGCCTGTTCCGCTCTCTTTGGGAGGAAAAACTCATCACTGCTCTGCCGGATGACAGACTTGAACTCAGTCCACCGGATTCTATTCTGATACAGAAAGCTCAACATCCGGATTTGGCAGATACGGAAGAAATGAAAAAGCAGGAAAAACTGCTCAAAGCCCTGTATCATTCTCCGCCCGGCAGAGTGATCCGCACCCAAATCAATCTGTGGAATGAAACCCGTTTTCTCACTGCCATAAGGGACAACAGGCCCGGATTTGCAGAACAGCCGGTCTGTCAGTGGCAGGCATATGAAAGTGAACATCCGGAATGGCAGTTTATCCGCACCGGAAATCTGGTTCCGGAAGACTATGGTTATGTGAATGCCGGAAAACTTGTTCCCGGATATACGGACTGGCTCACGGCCTTCAGTCTTTCGGAACCTGTGGAATTCCGCACCACAGTGGAAGTGAAAAGCAATGCACCTGTCACAGTACAAATCATTGGAAAACCTGTTTTGCCTTTGTCTCCGGCATTTGAAAAAATCCTGCCCTGCCCGAAAAAAAACTGCACAGCAGATCAGGCTGACGCGTTTCAGATTTCCCTAAAGCCGGGCAGACATTCCCTTGTCATCAAAGTGGCTCCGGTAAAGAACAATGAAACAGAAGTGTCCGGACTTCTCATCAGAAAAACAAAGCAAAATGAACAGTCTGTTTTCAAATGGTTCCGTCCTGAACCGCCTGAAGTTTCCCTTGCTTCTGCTCCTGTCCGCATATTCACTTCAGACAAGATTCTGCTTGCAGATGAAAAGGGAAATCCCACGGAAAAATGTATGGAACTCGGTCTGCTGTCTTTGGTGGGAACCGGAGAAAAGAGCCGTTTTGCTTTGTGGAATCTGTTGCATCATGCACATGGCAGAGATACGGATATTTTTCTGACCATTGACAGCCGCATTCAGCAGGCCGCACAAAAGGCTTTGAAGAAAAAAATTGATGAATTCCATACCTACGCGGACGACAGAAAAGCCGCTGTGATAGTGCTGAATGCGGAAACCGGCGCGATTCTGGCCGCAGCAGGGTATCCGCTGCCCCCGCTTGGGGTTCATCCCTGGGATCTGGCCTCTTTTGCCAAAGTCTATTCCATAAAAAATCCCATGCAGGTGCGCGCATGGCAGGGCGTTGACGGGGATTATATGCCCGGTTCCACATTCAAACCGGTAACTGCTCTGGCGGCCATGACAGCGGCTGAACATGATGAAAGTATTTCCGGTTTTCTCAAAGGTTATTCCCAAAACGGATTTGAAAAAAACACCGGACTTTCCCTTAACTGTGAGGCTTATGCGCCTTTTGAAGAGAAGTGTGGAGAACCTAATAATCGACTCACTATTGATAATTTTAAAGTTTTGATAGGAAAGAAATTAATATACGAAACACCTCAACATATATTCGAAGGTGATTCTCTTCTTGGTCTGAAAGAGGCCATCCGGGAGTCTCTGAATGTCTGGTTTATCCGGCTGGCGTTGCTTACAGATGGAAAAGATGCTGCCGCGTATGACAACCCGCTTGCGGGACAGCAGAAACCGGATATTCCCAATTTTCATCTGGTGCAGACTGCACGGGAATTGGGATTCGGAGATATGCCAATGGATTTGGCCTTTGCACCGGAAAATGTGAAATTTGCCTTACGCAGAAATCCGGAAAAAGAAAGTGAAGGAGATGTGCTGTTCGGCAATGCAGGAAAACCTGATCTGATGAATCCAAAAGGACCTCTCACATGGATTCTGGCGCAGAATTCCATTGGACAGGGCGTAACAGCCACGCCTTTGCAGATGGCACGGGTGGCTGCGTCCATATGCAACGGACATCTGATAAATCCTTTTCTGATTCAGTGGGATAAAAAGAAAAAATCACATTCCCCAAAACTGAAGGGAGGCAGTCTTTCCCTTCTGTATGAAGGCATGAATGCCGTTCCCAAATCCGGCGGAACAGCGGGAGATGCTTTTGCCAAATTTCCGGAAATCCGCGACCGTGTTTTTGGCAAAACCGGCACGGCCAATATCGGCAAACAGCGGGAATATTTCACAGCATGGTTTACGGGCTGGCATAAAAAAGCGGAAGAAAAACCGGAAATTCCGGATCTGGCCTTTGCCTGCATGATCAGCCACGCGCACGGCACAAAAAGCGACACCGGCGGCAGTGTGGCCGCGCCTGTCATTGCGGATATGCTTGATCGTATTTACAGGGAAAAAACCAAAAATGATTAATAATTCACCGGATCGCTGTCCTCTCTGCGGTGGAAGAAAAGAAGCGGGATTCACAACTTTTACAGCAGATGTGAATGAGATGATTGTTGTCATAAGAAATGTTCCGGCCACCATCTGTTCCCTGTGCGGAAATGAATGGCTGGCTGATGATGTGGCCGGACAGATTGAATGTATTGTTCAGGATGCAAAGGAAAAAAGGCATCTGTTTGAAGTAACGGTGTATTCTTCTCAGTGTCAGGGAAAACCCATGAGCCTTTCAGTCTGAAAAAAATAAGGAGTCCCGAATGGAAAGTTTGGGACACGGGAATATTTTTTTGCCACAAAGACGCAAAGGCGCAAAGATACACAAAGAATATTTGTGAAACTTTGGAGCGTTGTGCAGTTGTTTTTCAGCCACGAATCACACGAATTGCACGAATCATTTTGGAATGATACCAATTCTCCATTGAAAATATACTTATGATTCTGTTTCCCACAGAGAACACAGAGAGAAAAAAACCACAGAGAACACAGAGGAAATAACTCATTTTATTGTATAAATTCAATAGCTAATTGGTATGACAGCCAAATTTTCAGTTTGGCACTCCGGATGAAAAGGAAAAAATTCTTTGCAGATGAATCAGGACACAGACAATTCCCGCCAATGGATTCTCCCGGCCATACTGCTTCTTTTTTTTCTCGCGGCAGGAATTCTGCTGCTCCGCAATGCCCCGTTGGTGAGAATTCTCCAAAAGATTGAAATCAATGGCAGAACCGAACCGGGGGAATTCATTCTGGGACGTGAGAATCTGGGACAGAACAAAGGCCCCCGATCTGCGGAAGATCATCATCTGAAAATCCGCTTCATTCCCCAAAAGCCTCAAAATATTTGGGAAATCAGCAATATTGCCAGACATCGCCGGGTGGATGTGAAAACAGACAGACATTCCACACTTTTTCTGAAAAGATGGGAATTAAAAAACGGCGATCTCATCACACTCGGAAAAGCGGAAATGGAAGTCATACGGGCAGATACAGTGCTGGAACTCAGGGAACGCAAAGAAAACAGAACACTTGTCTGGAAATCCGGAAAACTGCATTTTCCCGAAGGGGAAAAACTGTATGACGCGCACTGGTCATTTTGGGATCATTTCCGGGTCCGTTTGCGTTATTTTCTCATGCAGCATTTTGATCGCGGAAAAAACAGGGAAATCCGAATTTTTTCTCTCGGCGGCGGTGTGAACTGCCCGGATCTCTGGAAACTGGCAGGCGCGAACATGCCGGAATCTCTTTTTGTGTATCAGTATCAGGAAAAATTTTTCATCGGCCCAGGAAACACGGACACACCCGTGCATATGACGCGCCCCGGTCAGTCTCCCCTTGTCTTCAGTCAGATGCCTCTGCGTCTGAAAGGTGAAAAGGGAACTGTCGAGCGCGTGATTCTGGGACGCACGTATTATGATGTAAAATTCAATGAACATGTTCTGCAGCTCATTCCAATTCAGAGAACTGATGTGCAGCCCTGGGATGATCCTTTGGATAATAAAGATTCGGAAATCAGATACGGAAACATCACACTGCATTACAGCAAAAATCCCATGCGTATGGGTGAGGGAAAATCTTTTTTCCCCGCAATTCCGGTAAAATGGCTGATCAGCATTCTTGCTGCGGGACTGATTCTCACTGCGCTGGCATATTCTTATGAAAAAACCATGCAGAGATTCCGGGCCGGTTCTTCGGGAAATCTGCTGATCCGGGTGAGTGCTGTGCTGTCTGCTGCGCTGATGATTCCCCTTACCCTGCTGATCTGGCCGGTGCGCGCAGACACTTCCCTTTCTTTTCTCCTGCTTATGCTCTGGATTTCCTGGGCATGGACAAGTATTGTCATGCTCCATGCCGGATATCTGAACGGTTTATCCGGCCGCCTGTGGAATACTGCCCTTTTTCTGGCCGGAGCCGGAACCCTGATTCTGACCCAACTGGCTCTGGGCGCGGACAATCTCCGCTGGTCAGACGCTGTGCAGAAACATGCGGTGCTGCTTTCCATTTTTGCCTGGATCATGCTGATTTTCGCGCTGATTTCCATACAGAAAATCATGCAGATATGGATTGCTTTTTCCGCAGAGCGCACAGGTTTCCGTTCAGTACCGCGCATTGTGCTGATGATTTTGGGAACTGCTCTTCTGCTGATGCAACTGGGTTTTGGCAGTGAACAGGGTTTTGGCGGAATCCAGCCTGCGGAACTTGCCAAAATCCTGCTGGTGTTTACAGCCGCATTCACCGGAATGCACCTTGCAGAACTCCGGCAGATGGATTCGCAGCAGCTCAAATCCAATCCTGGTCCCCTGATTTTCGGATTTCTGAAATTCCTTCTGCTCATCACTGTGACCGTGATTTTTGTACTGGTGGGAGTGCGGGATATTTCCCCCATGCTGATTATGGGCATTTTCATGCTTTCATGGCTGTGGGAAATCGCACCCCATCCCTGGAAAGACAGAATTGCGGAACATCCGCAAAAAACAGGTTTCAGCACAACAATAACGTTCCGGGTGGTGAGGGGATTTGTTCTTTTCCTCATACTGGGAACCATCCTCACGATACTGGGAATTTTCCGTCATCCGGATTGGATGTCAGAGGATTTTCCCCATCAGGATCGTTTCCGTGTCTGGGCGCAGCCCCAACTGCATCCCCATACCGGAGAGCAGGTCATACAAGCCATGAAACGGAGCGGACAGGGCAGATGGCTCGGAACAGGTTTTGCCGGACAAAACGGGCCTGTCATGAACCTGCCTGTAGTCCAGAACGATTTTATCGGAGTTTTTGTTTTTTACAAATTCGGGGGACTGGCAGGAATGCTTCTGATGCTGGTGCACGCGGCTTATATTCTCACCCTGTTTGAATGCGCGGGACAGATCCGTCTGTGGCGGGAAAACGTGCGGGATTACAACCCGCGCAGAGCCGGGCATGTGCTGGAACTGATTCTGTACGGAATGGCATGGATGCACATCACCCACTGGTTCATAGCCTGGAGCAATGCGCTGGGACTTCTGCCGGTTATGGGACAGCCCATGACCTGGATTGCGGCAGCGAACAGCCATCTGTTTTTCTTTGGAATGCCAGCACTTGCCTTGGGAATGATGGCAGGAAGATGGGAGAGAACAGGGATTTGAGGACGGGAAAAAACAGTTGCCTGCTTAGCCGCAATGGTGATATTATAAAGTTTTTGAACTGATGCAGAATAAAAACGCGGCATAACATCAGTGTACACTATTTTCATAAGGGGGTTGCTTTGAAAAGAATAAAATTCAGGATTCTGATCAGCTTCTGCATGGCCGGTGCGCTGATTCTGTCAGTCATTTTTCTGGTGATGAGCGTGGAACTGAATGCCACCCTCAGCAGTCAGTCGCAAAGCATTTCAGACAGTGTTACATATCTGATCAACCGGAATCTGGCCGGTCAGCACAATATGTTCCGCGAAAAAATTTTTGGCATCGGAAAGGATGTGGTCAGAACCGCGGGAGAGATAGCCGCGAAACCGGAAATCATCAAAGGCATTGAAGAATTCAGGATTACCTATGTCAATCATGCCCTTGAATCATTCAGCAGGGAATTTGACTATGCTGTAATATTTGATCTGAAAGGGCATCATATTGCATCCTGGCCTTCGGATACAGGTGCAAATGTGGATATTCACTGGCTTGAAAAATATTTCCGCTCATGGGACATCTGGAAAGAAAAAGAATCTGAAGAAATTCTGATCCAAGCCCCCCAAATCCCGTTTATCATTGCAAAGCATGACAGCAGTTTTGTCAAAGCATTCCGTCTGCCGGAAAAATTCGGCAAAGAGAAAAATCTGATCAGTTTTGCATCAGGAAAAATGATCAGAGATGATTTCGGAGATCCCATTGCCATTCTGGTCGCAGGCAGAATCCTGAATTCATATACAGAACCGCTTCTGTCCTTCTACCGTTCCACAGAGATAGCCAGCGCTGTTTATGCAGACAGTATTCCTGTTGTCCATGCGGGATTTCCTGATACGGAAAATGCTGAAAAAGCGGCTGCAATGCTTACGATTTCTCCGGAAATACTGGACAGTATATACAAATCCGGTGATATTCTGCGTATTACCATGCAGATTTCAGGAAAAAATTTTCTTTCCATATGTTCCGGGATGAAATCTTTTCAGGGGGAAGATATTGGCGCAGTCTGTCTTTGTGCAGATGAAGCGGAACTCAGCCGTATCCGGCAGACATTCTTTTCAGCAGGGATACAGTCGAAAAAAAATCTGCAGTACTGGATATCCACGATCAGCTTTCTCTCTCTTGCGGCCTTTTTCGGCATATCGCTTTTCCTGGCCGCAAAAATTGAACGTCCTTTGCAGGAGATCATACTGGGCCTCAAAGACAGTGTTCTGATCGTATCTTCGGCAGCAGATCAGATCGCTGCGGCCAGTCAGACCCTTTCGGCAGGCGCATCTGAGCAGGCGGCCTCAGCAGAGGAGGCATCAGCCTCCCTTACCCAGATGGCCGCTGCCAGCAAATCCACTTCGGCTCTGACAGACGGAGCAGGCACTCTGATGAACAAAAACATCAGAATATCTGTCAAAACTGTCAAAACCCTTGTGGAACTGACTGAAAGAATCCGTCTGATTGAAAATGACAGCGGTCAGATGAGCCAAATCATCAGCACCATAGATGAAATCGCTTTTCAGACCAATCTGCTTTCTCTGAACGCAGCCATTGAGGCCGCACGCGCCGGCAAAAGCGGTGCAGGCTTTGCAGTGGTTGCAGAGGAAGTGAAAAAACTGGCCGGAAGGACATCCGAAGCTGCAAAAAATACCCAGGAACTGCTTTATATGACAGTGAAAAGAGTGAGTGAATCCGCAGGCGACATCAATGTCATGAACCAGGATTTCAAGGAGATTGTTTCAACAGCCACTGTCATGGGAGACAAAACCAGGTCCATTACAGAGGCCAGCCGGGAAATCGCACGCAGTATTGCCCAGATTAACGAAGGGGTGATTGAGATGGACAGGGTCATTCAGCAGAATGCTGCCAATTCCGAGGAATTCACAGCCTCTTCCGAGCAGCTTAGCGCACAGGCCATGCATCTGAAAACCTGTATGGAGGAACTGACAGTAATGGTGGGCAGAAAAAATAAGGGGAAAATTATTGATAAATAAAGAAAACAGCACATGGGAATTCAATACCCGTATTCTGATAGCAGATGATGATCCGGTTCAGCAGTGCATTTACCGGGAATATCTTGCCAAAGGCATATGCGGATATTTCAGCAGTTCGCCCAGGATGCAGATTCCCCTTGATTTGCAGATTTTTCCGGATGGTGCGCCTCTGCTGGACTGTTTCCGTGATGAATTTGAAAAAGGGAAAAGAATTCCCCTGTGCATACTGGATGTGAGAATGGATTCCCTGGGCGGCATTGAAACCGCACAGGCTGTCCGCTCCATTGATCCGGATGTTTTCATTATTCTCATAACATCCTATGAGGACATCACACATGATGATTTGATGAAAAGTCTGAAAAAAGATGTGTATTTTATGAAAAAACCGGTTCGTATCCGTGAACTGCTGGCCCTGGTGAGTTCTCTGATTATCAGTTGGAACAGTCAGCAGGAACTCCGTGCTGCCTACCGGGAAATGAATAATATTCGCAACCTTCTGCAGATTTTTATTGAAAACACACCGGCTGCCGTGGCCATGCTGGATTCCCGGATGCACTACATAGCACACAGCCGCCGCTGGGTAAGCGAGCTCGGCATAAAGAAAGAAGACCTGAGAGGATGTTTTCATTACGATGTGCTGGGCGATATTCCGGAGCATTGGAAAAAGGAGCATACCCGCTGTCTTTGCGGAGAAACCATCAAGAACTGTCAGGAGGAGTATCTTCATCCGGACGGTTCTCTGGATTATGTAAACCGGGAACTGTATCCCCTGAAAGATGCAAAAGGCAATATCAGAGGGATGATTATTTTCGTTGAATTCATTACAGAAAAAATACGCACGGAAAAAGCCAGGGAAGAGGCAGAGGAAAAAGTCAGGGAAAGAGAGATTTATCTGAAAACCATCATGTCGGCTGTGCAGACAAGTGTCATGATTATTGAACCGGAAACCTACTGTATCACTGATGCCAATCCCTACTCACTGCAGCTCCTCGGATATGAAAAAGAAGATCTGATCGGAAAGGATTTTTATGAACTCCGCAGTTATGACGATGAGGTATCTGACCCGGACTCCAGAATTGTGGACGACGAATATGCGCTGCAAACAAAAAATGGTGACACCATTCATGTGCGGCGTTCCGTACATCAGATGAGCGTAAAAGACAGAAACTATATCGTTCAAAGCCTTCTGGATATAACAGATATACGCAATCTTCTGAAAAAACAGGAAATAAGCATTGATATCGCCAAACGGCTTCTGCACATGGTCAACGGAATCCCGCCCAGGAACACGGCCCTTTCCGCAGGCATACATCTTTTTTCCCATGCCATCTGTCTTCCCTGTTACAAGGAGGGGGGTGATCATTATTTCATCCGTCATCTGAAATCTGCTGAAAAATCCGGCAGTCATAAAACCCTGATCAGTGTAAAGGATCAGTCCGGTCATCAGGTGGGATGCATTCTCAGAAGCATTATCACGGATATGCTCCATCACCGTATTGTAAACACTTCGCCCGGACTAATGCCGGGTGAAATGGTATCCCTGCTGAACAGGGAAATCTGCGGGGCCGGGGTTTTCAAAGCACAGGAGTTTTTCACTTCCCTTACAGCCGCAATTGATCATAAGACACTGGAACTTTGCTATGTTTCCTCAGGTCATCCCCGTTTTTTTCTGATTCGCGGAGACAGAATTTTCGCACTGCCTGAACACGGCACTGCCGGAAGAAACCTGCCGATTCCTGTTCTGCCTGAAAAACGCTTTTCCGAAGGAAAATACTGGCTGCAAACCGGAGACAGACTGATTTTTTATACAGACGGACTCAGCGATATTTTTGCAGTGCCTGAAAGTAATACAGCACCGTTTGAAAATCTGCGGGCCGCTTTTGAAGATATGCTCCGTCAGAATCCTGACAGCACTGTATCTGATCTGATATACGGCATTTTCAGCAAAGCCCCCCAATCCTCTGATATGCAGGAAATCCCTCTGTCTCAGCGCACATTTCCGGATGATATTACCGTGCTGGGACTGGAAATCGAAAACAGCACACACTGGCATGAAAAAACACTGCGGCCGCATAGTCCGGATGCTGTAAATGACTGCATAATTCATCTGCATACGGAAATATCCGGGGAACTGAAAAAACGTAAATTCTGCATAGAGGATCTGGCTTTGCGTTCCGTGCTGTCAGAAGGCTGCGTGAACGCATGGAAACATGGAAACCGGGAGGATAAAAGCAAAGCGATCCGCGTCCGGTGGCGGTATGGAAATGATTTTCATCTGGAAATCTGCGATGAGGGGAAAGGTTTTGATTTTCAGCAGATATACGATCCCAAATGCCCGAAAAATGTGAACCGGACATCAGGAAGAGGACTGTTCATCATCCGGCATTATTCTGATTCCCTTCACTGGGAGGAGAACGGTAAGCTCATGGTTGCGACCTTCAGAAAACATCGGACTGGCGAAGCATAGGCAATTTGTCTGAATCTCTGATTTGCACAGATGCAGGCAGATTCCACAGAATGTTTTTCTGCAAAAATCAGTTTAATCCATAAAATCAGCGGAAATCAGCGGTTCAGACAATGGATTGGTCCAGACTGGCGGACATCCTCCCATTGTCTGAACCGGGATTCAGGCGATTTATGAAAATAAATATCCCGGTTCAGTTCACAGGCACAGCGCAAAAGCTGGAAGCTTTTGATACTTTGGTGGTATATTCTTTTACGGAAATCGCCTAAAAACCCGGACATCCAGAGGTATCCGAAACCAGAATCTGCCATGTGCATTCCGTGTCAGCAGATATAAGATAGTCTCCGTCCGGCAGATGGTAATACAGTTTTTCATCAGCCTCCCCGGTTCCCGTGAGCAGGGATTCATAGACAGCCGGATCAGGATAGGTGAGAAGCTCAAAGCTGTATTCACAGTTTTCCCCTGAAACCCGAATCCGCACTTCCGCAGTACCGAAAACATGGAAAGGCTCATCTTTGTTTTCTTCTGAGATCCGGTAACAGAATTCAGGAATGGGTTCAGGTGCAATAATGACAGCAGTGCCCGTATCCTCTCCGTCATCCATTCCTCCGGAATCCCCGCATCCGCTCAGTACAGTTGCCAAAATCAGTAAAAAAACAGTGACTATCCGTATTTGATAAAAATTTTTCATTTTTATCTCCGTGTTCTGCCAAAAAAAGGGTTTCAGGTTTCAGTTGCCGGTTTATATTTCTGCTTTTCTAATTCAGAATATAGTCAGAGGGATCCACAGGCACACTGTTCAGATGCACTTCATAATGAAGATGCGGGCCTGTACTCCGTCCGGTATTGCCCATCACAGCAATCTTTTCCCCTCTTTTCACAGTATCCCCCACATTTTTCAGAAATTCGTTCAGATGGGCATAACGGGTGGCAAGACCGAAGCCGTGGCTGAGCACCATCATTTTTCCGAAAGAACCTTTGGTGTCTGCAAAGGTGACTTTGCCATCAGCCGGTGCAATCACCGGAGTTCCGGCAGGAGCTGCAATGTCCAGCCCGCTGTGAAATTCGGACATTCCGGTAAAGGGGGATTCCCTTTCTCCGAACACAGAGGTGAGAACTCCGTCAGCCGGACGTATGGCAGGTGTGCATTTCAGCAGATTTTTCTGGGCATCCAGTTCTTTGATCAGGGACTCGAAACTTTTCTGCTGCATAGCTCCCGCCTGCTCCAACTGTCCGGTCTGTTCGTGCATTTCCCGGATCAGAGCGTTGTGTTTTTTTCTTAAATCAATTTTCGGATCCAAATCTTCAGGTGCGGAACCGCCGATGCCGAAAAGACCGCTCCGCGCCTCAGGATGATCCAGATTGGCTATTACCCGGATTTGCTTTTCAAATTCGCTGAGGGCAATCAGTTTGGATTTCAGGGAATTGATTTCACCCGCAAATTCCTGAATCTGTCTCCGCTGGGCAGCAATGATTTCCTGCTGTCCGGAAAATTCACGGGCCAATTCCGTGTTATTGACTTTTGTCATTCTGATACGGCAGTAATCATATGCACCAATGCCCGCTAAGGAAAAACATACTGCAGTTATGAAAAAAACAAACAGGAGAAATGGTTTTGAGAGTGAAAACTGCCTGACACGCCCTCCGCCGGTACTCATGGCAAAAAAAGTGATTCTGTCATTCATAATTAATTACCCCTGCATTTCATCCGTTCCATCAGGTTTCCCTGCTGCTTCCCAAATGGATAGACGGCATCATATCCGATAAACATCCGGTTATTTGGCAGGCACGACCGCAGCAAGATATTCACCGGCAATCTTTCCCATATCCATCGGAAGCGAGTTTTCCGTTCCTATTGCCCATGCAGATGCAAAGGCATTGTTATGACTTGATATGATTTTCTCAAGAACTGCGTTCCCGGTCGAAGCATCAGTCAGTTTGATATAAATATCCATAAAAGAGGACCCGGCAAAGGCTCCTGCCCAGATACGGGCTCCGACACTTACGATCCTCATGTCTATGATTCTGGCATCTGCAATCAGAGTATCTGCTCTCGGATGAAAGTCTTCTGATTCATTCACCTCTACACTCTTATAAAGATTTTTGTTTTTTAACTGGGAGACCATGCTGATCTGAAACTGCATGGCCGCATCAGGATAATCTGATGCAAGTTGCCCGCTTATCTGAACCGGATTAAAAATTACATTCTTATAAGCCTCTGCCAGCCGGTGTTCTTTCTTTACTGTTTCAATTGTAATACCTTCAAGTCTGCTGACATTGGCATATTCCTTTTTTTCCGCCTCTGCCGAAGTTTTGGCATGATCCGTTTCCATATTCTGCTGGGTGCCCGCACATGAAAACAGAAATGCAGTCAAAGCAAACGCACTGATAATCCTGAAAATTTTCATCCTTATTCTCCTTTTTTATTTGGGCTGGTTAACACAACACACTGAATAAACACACAGCGTTTTCTGAACATTATATAAACTTTTAAAAATCAACCGGTTAAAATCTGAAAAGACGTTTTCCGGCGCATACACAGTTTCTGTGCCGCCAAAAACCAAAATTTAAAAATAAATTAAGTACGTTTCCATAAGTCTGCATGTATAAATTTTTCGGGAAACCTGTTTTTCTGAGAGATCTGATTTTTTTGACACATGAAAACTTTCAGTTGGGTGCTTATAACATGTTTATTATATCATTACAATAAAAATTTGGTATAAGATAAGTTAACAATTTGAGGGAAAAGGCAGAAAAACACAGAAAAGGAAAAATTTTCCGCCATTGGCATAAACGGCACAGATTTTTTTCACTATGTCCCTGTCTTGACACGCGCGGATTCATGTTTACCTTTCCGCATAAAATATGAAAAATATATTTTTACCAACGTATATCAAGGCGTTGAAAATGAAAGTAGTATTTCCCGCTGTTGCGGAAACAGGAATGGAAAGCCCTGTGCATGACCATTTCGGAACAGCCAGTTTTTTTATGTTTGTGGATTCTGAAAACGGAGAATCCAAAGTGACTGAAAACATGAATATGCACCATAAACAACATTGCTGCTGAAAGGAGGCACTCATGCCGCTTTTTGATTATCTGTGTACGGAATGCGGAAAAACCAGTGAAATACTTGTCGGTTCATCGGATCAGACACCTTCCTGCCCTGTGTGCGGAAACCGGAATATGAAAAAACTGCTTTCGGCTCATGCATCCATTTCCGGCTCTCCCAAACATTCCATGCCGGGTCATGGGGATACGACCTGCTGCGGATCATCCCCGCATCAGGCAGGATGTGCAGGCCCCGGCAGTTGCTGCGGAAGAAATTCCATGTAATTCAGCACGCAGGAATATATTCCCATTTATGATAAAGGGGAAGCTGTTGTTTTTATACATATTTTAAAAAATTCTCATCCTGAAACCCTGAGGGTTTCTGCAATACCAAACCGTTTTTATATATTTGAAAATATGTGTTTTTTTCAACTGCCAAACATATAAAAAATACATGAAAAAAGTTTGCAATCCTCAGAGATGTCCTACTTCACATTCACGGATGAATGCGGACATGTCCTTGTCAACAGACTGAAAATTCTCAAAGCTAATATCAGCGAAAGGCAGTTGCAGTTTTTCCTTCAGCAGGGAAAATATGACAAGATAATTCTGCAAAATCCGTTTTTCCCACTGTAGATCCAGTTCACGCGCAAGCTGAGGAATATCGGATTTGTCACCTTCAATTTCCAGAAAATCCCCGAAAGGCATGGTATCCAGACACAGATGGGTATTGCCCATCACAAAAGTCTCCCGCCATTTTTCGTATCGCTGTTCCGGGTGAAATCCCAATGCCTCCAGAATGCGGTGCATAGCGGAGAAATCGCTGACTTCTGTTTCCAGTTCCTCAAAGATTTTGAACTGACTGTCCTGTTCCGCAGGCCGGGATTTGAAAGTCAGCCATGCTTTGCGATCCTGCCGGAGCCTCAGCAGGGCCTTTCTCTGCATAAGAGATACGGATGCGTCCTCAAAGCGGATATTTTCCTCAAAAACCCGTTCTGAGGATTTTGCTCCCATAGCGAGAATGCGGGTACGCAGAGATTCCCTGTCATTTACATAAAATTTGACTTCAATTTCCAAAGGCATGTTTTCGTTTTCTCCCACATTTGCCCTGCCAATGCAAAACACTGCCACAAAGACACAAAGTCGCAAAGTTTCACGAAGATTTTTTTCTTTGTGCATCTTTGCGACTTTGTGTCTTTGTGGCAAAAAAAATCACTGCCGCAAAGATGCCAAAACACGAAGTTTCACGAAGATTTTTTTCTTTGTGCATCTTTGCGACTTTGTGTCTTTGTGGCAAAAAAATAATCAGAATTTTCTTACAGTTGCTGCGTGTCAGGCACAAGACACAAGATGGAAGCCTGTGCTGCTTTGTCTTTTCTGAAAATCACCTTAACAGCCAGGCGGCGCGGATGGCGCATTGCAAATATCCCCAATCAGCCTGGTCTTGAGAGCCTGAAACTCATCGGCATCAATGATGCCCTCTTTTTTCATGTCAGAGAGTTCCCTGATTTGCCGAAGCGGATCTGCCGGAGAAACAGATGGTTCTTTCACATGCTGCATATCCGGCAGCAGAAGGGGTTCCCGGTTTCCGGAAAGGGATTTGTCCGGCCCTCCGCAGGAAATAGTCAGCAGACCGCCCATGAGACCAATCTGAACCGCCTGCCCCTGTCTGGCCCGCTCCTGTGCTTCCCGCAGGGCTGCTCCGCCGTCTTCCCGGATTTTCCGGAACACGCTGAAAAAAAATTTTGCGGTATAATAAATTGCAAGACCGGACGCGACAATGCCTCCGGCCAGAATCAGGTACTGGAAATCCAGCACACCCTTGATGATGACCACCACAAAGGTTCCCATAAGCGGAACCGCAAACAGCGCGATCAGGATGATATAAAACAGTCCCAGACTGGACATCATATGGAACTGCCTTTGCATGTATTCACTCTGCATTTTGTCTTTTATCCATGTTTTCATGGTATTGAACCTATTTCCTGATCAGGATCGGTAATCCGCGTTTATTTTCACATAATCAATGGAAAAATCACAGGTGAGAACAGAAGCCTTTCCCGTGCCTGAATTCAAATTCACAGTAATAATATATTCCGGTGTTTTCAGAACCTTTGTCGCTTCTGCCTCCGCTGCATCCCCGCATGTCATCCCATTTTGCGCCATCATCACATCATTGAAGAAAATATCTGTTTTATCCGGATCAATTGCAACTCCGGAACGGCCGGCAGCAGCCAGAATCCGTCCCCAGTTTGCATCTTCACCGAACAGAGCAGTTTTTACCAGATTGGAATGTGCAATGGTATCAGCAACTTTGCGTGCATCAGCATCCGAAGCCGCGCCCCGGACAGCGATTTCCACAAGTTTAGTCGCACCTTCGCCGTCTTTGACCACCATCCGGGCCAGGCCGAGCAGCACTTCATTGAGAAGAGACTGAAAAATTTCCATATCTTCCGCTGTCTCTGCTTTGGCTCCGGACATGCCATTTGCCATAAGCAGTATCATGTCATTGGTGCTGGTGTCTCCGTCGACTGTGATGCGGTTGAAGGACAAATCAGTAGCAATCCGAAGCGCATTCTGCAACTGCGGGGATGGCACTTCAATATCGGTGCAGACAAAACAGAGCATGGTGGCCATATCCGGCCGGATCATGCCGGAACCTTTGGCAACACCTGTCATACGGAAAATATGATTCTGTATCTGCCCCTGCACCGAAACGATTTTGGGAACCAGATCCGTTGTCATAATGGCATGGGCAAAATCATCCAGACCTTCAGGACGCAGTTCTTTCACCAGTCCGGGCAGGGCTGCTTCCACTTTTCCTATGGGCATGGGCTGACCAATGACACCGGTGGAAGCCGCGCAGACCAGTTGTTCGGAAATATGCAGTGCATCCGCGGCAAATCTGCACATGGAAAACGCATCACGCATTCCCTGTTCCCCTGTGCAGCAGTTGGCATTGCCGCTGTTGACAATCAGGGACTGGCATTTTCCGGACTGCAGATGCTGTCTGTCCACCAGCACGGGTGCGGCCTGCACCCGGTTCCGGGTGAACACGCCTGCTGCATTTGCCGGGACTTCCGAAAAAATCAGTCCCAGATCTTTTCCCTTTTTTTTCTTGATTCCGGCTTCCACTGCCGCTGACCGGAATCCTGCGCACCATGTTTTTTCTGATTCTGTATCAAGTTTGCTCACTGTCAGTTCCTTTTCACAGTTCTAAAAATCTGAAAAATTGTCATCATCCAGAGGAATCATCTGCTCAGGTTTGACTGCCTCAGCCCCGCGTTTTGCAGGTTTTTGGGAAGATGGGGCAGAAGCAGACGGCGAACCTGCCTTTGCAGACACATCAGAGTCTGCAGTTTTTCTCACCGCTTCTGATATATTCCTCCTTTTCCGTATCTGTTCATCCTCTGCGTTTTTTCCCCTGCTGATGCAGAGAAGTTCATTCGCCATTGCCTTCAGATGCTCGGCCTGTGCGTTGAGTTCCTCAGACGACGAAGCGGACTGCTGGGCATTGGCAGCGTTCTGATGGGTCACGGATTCAATTTCGGCCACAGCCCTGCGGATCTGTCCGATTCCCTCAGACTGCTCAGCCGAGGCAGCCGATATTTCTTCCACCAGTTTTCCTACTTTTTCATTGTGCCCTATGGAAATCGTGAACGCGTTACGGGTTTTTTCAACCAACTGAGCCCCGGCACTGATTTCCTCCACATTTCTGTGTATCAGCGTCTGTGTATCCCGTGAAGCTTCTGCTGAGCGCATGGCCAGATTGCGGACTTCACCGGCCACAACCGCAAATCCAGCGCCGGATTCCCCAGCCCTGGCCGCCTCAACTGCTGCATTCAGGGCCAGCAGATTGGTCTGAAAGGCAATCTCATCAATGGATTTGATAATTTTTCCGATTTCCTCACCGCTGGATTTGATCCGGTTCATGGCTTCAATGGCTTCCTGCATGGCATTATTGGCCGTATCCATACTTTGCAGGGATTCTTTGCGCAGAACAGCGGCCTGTTTTGCATTCGCGGCATTCTGCATGGTCATTGATGACAACTGTTCCAGAGCAGAAGATGTTTCCTGCACAGAGGCGGCCTGACGTGATGCGCCTTCGGCAAGGGACTGGCTTGCTGAAGAGGACTGTTCCGCAGCAGCCACAATCTGATCAGAACCTTCGGCCAGACCTTCAATGATCCGATCCAGGGAACCGGTAATCCACCGGGTCATAACCATGCTTAAAATGAGAGCAAAAACAGCGGAAACAATCATGAGGGCAGACATCCATATGAATGTGGATTCCCCCTCTTTTTCCGCACCGCCTGCCGATTCCAGGGAAAATTTTTCAATATGATCCAAAATATATCTGATTTCCTTATGAAGATCGGTTTCTTTTTTCTCAATTTCCAGTGAATATTTTTCTGCCCCGGCAAGTTTTCCCTCCCTGATCATATCAAACAGGGGGGACACAGATTTTATATATTCCTGATAACCGGTTTCAATGATTTCTATATTTTTGTCAATAAGTTCAAACCCTCTGCGTTCATTTTCCCCGGATGCAGCCTGTATGCCCATCACAGCAAGGGACTTACCCTTTTTCAGTTCTTCAAGGATCAGTCCTGTGTTTTCCCTGAATCTGCTTACAGCACTGTCATAATCCTTTTCTTTGCTTTTGTCACTGCCGTGATATACTTCCCCATAGCGCATAACCCGTTCCAGCCAGTGCGTCTGTTCCAGTTGCATATTGTTCACTTCTGCAAGCATCTCTGACAGCGGAATATGAAATTCAGCTATTATTTCAAACTGTTTTCTGATCTGAAAAAATCTGAAAATGCCAAAGGCGGAAAAAATAAGCATCAAAGACACAATAATGACTGTCATTCCTATAATTTTGCTTCCCAGTTTCATGTTCTTCATTATTAATCTCTCCGTCAGTAAAAAATTTTCCGTGCAACTGCTTTCCTTCCCTGTCCGTCAAATTTTATCATTTTTTCTGTTATTGTCCAGTTCGGACTGATTTTTCACAAGAAATTTTTCCAGACGTTCAATACATCTGTCAATAATCCGGTGAAAGGGATTCTCTTTCTGAATGGCAGGATGATCTTCTTCACTGAGATATGATACGGAAACAGATATGTCAAACTTCTTTCCCGTATAACGCAGATTTTCTGCAAGTTCCCCTTTTGCATTGGGAAATTCACAGGATATGGCAGACCAGAGCGGATAATGATCACTTCCGCAGGCCAGTCCGGTGCAGGATTCTTTATAAATCTCTTTTCTGACTTTCAGTGATTTGAGATATATCAGAGCATCTTCCCGTCCTGTATCAGCCAGTGCCTCAATGGCCGCAATCTGATCGGTCAGGGTGTAAGGGCACAGGAATTTCCGCCACGCTCCGTCTGCCATACGGATCAGTTCCTGCATGGCAGAATTATCCCCGGCCCGCGCATATCCGGCCAGTTCAAAAGCCGATTTTCTTTGTCCCATATCAGGGCACTTTCTGGGTTTTTGAATTATTTCAGGCCAATGACTTAAACTGAGAAAATCCCGAAGATACAGACTGTCGCAATCCATAGCAGATTATGAATCATAAATCAATGAATTTGGCAGGAGTGTCCCTTTTCTGTTATGACAATCCCGTGTCACAGGAATGTGGAAACTGTACGATACACTTTTTTCATGTGTATTTTTTTGAATTGTGAAATTGATATTTCCGCTGTATATGCTCTGTACAAATCAAAACCTGTTCTGTTTCTCACGGAAAAACGGAACTGCTGATCCGCAGATGGAAATACCCGGAACTGATTAAATAACATATGAAAACCATACATAAAACCCATTTTTCAAATGCAAAACAGATGTCTGAAATTCCCCAGGACAGCATTGATCTGGTTGTGACTTCCCCGCCCTATCCCATGATTGAAATGTGGGATGATCTGTTTATGCAACTGAATCCGGAGATCGGAAAACTCCTTAACGCAGACAAAGGAATGCAGGCATTTGAGCTGATGCACCGGGAACTGGATGCCATATGGGATGAAGTGCTGCGGGTGGTGAAAAATGGGGGATTCATCTGTATCAATATCGGGGATGCCACACGCACCATTGCCGGGAAATTTGCCCTGTATCCCAATCACAGCCGGATTACTTCCCGGATGCCGGAAATCGGACTGACACCTTTGCCGGAAATTCTGTGGCGCAAACAGACCAATGCGCCCAATAAATTTATGGGTTCGGGAATGCTCCCGGCAGGCGCGTATGTGACTTTGGAGCATGAATATATCCTTGTTTTCCGGAAAGGCACAAAAAGGGAATTCACAAAAGCCGAAGAGAAAACTCTGCGCAGACAGAGCGCGTATTTCTGGGAAGAAAGAAATATCTGGTTTTCTGACATATGGACAGATATTAAGGGAACCGGACAGAATCTGCATGACAGCAATAAGGTGAGAAAAAGAAGCGCTGCCTTTCCCTTTGAAATTCCCTTTCGGCTCATCCAGATGTTTTCTGTTTACGGAGATACTGTGCTTGACCCTTTTCTGGGAAGCGGAACCACGATGTTTGCGGCTATGGCTTCGGCCAGAAATTCAGTGGGATATGAAATGGAAAGCGGATTCCGGGATATGATCTTTTCCGGATGTGAAAATATTCCGGTTTTTGCCCGAAAACGGATCCTTGACCGGATGGAGCATCACAGGAATTTTGTGAAAAAGAGACTGGCGGAAAAGGGAAATATCAAATATATCAATACATATTACAGAGTTCCGGTGATGACAGCGCAGGAGCGGGAAATGATTTTTCATGAACCCGCAGAAGTTGAAAAGTCCGGTGAAAATTTTTTTGAAGTCAGATACCGGGCAGGTCCCATGCCGGAGTGCGAAACAAAATTTTTTTAAACGCTCATGAAAAAAAACTTGACATAAGTGAAAGTATCCTGTAATCAGCTCTGTACTGTAAAAAATACTTTTAAGGAAAAACTTCAGTGGCATCTTTTATCGCAGGCAGATTTTTTTATTTTTACTTTTATTTTTACACCATACGTCTGCCTGGGGTGTGCTGAGGAGAATTTATCTATAAATACAGCAAAAAGCCGTAGGCAGAAAAAGCCCCCGGCTTTTTCCGTTTTTAAAGGCCGTGGGGGAAAAACCTTCACGGCCTTTTTGCTTTCCAAAAACCCGAAAAGGAGAGCATTGCACAATGAAACGCACCTATGATCTGCATGTCAAGGAATTCGTACCCCTGATCCCGCCCAGCACTTTGGAGGCGGAACTTCCGCTTACGGAAAAAGCCAGCGAAACCGTGGTTGCAGGCCGGGAGACCATTGCAAAAATCCTGCGCAAAGAAGACAGGCGTCTGCTGGTCATTACCGGCCCCTGTTCCATTCATGATGAAAAGGCCGCGCTGGAATACGCTCAGAAACTCCTGGAACTGAACAGGAAAGTGTCTGACACCCAGTATCTGGTCATGCGGGTGTATTTTGAAAAACCCCGCACCACAGTGGGATGGAAAGGTCTGATCAATGATCCCTGTCTGGACGGCAGTTGTGATATTATAGAAGGACTGCGCCGCGCGCGCAGACTGCTGCTGAAAATTACGGAAATGGGAGTTCCCACAGCCACGGAACTGCTGGATCCCATCACTCCGCAATATATCGCGGGAATGATCTGCTGGACAGCGGTGGGGGCACGCACCACAGAATCCCAGACCCACAGGGAAATGGCAAGCGGTCTTTCCATGCCGGTTGGTTTCAAAAACTGCACGGACGGTGATTTGGATATAGCCTTCAACGCCATGATAGCCGCAAATGCCCCCCAGCATTTTCTGGGCATTGATCAGAATGGCCGTACCGCAGTGGTGAAAACCACAGGAAATCCCTATGCGCATATCGTACTCAGGGGCGGGAAACGTCCCAATTATGATATTGTCAGCATACGTGAGGCTGTGGATCAGTTAAAGGCCAAAAAACTGCCCCAGGCCGTCATTGTGGACTGCTCCCATGCCAATTCATCCAAAAAATATCAGAATCAGGCTCTGGTATGGCGGGACATCATCAACCAGCGCATTGACGGCAATGATGCTCTGGTGGGCATGATGCTGGAAAGCAATCTCGGCGAGGGTGCGCAGAAGAACACAGGCAATCTTGCCACCATGAAATACGGCGTTTCCATTACAGATGAGTGCATTTCCTGGGAAACCACCGAACAGCTCATTCTCACGGCACATGAGCAGTTGGGCCGTTATTTTGAGGCAAAGAAAAAGGGAAACGGTAACGGAAACGGCCGGTATTCTGTGGCAAACTGAATAACCTGATCTTATTTTTTAAAAACCCCTAAGGGTTTTTAAAACCCTTAGGGTCTGTAAAAAAATAACCTGTACAATTTTCCTGTCCGGAAACCCTGAGGGTTTTGAAAACCCTCAGGGTTTATAACAGGTTATTTTGATACAGACACTTAGGGTTTTGGGGTAAAAATCTTGGGACAACCGCAGAGGAGGTGACAATATGCAGACGCAGCTTACACAGAACCAGATCAGAGACATTATTTTGGCGGAGCTTCCGGAGTTTTTCAGAAAAGATATACAGGTGCGTGAATATATCCTTGAAATTACCCGCAGAGAATATGCGGATAAGACAAAAACCGAGGATCGGATAGACAGAATACTGGATGAACTCCGGAATGACAGGGAAAAACAGGATAAAAAATGGGCAGCTCAGGAGAAAAAGTGGGAGGCTCAGGAGAAAAAATGGGAGGCATGGGAAAGGAGATGGCAGGAAAAGCAGAAAGAGGACAGGGAAAAATGGGAGGATCAGAAGGAAAAATGGGCTGCCCAGGAGAAAAAATGGGAGGCATGGGAAAAGAGATGGGAGGAAAGGCAGAAAGAGGATAAGGAAAAATGGCTGGCTCAGGAGAAAAAGTGGGAAGAGAATCAGAAAGTCATCAATCAGATGCTCGCAGAGATAAAAGGACTGGGTAAAAAATATGATTCCACCATCGGAGCCTTGGGTTCCAGATGGGGCATTCAGACGGAAAAGGCATTCCGCGACGCGCTGCGATCCATTCTGGAGGATTCCTTTGGCGTCAAAGTCGAGCAGTATCTGGACTGGGATGAGGAGGGAACCGTGTTCTACGAACCGGATCAGGTGGAACTGGATGTAATCATTTACAACGGCACACTTATTCTTTGTGAAATCAAATCCGACATGAACAAATCCGACATGTATGTGTTCTGGCGGAAAAAGAAATTTTACGAAGACAGGCACGCTCGAAAGGCGGACAGAGTGATTGTCATTTCTCCGATGGTAGACAGGCGCGCAGTGCCAACCGCGCAGAAACTGGGAATAGAGATTTTCGGATATGCGGATGAGGTGAATCTGTAAACAAATTTTTAAAGGAATACAAAATATTACAATGAAAACTCTTGAAATTCACGGCAGCACAGGCCCGTCACGCATTCTGGTGGGAGAGAATATACGGAATGCGGTCAGCTATCTTCCGGACAAAGCACAGGTCATCATTATTACAGACAGCAATATCCGGAATCTGTATCACAAGGATTTTCCTGATGCACCGGTGATAGAAATCGGAACCGGTGAGGGCATCAAAACCCTTGAAACCGTAAATGAAATATTCCGGCAACTGCTGGAAATGGAAGCGGATCGCTCAGCCTTTATTCTCGGCATTGGCGGAGGCATTGTCTGTGATATTACCGGATTTGCCGCGTCCACCTATCTGCGGGGCGTGGATTTCGGCTTTGTATCCACCACGCTTCTGTCCCAGGTAGATGCCAGTGTTGGCGGAAAAAATGGTGTCAATTTCAGCGGTTACAAAAATATGATCGGTGTTTTCCGGCAGCCGGATTTTGTCATCTGTGATATGAATCTGCTGAAAACTCTGCCGGAAAAAGAAATCCTCTGCGGTTTTGCCGAGATTGTCAAACATGCGGCCATTGCAGATTCGGCCATGTTTGGCTGGATGGAAACACACTGGGAAAAGGCGTTGTCTCTGGATACGGACGCGATTGAAAAACTGGTGCATGATTCCGTGCGGATCAAATCCGGCATTGTCAACCGGGATGAAAAGGAAAAAGGGGAGCGCAGGAAACTCAATTTTGGCCATACATTCGGTCATGCAGTGGAGAAAATCACAAAAATTCCCCACGGACAGGCTGTGAGCGTGGGAATGGCTGTGGCTGCTGCTCTTTCCGTGCGCAGGGGATACCTGAAATCCGAAGATGCGGATCGTATCCGCATCCTGCTGACAAACCTGAAACTTCCCACCCGGATTTCACTTGACAGGGAAAAGGTTTTGGATGCGCTGAAAAAAGACAAGAAACGGAAGGGCGGCAGTATTCATTTTGTACTGCTGCGCCATATCGGTGAGGCCATTGTGGAAGAAATACGCATAAAAGAACTGGAGGATGTAATCCATGACATGTGTCAGTATTGAATCTGTGGAAATGGAACCATGCACAGGAACCGGAAATGCTGTTCTCCCGGTTTCAGGCAATCCCGTCTGTATACCCAAACCTTCTGTCACCCTTTCCTTTATCCAGCCCTTTCGCCTGAAACAGGAATTCCCTTTAAGCGGACAGGCAGACCGCACAGTGCAGTCAGCGCGGGAAATCATCAGAAACATATTGAAAAAAGAAGACAAACGTGTGCTGGTGATTACCGGCCCATGCTCCATCCATGAAGAAGTGGCAGCATTGGAATACGCACATAAACTCCGGATTCTGCAGGAAGAAGTCAGTGACACCCTGTTCCTTGTCATGCGCACCTATGTGGAAAAACCCCGTACCAGCATTGGATGGAAAGGACTGGTCAATGATCCCGGCATGGACGGCTCCTGTGATATGACAGAGGGACTGCGCCGGTCCAGAAATCTTCTGGTCAGAATCAGTGAAATGGGTGTTCCCTGTGCAACGGAAATGCTGGAACCCCTTACCCCGGCTTATCTTGAGGATACTGTGGCATGGGCTGTCATCGGCGCACGCACGACCGAATCACAGATTCACAGGCAAATGGCAAGCGGTCTTTCCATGCCGGTGGGTTTCAAAAACAGCACAGACGGCAGTATCAATCCGGCTCTCAATGCCATCATGGCTGCTGCAAAATCCCATCGGTTTCCCGGAATCAACTGGATGGGACAGAGCTGTATTGTCCGCACGCCGGGCAATCCCTGGGGGCATCTTATCTTACGGGGCGGCAGAACACCCAATTATGATCCGGCCAGCATTGCAAAAGCAACTGCCATGCTGACAGACAAAGGATTGAATTCTTCTGTTATAATAGACTGTTCCCACGGCAATTCCGGCAAGGATTACCATATGCAGGGTATGGCATGGGACTATGTCATCCATCAGCGGATGAACGGCAATGAAAACATTGTTGGCCTTATGCTGGAAAGCCATCTGCACGAAGGCAGGCAGAATATCTGTGCAGATCCGTCTCTGCTGGAATACGGCGTATCTGTCACCGATGCCTGCATTTCATGGGAAGAGACAGAGCGTTTAATCAAAGAAGCGCAAAGAATGCTGCGGTAGCAAAATTTTCCAGATTGTTATGTGGCTTGTGAACAAGCTGGAAGCTGTGTTCTGCCTTAGGGTTGTAAAAAAATAACCCGTACAATTTTTTTGTTCAAAAACCCTAAGGGTTTGGAACAATTTATTTTGATACAGCCACTTATTTCCGATAATGTTTTTTTGATAGTGGGTCAAATCAGTTGATTCTGAAATTCCCATCCCCCGGCGGGAGGGGCATGGGAGGGGAAAATGCCCTGAAATTATAAACTTTTTCCACCTCCCCCACTCCACCTCAAGGGAGGAGAGTTTTTTCCGCATCATCAACCGGTTTGACCCACTACCGAAAAACGAACATAAATCAGGTGATTTATGAAAATAAATATCCCGGTTCAGTTCACAGGCACAGGGCAAAAGCCGGAAACTTTTGCTACTTTTCTGATATATTCTTTTCCGGAAATAACCTTACGGCACTTTATTACCAAACTGGACAGAAAGGAGATTGAAAAACAGATATGAAAAATCACACAGAACAGCAGGAACTTATAATAACAAAATATGAAATCACAGATGAGCCGATGGAAAATCCGTATATAAAAAAACTGCATCATTCTGTCAGAAAAAAAATCAGGAAGATTTCAGAAGAACTCTATGAAATGGTTTTTAAACAGCCGGAGAAGGCTGTTATCAGTCTGAAAGAAGCAATAGAGCAGTATCCTGATGTGCCCCAGTTTTCCAACTATCTGATGATGGCTTATTCAAAAACAGGAGAATGGGATAAGATAGAAGATCTTGTCACAGAAAATTACAGAAAATATCCGGATTATCTTTTTGCAAAACTCAATTATGCAGAATTATGTCTGCGAAGAAAAGAGATTGATCAAATTCCAATAATTTTTGACAATAAATTTGATCTGAAACTCTTATATCCGAAAAGAAAAAAGTTTCACATTACAGAAGTAATCGGTTTTATGGGAATAACAGGCTTGTATTATTGTGAGACAGGGAAAATGAAATCAGCAGAGTTATGTTACAGTATCCTCAGACAGCTTGATCCGCAGCATGAAAGAACCAGGCAGCTTAAAAGAAAACTTTCAGAAAAGCGTTCTCCTTCTGTATTTTCTGATTTATTTAAATTATTGGGAAAATAAAAAAAACGGATAAATGGAAAAACAGCAGCAACCCTATAAACACAGGCGGATAAACACATGGAACATTCTGAAACTATTATTCAAAATACAGATCCGGCCGCAGAGGAATTCACGTCCCGTCTTGCCGGACTCAGACAGTCCATAGATGAGATTGACGATACCATGCTGGATTTGATCAACCGCAGGCTGGAGATTGTCAATGAAGTGGGAAAACTCAAGGCGCAGAGAAAGCAGCAGGTGCTGGACAGCACACGTGAAAGCCAGATATTTCAGCGGCTGCTCAGTCTGAACAAAGGCCCGCTCAATGAAAAGGTGCTCCGTCATCTTTTTACCCAGATTATGGCTGCATCCCGGCAACTGCAGCGTCCCAGCCGGGTCAGTTATCTTGGCCCTGAAGCAACTTACACCCATATTGCAGCCATGAACCATTTCGGTCATTCTGTGGAATATATTTCCCAGCCCAGCATCCGGGATGTATTCAATGAAGTGGAAAAGGGAACCTGCCATTACGGCGTGGTTCCTGTGGAAAATTCCATTGAAGGAGCAGTCAATCACACACTGGATCTTTTTTTTGAATCAGAACTGAAAATCTGCGCGGAAAAATATCAGCCCATTTCCCATGATCTGCTGTGCAAAAGCGGGATTATGAAGGATATTAAAAAGATATATTCCCATCCCCAGCCCTTTGCCCAGTGCCGGAGATGGCTGCAGAAATATCTGCCTGAGGCAATTCTGGAAGAATGCGGCAGTACAGCCATTGCAGCACAGAAAGCCGCGCAGGAACCCGGAACCGGGGCCATTGCCAGCAGTGAGGCCGCGCATATCTATAAGTTGGAAGTGGTGGCATCCCGCATAGAAGACGTGGCCCGGAACACCACGCGTTTTCTGATTATCGGCACAGATGAAATCCACCGCACCGGAGAGGACAAAACCTCGCTGATGTTTGTCACAGCACATATGCCGGGCGCGCTGTACAGGGTTTTGCAGCCCATAGCGGAAAACGGCCTGAATATGGTGAAACTGGAATCCCGTCCCACCAAGCATGAAAACTGGAGCTATTTCTTCTTTGCGGATCTGGAAGGCCATATGGAAGATGATATTGTTCAGAAAACCGTGACAGAAATGAAAAAAATCTGTCTTTACCTCAAAATTCTGGGTTCCTATCCCAAATCAGGTGAAATATGACAATTGACACCGGCACACGATTGTACGGTGTATTCGGCAATCCCGTATCCCACAGCCTGAGTCCGCTGATGCACAATGCCGCATTTGCCCATGCAAAATACAATGCAGTGTATCTGGCCTTCAAAATTGAAGATATTGCCGCTGCTGTATCCGCAGTCCGGGCATTTGCTGTGCAGGGTGTGAGTGTCACCATTCCGCACAAGGTTTCAATTATGCCCCATTTGGATGAAATTGATCCTCTGGCAAAGGAAATCGGCGCGGTCAACACCGTCATAAACCGGAACGGAATTCTGGTTGGATACAATTCAGACTGTCTCGGCGCAGTCCGTGCCTTGAGGGAAAAGACAGAAATTGCAGGGAAAAAAATCGCTGTCATTGGTGCTGGCGGCGCAGCCCGCGCCATTGGATTTGGCATAAAAGCGGAAAAAGGGCATGTCACCATTGTCAGCAGGAGTGCGGAAAAAGGGAAAATACTGGCAAAAGCAATGAATGCGGATTTTCTCCCTTTGGCAGCAATGAATTCGGATTTTGATATTGTCATCAACACAACACCTGTGGGAATGACGCCAAATACAGAGAAGATGCCCATCCCGCCCGATTTGCTGCGGCAGGGAATGACGGTCATGGATATTGTGTACAATCCCCTGCAAACCATGCTGCTGAAAGAGGCAGAAAAACAGGGATGTGTAACTGTTGACGGCCTGTCCATGTTTGTTTATCAGGGCGCATTTCAGTTTGAACTGTGGACAGGCAAATCTGCGCCCATTGATCTGATGCGGAAAACCGTATTGCAGGCTTTGGGAGCATAATTATGAAGAAAATAAGCAGGATTGCTGGAACGGATACTGTGCAAACCTGCTGATTTGCGTGTTAAGCACACACCATATATTTTTCGGAATAATGCAGGGGCAAACCTCTGTGCTTACCCCATTTTTCAGGGCAGACCGGGTTCCTGATTTTTGAAAAAAATTGAGTAATTTACGCTATAATCTGTCTGTTTTCAGCCTGACCTCATATTCCAGAAAATGCTTCACTGTTTCCATATAATCTTCGGCTGTTCCGGTCTTGCGGAGTTTTTTGACAAATTTCGGATTTTCCGCAAAAATATCGGCAAAGTAATGCCAGTAACCGATCATCCGCCCGACCAGATGATGGGTTCCGCTGAAAACCGGCAGGTATTCCGCAAACAGGGCATTGTGAAATTCCCTGAATCTTCTGATTTTCTCTTCGTCAGTTTCTTCTGCTTCTCCTGTTCCTCTCTGAGCTTTCCGGATATTTTCCGGCAGAAAAGGATTGCTGAGTATTCCCCGGCCAATCATCCACCGATCAATTTCCGGAAACCGGGCAGAAAGTGTCCGGAAATCCTCCTGTGTCCGAATGTCACCGTTATATACCAGAGGATGGCATGAAACATGCAGACACCGGGCAAAAACATCCGGATGCGTTTCCCCTTCGTACATCTGCACACCTGTACGCGGATGGATGATCAGTTCAGCCAGCGGATAGCGGTTGAAGACCGGCATAAGAGCAGAAATCTCACAGACATCATAACGCCCCAGACGGGTTTTGACAGAAATCCGGACAGGAACCGCGGGAATAACCTTTTCCAGAAATGCGTCAATTCGATCCGGATAGGGCAGAAGCCCTGATCCTCTTCCCTTTTTCGCTACCTGGGGAAAAGGGCATCCCAGATTCCAGTTGACCGTATCATATCCCATATCCCCCAGGCGTTTGGCCAGTGCAATGAAATCATCCGGATTTTTGCCGATAAGCTGCGGGATTACCGGCATTTCCCGATTGTTTTCCGGCAGCAGATCCCTGAGCATGGAATCTTTGATGCGGGTGCTGCTCACAGTGGAGACAAAAGGAGCCACAGCCAGATCAATACCTTTGAAAAAACAGGAAAAAACATTGCGGAAAACAAAGGAGGTGAATCCCCTCAGCGGTGCAAGGTATATTGTATGTTTCATCATCTGTTATAAGAGAGGCCCCATAAGCAGAGGATCATCCGTAAACACACCGTCTGCACCCATTTCCAGGAGTTTTTCAATTTCTTTCTTCTGGTTGACGGTATAGGGAAAAACCCTGCACCCGGCCTGATGCATCCGGTTTATCTGCTGTCTGTCCGCACAAAGACAATCCGGATTCCAGGAAAATGCACGGATGCTGCGGCAGAGGGGAATGATTGCTTCTGCATTCACATTTTCCGTCAGCACACCCAGCGCGGGTGCGTCCGGAAAAAAACTGATCCGCTCCAGTACCCGGTGTTCAAAACTTGAAATCAGCACAGCTTTTTGAGCGCTGCGTTCCCAAACCAGTTCTGTAACCAGATGTTCAATGGCATCTGCGGGAGCATGGGATTCAAAGGCTTCGGGTTTTATTTCAATATTTACCATCACATGGGGCAGAACCGTATCCAGCACCTCGGCCAGGGTTGGAATCCTTTCCTCTGCAAAACAGGCATCGAACCATGATCCGGCATCCAGTTGTTTCAGTTCTGCAAGAGTAAAGTCGCAAACTCTGCCGTGGCCATCTGTGGTGCGATCAAGAGTATCATCATGAATCACCACCACTTTCCGGTCTTTTGTCAGGGTCACGTCCAGTTCAACCATCTGAACACCGGCATCCACAGCCGGGCGGAACGCAGCCAGTGTGTTTTCCGGATAATTGGCCCGATAGCCCCTGTGCGCTATCAGGAGCGGATATCTGAGTTTTTCAATGGAAATCATAAAATTATTCCTTACATGATGAAAAAAAATCAGGAGTTTTGACTCACGGCCTCCCGGTATTGCAAAATTTCCTTTGTGTCTTTTTTCTGTGTTCTCTGCGGGAAAAATGTCTGCCCCCAAAGCCTCTGCTGATCATAAATGAACAGTTCTCTGTACTTTCCGGCATGAGCAGCCGCTGTCTTGCATATTTCCGGCATATTTTCAAGTCTGTTTTTTTTCATTTTCTGAAACCGGACGCTTCCGGGGCCGGTTTTTCTGAACTTCCGTCTGATTCCGGAGAAAAAGAACAGACATCCGGGCATCGGATCAGAATTGCATATTTATAAATTTATTGCTTGACATCCGTCTGAATCAGGGTTATATTGTCAGAGTTAATGCGGGGTGGAGCAGTCTGGTAGCTCGTCGGGCTCATAACCCGAAGGTCACAGGTTCGAATCCTGTCTCCGCTACCAAAAAAAATTTAAGGGATCCGGATGAAATCCGGGTCCCTTTTTTTGTATGATTTTCCGTCACAGCGCCAGTCCCTGTTTCTGCAAAGCTGCAATGCTTTCTCTCATACGGGGATTAAATCCCCCATGAATCTGCCCTGCGCTTTCTTTTCCCAGCCCCTTTACTCCGGCAAGTTCTTCAGAAGAGGCATTCATGATTTTGTCCGCAGAATCAAATCCCGCGGCAATCAGAGCGCGGATACTTCCTTTCCCCAGCCCCGGAATTCCCAAAGCTGTCAGCACAGTTTCAAAAGGCTTTTTCCTGCTTTGCGCAAGATCAGCGAAAAAGGAGCGGATTTTTGCATCACTGAATCCCGGTGTCTCTTTCAGGTCTTTTTCGCTCAGGCTGTAAATATCTTCCGGATATTTCAGCCTGTTCCTGGCAATGAGACTGTCTGCTGCTGCCGCGCCCAGATATTTTATGCCCATTTTTTGGGCAAAATGCACAAGTCCCTCCCGGATCCGGGCCGGGCATTCCAAATTCGGGCAGATATGGTGACGGCCTTTCTGTTTCAGTTTTGTCTGACAGACCGGGCATTTTTCCGGCATTTGCCAGAAAAGGGCATCGGGATTCTTTTTTTCTGCCACCTCCGCAACTGCGGGAATGACATCCCCTTTTCTCACAACACGTATTGTGTCGCCCGGAGCCAGTCCCAGCCTGCGGATATATTCCTGATTATGCAGAGTGGCCTGGCAAATCACAGCCCCGCGAATCCGTACAGGTTTAAATACGGCCACTGGCGAGGCCCGGCCCAGCCTTCCGATATGCACCTCTATCTTTTCCAGAACCGTGACTGCATGGTCAGGACTGAATTTGTAAGCAATGGCCCAGCGGGGAAAACGCTCTGTATGTCCGAGCATTTCTCTGACCTTCAGATCGTCTGTCTTCAGCACCGCTCCGTCAGTTTCATAGGCAAGAGAATCCCGGCGTGCCCCGGCTTCCCTGATATATTTTTCTGCATCTCCAAAATTTTCCACACTGCGGTTTTGGGGATTTACGGGAAATCCGAGTTCCTTCAGCCAGTTCAGAACATCTGAATGGGTTTCCAGATTCTCAGGAATCCCCGTGACAGCCTCAAAGACAAAAATATCCAGCGGGATTTCCGCTGTTTCCCGGATGTCTTTTTTCCACAGCGCGCCCGCCGCCAGATTGCGGGGACTGCTATACTCCGGATTCCCCTTTTTCCGGAGATTCTCAAAATCCGTTTTTTTCACAAACACTTCTCCCCGCACTGTCAGGGAAAGCGGAGAAGACAGTCTCTGGGGAAGGGTGCGTATGGTTCGGATTTTGTCTGTCATATCATACCCCTCTCTGCCATCCCCTCTGGCTGCGGCCTTTGCCAAAATTCCCTTTTCATAGATCAGTTCAATGGCAGCTCCGTCAATTTTTTCTTCAGCCACAAATCGCAGAGTTTTCCCGGCTGCCTTTTCTGTTTTACTAATCCAGGTTTTCAAATCTGTCAGGGAATGGCATTTGTCCAGACTGAGCATGGGAACCGGATGCACAAATTTTGGAAAATCCGTGTCCGGAACAGGCCCGATCTGAGATGCGGGACTGTCCGGCAGAGCCAGTTCCGGAAATTTCTGCTCCAGATGAAGCAGTTCCTCATTCAGACGATCATACTCAGCATCTGAAATTTCAGGTTTTCCCATTTGATACAGATGGTTGTGACGGATGATTTCCGTACTGAGTTCCATGATTCTTTTCCAGGCCGCATCCGTATCCGGAATGCTGTCCGCAGGAAAAGCCGGAAGGACAAGCAGAGCGGAAAGTAAAATAATGGAAAAGAATTGCATGATTTCTTGACAGTTCCCTTCTTTTTTTATAATTTCCCAAAGGCTGAAAAAAAGCCGGTGTTCAACTTAAATTTCCAAAGGAGAATAAGAAATGGATTTTAAAACGCATCTTGAAAAAGCATGGGCTTTGACGATGAAATACATCGTCCCCATGATCCTGATGACCCTTGTCATGGCCATTGCCGGAGCCCTGAGCCTCGGCATTCTGATTCCGGTAATGATGGCAGGATACATGCAGTCTGTCCTGATGATGGTGAGAAGCGGCCGTGAGCCCCGCATTCAGGATCTGTTTTCGGAAATGGGGCTGTTTCTGCCCCTGCTGGGATTCGGTCTTTCGGTCTTTGTGCTGGTGATGATCGGAATTTCCCTTTTTGTACTGCCCGGCATTGTTATCATCTGCGGTCTTTCATATATATGCCTGTATATGCTGCCGCTGATGACAGACCGGAAATTCAGTGTCATTGATGCGATCAAAGAGAGCTTCAGAATGGTGACCTCAAATGATATTATGGATCACATCATTACTGCCATCCTGTTTCTGGGCATCAGCACCATCGGAGGTTCAGTTTTTATCGGTTTTCTCTTTACCCAGCCTCTGGCAACGATTTTTCTCATGATTGTGTATGAAGAAAAGATCAGCACAAATCCGCCCCGGCCTCCCGCAGCAGAACCTTCTCCGGAAACTGTTCAGACGGAGACAGAGCCGGAGAAAGATGACGGAATCACCCTGAAATACAAGCCCTGACATTTGGGGCCGCAAAATTCCGGTCCGTTTCACTCCGCTTTATTTTGCAATCCATCAGGACACAAAAGGAATGCCCGGCACGGAGTGAAACGGAAGTCAGCCTGTCTGCGCACAGAATTCCTCCGGGTTTCACTCCGCGCTGTTTTGCATTCCGATGTCAGGAAACCGTGAAAATCGTATCCAGCTTCAGTACCCGGAACAGATCCCGTATAGCATCGGAAGTATTGATGATTCGGATATTTCCACCGGAAATGGCCAGCTCTTTGTAAAAAAGAAGCAGTTTGCCAATGCCCGCGCTGCCGATATGACTGACACCTTTAAAATCAAAAAAAACTTCTTTCAAACCAGTCCGGTTCAGAGCAAGGAACCGGGCTTTGAGTTCTTCTGCGCCGCTTTCATCAATTTTTCCGTTTAGTGTAAAACGGGCACTGCTTCCTTCCTGTGTCACATGCACTTCCATTTATCATTCCTTTATATAAATGTTGGATGCTGAAACGGCTGCACCATTCAGCATTAAAAATTCACACCTGAACACTCATCCGCGTTCCCAGAGTTTCATAAATTTTTCAGCCCGCTGCATCTGCTCATCGGCAATGGGATCCGGACATTTTTTGAAATAGGCAGTCATTTCTCTTCCGCCCCTTTTCCACCGTACATGCGTGCTGAAATACCGGATCATGAAAAGTCCCCTTCCCGATGTTCTGGTAATATTTTCCGTCAGAGTGGGATCAGAAATGCTTTCGGGATCAAATCCATCCCCCTCATCACTGATTGTCAGATGAAAATCATTTCCGTACCGCCAGCGCACGGCAATGCTTTTATCCGGATTCTGCTGATTGCCGTGTTTCCAGGCATTCAGAATCCCTTCCTCCATGACTGACCATACACGGGTATCAGGATCCTCAAAGCCCATCATTTCCAAATCAGTCACAATATCCCGGTACAGATCACTGATCATCCGGAGAGCGTCATGGGTGTTCTCCGGTTTCAGTAAAATCTCATTATACGCATGTTTGTCTTCGATTTCAAGACAGATCATGGTAATATCATCGCCGGAGGTGTTGACTGAAAAGGGTTCAACCGATTCTCCGCTCAGATCTGCCACGCGGCGCAGCAGCTCCCGCATCAGATCCGAGGCATGAATATCATGATTGTCCCGGATGATTCTGTCTGCAATATCCCTGAGTTCCTGCATGGTGAGACTGCGGTTCAGATTGTTTTCCGGCATTTCCGTCAGTCCGTCTGTATAAAAGACAATACGGTCGCCGGGCATAAGCTGTATTTCTCCGGCAGTGTATTTTTCATCTTTCAGAATCGCTATGGGAATGTTGGTGCCGGGAAATCCGGGCGCAGGCAGCAGCATTGACCGGGTTCCCCGGATCAGCAGAAATGGCGGATGACCTGCGGAAACATATTTCATGCGCAGTGTTTCATGCGTGATTTCAGCACTGATGCAGGTAAAAAAATCATCTTCGCTGAAGGTTCCGGATCGGCAGATTTCATTATTGAGCCTGGAAATGACCTCCTCAAAGGAAAGACAGCAGTAATTGGTCAGAATTGCGTGGTGTATCAGATCCGTGATAATACTTCGCAGCACACAGCTTACCTGATGCCCGGACTGGTCTTTGAGTGTCACCACAGTTTTGCCGGCAAGATTCCGCATGAAATAATGGTCTCCGCCCTGCTTGTGGCAGGGTACGGAAAGACCGTCGAAAAAGAGCAGATGTCCGTCTCTGATTTCCGTATAGCGCGGGGATACCCGGTTGACCAGATTGAGAACATTCCGGGAAAGATCAATATTGATATCCTGGCGCTTCATCAGATCAATAATATCCGAAATATCGAGAAAACTCTGGATCAGATAATCCCTGTTTTTAAGCCGTGCATGAGCATAGGATCTCCGCACATGGATATGCTCCCCTGTCACTGTCTGTATGATGCAGTCACAGTTTTCCCCTTTGCGGCAGGATTCAGAGTCTGAAAATGTCTTCTCACAATTCCCTGCCCCGCAGGAACATCTGACATACCGGGTATAATCCAGGCCGATAAGGGAATCGGGTGTGCTTCCGATCATTCTGGCAGCGCATGGATTTACATCAAATATTTTCAGGGTTTCAGGATCAATAATCAGCACACCTGCCTGAATGGTGGACAGGATGGTACGCAGATATGCCTCGTTTTCTTTGATCGCCATTTCCGAACGTTTCCGATCCGTAATATCAATCCACGAGACAATGCTCCTGCGGGTTTCAGGAATCATATCAGCCTTTGCAAAAACATCCCGGACAGTTCCGTATGCATCCCTCATCCGGCATTCATATTCGGAAGGAACATCCGGGTCGCCCGATATTCTGCGTGTGTGAAATGACTTTATCTTTTCCGCATCTTCGGGCATGATGAATTCCATCCATTTTTTTTTGCCCTGAATTTCACTTTTTGCATATCCGGTGAGTTTTTCACATTCCGCGTTGATCATGGAAATGGTGCTGTCCTCTTCCACAATAAGCATGGCAGAACCCGTGTTTTCAAAAACACTGCGGTATTTTTCCTCGCTTTTTCTCACCTTTTCCTCGGCCTGACGCCGTTCCAGGATTTCCTCCTCCAGCCGGGAATTTGCCCTCTGCAGTTCCGCTGTGCGCAGTGCCACCAGTTCTTCCAGATGATCCTGGTATTTCTTTAGATCAGCCTCTGCCTGACGCCGGAAAGTGACTTCTGCCTGCAACTGTTCATTTGCCGATTCCAGTTCCCGTGTCCTTTCCCTGACCAGTTTTTCCAGATAATCCCGGTACTGCTTGAGCTCAAGGTGATTTTTCACCCTGGCCCTTATAATGCTGGTGCTGAAGGGTTTGCGGATATGATCCACAGCTCCGAGGCGGAATCCCTTGCTTTCATTTCCCGTGCCTGTGATAAAAATGACCGGAATATTAAGGGTCTGCGCATCCTCCTTTAATGCTTTGCACACCTCATGCCCGTCCATGCCGGGCATGGTAACATCCAGCAGGATGAGATCCGGCATTTTTTCCGATGCGAGTTTCAGACCTTCGGGGCCGTTATCCGCTGAATACACGCCGTAACCGGACATGGAAAGCAGTTTTGTCAGCAGTGTGATATTGGCCGGATCATCATCAATGACCAGCACATACTGCCGATCCTTTGGCTCATTCATCTTTCCTCCGGCTTGTGCTCCCTGCAATCACCTTCATGAGTTCTTTCACAAAATGTTTCATTTCTTCGGCCTGGGCAGAAAGTTCCTCGGATGCGGCTGCGGTTTCCTGGGAATGGGCCGCCATCTGCTGGGTCACCTGTTCCAGCTCAGCGGCAGCATGGCTCATCTGCTCTATGCCTGATGTCTGTTCTTTTGTGGCGGCCGTGATGGCTGAGGTTTTTTCGCCCATCACTGTGGCAGATTCAATAATATCCACAAAATCGTCATTGATACCTTTGATGGCATGTGCGGCCTGACTGACCTGTGAAATCGTGGCTGCGAGCAGATCCTGCGTGGCAGAGGCAGCATCTGTGGAACGCTGGGCCAGATTTCTGACCTCATTCGCGACCACCGCAAATCCGCTTCCGGCTTCCCCCGCGCGCGCTGCCTCTATGGCCGCATTCAGGGCCAGCAGGCTGGTCTGAAACGCGATTTCGTCAATGGTACTGATAATTCCCCGGACTTTGTCACTTTCCAACTCGATCCTGTGCATTTCCCGTGTCAGTTCCACAAGGGATCTGAGGGAATATCCTGATTTCTCTATATTCTGGTTCATCAGTTCCCGGCCGCCCTCTGTCAGTTTGGAGGTTTCCCGGCTCATGGCAGCAATTTCCACCATTGTTGCAGAACTTTCCTCCAGCGCGGCTGCCTGCTCTGCCGCATTCTGGGCCAGAGACTGACTGGCAGACGCTATCTGATGGGCAGCCGCGGAAACCTGATCCGCACCCGCATCCAATCCCCTGACCACTTTCCACAGGGATCTGAGAATCCGCCCGGCAAACAGCAGCACCAGCCAGATACCCAGTGCAAGGAAGCCCAGGGCGAAAACAATCATAACTTTTCGGACCTGATAAATTTCCGACATGAACTCCTTTTCAGGCTGGGTTACGGCCACTGTCCATCCGTTCCTGCCCACAGGCGCATATCCCGCAATCTTGAAAATGTTGTCAAAAAAATATCTTTCCACACCGGTCTGCTGATTGAGCATTTTAGGCACAATGCTTTCCATGCCCCTGAGAGTGGTAATATCCAGTTTCAGTACAAAGCCGTTTTTGGGATGGATAAGAATAATGCCTTTTTTATCAGCCACAAAGGAATATCCGGTATCCCCCGGTCTGACAGACAGAATCTGTTCGGAAACCGGTTTCAGATTTACAAAAGCCGTCAGGGTTCCGGCAAAACGCCCCGGTTCGGAAAAAACCGGAACACAGACCGGAACCAGGGGCAGACCGTCCTTTTCATCCATGATCACTTCTCCATCCGCTGTCTTCCCTTTTCCGGCCTTTATGAAATATCCCTGCTGCGCGATATTCATACCTCTGTGTTTACCGCCTGATCCGTCAGAAAACACATTTCCTTTCTCGTCACTTAAAAAGAGTTCCTTAAAAACATCTCCGGACTGCTCCATGATTTGTGCAAGTTCCGCATTCAGATCTCTGATTTCGGTTTCAGTTCTTTCCGCTGATTTTCCAAAGGCAGTTTTGAGGGTTTGGCTCACGGAAATCTGCCGGACGGATCGCTCCTGATCCGCCATGAATATCCGGATCATGCCTGCCAGATCTTTTGCTATATTGACAACATGCTCTCTGGCTATCCGATCCAGAGCTGCGGACGCGCGCATATCTGAAAAAAATCCTAAGGACAGAATTGGAATCACGGCCAGGAGAATTCCCCCAAGTACAAGCCTGAATCTGAGCGACATTGTTTTCATTATATTGTGCTGCCTTTTTTTGAATGTATTCCCGGAGGTTCCGTAAGTGAGCGCCTCAGTCCAATGGGAAAAATATCAGAAATGCTGAAAAATTCAACAGATTTTCAAAAAAATATTTCGGAAGTTCCTTTTTTCCCACAGGCGAAATTGCATAGAGAGTGTTTGAAAAGTCTGTTTCCCCCCTTTTGCAAAGCAGGGCAGGGACTTTTCAGACACCCTCTGACCCCGCTGCAGTCCTCCCTGTTCCTGCGGATTCAGGGAAAAAGCTTTTCCAATCATTCCCATGCTTCGCGTCAATGCCATTGACGCTAAGGTGATTTCCAGAAAAGAATATCCCTTCAAAGTATCAAAAGCTTCCAGCTTTTGCCCTGTGCCTGTGAACTGAAATGGTATATTTATTTTCAGAAATCACCTAAGCTTTTTCCCCATTTCGCAAAGGAGGATTTTGAAGTCTGAGCCCTTAGATGATTTACGAAAATATAGTGCATTGTTTCACCTAAAATTGTGGCTGTATTCCGAAGTAATGTCAGGATGTCGGATTACGCTTGCGCTAATCCGACCTACAATTTTAAGTGAAATGAAGCAATAGTTCTTTTACAAACTTCTGTCCTCTGCAAAACCCGGTGGAGGAGTGCAAAAATTAAGCGGAGCGGTTTTTTGCACAGAGGACAAAAGTTGAGGAAAATACTATAAATATCCCGGTTCAGTTCACAGGCACAGGCAAAAGCCGTAAGCCTGCGCTGCTTTTCCGGGATATTTTTTTCTGTAAAATCACCTTGAGTCAATGGCATTGATCCTTTGCATGGGAACCGGAGTGAACCCGGTATATGTCCCGCCCGGAACGGCCATACTTCCGGACTGGGCGGGACAAGTCCATGAGTCCCTTATTTTTCAAAGATCTGTGAGGCCAGTTTAATATCTTCCGGGCAGAACACAAAAAGACATTTTTCATCCGGTGCCGAAACCGAACCGTAGACATAGTTGATATTGATTCCGGCCTCCCCGAATTTTGTGGTGATTTTCGCCATCTCTCCGGGACGGTTTTCCAGAGTGATGGCTATGACCTGAACCGTGTCAAAAAGGTAATCCTTCTGAGTTAGCAGTTCCACCGCCTTTTCGGTCTGATCAACCAGAAGGCGGATCAGCGCAAATTCCGCAGAGTCTTTGCGCATGGAGTTGTAACTGGCGCTGGAGGCAATCCGTTTGAGGGATTTCCCCCTGGCCTGAAACAGGGTCTGTACATAACTGGAGGCATCCTGTATGGTGATGGCATCAATATTGATTCCTTCCGCAGAAAGCATGGAGGCCAGTCTTCCCAGTTCTCCCGGTACATTGTGCAGAAACAGAGAAATTTCGGTTCTTACCATTTTTCTTCTCCTTTTTGGTTGTAAAATATTCCCATGATTCTTTTGTCAAAACGCGGACAATGTAGTATAACAGTTTTTCGGGAAAAGATCGTCATCCAAAAACTCCCAGGGTTTCCGGACAGAGATTTTCCCCGCTTCCATAGCAACATTTTCCCTGACTTTCGGAAATATAGGGGAAAATGCCCGATGTAGTCAACCTGTTAATTGCTTTCCTGTCAATATATTTGTTTTTTGTTCTTGACTGTGTGCCGGATATATAACTATAGAACATTTGAAAAATAAACTTTATTTGTCATACCAAAGAATTTTTTCCATAAATTTACAGTTCCTGAAAGAGAGGTGGGAAATGAGCCTGAAAAACAGCCTGGATGCCGGAGAGTTTGCTGTCCTGACAGAGATAGAACCTCCCAAAGGAAGCAATGTTTCCACTATGCTGGAAAATGCTGAACATATCAAAGATCGGGTGGATGCATTTGTCATAAGCGAAATGAACAATGCCCTGATGCGGATGAGTGCGCTGGCCGGGGCCATGCTACTTTCGGCAAAAGGAATGGAAACCGCCATGCAGATATGCACCCGTGACCGGAACCGGCTGGCCCTGCAGGCTGATCTGCTTGGAGCCGGAGCCTGTGGCATTCCCACGGTCATTGTGACAGAGGGGGATGATCCCGCTATGGGGGATCATCATCAGACTCCGGCAGTCCGGGATATTGGCACGGCAGAACTGCTGGAAATTATCGGAATCCTCCGGAAAGGATCAGATATGTCAGGTGCAGAACTGAAGGGCGCACCAGGGTTCCGGACCGGTGCATCTCTGAAAATAAGTCCGGAAGGAGAATCCCCTGAAGCGGAACTTGCGGAAATGGAGAAAAAAATCGCGGCAGGGGCTGAATTTTTCATCACCCAGCCCATATTTGATCTGAATCTTCTGACACCTTTCCGGGAAAAGGCCGGAGCCAGGGCAAAAATCATTCCCAATGTTCTTCTGCTCAAATCCCTGGGCATGGCCCGGTACATGGAGCGCAATGTCCGCCATATCCATATTCCCAAAGACCTGATCAGACGCCTGCAAAAGGCCAAAGACAAGGAAGGGGAATGTGTGCAGGTGGCAGCGGAACTGACTGCCGGGCTGAAACAGGCCGGATACGCGGGAGTGCTTTTTTCTCTTGGGGGAGCAGAGAACAGACTCCGGGAAATTCTGGCAGGAGCATAGGCATCACCGCATCCGGCAGCAGTAAATGGGATTTGGGATTCCTGATAACGATGATCCCGTAAAAAGTCATATATCCCGTCACTCCGGCGAAAGCCGGAGCCCATGTCTGAACTGCGGAAAAAAGGAGTGGTTATGAGCGACCGTCGTGACAGATTCAGGGGGCTGATTCTCGGTACAGCAGTGGGGGATGCTCTGGGCCTTCCGGCAGAGGGAATTTCCCGCAGACGCAGCAGAAAACTCTTCACCGGCAGATGGCGGCACCGCTTTCTGTTTGGCCGGGGCATGGTCAGCGATGATACTGATCATACCGTGTTTGCAGCCCAAAGCCTGCTTGCACATCCGAATTCTCCCGAAGACTTTGCCAGACGCATGGCCGGATGCCTGAAATGGTGGTTTCTTTCCCTTCCAGCGGGCATAGGATGGGCAACACTCCGTGCCATTTTGCTGCTGTGGATCGGTTTTCCGCCGGACAGAAGCGGCATTTTTTCCGCAGGAAACGGTCCTGCCATGCGCTCTGCACCCATCGGAGCATTTTTTTCAGAGGATATGGCAGCACGGGAAAATTTTGTCCGTGCTTCCACCCGGCTGACCCATACAGATCCCAAAGCCCTGAGCGGTGCAAAAGCTGTGGCAGACACAGCCGCATGGATCATCATGAAAAATCCAGTGCAGCGTCCTGATTTGAAAGAATTTTCAGACATGCTGGCAAGAGCCGGGGATGGGGAGGACAGCGGATGGGATGGACTGTCAGGACTTATTGTCCAGGCTGCGGTACGGGATCTTTCCGTAATTGAATTTGCAGAGATGCTGGGACTTTCCCGCGGTATTTCCGGATATGTTTATCATACGGTTCCGGTTGCACTGTATGCCTGTTACCGGCATTTCGGGGATTTTGAAGCCACCCTGGGTTCCGTGCTGGACTGCGGAGGGGATACGGACACAGTCGGAGCCATAGCCGGAGCACTGGCCGGAGCCGTGGCCGGTGAAAGTGGTATTCCCCCGGACTGGATCAAAGGCATATGGGAATGGCCCAGGTCTGTAAGTGTTCTCCGGGAAATGGCAGACCAGTTGGAAAAAAAGAGCCGTAATCTGTCCGAAGGCAGCCCTGTGAAATATTTCCGCGCCGGCATCCTTCCCCGAAACCTGTTTTTTCTCTGCATTGTGCTTGTTCACGGCTTCCGCAGACTTCTGCCGCCGTATTAGCTAAGAACCTGATTTTTCAAAAAATCCGGTTTTTGGATTTCCGCAGACTGCTGCCGGCATATTATACCGATCCTTGAAATATTTCGGTTATCCCGTTTCCTGAATTCCCGGAGGCCGGATGGCCTGAAATCTTCTGAGGAATGATATAGGTCTCAGATGTCAGGATTCAGGTGTCAACTATCATAAAATGCACTGAACCCTGAACCATGAACCCTGAGATCTGAACCCTGAACCCTAACCCCCAACTCTGAAAAATGAACACCCATAAATGGAATCTCCGAAGCCGCTTTATTTTCCCCACAGTAACACTGATCATTCTGGGAATGACCATCCCCAATGCTGTCCATTATTTCCGCTTTGAAGAAACTTTTCTGAATTCAATCTCAGAACAGTTGATTCATCAGGCAGAAGCCATTGTCCGGCCTATGGATGAGGCCATTGAGAATATCCGTCTCAATTTTGTTTACTGGAGCAGCGATGCCACCCTGACCACAGTGGTTCAGGAACTGCTGGGCGAGATGGTCAGAGAACCCGCGCTCAGACTGCTGAAAAAGATTCCCGCTGACTACGGTTATTATGAAAAAGTCATGGCTGCAAACTGTGAAGGCATTGTTGTATCCAGTTCGGATGAAAATGAAATCGGCAGGAATATCAGTGCACAGAAATTCTTTTCAACAGCCCTGGGCGGAGAATTCTATCTTTCAGATGTATATGCAAGCTCTCTTACAGGGCTTCCGGTTTTTGTCGCATCCGGGCCCCTGTTTATGGAAAATGAAATTGTGGGAACTGTGTGCGGTGTTGTGTCGGTATCCTATTTCAATGAAAATTTTATCAAAACTGTGAAAATCGGTGAAAAAGGATATGCTTTTGTATGCAGAAAAGACGGGCTGGTAATTGCAGATCCGGACAGGTCAAAAATTATGAAATTCAATATCAACAAAGATCTTCCCCGGCCGGCCATGAAGGAAAAAGGCAATGGGCTGGTGCATTATTCCTTTCAGGGGAAAAAATATATTACTGCACTGAGAATGTCACGCAAAATCGGATGGATCGTGGGCGTTACCGTGCAGGAGGAAGGTCTGCTGCGTCCCATCAGACGCCTGACTTTTCTGAATATCACTGTGATGTTTGCTGTTTTTGTCCTTGTACTGCTTGCCCTGTTCGGACTGGTGAGGATCATTACCCGGCAGTTGCAGGAAATCGTGGATCTGAGAATCGCGAAGGAAGGGGCAGAACTGGCCTCCAAATCCAAAAGCTGTTTTCTGGCCAATATGAGCCATGAAATCCGCACTCCCATGAATGCAGTACTCGGTTTTACGGATCTGCTGCGATCAGAAATCACAGATCCGAAACACCGCCAGTATCTGGAATCCGTGATGATCAGCGGAAAAAATCTGCTGACCCTGATCAATGACATTCTTGATTTGTCCAAAATCGAGGCCGGAAAAATGGAACTGAATCCGGAACCGCTTGCGCTTTCTGCTCTGTTTGGTGAAATCCGCAGGATGTTTGAACCGGAATGCTCGCGCAAACAGATTGCTTTTCTTACAGATATGGCTTCTGATATTCCGGCAGGACTGATGCTGGATCAGATCCGGCTGCGCCAGATTCTGGTCAATCTGGTGGGCAATGCCGTGAAATTTACGGACAAAGGCCATATCCGGCTTTCTGTGCAAAAGAAGGACATAGCTGAGGATATGCACCGGGTGCATCTCCGGATTACTGTGGCTGATACGGGCATCGGGATTCCGCGGGAGTCTCTTAACGATATATTTGAAGCCTTTACCCAGGTCTCCGGCCAGAACAGCCGGTCTTACGGCGGAACCGGACTGGGACTGACCATTACCCGGAATCTGGTGGAAATGATGAACGGGGCTATTACCGTCAAAAGCACGGTGAACCGGGGAACGGAGTTTTGCATACTGCTGCGGAATGTGTCCATTGCATCCGTATCGGTCCTTGCAGATGAAACAGATATGGCAGACGCGGACAGTATTGTTTTCCGCGAAGCTGCAGTGCTGGTGGTGGATGACAATGAAATGAACCGGCGTCTGATGCAGGAAATGCTGACAGCAGTGAATCTGAAGGTTTTTGCCGCAGAAAACGGGGCAGAGGGAGTGGCATCTGCACAGCAGAACCGGCCAAATCTGATCCTCATGGACATCAAAATGCCGGTCATGGACGGGTTTGAGGCAATGGAAAAGATCCGCAGTAATCCGGAACTGAAGCATATTCCCATTATCGCACTGACAGCCTCGGCCATGAAAGCGGAAAAAGAGCGGATACAGAAAAGCCGCTTTGACGCTTATGTGGTAAAACCTGTGGAAAGAACTGTGCTTTTCCGGGCTATGGGCAGTTTTCTGCAGTATTCGGGGAAAAAGGCCGGGAATACACCTGCGGATATGCAGGAAAACTACCCCCCCCAAGTCCTGAAAAAACTTCCGGAAATTGTCAGACAACTGGAGGCTCTGATGGGAAAATGGCAGGAGGTGCGCCGGAAACAGTATATTCCGGATATTAAGGAGTTTGGCAGGGAAATCCAAAAAACAGGAGATTCTCACGGCATTGGAAAACTGTCCGCATACGGCTCGAATCTTCTGCTGCATATTGACAGTTATGACATTGAAAAGATATTTGCACTGCTGGAAGAATATCCTGATACAGTTGCATCCCTGAAAAATTCATCAGAAACAGAATAGTACATAAACACTTTGAATTTTAGAAATTCACCACTGCAAGTCATGGAAGTGTCCTGTTCCTTTATAAGTAAGTCAGCATAAATTTTCGGGTATAACGTTTTCATAAAAATCCGGTTTTTCCCGAAAAAACGGATTTTTTGAATACACGAAAAATTTTGTTTGCCTACTTATATTTATATTCTTCCATCTCTGAAACCGGGTTGTATCAGTTCAGGGCATCAGCCGATGCTTGAGATACGTGTATCTTTTTGCTGTTTTATCATTTTTTACAGCCATAGCCAGCGCTTTTTTTGTTCCCACCAGCACCACCAGTTCCCTGCCTCTGGTGATTCCCGTGTAAATCAGATTCCTTTGCAGAAGCATGTAATGCTGAATTACAACCGGCATGACCACAGCCGGATATTCCGAACCCTGTGCCTTGTGAACAGACACGGCGTAGGCCGGTATGACTTCATCCAAATCCGCATATTCATATCTGATTTCTCTGCCGTCAAAAGAAATAAACACTTCCTGATCATCGGGAAGAATACGGATGATTCTGCCAATGTCGCCGTTGAACACCTCTTTGTCATAATTGTTTTTGATCTGCATAACTTTGTCATTTTCTTTGTAGGTGCGCTGGCCCCGGACAATGCCCCCTTCTCCGGGATTGAGAGCCTTCTGCAGTTCAATATTGAGATTTCCCGCTCCCACAATGCCCCGGTGCATGGGCGTCAGCACCTGAATGTCATTGACAGGATCAAAACCGAAACGCCGGGGAATCCGTTCTTTTACCAGCCGCAGAACAATATCCAGCACAGCAGCAGGGTCTTCCTTCTGAATGAAATAGAAATCGTTTTTCGGGGAATCCGTTTCAAAAAAAGGCATGTTTCCCTGATTGATGCGGTGCGCATTGACAATAATCCGGCTTTCCCTGGCCTGACGGAAGATTTCATTAAGCGACACCACAGGCACTGCTTTAGATGAGATAATGTCATTGAGAACATTTCCCGCGCCAACAGAAGGAAGCTGGTTCACATCTCCCACAAGAATCAGGGCTGCTCCGTTTGGCACGGCCTTGAGCAGATGGTGCATGAGTACCGTGTCAATCATGGAGGATTCATCCAGAATCAGCATGTCGCAGTCCAGCGGATGTTCATAATTCATCTCAAATTCAGCTTTGGACGGACTGAATTTCAGGAGCCGGTGAATGGTTTTGGCCGGATGTCCTGTGGCCTCACTCATGCGTTTGGCTGCGCGGCCTGTGGGCGCAGCCAGCAGCACACGGGACTGAGCCGCGTCCAAAATTTTCAGAATTGCATTGATAATTGTGGTTTTGCCGGTTCCGGGACCGCCGGTGATGACCATGATTTTGCTGGTCAAAGCCGTGCGCACAGCCATAATCTGCCGTTCTGCCAGCCGGATGGACAGACGATCCTGCACCCATTGCAAAGCTTTGTCCGGATCATGTTTTTGCCACAGGCATGGCACGTTCATGAGAATTTTCAGACGGTTGGCAATCCCGGTTTCGCAGATATGGAACTGGGTAAGGTAAACTGCTTTGTTGTTGATGCGGAATTCCTCAATATCCTCATTCAAATCCTCAATGCGTATCTTTTTTTCTTTTACGATTTCACCGAATGCGTCTGTAAGCACATCCCGCACAACCTGCAGAATCTCCATGCTTTTTTCCATCAGAGGTTCATAAGGATAATACACATGGCCTTCATCAGCCAGTTTGTGCAGCACGTAGAGAATCCCTGCCTGTGCGCGCATCGGCGCATCTTTGGCAAATCCGAGTTTTTCCGCAATCTTGTCTGCTGTGATAAATCCGATGCCAAAAATATCCATTGCCAGCCGATAAGGATTTTCTTTGACAACCTCTATGGATTTGTCACCGTAATGTTTAAATATTTTGGTGGCATACGCTGAACTGACGCCGTGCGTCTGGAGAAAGATCATGACTTCGCGGATTTCCTTCTGCTCATCCCAGGCTTTGCGGATCATTTCAATGCGTTTTTTGCCAATGCCTTCCACACATATAAGTTCCTCAATATTCGCTTCAATCACATCAAGAGTATCTTTGCCGAACTGCTTGACAATGCGATCCGCAATGCCCTTCCCCACGCCTTTGATCAGACCCGAACCAAGATATTTTTTGATGCCGTAAACTGTGGCAGGAACAGCCGTGTCATAATACACGACTTTGAACTGCTCGCCGTATTTGGGATGGCTGCTCCATTCCCCTTTCATTTTGATGATTTCACCGGGCATGGGAGCCATAAGATTGCCCACAACAGTCACCAAATCCCTGTGTCCCTGCACTTTGACGCGCGCGACCGTATAGCCGTTTTCCTCATTGGCATAGGTAATCCGCTCAATCTGTCCCTGTAAATCGCTTAACATAATGTTGAATGCTGAATGTTGAATTGTAAATGATGAATGTGTCCAGTTCAGACTGCCCGGTCTGCTGTCTGAACCATGATTCACATGATTAAAGGATTTTCATGATGAGTCAATCCTTTTCATCCTGAAATCCTGAAAATCATGGTTCAGACAATTTTGGCGGGCAACGCTCCGCTTTTGCCCACCCTGCTGAACCCTGCCTTGAACACGATTATACAGGATGAAGTAACACATTTCATCCTGCACATCCTTTCAATCCTGTATAATCCTGTTCAAACAGCATTGCAATCCTGTAAATCCTGAAATCCTGAGAATCATGGTTCAGACAATTTTGGCGGGCAACGCTCCGCTTTTGCCAACCCTGCTGAACCCTGACTTGAACAGGATTATACACGATTATACAGGATGAAGTAACACATTTCATCCTGCACATCCTTTCAATCCTGTATAATCCTGTTCAAACAGCATTGCAATCCTGTAAATCCTGAAATCCTGAGAATCATGGTTCAGACAATAACAGTAAAAGGTAAAAGCAGTAGGTCGGATTAGGCCGAAGGCCGTAATCCGACACACCTGATTTCTCATTGAACTCACATTAGACCTCTTTCCAAAGTCAATTTTTATCCAATAAAATCAAGAGAGCAATTCCCACTTTTGCAAGAGGTCTATTATATAATGATCCAACTTTGGCTTTTTTGGAAACCGGAACAGATTCCCATAATTCGGTTCCCAAAGCATTTGCCTGACGGTTTAAGCAATTTCTGTGCCACAAAAATCAAAGTTGAAAAAATTATAGTATTTTTTTTGTCCTTTATGTGCAAAAAACCGCTTTGCTCAATTTTTGCACTCCAGAGGATCAGGATAAATTTTTTTCTATGCAGCATTTTCCCCATATCAGAATACGCAGTTATCCCCATTTACTTTTTTCAGATTTCATGAAATACCTTTCAGAATTCCCAAATTATCCCAAACAAAAGCAGAAACCACATGCCAAAAGTGGCAGCAGATCGGGTTAGCGTATTTCGGCTGCTCAATAACCGGGCGCAAAAGATGATTCTGAGATGATGATTCTGTCGGATTACGCTATCGCTAATCCGACCTGCGTGACTTTTAGAAGCTGTTTTAAAAATATTACGCCCTGATTTTTCCGGGAAGAAATTCCCATATCAAAAGAGATATTGTCCGTTTGAATACGGTAAAATCAGGCTTTGGCATTTGGCAAATCCCCAAATTTTCTGCCCCCGGATATTTTTAAAACAGCTTCTTATGCAAAAGGATTCAACAGAGCATCCGAAATCCGGAAAAATCCGCAGAATTTTTTCCCTTGACTTTCAGAATAGGAATATTGTACAAAACAGGCAGACTGACACTGAAAATATGCGGGCAGGCATTCCGGAAATTTTTATCCTCATCAGCAAAACAGCCTGAAAAAAAAGCAGTGAATGCGGGACAGAGAACAAAAACTGCGGCATCCCGGGTATGAGAATTTTTTGGAATCGGGCAGACTGAACGGATTATGCGGACAGACTGCGGATTGAACATGAAACCGGAACTTTTCCTGACAGATCGGAGACAGGCAGTAAAAGCATATAATACTGTATGCCTGCCTGATTTGGTGAAAAGCATACAATATTATATGCTTTTGGAGTTTGCATACAGTGCTGTATACCTACGGATTTTCTGAAAGCATATATATCTGTATGCTGTGATGGCATACAGATATATATGCCAAGTATATAGATATATATGCAAGCATATATATCTATATACATAAAATGCGGACATGGGGTCCGTATAATCACTGGTTATGCGGCTTGGTGCACCCTTGTATTTCAGTATGCTGAAGAATATCCTCCACCCTCACACAAACTGCAATTTGGAGCCTTATGCGTCGTAATTCTCAACTCACCGGGGTTTCCGGTGTCCACTATGTAGCGGCTTATCTCAGTTTCCGCGGCTTTCATGCCGTGCCAACAACCCGAAATGTTCAGGGTCCTGACCTGTTGGTCAGCACACTCGACGGTTCGGCCACCCTCTCTGTTCAGGTAAAGACGACGAACTGGGCCGAACGGACACGAGGGCGCGGTCAGTCGAAGAAGCCGCATCACTGCGAGTGGGATATCGGCTGGTCCTCGGCGCAGCATAATCACCCTAATCTATACTTTGCTCTTGTCGACCTGAAGGACTACACCAGTCTTCCGGACGTATATTTGGTGCCCTCCGCCACGATACACGCCTACTTCAAGGGCGGAGATCCCACTAAGTGGAAACGTGCACGGTATCATCCATTGCTTGAAGATATCGCACCATTCAAGAACGACGCAGGCTGGAAACTTCTTTCCGGAGCGATGCGCGAACACACCGAAGTCTCGTAACGAATCCCGGGTTTACACAAGAGCGGAAGAAGAAAGCCGCATAACACGGCGCTCAAGCGGACCCATCGTCGGGTGACGATTTCGCTTGATCCTCAACCGTAGCTGACGGCGCTGGGCCGCTTAGCTTCGCCGTTATGCCGCACCGTTGGGTTGCAGTTTCTGCGGAAATGTGATATGAGCAGGGATTTGTCACGGCATAACCCGCCATTGCAGAGGACACACCGCTGAATTGACTGTTATTTACCATTTTTTGCACCAAATGCAGCCGCCTTGCATAAATTCGCACCCGTTTTTAACATCATGGTATTATGATACAGTCCGCATGAATAACCTGCGGATAAATCCGCAGGTTATTTTCAGATTATGCTGTATTACTGCGCAGGCGGCTGGAAAGGCAGATTTCCGGGTTGGGGCATTCCAGTCTGGGGCATTCCGGGCATTCCGCCTTCTGCGTTTCCTTCGGGCTTGGGTTTCTCAAAGAACTCTTCCCTGTCTGTAATCAGGCGTTCGGCTTTCCATTTGGGAATCATATAAGTCCACGCACTGATTTTTTTGTTCAGTTCCGCAGCATCTGCCGCGAGTTTGGCGGAATCAGGTTTTTCCTCCTTTTTCTCCGCAGCTTTGTCTTCAGCCGAATCCTTTGCACCCGGAACAGGCGTATCTTTGGATTTCTCTGCCGGAGCAGTTTTCTCTTCTGATTTGTCAGGCACAGCAGCAGATTTTTCCTCTGCTTTTGCTTCCTGAGCTTTTTCAGCAGGAACAAGCGGTTTATCGAGATTCTCTGCAACCACAGCATCTTTGGCTATATCTGTTTTATCTTCCGGCTTGTTTTCAGGCACAGCAGCAGATTTATCCCCGGTCTCTGCGGGTTTGTTTTCCGCTTCAGCCGGAGCAGGAGATTCTGCTTTTTTCTCCGCAGATTTCTCCGGTTCCTTATATCCTGCACTTACCCGCACATAATACTTTTCCGCATCCTCTTTGGAAGCATTGCCGGGACAGGCACTGTATTCGGTTCCGTCAAACATGCGGAAAGTCAGACATATACCATCTGTCCCCGTATCTTCAGTTTTTGCTGCGGGATCTGCCACATCCTCAATTTTAAATCCAGCGAGCGCGCCAATCACATTATTCAGCTTGGACGGAATCAGCTTTTTGTCTGCCGGAGCATTTATCAGTTCCGGTTCTTTGCCTTTTTCCGCACGCCGGAGCGTATAAATCACAGTGCCGCTTTTGCTGTCTGTGCAGATCACTTCCCGCACTTCCTCTGATTTCACATCCAGCAGATCCGTCAGCACCCAGTCTGAGGGCTTTTTATCCATATAAGCATAGTCTTTATCCACCAGATACACGGTCTTGCCGCCTGCGGTCATCAGATAATGTCCCCCGGCTCCGGCGGAAGCTTCCCTGGCCTTTCCGACAATCACATCAGCCAGCACCTTGCCTGCTTTGTCTTTCAGCGTGACCTGTGTACCTTTGTTCTCCGGCTTTATATCCTTTTCATCAGGACTGTGCAGAGCCAGACGATCACGGGTGTCATCAGTGGCATCAAAGGTTCTGCCCACTTTTGACTCTTTGAGTTTTTTGGCAAATTCCGCAATTTTGCCAAAATCCGCAGGGTATCCGAAACGGCTTTTCACAGCCCATACAGATTCCCCTTTTTCCAGAACCACCTCATTTTCCGCATCTTTGACAGAAATGGAAACGATATCATTGACAGGGAGTTCCGAAAGAAATTTGTCCTCTGCACCGGACTGTTTTTTTTCAGAATTCCTGCCTGAAGTGCTGACCATATAAGTCGCAAGCCCCAGCACCGCGCACAGGGCCAGCAGTATGACAAATGTTTTGGATTTCATTTGCTTTCACCTCCGCTTACACTTTTGTTCCGCCGGTACAGGGCATACATGCCGCCGCCAAAGGCCACCACAAAGACCATGAGAAAGATATTGATAAATTTGAGAACCGTACCCAGCGATTCAATATCCGCACGCAGATTCCGGCGCACTTCCTTGAGTTCCTTGTTAATCCGGATCTTTTCCTCCTGGAAATTCCGGATTTCCGCTTCCTGTTCCGGACTCATAATCAGTTTCTGGGAAGCATCCTTCTGTGTTTCCAACTGCCGGAGTTTCTGGTTGGTATCTTCCACTTTCCGTATCAGTTCCTGCTCACGGGCCAGCCAGCGAACCTGGGCTTTTTTCTCCAAATCCTGAACAGTTGTGAACGGACGTTCAAACTTGCCTCTGGTGCGGATGCTGATCAAAGCCTCAGTGCCGGTAAGCATTTCACCGGTATTCAAGAGAAAATTCAGGTTGTCGTTGAACATGCGCGAGATTTTGAATCCCAGAAAATTCTGGTTGCTAACATAGTAATCGTCAAACAGCATATCCGCATCGGCCACGACAATAATCGTTGCTGTTTTCTCCCCTTCAGTCAGATGTTTTGCATCAGCATCTTTGTCAGGAGCAAGATCTTCCCCCTCTTTTGCCGGATCTGCTTTGGGTTTGCCTCCGGGAAAGGCTGTTTTGAACTTGCCCCGCACCCGTGCCACGAGATCGTATTTTTCCACAGTGGCCTTGAAATCCCTGCGCAGCATTTGCCCGCCCCCGAACTGGGCTTTGAATGATTCAGTCAAAGCGGAATTCGTGCTGGACTGCACCAATGGCGCGTATTCATATTTGCTGTCGGATTTTTTCACAATAGCTCCGGCCACAGGAAAAAGCATTCCCTCCAACTGTCCTGTGACAATTTCTCCGGTATTGAACGCTCCCTGACTTACAGAAAGCCACATGGGATTTTCCTCCACCTGATTGTTCTGCGTCCGAAGCCGTGTGGGATAGTCAAAATCCGCCACCACTTTTCCCATATCCATTTCAATGCCCCACGCGTCAAAAAGTTTTTTCACATTTGATGCGTTCATGGGCGGACGTCCCGGCTGCTGAGCAGTATCGGACAAGGCCATAGGATCAGCAAAAACAATCAGATTTCCGCCTTTGAGAACATATTGGTCAATGGCATATTCCAATCCCGGATCAGTCTCTTTGGGATGAATGAGAATCAGCAGATCCGTATCTGCCGCAATCTCTTTTTCTGAGGGACTGATCTGGTTCACGTCATAGGCTTTTTTCAGTTCCTCCACAAAAAGCCAGGGCTGCATTCCCTGCTGGGGCTGCTGCATGAAACCTGTTGGCGGCTGTCCGAATACCGGCAGAGAACTGATGATGCTGATTTTTTTCTTTTTGGAAGACTGAACCCGTGAAATGATCCGGGTGATGTCATATTCCAACTGCTCCTCACGGGTGGGATCGAGCATGGGAATGGCCTCTTCCTGATCCCCGGCCAAAGCCACCAGACCGAAATAAACTTTGTCGCCTGTGGGCAGATTCGCGCCTTCCATGCCGTATTTGCCTGCCCATTCCTCTTCCTCGGAATCGGGCTTGGGATTATAAATTTCCACCTTTACTTTGCCTTTTCCGTAATTCTCATACTCTTTGAGAAAGTCAAGCATACGGTTGGCATAGTTTTTGATGTGAACAGGAATGTTTTCCACATCCTGCGTATAATAGACCTTAATCGTGACATCCTGTTTCAGATCCGAAAGAATCTGCTTTGATCCCCCGGACAGGGAATAGAGATTGTCCTCTGTGGCATCCCAGCGGAGATTCACCCCTGCAAACAGGACATTGACCATTACCAGTATCGCAAGCACCAGAAGCAGACCGCCAGCGGAAAAAAGCGATTTTCCCCCCAAAGACAGCGGTTTTTTCGTATCTGTTTTACTGTCAGTCTTTTCAGACTCTTTTGGTTTTATTTCCATTCTTGTATATCCTCCATAAATCAGTTATCAGTTATCAGTTATCAGTTATCAGTTACCAGTTACCAGTTACCAGTTATCAGTTACCAGTTATCAGTTACCAGATTTCAGATTTCAGAAAAATACTGAAAATCTGTAAATGTTCACTGATAAATAATTTAGTTTTCTGATAACTGTTTACTGATAACTGTTTGCTGACAACTGTTCACTGACAACTGATAACTGTTCACTGATAACTGAATCAGGTTCTCCGGTTTTGAATGACCATGCTGTTGGCGAACAGCATAAAAAATATTACAGAAGCAAAATAAATCAGATCCCGGAAATCAATGACTCCCCTTTGCAGGGAGACAAAATGGGACAGAAAACTCAGGTTGGATACAATATTCACCAGCCACCGGGGCGCCCATCCTGCCAGCACATCCGTGACCGGCGGAAATCCTGCCAGAATGAAAAACAGGCAGATAACCACAGCCACAATAAAGCTGACAACCTGACTCCGGGTCAGCGAAGAGGTCATGCTGCCCACACTCAGAAAGGCTCCGGCCATGAGAAAACTGCCCACATATCCGCAGAAAATGGCTCCCATATCCGGATCTCCCAGATACAGGACTGTAAGGATCATGGGAAAGGTCAGAAACAAAGCCACGCCGATAAATGCCCAGGCAGCCAAGAATTTTCCCAAAATGGCTTCGGTAACGGTTACGGGAAATGTCAGGATCAGTTCAATGGTTCCCATCCTGCGCTCCTCTGCCCACAGACGCATGGCAACTGCGGGAATGAGAAACATGTATATCCAGGGATGCCATTCAAAGAATCCCCGGAGATCAGCCTGACCTGCCTCAAAAAATTTGCTGATATTAAAGGTGAAAAAACCGATCAGCAGCAGAAAAATCGCGATAAAAACATAGGCCACAGGCGATCCGAAATATCCGCTGATTTCCCTTTTGAATATTGCTTTGATATTGTTCATAAATGTTTTGCTGTTCATACCTCACCTGTTACTGGTTTCTTTATTGAAAGAATTGTCAGCAGATTCATGACATATGCGAATTTATACGGATTTGGCGGTTCCTGCCGGTGATGTGATGGTTCGGAAAACCTCATCCAGCCGTCCCTGTTCCACAAAAATTGATTTGACTTTGATACTGTTTGCAGCCAAAGCAGACATAATCTGATCAGCCATGAGGATATCCGGGGAACGGGGAAAAATCCGGACTTTGAGAGTATTGTCCGTATGTTCAAGAATTTTTGTATCCTTTATGCCTTCAACAGACCGGATACAGGAAAGAAATCGATCCGGATCAGTGTGATCAAGGGTAAGAGAGACAGCACCGTGAAGAGCGGAACGGGTTTTGAGTCCTGAGGGCGTGTCATCTGCCACAATTTTGCCGTCTGCAATGATAATGGCTCTGGTGCAGACCGCATCCACCTCATCGAGAATATGTGTGGACAGAACAATGGCCTTTTCCGCACTCATGTTCCGGATCATCAGCCGGACTTCATGTTTCTGGTTGGGATCCAGCCCGTCTGTGGGTTCGTCCAGAATCAGATATTCCGGATCATGAATAATGCTCTGGGCAAAACAGACCCTTTGCCTGAAACCTTTGGACAGTGTGCCTATGGATTGGTGCCTGACATCAGACAGAACACATTTTTCAATGGCCGCGTCCACCTTTTTTTTCCGATCCGCGCCGGAAAATCCCCGTATCTCCGCACAGAAATCCAGATACCCGGAAACTGTCATATCCGGATAAACAGGGGCATTTTCAGGCAGATACCCGATTTTCTGCCGTGCGGCAATGGGATCTTCGCCAATGTCATGCCCTCCAATGACCGCTGTTCCGGAAGAGGGCGGAATGAAACCGGTAATCATGCGCATGCTGGTGGATTTTCCTGCGCCGTTGGGCCCCAGAAAACCGAGAATTTCCCCTTTCTGCACCGTAAAGGAGACATTATCCACAGCCTTTTTGGCCCCGAAATATTTCGTGAGATTCCTTACCTCAATCATTGTAAATCCAACCCCTCCTTATAATTGATAAAATATATCAGACTTATCCTGGCGGATATATCTGCATACAAAAAAAATCTGTTTAAAAATGATTATGGTTTCAGTTTTGTCAAGGGGGGAAGGCAGCGGGTTGCGGATATGCGGATACCGGATGAATTTCTCCCAAATCTTTTTTTGCAGATTTTTCTCATTTGTCTTAAAAAATAAATTAATAATTTTAGCATGCTGCTGATTTCTGCCTTTGCGGCGAAATGGGGAAGGGCATATCCGGAATGTATCAATACTTGACACATTGAACAATTTCAGATATGGAAACCGGGCATTGGAAAAGGATTCACAAAATTCAAACCAACCAACTCCAGGAGGTAAAGAAACAATGGCAGATTTTTATATCAATGTATTTGTGGATGAGGAAAGAACCAAGAAACTCCAGGAACTCGGACTGGCCGAAAATATCAAGGATATTGACGGAAAAAAAGGCTTTCAGGTCGGTATGACTGCCAAAGATCAGAAAAAACTGGTAAAAGGCTTTCCCGGACTGGCCTTTGACGGCTCCAACGCGTGTGTGCTTCCCGCAGATGGGGACAAAACACTTTTTGACATAGTCTGCAACATGAAATCTGTGGATGTCATGAAATTCGCCATCACCAAACTCTACAATCCCTTAAAGGGAAAAGATGTGTTTGGAAGAGGCACAGGCGGCAGCCGCTAAGAAAGCGTTTTTGCCTGTTTTCCGATCAGGCACGGTACTCCTGTCTTAGGTGATTTCCAGAAAAGAATATCCCGCCAAAGCAGCACAGGCTTCCGGCTTTTGCCCTGTGTCTGTGAACTGAACCGGTATATTTATTTTCATAAATCACCTTATCCTGTGTCTGGCCTGAAAAAAATCAGGGGAGCGGATATTGAATCCGCTCCCTTTTGCTTTTTATACAGCTTTGTTTTTTCAAATATGCCGGGAAAATCCCGGCATATTTTTGTTTACAGTCATCTGAAAACCCGGCTGAAAATAATCAAGATGCTCTTCCCGTAAGGCAATGATACCAATTCTCCATTGATTTTATACAATGCGGAATGCAATCCTGAGAAGTGCAAAAATTAAACGGAGCGGTTTTCTGCACACGCGCAACGGTGAAAAAAACTGAGATATTATAATGATTCGGCATTGATCTGATATAATCTGCAGTCCCGCCCCGGACTGATCCGGAGGAGTGCAAAAATTAAGCGGAGCGGTTTTTTGCACATACGAAACAGCGGAAAAACTGACAATATCAGATCAAATCAATGGAGAATTGGTATTAAACACCGGGGCTGTCAAACGGTTTGACCCACCACCGTTTATTGTTCCTCCCGAAGGAGATCGCTGTCTCCTTCGGGAGGCGGGGATTTAAAGGGAGGAAATATCCCCTGTCAGATGTCTAATGTGAAAGCTTCATGCCCCATCCTTCAAACATGAACATGATGGCAAAACCGAACCAGAGTGTGTAAATTACATAAAAGACAAGTGAAAACAGTACAATGCCGAACTTGTCCGCAATCTTCTCCGGTTTTATGGTATAATAGTTGAACGCGCATTCCACTGTCCTCTGATTCACATTGCCGAGGAGTTTGGCTTCCGGAAATTTTTCCTGTTTTTTCAGGGCATAATCCATTTTATTGATAGCAGTCCACCAGTTGAACAGGACTTCTTTCTCATTGTAACCGTACTTGTCTTTGACAGTTTTGCCGTCATTGTTGAACATGGCATCCGCATCAGTCAGACAGTTTTCCATCATGGTTGCCAAATCACCGCTGATATTCAACTGGGTTCCGTTCTGGTTGACCGTGGCTCCGCCCTTGAGAAAAAGAGCCGCAGTTCCGGCTGCCTGTTTGTCTGTGGACATACTGATTTCCACACTGACCTGTTTGCCTTTGAAGGCTGCGCTTTCCTCCCTCATTTTGGGAATATAATAGGCAGATCCCTTGGAAATCATATTGTAAAGATTGTCCATATAGTTGAGAAAATTGCCATGCTCTGTGAGGGGCATGAACATGGTGAAAAGTACTGCAAAAAATGCACCAAGCAGAACCGCTCCCTTGGTGAAAAGTGCTTTGTCGGCTATCATGCTGCTTCTCCTTTCAGTTTTCTGATATTGGTTAAAAAGGTTCCGATAACCCATACGCCGAAGCCGCCGATGACAATGAAAAAGGCATACACACCGATTTTGTCAAGCAGCGTTGCTGTATCTTTGGAAATATCTATGATTTCCATTGCACCGAGTTTGCCGGGCAGGGCAAAAATCCGGTTGACAAAACCCGACAGTACGGCCATTGCGTAAAAACCGCGAATGGTAATGCCTTTGACCACTTTGGTGACCATTGCGCCGATCTGAATGCCGATGAGAGAACCCAGCAGCATGCCCATTGCCAGGGTGTAAAAGATGAATCCGTAAATTGCATACTGGGTAATGCCCGCGTAACCGGCAGTGAAAACAATCTGAAAGATGTCGGTTCCCACAGTGGTCATGGAAGACACGCCAAGAACATAGACAAAGATGGGAAAGGTGAGGAAGCCGCCGCCCACCCCCATAATGGAACCGGCCATACCGACCAGTGCGCCGCTGAGAATCAGGAACAGGCAGGAAATGCTGCGTCCGCCCGGAACAACATCCTGATCAAAGGTAATCATCGGAGGAATCTTCATGTTCAGCAGATTCTGGGACAGGGGCGTCAGTTCCGCTCCCTCATCTATTCCGCCATGCGCGCCGCCT
>JBFXEJ010000008.1:0-103522 GCA_050180235.1 Desulfococcaceae bacterium
GTAGTTTCAGACAATAAACCGCCTGTAGCCAATGCCGGATTGGATCAGACTGTAAATGCAGGGGTTCAGGTGACACTGGACGCTTCTGCATCCTCTGATCCGGATGGTGCGGCAGATATTGCATCTTATGAATGGCAGCAGATTCTTGGCAAAACAGTTTCCCTCTCCAATCCCGCGGCAGTCCGCCCTGTGTTTACCGCACCTGCCACAGGAAACGGGGGGATTGCTCTGCGGTTTGAACTTACGGTGACGGACAAAGGGGGACTCAGAAGTTCGGCGGAGGTTACGGTGAATGTGGTATCTCCGGACAATCAGCCGCCTGTGGCCAATGCCGGAGAGGATTTGACTGTGGAAGAAGGAAAGTTGGCAACTCTGGCCGGTTCCGCCACTGACCCGGAAAACAGTATATCCCTGTATATCTGGCGCCAGATAGGAGGAATCCCGGTCACGCTTTCCGATGCAAAACAAATCACTCCGACCTTTACTGCACCGGATGTGCCCCGCGGAGGAGGAACCCTTACCTTTGAACTTACGGTGGTGGACAGCGGAGGTCTTATGGATTCTGACCGGGTGACAGTGACTGTCACATATGTAAGTCAGAATCCGCTTGCGGACGCGGGCGAAAATCAGACAGTCTGGGCCGGAGAACCGGTATTTCTGGATGGATCAGGATCAAAGGATTCGGACGGATGGATTACCTCATACTTATGGGCACAGATCAGCGGAACACCTGTCACAATTTCAGATCCCATCATTCCGGAACCTTCCTTTATTGCTCCGAATGTATCAGGAGAGACTCTGATCTTCCGGCTGACAGTGGTAGATAATGAGGGCCTGCAGGACAGTGCACAGACAGTGATCACAATTGCGGAAGGACTTCGTCCGCCTGTGGCCAATGCCGGTGCAGATCGGACAGTGGATGAAGGCAGCACAGTGGTTCTTGACGGTTCCGGGTCATATGCACAGGACGGCATTATCAAATCTTACTGGTGGACCCAGGTATCCGGGCCGACCGCGAATTTTTCAGAACAGGCTTCCCTGAAAAAAACCTCTGTTATGGCTCCCAGTGTCAGCACAGACGGCATTGTTCTTGTGTTTCAGTTGCTGGTGACAGACAGCAGCGGACTGACAGGGACAGATGAAGTCCGTTTCACTGTCCGGGATTTCGGCCCCGGGCCCGGAGATGACGGGGGTTCCTGTTTTATCAAATCCATCTCTTTTCCCTGATTCCGCAAGATTGCGCAGCAAATCTGAAAAACAGACACAGGATGGGAATGCAGGTGAAGCGTTTGCAAAGAAAAAAAGCTGTTCCCGCGTTTGACAGTTTGACAAAATGAGGGTGAATTAATGGCTGAAAGCCCGGAGAGGAAAAATTTCTCCCACCGTCGTGAAACAGATAATATATAAAGATGGCGACTCTCCGGTCAGGCTGCAAATCTGTTCCGGCATCCAGTCCGTCATTCACAAGAGGAAAGAATGAACAGGATATTATTCTTATATCCCATTGCTGTCATATTTTTGTTCTTCTCTGTTTTCCTGTCTGCCCATGCCTCAGAACTCAAAATACCCGGAAGCGGCATGAAAGATTTTTTCGGACAGGCTGTTTCCATTTCCGGCAGTTATGCCATTGTGGGGATTCCCAAAGATGACACATGCGGAAAGGATGCGGGACTGGCCCGGATTTTCCGCTATACCGGATCTACCTGGGAAGAGTCATATGACCTGTGTTCCCCTGCTCCTGTGCCTTTTGCTTATTTCGGATGCAGTGTTTCCCTTTCCGGAGATTATGCCCTTGTGGGAGCCTGCAACGGTGACGGAGCGGTTCATAACAGCGGCGCAGCATATATTTTTAAGCGCAGCGGTTCCTTTTGGGCAAATCATGGCACCCTGATCGCGAATGACGGGAAAAGAAACGACAATTTCGGTTTCAGTGTGTCTGTGTCCGGTGATACGGCCATTGTGGGCGCATACCGCAATGACGGGGCAGGAACAGATGCGGGTGCGGCCTATATTTTTAAAAACATCAACGGAAGCTGGTTGCAGCAGGCCAAACTGCGGGCAACTGATGCAACGGTCTGGGATTATTTCGGCAGATCGGTTTCCGTTTCCGGGGATTATGCCATTGTGGGCGCGCATGGCCGGGATGACAAAGGCATAGAGTCAGGCGCGGCCTATGTTTTTTACAATGGCGGCAGCAACTGGGTTCAGCAGGGCAAACTTCTGCCATCAGACGGGGCAGCCGGTGATTTTTTCGGTTTTTCGGTTTCCATCTCCGGCAGTTATGCCATTGTGGGCGCGGGTGCGGATGATGACCGGGGAGACAAATCCGGTTCTGCCTATATCTTTTCCAGAAACGGGAGCAACTGGTCGCAGACAGCCAAACTCACAGCCGCAGATGGCGGAGCCCGATCTTTTTTTGGCAGATCTGTGTCTCTTTCTGAAAATTACGCGGCAGTCGGAGCAGATGGCGCAGAAAACAGCGCGGGTGCAGTTTATATCTTCAAAAAGAATGGCAGTTCATGGACACAGCCAGCCAAACTCACAGCCGATGATGCTGCACAGGGAGATCGGCTGGGTGCGTTTGTTTCGGTATCAGACTTTGTACCAGATACTCATGTGTCTTCGGTTTATTTTCACACCATTGCCGGATCGGGGGTGGGATCGGATACAGACGGAACAGGTGAAGCCGTGTATTTTTTTGGAAATGATCCCCCAGGGTCTCCGGTTATCCATGTTTCCCCGGATTCCCTGAGCCTGAGCAACTGTTACACAGTCGGACGTGCGGCAGAGGAACAGACTGCCTCTCCCCGCGGCACGGATGATCAGTCCGAATTCGGAATGGGGCTTGTTATTCCCGATGAGGTAAGGCAATACTGGAAATCCTATTTGGCACCCCCCAAAAATCCGGGCCTGACAAATCTGCCGACCAGTATGGACTGGAGTCCGTATGACAGCCCGGCAAAATCCCAGGGTTCCTGCAATTCATGTTCGGTTTTTGCCACAGTGGCTTTGGTGGAAAATCTGGCAAACCAGGCAAATCTTCCCATAAGTCCTGATCTTTCCGAGCAGGCCCTTCTTTCCTGTGTGTCCGCTGTCACCTGTGAGGGAGGCGGATGGTACTGGGATATACTGAATTATATCCATCAGTCCGGTGCGATTGCCGAGACCTGTTATCCCTATGGCGGGAATAACGGAAACTGTAACAGCAAGTGTGAATCTCCTGATTATACAGTTAAAATAGGCAGTTTTACCCCCACTCCCGGTATGTGGCCGGAAAATCATTCTGTGGATGATCTGCGGCTGGCTCTGCAGGAGGGGCCCCTGGTTGTATCCATGCGCGTCCCCCCTGACGGAACCTTTCTCTCATACCGGGGAGGCATTTACAATTATGATGACAAAAAAGGCGAAATCAGTTGGAGCTACGGACATGCTGTGCTGCTGGTGGGATACAATGATACAGAACAGTCTTTCAAAGCCAAAAACAGTTGGGGGACAGGCTGGGGCGAAAACGGATATTTCCGCATTGCCTACGATGATGTAACAGACGATGATCCAAACGACAATGTTCCAAAAGGTTATGTAAACTTTGGCAGTTATGCCTGTTCCGCATCAGAGGTCTATCTCGCGGATGAGGCAGGTGCTCTGACCGTTTCAAACCGGGGCACTGCGGATTTGATCATCAGCAGTATCAGTACAAATCAGTCCTGGCTGAGCGTTTCCCCGAATTCAGGCATAACCGTTCTCCCGAATTCAGAAGAGACCTTTATTGTTTCCGTATCAAACTGGGATATCATTCCGATAAACGGGAATGCGCAGGCACAGATTACCATTGTCTCTGATCCCCAGAAAATTTCTGTAACAGTCGGGGTTACAGCCAGCCGTCCCAACTGTTCTACCGGCCCTGGGATAGGAATCACCGGCAATATTGACTGCAGCGGTGAGGTGGAACTTGGGGATGCTGTTCTGGCTCTTCAGGTTCTCACAGGAGTCAAAACAGATGGGATATGCAGTGACTATCCTAAATCCAATACAGATGTAAACAATGACGGCAGAGTTGGCATGGAAGAGGTTATTTACATCCTCAGACATCTGAGTCAGTGAACAGGTTTCAGTATTTCAGATTTAAGGTATTCAGAAACAAACCTTAATTCAAATCGTTGCATCTTTAATGAAAAAATTCCCCAATCCGCCATCCGAACTTAATACCAATTCTCTATTGATTCTGTACGATACAGAATACAAATCCGGAGGAGTGCAAAAATTAAGCGGAGCGGTTTTTTGCACACGCTAAACAGCGGAAAAACTGACGGTATTGTATTAAATCAATGGCGAATTGGCATAATACCAATTCTCCATTGAATTTATACATTTATTTCCCGCAGAGATCACAGAGGATTGCAAAGAGAACACAGAAAAAAAAGAATTTTTCCTCTGTGTTCTCTGTGGTTTTTTTCTCTCTGTGTCCTCTGTGGGAAACCGAATCATAAGTATATTTTCAATGGAGAATTGGTATAAGACCCCACCACACCTTTGTCATACCTGCGAAATCCGGTATCCAGAACGTCACGACTGACTACAAAATCAGCCCGCCTTTATCATACCGGCGAAAACCTCTATCCGGAACCAGTTGAATTCACAGGATTCAGACTTAATCCGGAATGACAGCGAAAACAGGTGACACCCTGATTTTTGGAAAGATTGCATAATACCAAACCGCTGCTGAAAACATATTTCTGAAAAAACAATATTTTGTAATCATACAGAACAAACTGATTGTATTATATAAAATCAATGGTGTTCGCCATTGATTTTTTCAGAAAATTCCCTCCTGAGAGGGGCAGGGTGTGTTTCATAGCATATTTTCAATGGCGAATCGGTATGAAAGTGAAAAATCATCCTTTTCTGATCTGAAAAACCCTCCGGACAGCCTGAAAAGAGCATGTTCCGGCGCATACGCAATTCCCGTGCCGCAAAAAGACCAAAATTGAATCGGTATAATATAAGTTAAAAAGTTATAACAAGGTAGGATAATCCTACCTCCCATACATGAATTTCCCCATACCAATACTTCATTTCCCCCATTGCAATACACTGATTTCCCCAGGAACAATTCATTTGTTCCCCATTGAAAACTTATTGCATAATCTGATAAGTCATAATTGCAGTTTATCACAGCTTCACAATGCCATCCGGACAGATAACTGATCAGGATTTCCTGTTTTTCAAAAAATTGGATACTGGCGGGAAAATACATAATAATAAAGGGGCAGTATATGACAACTGGAAATAAAATTAAAGCAATTCTGTGCCTGAGTCTTCTTTTTGGCATACCGGTCTGTGTATGGGGAGCCTCCTGGCCGCCCCAGCCTTTTATAATTGCCGGAACCCTGAAAATCAACGGCGCTCAGGTAAGCCATGACGATGGCAATACCTATATTATTGTTACAACCAATGAGGATTCCATACCTTTTTCCCCGGCTGCCGAAGACAGGGACGGTTTGCGGGAAGAGTATGACAGTTATCATATTTCCATCCCGATTTATAATGAAACCAGCCAGCCGGACGGTGCTGTTCCCGGTGAAACAGCCATTCTTCACGTCTATAAAAACGGAAGCAAACTTCTGGTGACATCCCCCGCCGGAGGCAAAATTACTGTGGGAAAGTCAGCCGAGATGCGTGAGGTGAATATAGAATCCCTGGCAGGGCCTTCAGAAAACAGTTGTTCACAGGATGAGATAGCTGCCGCTGTAAAGGCTGCTGTCAAAAAATGGGATGTGGGCGAAGACGGCTTAATCGGTCTGCCGGAAGCCATACGGGCCTTGCAGGTGGCTTCAGGAATACGGTCAGCTCCCACTGACTGACCTTTTTAGGCGATTTCCATGAAAAAATGTACCATATTGTAGGGTGGGCACGGCTTTTTGTGCCCGCCGTTTCAGCAGGACGGCGGGCACAAAAAGCCGTGCCCGCCCTACGAAAAACGGTATAATCTTTAATGGAAATCACCTTAGAAAATAAATATCCCGGTTCAGTTCACAGGCACAGGGCAAAAGCTGGAAGCTTTTGCTACTTTTCTGATATATTTTTTCATGGAAATCGCCTAAACTTTTGTCAAAAGCAAAGCATCCTCCATCCTGCCATATTTCAGGGCAATGTCTGCTGACATTGCCTTTTCCTTTTTTTGTTTTCCCCCCAGGGTATTCATGCTGTAACCGGGTTCCGGAACCCGGTTACAAGCAGCCAGAGCCCAATCCCTGCCATTGTCAGCCCTGAATGTCGGTTCTGCTGCATTCGCGACTGAACTTACTTCAGCTTCTGTCCTTTCTGGTAGGTTTCAAAAAGTTTCCAGCGGACTACGGGAATTTTCAGCAGCATCTGTCCGGGAATCCGGTACACCTCTGTATCTTCCACTGCATGTATCCGGTATCCGCCTGTTTTATGGAACAGAACGCATTCTTCCCCGAAAAAATGTGCGGGGTAAAGAATTTCCACAATATTTTTATCAACCCTTTTCTCCAGTTTTCCGGATTTGACCATGAATATATCCGAATACACAGTCAGGGGCAGTTCCTGCCCCTGTGCATACTGCTGTGATTTCATGGCTTTGGCCAGGCTGTTCTGGGTGGGATAGGACACCACTTCCCCCAGCAGCCAGGTCTGCTGCAGAAATTCCCGGTTTTTCTGCAGACGTTTGATATCCTCGTAAAGATTGTTGCGCATTACAAACTGAAAATACAGGCTCCGGGGAATGCGCAGAGCCTGAACAAAATTGGACGCACGGCAGGTTCCGGCAGCAGGAATTCCTTCCAGGGCCGACATTTCCCCCACCAGAGCGCCCGCGGACAGAATATTGTGCATACCTGTTTCCGACTGAATCCGTTCCACATTGCCGGTAAGAATCAGATATATCTCATCGGCAACCAGCCCGTCTTTGAGTAGGATGGAATGGGGATTGAAGGTGATCAGGCTGTTGTTGAGCAGGATTCTGAGATCATGTATGGGAGCCAGGGGAAAATATGACTGCAGAAATTCCAGTGCGAAAAGATGAAGATAGTTCTGGGATGTGGGGATCAGCACATCCACCATGCCAAAGGGTGCGCCTGATCCGATCTCTTTCTGTTCATTGCTGAGTTCAGATGAGGTGTGGGACAAAATAAGTTTGTCCGAAGGATCATTTTTGAAATCCCTGGCATCGCCATGTATCAGACCTCCGCCCACATCCAGTTTTTTGATATGGAAACGGGTCAGATATATTTCCTTAATTTTTTCAAAATATTCCGGGGATATGCCAATGGCAGCGTCATCGGTGGTGACAAATCTGCTGAGAACATCCAGAGACACAATGTCTGCAAAATGGGCATAGGTGCGGTATCCGTCCTCCCACAGGGTACGGAACATAAGTATGCTGGTTTCCACAGGATGGGGGGAGAAAACCGGCTTGACCTCCAGTCCGTTGATATCGTTCCATGTGTCAAAGTTCAGATCATGCACCTCGAAATACTCGAAGAGATTGGATTCGCTCATGGACATAAGAGCGGAAAGTTTCCGTGCCACAGAAGCCCGTACAAGGGGTGTGGCAAAGTATTTTATCCGGTGATCCGAGCGCATGAGCATGGTGAAACCCGCGAAATGATCATCATGTGCATGGGTATGAAAAATTCCCTCAACCTCGTTGACGCCGATGCCCAAAGCCCGCAGACTGTAGAGCACATTTGGCCCTGCATCAATAAGATAAATCTTTCCCTGGAACATCAGAATGCTTGACATGCAGGGATGGTTGATATTCCATCCGTCACCCTCTCCGGAATGAATGACAGCAAAATATTCCCTGTTGATATGATGAAATCCCAGGGGATAGGGAGGTTCATAACTTTTGTGGGGAGGAAGATTGAGATCCACTGCAACGGTTTCATTTTCATAGCGGAACTCGAAAACATTCAGACGGATACGGCGGATCCAGACGCTGTTGCGGATTTCCACAGGCATATTTTCCACAATCCGGGTATCCAGAAGCTCCTCTGCCGGGCTGATCCTTCCAAAAGCAAACTTGAGCTTGAGGCGCATCATTTCATGAGCCTGTTCCTGGGAAATGCCGGTATTCATGATTTCCTCTTCGGAAATCAGGCCGTAGTTTCCCCGGTAAATATATTCAATCTGGGCATGCACCTGTTCAGCCAGACCAATGAGCATGGGTTTGATACCCGTATTGCCGGGATGATTGGGCAGGATCATGCCCTGCCGGTAAAGCATCTGCAGTACGGGAAATTCCGCGAGATTGGCAAAACTGCCGTTCTGCACCAGCACATCCGAGAGCAGAACCGCATTTGGACCGTTTTCATATCTTACCCCATCCCTTTCTTTGGGAATAATCAGGCCCCGTTTCATAAGATGTTTTACGCTGTCCGCAGGACAGCCGCACTGTACCCAGAGTCCTGCTTCAGGGATTTCGATCAGGTACAGACCGTCTGCAACCCAGTATTTTGTTATTTTTGCCATTCATATCTCCTATTCATCTGCTTGTTACCGTTGGAGTTGTTCGGAGCGGAATTTGATACCTAATACGGATAAATCCAAATATCAAGACATAATTGCAGTATTCCTGTTTCCCTGCGGATTTTCCATGCAAACCGGAGCGTGTTTTCCCGGACTGCGGATGTTGACAATTGGAATTATTGCTTTATTTTATTTATATTAATTACCGTTGCCCCATGCCTGCCTCTTGGAAGCAAAAAAAGGAGACGCCATGAAAAAGGTATTAAGCAAATTTATGATATAAAACCTCCGGGGATTCCTGTGTCTCCGGAGGTTTTTTATTCATTTTTTCAATGAGAAAGCCAAACCTGTTGCAAGACAGGGACGGAAAGCCTCTGGGTTCGGAAAGAGACAGCCGGGTTGCCCTGAACCGTAAGGGGCTGTCCGGCTTTTTTTTCAGATGCCCAGACAAAACTGCGGAGGTGGCCTGTCCTAAAGTCCACCTTTATATAATGAAAAGGAGGTGCTGCCATGAAGTACAGATTACAGTTTGTTTCGGTTCTGACATTTCTGGCAATTATGTTCGGAAATCCATCACTGGTGTTTCCCGGTCCGTATTTTCAGATTGATTCCCATGAAGAATGGATATATGCCCTGAGTCCGGATAATCAGGAAGGCCCGGTAATCCGGCCCCTGCTTTCCGAGGAATGGGAAAATTATATGAAACAGTGGCGGGAATTTCCGGGTGAAGGAGAGCCTTATCCCGAGACAGTGTTTATTCCGGCTGAACTGTCTGCCTGGCCCGGTGAACCCGGAACGCCATTAACTGAAGCAGGACTTTTCATGTTCTGGGGAAGTGAAAAAGAACTTCCAGAGGGAAATTATGCCAGTGCATGGATGCTTGACTACAGAGTGGATCCGGATCTGTCCAATGCCACAATTGCCGTTACGGTGACTCCGCCCGGTCAGCCGCTATACCCGGCCATCAGCGCTATATCCTTTGGCATTCAGGACATCTATGGCAATATCCGATCCTGGTGGTGGAGTGTCCCGGCTCCCATTCCCTATAATGTGCCGACAACGGTGACAATCAACACATCTCTGACAGGTCTGACTGCAGCCAATCCCACTGCAAGCGGTTATATCTCCAATCCGGGTTTTGACATAACAAAATCGCAGTTTTTCCTGGCAGATGAAAATGCAGCCTGGGTGGGCGGCCCTGTTCCGGTTCCTCCCTTTGGAAGCAATCTGCCCCGTTTCTGGAATTACTGGTACAATCTGATCGTGAAACCCAATCATCCCACTGCCGGGGTGTATAAGGGTTATTATGTGAAATGGAGTCAGCCTCCGGTGGAAATTGAAAAAAACATCATAAACGGATGGGATGAAAAATCGCTGTACCGCGAACCTCCGATAATCGCTGATGACTGGCAATGCAGGGATGACCGGCCTGTGACAGATATTCACTGGTGGGGTTCTTTTCTGGGATGGAATCAGACATCCCTGCCTCCCGTGATTCCCGGCAAATTTCATATCGGCATATGGACAGATGTTCCGGCCGGGCCTAACGCTGAATTCAGTCATCCGGGTGAACTGATCTGGGAAAATTACTGTGACAGCTTTGTATGGAATTTTGCCGGATATGACAAAGATCCGCGCGGAGAATTCAAAGATGAGGCATGTTTCCAGTTCAACCAGTTGCTGTCCCAGGATGAATGGTTTTTTCAGAAGCCTGATCCGACCGGTGCAGGCAGAGTCTATTGGGTGAGCATTGCGGCCATTTATCCGGACAATGTGGAGGTACAATATCCCTGGGGCTGGAAAACCCGGCCGCATTTTTTTAATGACGATGCTGTGCGGATATATAAAACCTTAAATCCGGACGGAACCATCTGGCCGAATCAGCTTCAGATCGGAGCCAAATGGCTTGAGGGACAGCCCATTGAATGGGATGGTGTGTCCTGGGATATGGCCTTTGAACTGACCACAAACGCGCCTGATCCCAATGCACCGCCGGAACTTCCGGGTGATTTTGACGGGGATACAAAAATCGGTCTGGGAGATGCCATTGGCATATTGCAGACTGTATCCGGTATCCGGAACAGATAAAGCCATATCACAATATTTATAACTTCCCCGTTTCGCTGGATGGGCGGCATCCTGCCCGCCCGTCCAAACCGGCAGTCCGGTTCCGCATATTCTGAAATTGTGAAAATTCTTTCATCCCCATTCCTTCCCCTCTTTGCAGATACTGCTCAGTTGATTTTATTCTGACATACTGCAGGGGCATTCCCCTGTGTCTGCCCCGGTTACACCTGATACCGGCTTTCTCTGGTATGACAGCAGTGCGTAACATCAGTTAGGAATTTGCTTTTCAAAGTCTGTCTTTTCGTATATCCTTAAACATTTTTTGGTTAAAAAAATGCAGGCATTTCCATTAAATCAGCTTTTTGATCTGCCAAATAAGATGATTTCTGAAAATAAATATCCCGGTTCAGTTCACAGACACAGGGCAAAAGCTGGAAGCCTGTGCTGCTTTGGCGGGATATTCTTTTCCGGAAATCACCTAAAGTTTTGCAACTGAAACGGAGTATCATAAATCAATGAACCTGAATATACTGAAACCGCGCAAAGCCCTGAACAAGGCATTTCTGAAGATCAAAGCGGTCAGAGATGAATTTGAGAATTTCCGGACGCATCTAATCGGACTGCTTGACCGGATTGATGAAAATGAATCAGAGGAATTTCACAAGAATCTGGTGTCGGATTTTCTGAGGAAAAATTTTTACGAGCCGAATCATTTCATCAATACCAAAGGCCATACTGATCTGGTCATTCACAGCGGAAAGGATGCACAAAGTCCGGTTGCTGTGATAATGGAAACCAAAAAGCCGGGAAACAAAGCAGAAATGCTGCGGCATGAAAATATCAATGTCAAGGCATTTCAGGAACTTGTTCTTTATTATCTCCGGGAACGGATCAGCGGGAAAAACATAGAAATCAGGCATGTGATTGCCACTGATATTTATGAATGGTTCATTTTTGATGCCAATTTTTTTGAAAAGGAATTTGCACAGAACAGGAATCTGGTTTCGCTTTTTAATGAGTTTGAGGCCGGGCGTCTGTCCGGGAAAACAACCGATTTTTTTTACAAAGAAATTGCTGCACCTGCCATTGCATCTATTGAAACAGAAATTTCCTTTGCGTATTTTGACATACGGGAATACGAAAATGCTTTGCGGAATCCGAACCCTGAAAATGACATCAAACTCATTGATCTTTTCAAAATTTTCTCTCCGGAGCATCTGCTGAAACTTCCCTTTTCCAATGACAGCAACAGTCTGGACAGAAATTTTTATGCGGAACTGCTGCACATCATCGGCGTGGATGAAACAAAAGATGGGAACAGAAAAGTCATTCAGAGAAAGAAAAAAGAGAGTGAAAGAAACACGGGTTTTCTCATTGAAAACACAATACTGCGCCTTGACAGCCTGAAAAGGATACAGCCGCGGGAAAAGGATGATCCGTCCGCAGAAACGTATGAGGACAGGCTTTTCACCGCTGCACTTGAACTGGTCATCACATGGATCAACCGGGTTCTTTTTCTCAAGCTGCTGGAAGCACAGTTGATTTCTTATCATAAAGGCGACAAATCATACGCATTTCTGCATATCGGAAAAATCAAAAATTTTGATGCGCTCAACTGCCTTTTCTTTCAGGTTCTGGCCTGCAGAAAAGAGCAGCGGGATGCGGAGGTGGTTCCGGCCTTTGACAGCATTCCCTGGCTCAACAGTTCCCTGTTTGAACCCACAGAACTTGAGGATGCAACCATTTTTGTGAGCAATCTCAAGGATGCAAACAGACTGCCAATCTTTTCCTCCACTGTACTGAAGGATGAGAAGGGAAAAAAGCGCACAGGCGATCTCAGGGCTTTGGAATATCTGTTTGCCTTTCTCGATGCCTACGATTTTTCCTCTGAAGGCTCCGGTGAAATTCAGGATGAGAAAAAATCTTTAATCAGTGCCTCGGTTCTGGGGCTGATTTTTGAAAAAATCAACGGATACAGAGACGGCTCCTATTTCACTCCCGGATTTGTGACAATGTACATGTGCAGAGAAACTGTGCGCAGAGCAGTTGTTCAGAAATTCAATGAAAAAAAAGGCTGGAACTGCAATAATTTTGACGATCTTTATGACAGAATTGAAGACCGGAAAGAGGCCAATGCAGTTGTGAACAGCCTGAAAATCTGTGATCCTGCTGTGGGTTCCGGGCATTTTCCGGTTTCCGCACTCAATGAAATCATTGCTGTGAAAAATGATCTGAAAATCCTGCAGGATCGTGACGGCAAAAGACTGAAGGAATATCATGCGGAAGTGGTGAATGATGAAATCATCATAACAGATGAGGACGGGAAATTTTTTCAGTACAGTCCCAGAAGCAGGGAAAGTCAGCGCGTGCAGGAGGCTCTTTTCCATGAAAAACAGAGCATTATTGAAAACTGCCTTTTCGGAGTGGATATAAACCCCAATTCCGTGAAAATCTGCCGTCTGCGCCTGTGGATTGAACTGCTTAAAAGCGCATATTACAAAGAGGACGGGGAACTGGAAACTTTGCCCAATATTGACATCAACATCAGATGCGGAAATTCCCTGATCAGCCGCTTTGCATTGGATACGGATGTGAAAAAGGTTCTGAAAAAAAGCAGATGGACAGTTGACGCGTACAGAATTGCGGTTCAGACTTACCGGCAATCCCGGAGCAGTGAGGAGAAAAGGGATTTGGAAAAACTCATGTATGACATCAAAAAGGATTTCCGTTCTGAACTGGGGGCCAACAATCCCAAAGAGAAATCTCTGGCAAGACTTTCCGGTGAACTGCATGATCTGCTCAATCAGAATCATCTGTTTGAACAGACAGCAAAAGAGAAAAAAGCACGGGAACAGAAGCAGAAAAAGCTGGAGGCGGAAATCAGCAGGCTCAGTGCCGAAGTAAAGGAAATGCAGAGTGGCAGGATTTACCGGAATGCCTTTGAATGGCGGTTTGAATTTCCCGAAGTTCTCAATGATGACGGAGAGTTCACCGGATTTGACATTGTGATTGGCAATCCTCCGTATATTTCACTTTCAAAAATAAAGGGATATTCCGGAATCTGGGAACAACTGGATTATCAGACTTATTCCAAAGGAGCAGACATTTACTGTCTTTTTTATGAAAGAGGAAACCAGATATTAAAAAAGAACGGACTGCTTACCTATATCACTTCCAATTCATGGATGAGAGCAATTTACGGTGAACTGCTGAAAAGCTATTTCAAAGAGCAGATGCAGCCGTTAAGCATTCTGAATATTGAGGATACGCAGATTTTTGGAGAGGCAACAGTTGAATCCTGCATTGTCTATTTGCAGAAAAATCCGTTGTCATCTTCATTTGCAGTTTGCAATCTTGGACATGAATATAAAGCAGGTTCTTCTCTGAGTGATTATTTTTCTTTGCATCAGTTTGATTTTTCCATTCCGGAAACTTCTGAATGGGTTATCAGCAGTCCCAAATCTGCACAGTTGAAACTGAAAATGGAACGTGACACAAAATTGTTAAAAGATTTTGATATAAATATAAATTTTGGCATAAAAACAGGATATAATGAAGCTTTTATCATTGATTCGGACAAAAAAGATGAATTGATGGAAGCAGATTCCAAAAATACTGAAATAATCAAGCCCATTCTGAGAGGGCGTGATTTGAAAAAATACAGTTATGAATTTGCCGGATACTGGGCAATCTGCATATTTCCAAGTCTGAACCTGAATATTGATGATTATTCTGCTGTCAAAGATTATTTCATGCAGATTGGAAAAGACAGGCTGGAGCAGAGTGGAAACAGTGGGAGCAGAAAAAAGACAGGAAATGAATGGTTTGAAACACAGGATCCTGTTTCTTACTGGAAAGATTTTGAAAAACCTAAAATCATTTGGGGGGAAATTTCTGACACCCCCAAATTTGCTTATGATGAGGACAGTTATTATGCAGAGGCCACCACATTTATAATGACCGGAAAAAAACTGAAATATCTTCTTGCTGTTTTAAATTCAAAAGTGTCAAAATGGTATTTCAGTCAAATTTCCACAACAACAGGAATGGGAACCAACCGCTGGAAAAAGTATAAAATTGAACTTTTGCCAATTAAAATTCCAAGTAAAAAACAGGAGAAGCAGATTGAAAATCTTGTCAGCCAAATCCTTGCTGCAAAAAAAAATCCGCACGCAGACACCACTGCATTGGAAAAAGAAATTGATCGGCTGGTGTATGATCTTTACGGCCTGACAGAAGAGGAAATCGACATTGTGGAAAGGAGAACGGAAAAACAATGAACCTGAATATACTGACCCCGCGCAAAGCCCTGAACAAGGCATTTCTGAAGATCAAAGCGGTGCGGGATGAATTTGAGAATTTCCGGACGCATCTGATCGGTCTGCTGGATCGAATTGATGAAAATGAATCAGAGGAATTTCACAAGAATCTGGTGTCGGATTTTCTGAGGAAAAGTTTTTACGATCCGAATCATTTCATCAATACCAAAGGCCATACTGATCTGGTCATTCACAGCGGAAAAGATGCGCAAAGTCCGGTGGCTGTGATCATTGAGACCAAAAAGCCGGGAAACAAAGCAGAAATGCTGCGGTCTGATAATATTAATGTAAAGGCATTTCAGGAACTTGTTCTGTATTATCTCCGGGAACGGATCAGCGGGAAAAACATAGAAATCAGGCAGGTGATTGCCACTGATATTTATGAATGGTTCATTTTTGATGCCAATTTCTTTGAAAAGGAATTTGCACAGAACAGGAATCTGGTTTCGCTTTTTAATGAGTTTGAGGCCGGGCGTCTGTCCGGGAAAACAACCGATTTTTTTTACAGGGAAATTGCCGCGCCCGCGATTGCCGGAATCACATCAGAGATTTCCTTTGCGCATTTTGACATCCGGGAATACGAAGAGGTTCTCAGAAATCCAAGTGCTGAAAATGACAGCAGACTCATTGATCTTTTCAAAATTTTTTCTCCCGAACATCTGCTGAAACTTCCCTTTGCCAATGACAGCAACAGCCTTGACAGAAATTTTTATGCAGAACTGCTGCACATCATCGGCGTGGATGAAACAAAAGATGGGAACAGAAAAATCATTCAGAGAAAAAAAGAGAGTGAAAGAAACACGGGTTTTCTCATTGAAAACACAATACTGCGCCTTGACAGCCTGAAAAGGATACAGCCCCCGGAAAAGGATGATCCGTCCGGAGAAACGTATGAGGAAAGGCTTTTCAGTGCGGGACTTGAACTGTTCATCACATGGATCAACCGGGTTCTTTTTCTCAAGCTGCTGGAAGCACAGTTGATTTCTTATCATAAAGGCGACAAATCATACGCATTTCTGCATATCGGAAAAATCAAAAATTTTGATGCGCTCAACTGCCTTTTTTTTCAGGTTCTGGCCTGCAGAAAAGAGGAACGGGACGCGGAGGTGGTTCCCGCTTTTGACAGCATTCCCTGGCTCAACAGTTCCCTGTTTGAACCCACAGAACTTGAAGATGAAACCATTTTTGTCAGCAATCTCAAGGATGCAAACAGACTGCCAATCTTTTCCTCCACTGTGCTGAAGGATGAAAAGGGGAAAAAGCGCACTGGAGAGCTCAGGGCATTGGAATATCTGTTTGCATTTCTTGATGCTTACGATTTTTCCGCTGAAGGCTCCGGAGAAATACAGAATGAAAAAAAATCCTTAATCAGTGCCTCAGTTCTCGGTCTGATTTTTGAAAAAATCAACGGATACAAAGACGGATCATATTTCACTCCCGGATTTGTGACAATGTACATGTGCCGTGAAACTGTGCGCAGAGCGGTGGTACAGAAATTCAATGAAAGGAAAGGCTGGAACTGCAAAGAGTTTGATGAACTGTACAATAAAATTGAGGATATAAGGGAGGCCAATGAGATCGTTAACAGCCTGAAAATCTGTGATCCGGCGGTGGGTTCCGGACATTTTCTGGTTTCCGCGCTCAATGAAATCATAGCCGTGAAAAATGATCTGAAAATCCTGCAGGATCGTGACGGCAAAAGATTAAAGGAATATCATGCGGAAGTGGTGAATGATGAAATTACAGTGACAGATGAGGACGGAAAATTTTTTCATTACAGTCCCAGAAGCAGGGAAAGTCAGCGGGTGCAGGAGGCTCTTTTCCATGAAAAGCAGACCATTATTGAAAACTGCCTTTTCGGGGTGGACATCAATCCCAATTCCGTGAAAATCTGCCGTCTGCGTCTGTGGATTGAACTGCTTAAAAACGCATATTACAAAGAGGACGGGGAACTGGAAACCCTTCCCAATATTGACATCAACATCAGATGCGGAAATTCCCTGATCAGCCGCTTTGCATTGGATACGGATGTGAAACAGGTTCTGAAAAATGGCAGATGGACAGTTGACGCGTACAGAATTGCGGTTCAGACTTACCGGCAATCCCGGAGCAGTGAGGAGAAAAGGGATTTGGAAAAACTCATGTATGACATCAAAAAGGATTTCCGTTCTGAACTTGGTGCCAACAATCCCAAAGAGAAATCTCTGGCAAGACTTTCCGGTGAACTGCATGATCTGCTCAATCAGAATCATCTGTTTGAACAGACAGCAAAAGAGAAAAAAGCACGGGAACAGAAGCAGAAAAAGCTGGAGGCGGAAATCAGCAGGCTCAGTGCCGAAGTGAAGGAAATGCAGAGCGGCAGGATTTACCGGAATGCCTTTGAATGGCGGTTTGAATTTCCCGAAGTTCTCAATGATGACGGCGATTTTGTGGGATTCGACATGGTGATTGGAAATCCGCCGTATAAAATGATTCAGCCGAATAATACTTCTTCCAATGAAATTCAGTATATGAAAACTTCTTATCCTTTTGCTGATTTTAAAATTGACCTGTTTCACCTGTTTTTTCAGAAAGGTTCTTTTCTTCTTAAAAACAAAGGTTTTCTCTGTTATATTTCACCAAGCACACTTTTGAACAATGTGTATGCAGAAGGATTAAGGCGTATGATTGCTGAAAATCACGAAATTTACAAAATTGCTGCAGCCAAAGAAAAAATCTTTGATGCTGCCGATGTGCATACAGCAATTTTTTTATTAAAAAAAGAAAGTGTTAAAGACAGTGCGCATACAGTCGGAACAACTGCGGAACTTGAGGAGGTAATCGCAGGAAATGCAAAATACAATGAAATTAAGCAGAAAAATTTTCAATGTTTGCCGGGCAGTGTATGGAATCTGCTTATTGATGAAAAGAATTTTCCGATTATCAATAAAATGGCAGAAAACAAAAATCTTGATATGCTTTCAAGAATAAACAGAGGATTGGTTACAGGAAACAGGGCAGAATATTTTTCACAGACAAAAATTTCAGAAAATCATATTCCTGTTCTTACAGGTTCAGATATTCTCAGATATGCTTATCACAATCCACGCGAATTTGTTTTATTTGAAAGACCGGAAACAGCAGGCGGATGCTGGGATAAAGAAGTGCATCTTTCATCATATAAAATTTGCATTCGTCAGATAGGAACAGAACCCACTGCAACTTTAGTGGATAAACCCTATGCTGTCACCGGAAATATTTTCACTGTCACAGACAGGGATTTGGACAATCTTAAATACTGGCTGGCAATAATCAATTCAAGTCTTTTGAAATATTACTGGCAAATAATGTTTTCTGATTTCAAAACGATTTTTCCGCAGGTAACTATCTTCAGTTTAAAGCAAATTCCCATTGCTGAAAAAAAAGGAAAAACTGCCTTGAAAACAGTTTCAATTGTCAGCAGAATCCTTGCAGCCAAAAAGAAAAATCCAAACGCGGATACCACAGATTTGGAAAGAGAAATCGACCGGCTGGTGTATGACCTTTACGGCCTGACAGAAGAGGAAATTGCCATTGTGGAAGGGAGAACAGAAAAACAATGAACCTGAACATTTTGAAACCGCGCAAAGCCTTAAACAAGGCTTTTCTGAAGATCAAGGCGGTGCGGGATGAATTTGAGAATTTCCGGACGCAGTTGATTAAACTGCTTGACCGGATTGATGAAAATGAATCAGAGGAATTTCACAAAATCCCTGTTTCTGATTTTCTGAAAAAAACCTTTTATGATCCCGGTTATTTCATCAGCACCAAAGATCGGACGGATCTGGTCATTCACAGCGGAAAAGATGCGCAAAGTCCGGTGGCTGTGATCATTGAGACCAAAAAGCCGGGAAACAAAGCAGAAATGCTGCGGCATGAAAATATCAATGTCAAGGCATTTCAGGAACTTGTTCTTTATTATCTCCGGGAGCGGATCAGCGGAAAGAATCTGGAAATCCGTCATCTGATTGCCACTGATATTTATGAATGGTTCATTTTTGATGCGAATTTCTTTGAAAAGGAATTTGCACAGAACAAAAATCTGGTTTCACTTTTTAATGAGTTTGAGGCCGGGCGTCTGTCCGGGAAAACAACCGATTTTTTTTACAGGGAAATTGCCGCGCCCGCGATTGCCGGAATCACATCAGAGATTTCCTTTGCGCATTTTGACATCCGGGAATACGAAGAGGCCATGCGGAATCCGGGCGATGAAAATGACAGCAGACTCATTGATCTTTTCAAAATTTTTTCTCCCGAACATCTGCTCAAACTTCCCTTTGCCAATGACAGCAACAGTCTGGACAGAAATTTTTATGCCGAGCTGCTGCACATCATCGGCGTTGATGAAACAAAGGAGGGGAACAGAAAAGTCATTCAGAGAAAGAAAAAAGAGGAGAGAAACACCGGTTTTCTCATTGAAAACGCCATTCTCCGGCTTGACAGCCTGAAAAGGATACAGCCGCCGGAAAAGGATGATCCGTCCGGAGAAACGTATGAGGAAAGGATTTTCACCGCCGCACTTGAACTGGTCATCACATGGATCAACCGGGTTCTTTTTCTCAAGCTGCTGGAGGCGCAGTTGATCACTTACCACAAAGGCGACAAATCATACGCATTTCTGCATATCGGAAAGATTAAAAGTTTTGATGCTCTCAACTGCCTTTTTTTTCAGGTTCTGGCCTGCAGAAAAGATCAGAGGGATGCGGAGGTGGTTCCCGCCTTTGACGGCATTCCCTGGCTAAACAGTTCCCTGTTTGAACCCACTGACCTTGAAGATGAAACCATTTTTGTAAGCAATCTGAAGGATGCGAACAGACTGCCGATCTTTTCCTCCACTGTGCTGAAGGATGAAAAGGGGAAAAAGCGCACTGGAGAACTCAGGGCATTGGAATATCTGTTTGCATTTCTTGATGCCTACGATTTTTCCTCTGAAGGCTCCGGTGAAATTCAGGATGAGAAAAAATCCTTAATCAGTGCCTCAGTTCTCGGTCTGATTTTTGAAAAAATCAACGGATACAAAGACGGATCATATTTCACTCCCGGATTTGTGACAATGTACATTTGCAGAGAAACTGTGCGCAGAGCAGTTGTTCAGAAATTCAATGAAAAAAAAGGCTGGAAATGTAATAATTTTGACGAACTGTACAACAAAATTGACAGTATAAATGAAGCCAATGGAATTGTGAACAGCCTGAAAATCTGTGATCCTGCTGTGGGTTCCGGTCATTTTCTGGTTTCCGCTCTCAATGAAATCATCTCCGTGAAAAATGATCTGAAAATACTGCAGGATCGGAACGGCAAAAGACTGAAGGAATATCATGCGGAAGTGGTGAATGATGAAATCATCGTAACAGATGAGGACGGAAAATTTTTTAATTACAGTCCCAGATGCAGGGAGAGTCAGCGGGTGCAGGAGGCTCTTTTCCATGAAAAGCAGACCATTATTGAAAACTGCCTTTTCGGTGTGGACATCAATCCCAATTCCGTGAAAATCTGCCGTCTGCGCCTGTGGATTGAACTGCTGAAAAATGCGTATTACAAAAATGAAAAAGAACTGGAAACTCTGCCAAACATTGACATCAACATCAGATGCGGAAACTCTCTCATCAGCCGTTTCCCTTTGGATGCGGATGTGAGGCAGGTTCTGAAAAAAAGCAGATGGACAGTTGACGCTTACAGAATTGCGGTTCAGACCTACCGGGAATCCCGGAGTCATGGGGAAAAACGGGAATTGGAAAAACTTATGGCGGACATCAAAAAGGATTTCCGGACGGAACTGGGCGCGAACAATCCCAAAGAGAAAACGCTGGCAAGACTTTCCGGGGAACTGCATGATCTGCTGAATCAGAACCATCTGTTTGAACAGACAGCCAAAGAGAAAAAGGAGCGGGAGCAGAAGCAGAAAAAGCTGGAGACGGAAATCAGCAGGCTCAGTGCCGAAGTGAAGGAAATGCAGAGCGGCAGGATTTACCGGAACGCATTTGAATGGCGGTTTGAATTTCCCGAAGTGCTGAATGATGAAGGTGATTTTGTGGGATTTGACATGGTGATTGGAAATCCGCCGTATTATATTTTGACAAAAAATAAATATGCCGGTTATATGAAATATTATACAACAAGTTTTCAGACAATTGCCAAGTCAGTGTCAAAGAATATTTTCAATTTGTTTACAGAACTTGGCATTATGATAGGCAATTCAAAATCACACATTTCAATGATTGTGCCGGAAGGTTTGTTCAATACCCGCAGTTATGCCGAAACCATCCGTTATTTTAAGGAAAACGGTTCTGTATTGAATATCACCGAAATTGAAGGAATGGTCTTTGATGAAGCCAATACCGGTAATGTTATTTATATTTTTGGCAAAAACAGCGAATCTGAAACAGATCGTTTTATTTTCAGCAGGGATAAAGAGTTAAGCCGGGTTAAGGTTGCTGAAGATCCGGTAATTGACAGGCTGAAATCAGAAAAATTCACACGGCTGAAATCAGTTTGCCGGTTATTTAAGGGTATGGTTGTTGATGAGAGAGAGAAATTTATTTCTGAAAAACCTGATGAAAATTTGCCGGACAAATTTTTGCTTGGCAATTGTATTTCAAAATGGTGTATAGAAAAGGAATATTATACAAACTATGACAAACTGCAAATTATTGGCGGAACCAAGCTGCTGTCCAAGCACAATCAGGTTCCCAGAATACTGATCAGAAGAACCGGTGACTCCCTGTGCTGTGCTTATCTGACTGAAAAAGCATTGACAGAAAGTACATTGTATTCATGCTGGACGATAACTGATGGTGTTGAAAACCGTTACATATTGGGTTTACTTCATTCAAAGGTTTTGGATTATTTCATAAAAAAACAAATGATAACAAACAGACAGGCTTTCCCGCAGATACTGATGACAGATTTGCAGGAAATACCTGTTCCGTTTGCTGAAAAGAAAAAACAGAAACCAGTTATTGATAAAGTTGACAAAATCCTTGCTGTCAAAAAGAAAAATCCAAACGCGGATACCACTGCATTGGAAAGAGAAATAGACCTGCTGGTGTACGATCTTTACGGTCTGACAGAAGAGGAAATCGCCATTGTGGAAAGGAGTGCAAAATAACAATGAATCTGAATATACTGACCCCGCGTAAAGCCCTGAACAAGGCATTTCTGAAGATCAAAGCGGTGCGGGATGAATTTGAGAATTTCCGGACGCATCTGATCGGTCTGCTTGACCGGATCAATGAAAATGAATCAGAGGAATTTCACAAAATTCCTGTTGCTGAATTTTTGAGAAAAACCTTTTATGATCCGAATTATTTCATCAGCACCAAAGATCGGACGGATCTGGTCATTCACAGCGGAAAAGATGCGCAAAGCCCGGCTGCTGTGCTCATTGAGACCAAAAAGCCGGGAAACAAAGCGGAAATGCTGCGGACAGACAATATCAGTGTCAAGGCATTTCAGGAACTTGTTCTGTATTATCTCCGGGAGCGCATCAGCGGGAAAAATCTGGAAATCAGGCATCTGATTGCCACTGATATTTATGAATGGTTCATTTTTGATGCGAATCTCTTTGAAAAGGAATTTGCACAGAACAGGAATCTGGTTTCGCTTTTTGATGACTTTGAGGCAGGCCGTCTGTCCGGGAAAACAACCGATTTTTTTTACAGGGAAATTGCTGCGCCTGCCATTGCAGGGATTGAAACAGAAATTTCCTTTGCATATTTTGACATTCGGGAATACGAAGATGCCCTGCGGAATTCAAACCCGGAAAATGACAGCAGACTCATTGAGATTTTTAAAATTTTTTCTCCGGAGCATCTGCTGAAACTTCCCTTTGCCAATGACAGCAACAGTCTGGACAGAAATTTTTATGCCGAGCTGCTGCACATCATCGGCGTGGATGAGACCAAAAAAGGGGGAAAAAAGCTGATTGAAAGGAAAAAAGAAGAGGAACGCAATATTGGAACCCTGATTGAAAATGCCATTATTCAGATTGATGCCCTGGGAAAGATAAACAGACTTGAAAACTCCGCTCAGTTCGGAGACACATATCAGGAAAAACTTTTCAGCGTGGGGCTTGAACTTTCTGTGACATGGATCAACCGGGTTCTTTTTCTCAAACTGCTGGAAGCACAGTTAATCGCATATCACCGGGGAGACAAATCATACGCGTTTCTGGAAACCGGAAAAATCAGAAATTTTGATGATCTCAACTGTCTTTTTTTTCAGATACTGGCCCGCAGATTGGATGAGCGTTACAAACATCTGCAGGAGACTTTTGCAAAAATTCCCTGGCTGAACAGTTCCCTGTTTGAACCAACAGAACTTGAACATGAAACTATTTTTGTAAGCAACCTCAAGGATACAAACAGAATTCCGGTTTTTTCCTCCACTGTGCTGAAAGATGAAAAAGGAAAAAAGCGCACAGGAAATCTCAGGGCATTGGAATATCTGTTTGCATTTCTCGAAGCCTACGATTTTTCATCTGAGGGTTCCGGTGAAATACAGGAGGAAAGGAAATCTCTCATCAGTGCCTCAGTTCTGGGTCTGATTTTTGAAAAAATCAACGGTTACAAAGACGGTTCCTATTTCACTCCCGGATTTGTCACAATGTACATGTGCCGTGAAACTGTGTGCCGTGCAGTGGTGCAGAAATTCAATGAAAAAAAGGGATGGAACTGCAAAACCATTGATGAACTGTACAATAAAATTGAGGATATAAGGGAGGCCAATGAGATCGTTAACAGCCTGAAAATCTGTGATCCTGCCGTGGGTTCCGGTCATTTTCTGGTGTCCGCACTCAATGAAATCATTGCTGTCAAAAGCGAACTGGAGATACTGCAGGATAGGAACGGGAAACGCCTGAAAAATTATTCTGCGGAAGTGGTGAATGATGAAATCATCGTAACAGATGAGGACGGGAAATTTTTTCATTACAATCCGAAAAGCAGGGAAAGCCAGCGCGTGCAGGAGGCTCTTTTCCATGAAAAACAGAGCATTATTGAAAACTGCCTTTTCGGTGTGGACATCAATCCCAATTCCGTGAAAATCTGCCGTCTGCGCCTGTGGATTGAACTGCTGAAAAATGCGTATTACAAAAATGACAACGAACTGGAAACTCTGCCAAACATTGACATCAACATCAGATGCGGGAACTCCCTGATCAGCCGGTTTGCTTTGGATGCGGATGTGAAACAGGTTCTGAAAAAAAGCAGATGGACAGTTGATTCTTACAGAATTGCTGTGCAGACCTACCGCAACTCCCGCAGCAGGGAGGAAAAACGGGATTTGGAAAAGCTGATGGCCTGCATCAAAAAGGATTTCCGGGCAGAACTCGGCGCGAACAGCCCCAAAGCCGCGCAGATGAAAAAACTCACAGGGGAACTGTATGATCTGCTGAATCAGAACGGACTGTTTGAGGAAAGCGCTAAAGAGAAAAATGAAAGGGAACGGAAACAGCGGCGGCTGGAGACTGACATAAAAAATCTCAGTGCCGAAATGGAGGATTTTCAGGACGGGAAAATATATGCCAATGCCTTTGAATGGCGTTTTGAATTTCCGGAAATTCTCAATGCCAGCGGGGATTTTATTGGATTCGACATGGTGATTGGCAATCCTCCGTATGGCATATCCTTCACTGCTCAGGAAAAGGAGTTTTTCAGGGAAAATTATGAAAGTGCCATTACAGTGAAAGATCAGCAGAAGGGTTCCACTGATTCCTTCAGTCTTTTCATGGACAAAGGGCTGAATTTGTGCAGTGCCAATGCAATGATGGCGTATATTGTTCCCCTGTCTTTTGTGTCAGGTGAATCCATGAGTGCATTGCACAGTATCATGTTCAGGACATGTGAAACAGTCCATGTCTCAACCTATTCAAACAGACCCCGGAAAATATTTGAAAATGCGGATCAGCGGACAGCCATTGTCATCTGCCATAAGAACGGCAAACCAACGCAGAATCTTTACACCACAAAGGTCAACAAGCGTTACAGAGACACACCGGCTGCGGATGTGATAAAACATCTGCAGTATGTCAGCAGCTATCCTTATGTGAAATACGGACGCATTCCCAAAGTCGGTTCTGAAATTGAAATTGGAATTCTGCAAAAGCTGTTTTCCATAAAAACAGGGCTTTCCGATCTGTTTGACAAAGACGGGCTGCCGGTTTATTATCGTATCGCGGGAGGCAGATATTATAATATTGTTACAAATTTTTCAACCAATTCCACACAGGAGAAATTTTTACTTGTAAAGAAAAATTGTCAGAATTTGATTGGTGCAATTCTAAGCAGCAATTTGTATTACTGGTTTTCTCATATTTATTCTGACAATCTGCATCTGAAATCCTATGAACTTGAAATTTTTCCGATTCCCGCAGATAAATTCACAGCAAAGCAGACAAAAATGATTGAGAAACTTTATAAAGACTATCTGGCGGATTTGAAGAAAAATTCAAAAGTGAAAAAAGCCGATTATGCAACCATAGACAGTTACAGGGAATATTATGCCCGTTATTCCAAGCATCTGATTGATAAAATTGATTTGGCAGTTCATGAAGCCTATGGTCTGACAGATGAGGAAATGCGCTTTATCATTGATTATGATGTGGAATTCAGAACAGATGATGAGGAATAATTCACCCTCCCCTGCCCTCCCTCAAGGGAGGGGAGAAAATTGAGGAAATTGCTATTTCAACGGCTCCGGTATTTTACAGATTAACCTTATTTCCTCAAGGGAGGTGAGAAAATTGAGGAGCTTGTCATTGTGGAAGGGGAAAAAAACAGAATGCGGCATCAGAAATCAGTGAACCGAAGCACGGACAGCAACAGTCTTGACAGAAATTTTTATGCCGAACTGCTGCACATCATGGGACTTGCAGAGATCAAAAAAAACGGGAAAAATCTGATTGAACGGAAAAAAGAGAGTGAGAGAAATGCGGGTTCCCTGCTTGAAAATGCCATTGCCAGACTTGAGGCACTGAACAGAACAAGCAGAAATCAGGCGCATTCAGCAGAAATCTGTCAGGCGCAGGTTTTCCATACCGGACTTGAACTGGTCATCACATGGATAAACCGAATTATTTTTCTCAGGCTGCTGGAAGCCCGGCTGCTTGCATGGCATAACAGCGACAGATCATATGCTTTTTTGCATATTGTAAAGATTGAAAATTTTGATGATCTCAACCGCCTTTTCTTTCAGGTTCTGTCCCGAAAAAGAGAAAAGAGAGATGAATCACTGCACCGGATTTTTGAAAAAGTTCCGTATCTGAACACTTACCTTTTTGAAATTACAGAACTGGAACAGAACACATTTTCCGTCAGCGGATTGGACAGTGAAAAAAAACTTCCGTTTTTTCCCGCCACTGTTCTCAGAGACCGCTCCGGAAAAAAACGCACGAGAGAAATGAACACTCTGGAATATCTGTTTGCATTTCTAGATGCTTACGATTTTTCCTCTGAAGGCTCCGGTGAAATTCAGGATGAGAAAAAATCCCTGATCAGTGCCTCGGTTCTCGGTCTGATTTTTGAAAAAATCAACGGATACAAAGACGGTTCCTATTTCACTCCCGGATTTGTGACAATGTACATGTGCCGTGAAACTGTGCGCAGGGCAGTTGTTCAGAAATTCAATGAAAAAAAAGGATGGAACTGCAATAATTTTGACGATCTTTATGATAAAATTGAAGATCGGAAAGATGCCAATGACATCATAAACAGCCTGAAAATCTGCGATCCTGCTGTGGGTTCCGGGCATTTTCTGGTTTCCGCACTCAATGAAATCATAGCGGTCAAAAGCGAACTGGAGATACTACAGGATCGGAACGGAAAACGCCTGAAAAATTATTCTGCGGAAGTGGTGAATGATGAAATCATCATAACAGATGAGGACGGGAAATTTTTTCATTACAGTCCCAGAAGCCGGGAAAGCCAGCGCGTGCAGGAGGCTCTTTTCCATGAAAAACAGAGCATTATTGAAAACTGCCTTTTCGGTGTGGACATCAATCCCAATTCCGTGAAAATCTGCCGTCTGCGTCTGTGGATTGAACTGCTGAAAAACGCATATTACAAAGAGGACGGGGAACTGGAAACACTTCCGAACATTGACATCAACATCAGATGTGGCAACTCCCTTACTGACAACTTACATTTTAAATTTCCAGAATTACTAAATAATAATAATTTTGTTGGATTTGACATTGTGATTGGCAATCCGCCCTATGGAATAACCTTCACTGCTCAGGAAAAGAAATTTTTCAGGGAAAATTATGAAAGTGCCAGAACCGTGAAAGATATACAGAAAGGTTCCACCGATTCCTTCAGTCTTTTTATGGACAGAGGACTGCAACTGTGCTGCGGCAATGCCATGATGGCATATATTGTTCCATTATCTTTCGTATCAGGTGACTCCATGAGTGCTTTGCACAATATCATGTTCAGAACATGTGAAACAGTCCATGTGTCAACCTATTCAAACAGACCCCGGAAAATATTTGAAAATGCAGATCAGCGGACGGCCATTGTCATCTGCCATAAGAACGGCAGACCAACGCAGAATCTTTACACTACAAAGGTCAACAAGCGTTACAGAGACACTCCGGCTGCGGATGTAATAAAACATCTGCAGTATGTCAACAGTTATCCCTATGTGAAATACGGACGCATTCCCAAAGTCGGTTCTGAGATTGAAATTGGAATTCTGCAAAAACTGTTTTCCATAAAAACAGGGCTTTCCGATCTGTTTGACAAAGACGGGCTGCCAGTTTATTATCGTAGTTCCGGAGGCAGATATTATAATATCATCACAAATTTCAAAACCGGATCAACAAAGGAAAAAAGCATTTTTGTCAGGAAAGAATACCGTGACACAGTTGGAGCAATTTTAAGCAGTAATCTGTATTACTGGTTTTATCACATCTATTCAAACAATTTGGATTTGAAATCCTATGAACTTGAAATTTTTCCGATTCCCGCAGAAAAGTTCACAGCAAAGCAGACAAAAATTATTGAGAAACTTTATAAAGACTATCTGGCGGATTTGAAGAAAAATTCAAAAGTGAAAAAAGCCGATTATGCAACCATAGACAGTTACAGGGAATATTATGCCCGTTATTCCAAGCATTTCATTGATAAAATCGATTTGGCAGTTCAGGAAGCCTACGGGCTTACAGATGAGGAAATAAGCTTTATCATTGATTATGATCTGGAATTCAGAACAGACGATGCGGAATAATTGTCGCAGACATTGATGATTCGGAAAATATCGGCAGCAGGTTTTATAATTTTTACGGCCTGACAGAAGAGGAAATTGCTATTGTGGAAGGGTGTCAAAAAATCAATGAACTCCGGAGGAGTGCAGAAATTGTATTTTCTGCACTGCGGAACAGCAGTGAAACAGAGCGTTTTTTGCCGGTCAGTCATGCAAAAATACAATTTTTGCACTTCGGGAACCGTTGTGAAACCGGTCTGCGGAAAACTTTTCGATCTGCTGCATTGTTTCAGCTAAAATTGCTGGTGTATTTCAAGGCAGTACCGGAATGCCGGATTGCTACGCTGACGCTAATCCGGCCTGCAATTTCAGATGAAATAAAGCACTGCTTATTATTTGGAATATTTTTTGATGGAATTTTTTTAAAGGCAGGGACAAAAAACGGCGGCAGGAGAATCTGCCGCCGCCGGACAGAATAAAAATGGGAAAATACCGATTCGCCATTGAAAATATACTTATGAAACACACAATACCCCTCTCAGGATGGGACTTTCTGAAAAAATCAATGGCGAATTGGTATAAGGCGATTTCCATGAAAAAATGTACCATATTGTAGGGTGGGCACGGCTTTTTGTGCCCGCCGTCCTGCTGAAACGGCGGGCACAAAAAGCCGTGCCTACCCTACGAAAAACGGTATAATCTTTAATGGAAATCACCTAAGACAAAAGGGGGCAGGCCATTTTCCAGCGGCTCAGTCCGGTTCCGATTCCCCTCTTTCCTGCTGAAACACCCGGCCGGGAAAGCGGACAAGTTCTTTGATTTTGGCCTTGCGGATCTTCTGTTCCTGCGTGTCCTTTTTTTCAAATGCCTCACCGATTTTCACCAGCAGATCCTCCAGTTTCACAGGTTTGAGCAGATAATCAAACGCACCCAGTTTCATGCCTTCAATGCTGGTTTCCACGGAGCCGTGGCCGGTAAGAAGGATAACTTCGGCCAAAGGATGCGTTTTTCTGATTTCCCGCAGGGTCTGGATGCCGTCCATGCCTCCGGGCATTTTGATGTCCAGCAGCACCACATCAAACCGCTTTTCCTTCATTTTTTTCAGAGCTTCCTCACCGCTGGCCACGCCTGCTGTGTCAATATTCCTTTTTTGCAGGCGTTTGACCACGGTTTCCAGAAAATCAGGCTCGTCGTCAACCACCAGAATGCTGAAATACTCCATATTTCCTCCTTCAGGATGCGCAAGCGTCAATGGCGCAGGTTTTCATTTTTTCCACCACAGCGGAAAACACATCTGTCATACGGAGAATTCCCACCACAGTGTCGCCTTTTGTCACCAGCAGAGACTGGCGGGGGCCCATCAGCAGTTGATTGATGGCCTCGTCCATGCCTGAGTTTTCCTCCACATACTCCCCTTCCCCTGGTTTATACATGAAATCCTTCACCTTCAGTTCGCAACCTTTGCGGCAGATGTCATCCATGGGACTGGCCCACAGATTATAGGCCCGGAACATCTGCTGCATGAAATTTTTGGTAAATCCCGTATGCGCAAAGGTATGATTTCCCTGCATTTCCCGGTATTTGGGTTCCAGGGCACGGAGCACATCCATCTGATTGATTTTTCCCACCACCTTTCCGGAGTTGCTGATTACCAGAACCCCCCGATGCCGGTAAGGGTTTCTGTGGAACTCCTGCCGCGCCTTTTCCAGTGAAAGAACAGCGTCCATAAGGGTGGAATTCTCATTCACTGTGGCGTATTCGGAAAGGGGAACCATGATTTCTTTTACTGTGATATTTCTCATTTTTATTCCTCTCCTTCTTCCTTATCAAAGACCCTGCCGGGAAAACGGATCAGTTCTTTGATTCGGGCATTGCGGATTTTCTGCTCATGTGCGTCCTTTTTCTTAAAGGCCTCCCCGATTTTAATCATCAGATCTTCCAGTTTAACAGGCTTGAGCAGATAATCAAACGCTCCCAGTTTCATGCCGTCAATACTGGTTTCCACAGAAGCATGGCCCGTAAGCAGGATAACCTCCACCAGCGGCTGAATCTTTCTCATCTCCCGCAGGGTCTGAATCCCATCCATGCCTCCGGGCATCCTGATGTCAAGGATGACCACATCAAAGAGTTTTTCCTTCATTTTCTTCAGGGCTTCTTCACCGCTGGTCACACCAATGGTGTCAATATTTCTCTTTTCCAGCCTCTTGACAACGGTTTCCAGAAAATCAGCCTCGTCATCAACAACCATTATGCTGAAATAGTCCATACTTCCTCCTTATGTACAGTTGCGGAACCGATCTGCACAGTCAAACTGAGGCATGACCTGAATCCGCAGTCATTGAAATGCTTATTTCTTTTCCGGTATCACAATGGGAATTTCCACGGTAAACACTGTGCCTTTGCCTTCTTCACTTTTCACATGAATGGCGCCGCCCATCTTTTCAATGATATTGTATGTGACCCACAAACCAAGCCCTGTACCCTTGCCTGCTTCCTTGGTGGTGAAAAAGGGATCAAAAATCTTTTTCTGGTTTTCCTCACTCATGCCGGGGCCGTCATCTTCGATATTGACAAAAATCCTCCCACTGTCCTGCCGGGTTTTGACAGTTATTACACCATCGTGCCCTATGGCGTCAATCGCATTGGAGATGAGATTGAGGAAAACCTGCTGCAGTTTGGCCTGATCATTGGCAATGATGGGCAGATTATCCGCCAAATCGGTCTGTATGTCAATTTCATTGGTACGGGAATAATTCTCCAGAAAGGTGATGGTCTGGTTCAGGGTTTCATTGATATCCACATCCTCCAGGCGCGGCTCCATTTTTCTGGCATAACCGAGCATATTGTGAACAACCTTGCGGGCACGATCCACATGGTGCTCGATTTTCGCAATCGCGGTTTTGAATTCCTCATAACTGGAACTGTTTTTCAAATCCTCATCGTCAAGCAGATCTTCCATCCATCCGCTCTGCTGCAGAATAATGGCCAGAGGATTGTTGATTTCATGCGCCACTCCTGCGGCCAGTTTCCCCAGAGCGGCCAGTTTGTCTGCCTGCACAAGCTGTGCGTTGAGTTCTGATGTCTTTTCATCGGCCTTCCGCAACTGACTTATGGCCAGACGTGTGGTGAAAATGGTCGTCAGAATAATCGCTATGATGCCGATGGAAATGATGGAAACCTGGAAAAATTTTACGGCAAAAAGATCAGCGAGCATTTCCGAGGGATCTTTTTTTATGACCAGCAGCCATTTGTTGTCATTGAGCCAGCTTCCTGCGCAGAGATAGGAATTTCCCTTACTGTCCTTCAGTTCAGTCGCGGTTACACGTCCGCCGAACAGACTGGTGTTCAGATCAGCTTTGGACAGAATAGGTCCCTCAAACCGGGGCTGGGTCTGGTAAATGCCTTCCCGGTTGATGATAAATGCCTCCCCGCTTCTGCTCACCTGCGCGGATCGGACAATATTTCCCAGCACATCCGGATCTATGGTGGCCCGCAGAATCCATGAACTGCGGTTTTCCGTCCTTCGCACAGCTATGATGAAATGCGGCAGGTTGCGGAATCCCATGAACACATCACTGCGGTAAATTCCTTTGCTCATGACTTCATTGAACCAGGGCTGATCATAATAGTTTCTGTCCCGCAAATCATAGGGACCGACATAGGCACTGTGTTTTCCCTTATCATCTATCACGCCTATATCCACAAACGCGCCGGCCCGGAGATTCATCACATCAAAAATTGAGCGTAACCGATCTTCGGCAGCCATTTCCTCAAAGGAATGGGTGTCGGCCATAGCACTGAGAATGGCTGTGCGTTCTTTCAGAAAAAGATCCACAGCCTCGGCATGGGCCTGGGCCATGTAACTGACCTGTGTCTCGGTTCTCTGCCATGCGGCTTTTTCAAACTGATAATACATGGTAAGCCCCAAAACGATCAGAGGGGCAAAGGAAACCAGCAGGGTAAGCACCAGGATCCGTTTCTGGAGATTGTGATAAACCTGTTCCTTGTCTTCCATTTTAATACTCCCGCATTCGGGTTAAATGGGATTGGAGATTTCATGTCTCCCCCTTTTTCAGAGGGGGAGACTGAATTTTTTGTTTTTTTTATTGATCACCCTGCAAAGGATATGAACCGCCAGTATCCGAATACAGCCCAGAACCAGAGTACCAGCCAGGCCAGAATGGTGATGGGAAGACCATGCTTCACAAAGTCCATGACATCCAGCAGTCTTTCACCGGTTTCCGGATCACGGCCCATAGCAAAGACAATAGCGTTGTTGGGAGTTCCCACAATCAGAACATTGGCAAAGGAGGATGAGAAGGAGGTAATCAGACCGACTTTCCACACACTGACATTGGCAAGAGTGGCCATAGGCAGAACAATGGGGCCCAGGGCTGCCACGGTTGCGCCGTCACTCATGAAATTGGTCATGGTTCCCGTAAGTATGCTCACGCCTATAACCAGCCCGTCTCCTTTGGTAAGGAAATCCGGAAGAGCATTAACAAAAGTGGAGGCCATCCAAAGGGCTCCGCCTGTGAATTTCAGGGCAACGCCCATCGCGCAGGCAGCCGCGTACAGTCCCACCACGTCAAAGGCCACGCCTTCCTGTATATCTTCCCAGCGGATAATCCGGCACAGAAACATGGCTGTTACAGCGTACAGGGTCGGGCCGCCCAGTCCTGCATGTTCGCCGATGATGATCCACGCGAGTACCAGCAGCACCAGAATGATGGCCATAGCCGCCTCTTTTCCTCCGAATTTGGGCATTCTGGCCACTTCTGCTTTAACCACCTCAGCAGGATTCATATCCGGAACCTGAAATTTGGGTTTGAGACGGAGATAAAAATACGCACCGATGGTCAGGGCCATAACCGGAACATAGGGAAAACCGATCTGCATCCACTGCAGGAAGGGGATAGGCGATCCGTATTCTGCCAGATAACCCACCATGATGGCATTGCGTCCGCCAGCGGCAGGTGAACCCGGGCCTCCGTGGTTGGCTGCAAGACAGACACTCAGCAGCAGAAATACGGCCAATGCCGGGTCTTTTTTCACGCCGTGCATTTTGCAGCTTACCTTGTAAACCCCCAGCAGAACCGGAACCAGCAGGGCCACCAGCGCATGTTCTGACAGAAATCCTGCGGACATGGCCAGCATGGGAAGGAAAATAAAGGCAAAGCCCTTGGTGCTTTTGATTTTGCTGAGCAGAATCAGACCGATTCGTTTGTCCAGTCCGGTTTTGGCCACACCCACAGCCACCACCAGAATGCCAAAGATGAAAAACACCGCATCCGTCATATAGGCTTTGGAAATTTCGTTCATGGGCAGGATGGCAAAAAGATAGAGCATCACACCCACCATAATATCTGTGGCGCCCAGAGACAATGCCTCGGTTCCCCAGAGAAAAGCAGAGAGAAAGAGAATGGCAACAGTAATCTTGGCCAGCCGGGCCACCTCAGCCTCGTTCAGCAGAGGAGCCGGAGCACTGTGCCCCCCTTCCTTTCCGCCGTGAGCTGCGGCCGCTCCTTTTTGGGCTTCAGTGAATGCTTCGGGCCGCAGTTTTTTGTTGACCGCGTCTGTGATGGTTTTGCAGTCACCCGGCACTTTGTAACCCGGAGGATTTACTTTGGTGACAATATCAATCATTCCCTGTGTGGGCGGCATGATGACCACGGCTGCGAACAAAATAAACGAAATAAGCAGAAGAACCGGTTTGTATCCGGGTCTGCTTTTCCAGCTCCAGGACTGATCCATAAGATCGGCCGACATTGTGCTTGCATGATGAGACATATTTCTCCTCCCTTAATATATGTATTGAACTGTCTGATGTTGAATGTAAATTCTCTTTATGGATTTTCTTCCGGAATGGTTGTTGCCGACTGAGTCATTCTCAGCATTGTTGCCACACGGATTTTTTCTTCCAGATTCTGACGTTTGGCATATGCCTGTTCCGCCTTTCTGATCAGCTCATCTGTATCCGCTGGTTTCATCAGGTAATCTGACGCGCCGGATTTCAGACCGTCAATGGCCGATTCCACTGTGGCATGGCCGGTCAGCATGATCACCTCCACCAGGGGATACTGCCGTTTGATCGCCCGAAGCATATCATTCCCGTCCAGTTCCGGCATTTTCACGTCCAGAATCACAACATGAATGTTCTGTGTCCTGAGTTTTTCCAGGGCGTCACTGCCGCTGGAGGCTGTAACGGCATCATAGCCTCTTTTTCCCAGCAGTTTGCACATGGTGGACAGAAATTTTTCCTCATCATCCACCAGCATCAGTTTCATCTTTTCCATAACACCTTCCTCTCATTCAAATGGTTTTATATCGTTGAAAACCTGTCGCCGTTTCTGCCCGGGGCAGGAGGCTTACAATTTTTGGGCAGATATTTCCGCATTTTCAGCACAAGTATTGCAAAGGAAATGCCAATATTGAAAAAGGGGAAAAATAGCGGACAACCATTTGAAATGAAAAGGAATAAAATTTTTGGTTCCGGAATATGCCAGAGTATGGGACAGGCAGATATGTCAGATTTTTTTACAGGATGTAAAGTCAGAGAGGCAATGCTGTGTCTTACAGGGAGATCAGGAGGGTATGGGAAAGCGTATGGTGAATTCTGAACCTTTGCCGGGGTGACTTTCCACATGGATGGAGGCTCCGTGTGCTTCCACAATGCCATGCACCACAGACAGGCCCAGACCTGTGCCCTGATTCACATCCTTTGTGGTGAAAAAGGGAAGAAATATATGGCGCAAAGTTTTCCGATCCATGCCAATGCCGGTATCCCGCACAATGAGGCAGACATGATCTGCTTCCCGGCAGGTTTTCACCGTGAGAGTGCCGCCTTCGGGCATGGCATGGACAGCGTTCATGACCAGATTCATCAGCACCTGATTGAGCTGGGATGGATCCGCTGTGATTTCCGGCAGATCATTTGCCATTTCCCGGATAACAGTCACACGGCCTTTGGTGCAGATATGCTCAATAAAATACAAACCTTCCTCAGCGACAGCGCTCAGACTGACCGCTTTTTCCTGCCGGGGCATCTGGCGGCTGAACAGCATAAGTTTTTTGATGATTTCCCTGGCGTGAAGTGCGGATTTTACAATTTTTTCCATATCTTTTGCAGCCTGATCCGGCAGGCCCGGTGTTTTTGCCGCCAGTTGGGCAAAACCCAGTATAGTGTTGAGAGGATTGTTGATTTCATGGGCAAGCCCCGCACTCAACTGCCCCACTTTGGCCAGACGATCCGCATGGTGCAACTGGTTTTCCAGTTCGTCTTTCCGGATATCCCCTTCCTTTTTTTCCAAAATCATGGCCAGTTGCTTTGCAACTGTCCGCAGCAGATTCTGTTCCTCTTTCAGGAAAACGGATTCATCCCTGTTTGCCGGATATTCCTGTGAATAGGCTGCCCTGATCATTCCCCGCTGTTTTCCGCGTATCAGAATGCGTTCATTCAGTACATGGATCAGATGATTTTTATTATAGGATGGGCTGGAAAAAGAACGCTGATCCAGCCGGATTCGGACAGAGGCCATTTCCGGAAAACGGAATGCCTGGGGGATAATCCTGACAATCCTATGCAGTTTTCCGTTAAAATCCAGTTCCGGATTTCCCATAGTCTGGGCAATGCCGTACAGGCATGTCAGTTCTTTGTTCCTCTGGATCAGATTCGCATGTTCCCTGCGCAGATTCTCTTCATTTTGGATACGTTCTGTTATGTCCTGCCCCGCTGCCATGATATGCTCCGCTTTTCCGGCTTTGGCTTTTACAAAACGGAAATGCCATTCCAGAAAACACAGTTGCTGTTTTGCAGGGTTAAGACAGTTCACGCAGGAGACACTGCTTTTTTGTGAGGATCTGATTATCTCTTCAAAATTCCGGGAGGATGGCAATTCCGCGAAAACATCCTTCCAGTTTTTCCCGGTAAAGGATGAGAAAAAACTGTCAGGAATATTTTGCAGAAAGGAGCGGAGCCAAAGGATGGTTCCCTGTGTGTCTGTAATCAGCAGAATTCCCCGGATCATCTCTGCAATATGCAGGGAACCTGCCGAAGGTTTTGGAATATTCATGTGCTGTATTTTCTGTCCGGCATATCATCAATGACCATAATGAACCTGTTCTGCCCTGTAACAGCTTTCGTCCGGTATCCACAAAATTTTGTAATTATAGTATTTTCCTTAACTTTTGTCCTTTGTGAACAGCAGGTGCAAAAAACCGCTGCGCTCAATTTTTGCACTCCTCCATCCGGTTTTGCAGAGGACAGAAGTTGGTAAAAGAACTATACTGGATTCAGGCTTTCGCCGGAATGACAGTGAAAACTGGTAATCTCCTGATTTTTGGAAAGGCTGCATAATATCAGTTAATATACGGAAAGCGAAGACTGTGCATCAAAAATGTGCAGATGTTTCAGGTTCAGGGCCATACTGAGGCGATCCCCTGCTTTGATCTGCTTCCGTCCGTCGCATCGGGCCACCATCTTTATACCCCTGATGTCCAGATGGACATTGGTTTCGCTGCCCAAAGGCTCCACGACTTCCGCAAGACCTTCCACCTTCCATTCATTGGGAAAGGGAGCGGTTCCGTCATCCGGGAAAATGTCTTCGGTGCGCAGCCCCATAATCACCTCTGTTCCATCCTCCAGTTTCATACCGGATTTTTCCGGAATCGGCAGTTGCAGTGCATCATTGAAGCGAAGGCCGATTCCCTTTTCCAAAGGATCAATGCGGGCCGGAACCAGGTTCATGGGAGGTGATCCGATAAAACCGGCCACAAAGGTGTTGACCGGATTCTGAAAAATTTCAATGGGTTTTCCCACCTGCTCTATATATCCGTCCCGCATGACCACAATACGGTCTGCCAGAGTCATGGCCTCCACCTGATCATGGGTCACATATATGGTCGTGGTCTGGACTTTGCGGTGCAGACGTTTGATTTCAATGCGCATCTGGGTTCGCAGTTTGGCATCCAGATTGGAAAGTGGTTCGTCAAAAAGAAAAACCGAGGGATTGCGGACAATGGCCCGTCCCATAGCCACCCTCTGCCGCTGTCCTCCGGAAAGTTCATGGGGTTTGCGTCTGAGCAGTTCGGAGAGTTCCAGCATTTCCGCTGCCCTGTTCACTCTTTCTTCAATTTCCTTTTTGGGAATTTTGCGGATTTGCAGCCCAAAGGCCATATTTTTGTACACATTCATATGGGGATACAGGGCATAGTTCTGAAAAACCATTGCCGCATCCCGGTCTTTGGGGGCCACATCATTGACCAGCCGCTCTCCGATGAAAATTTCGCCCCCGGAGATCTGCTCCAGCCCGGCAACCATGCGCAGAGTTGTGGATTTTCCGCATCCGGAAGGCCCTACCAGAACAACAAATTCCTTTTCTGCAATATCCAGACTGATGCCATGCACCACCCGGATTTTTCCATACTGTTTCACCACATTTTTCAGTCTGACGCTTGCCATATATGTATTTCCTTTGATATGAGACTTGTTTGCTGTCAACTGTAAGCACCCCTCTCTCTGACAGTCTGCTTCCGGGTTCCGCAGGATTATATGCTTTTTTCAAAAATCATTTTTACGGTATTTCGTCAAGAATTCTTTTTCCCTTTTCAGATTCATCTTGACTCTCTTGAAGAGAAAAACTAAATTGACTTCTGTTTTTGGCAGTTTTTCTGAAACTCATTCAAACAGCAAAAGAGGAGGTATTCATGAGCAGACAGAAACGGTTTTCGGTTCTTGCGGTTTCAGTTTTTGTGCTTTTCTGGGCAGTGCAGGCAATGGCGGCTCCGGTTGAGATTCACTGGTGGCATGCCATGCGCGGCTCACGGGGAGAGGTGATTGACCAAATCGTCAAGGCATTCAATGATTCCCAGACAGAATACAAGGTTATTCCCGCTCTCAAGGGGGAATATGACGAAGTGGTCAACGCGGGCATTGCTGCCCTTCGTGCCGGGAAACAGCCGCATATCCTCCAGGGCTTTGAGGTGGGAACCCAGACCATGATGATGTCGGGAGCAGTGTATCCGGTCTGGCAGTTGATGAAGGACAAGGGATACAATGTGGACTGGTCAGGTTATCTGCAGGCCGTGCTTTCCTACTATATGGACGCGGACGGAAACCTTATGTCCATGCCCTTCAACTCTTCCACCCCTGTTATGTTCTACAATGTGGATCTGTTCAAAAAAGCCGGAATTGAGCCACTTTCCAAAACAGAGCCGGTTACATGGGATCAACTGGGTGAAATCACAGCCAAACTCGTCAAAGCAGGTGTGCCGGGCGGCATGGTGGCAGCCTGGCAGTCCTGGACTTTGGTGGAGAACTACAGTGCGATTCAAAACATGCCTTTTGCCAGCAAATTCAACGGATATGAAGGGCTGGACTGCGAACTGATGATTAACAATGAAAAACAGGTGAACCATATTGCCCGTCTCAAATCCTGGATGGATGACAAACGCTTTATTTACGGCGGTCAGAAATACCAGGGGCCCAAAGCCGAGTTCATGGCCCAGAACGTGGGTGTGTATCTTGACTCGGTCAGTGCGATTGCCGCTCTGCAGTCCTCGGTAAAGGATTTTAAATGGGATGTGGCACCGCTTCCTGTGGAATCCTGGATGAAAGAACCCCAGAACAGTATCATCGGCGGCGCTTCCCTCTGGGTGTTCAAAGGGCATAAAGACAAGGATTATGATGGCGTTGCTGCGTTCATGAACCATCTGGCGCGCACAGATATGCAGATGCTCTGGCATAAGGAAACCGGGTATTTCCCCATCACCATGAAGGCTTATGAGCAACTGAAGACCGATGGATATTATAAGGAATTTCCTTATCAGGAAGTCGGCATTCAGCAGTTGAACCGCCGGAATCCCACCAAGATTTCCCGTGGACTCCGCCTGGGATATTTCATTCAGATCCGCAATATCATTGATGAGGAACTGGAACTGGTATGGAACGGCAGCAAAACAGCGCAGGCGGCAATGGACAGCGCAGTGACCCGGAGCAACCAGAAACTGCGGGAATTTGAAGCGACCTATAAAAAATAATGGCTGAAGGACGCTTCAGCAGTAGGGTGGGCATGTTTTTTTATGCCCACCGAATCTGTTAAAAGCGGGCAGCGCTCCGCGTTTGCCCGCCCTGCTTAGGTGATTTCTGAAAACAAATATACCGGTTCAGTTCACAGGCACAGGGCAAAAGCTGGAAGCTTTTGATACTTTGCTGGGATATTCTTTTCCGGAAATCACCTTATTCTTATACCAATTCTCCATTGACTTGATCCAATATTGCCGGTTTTTCCGCTGTTTCGTATGTGCAAAAAACCGCTCCGCTTAATTTTTGCACTCCTCCGGATCAGGTGCAGACTGTATCAGATCAATGGCGAATCGGTATTACACGGATTTATTTGGAAATATGCTGAGAAAACGCTCTTATTTCACATCCAAAACTTTGCCCTATCTGCTGATACTGCCGCAGGTGCTGGTGACAGCCGCTTTTTTTTACTGGCCTGCGGTGCAGGGTCTGGCCCAGTCCTTTATGCGCAGTGATCCCTTTGGACTGCACAACCGCTTTATATGGTTTGAAAACTATACCACTTTGTTCAAAGATCCCCTGTACCTGAAATCCATAGGCATCACCCTGCTGTTCAGTGCATCCGCGGCTCTTCTTGCCATTGCTTTCGGGCTGTTTCTTGCGACTTTGGGAAACCGGATTCTGAAAATGAAAACCGTCATCCGCACCTTTCTGATCTGGCCCTATGCGGTTGCGCCAGCGATTTCCGGCATTCTGTGGCTTTTCCTGCTTCATCCCTCTTTCGGGGTGGTGGCCATTGCCATCAAAAAATGGCTTGGCATAAACTGGAATCCTGTGCTTCACGGCAACCATGCCCTGATTATGGTGATTCTGGCAAGCGCGTGGAAACAGATCAGTTATAATTTCGTTTTTTTCATGGCCGGTATGCAGGCCATTCCCAAATCCCTGATTGAGGCGGCGGCTATGGACGGAGCCGGGCCTTTCCGGAGATTCTGGAATATCACCCTTCCCCTGCTTTCGCCCACGCTTTTTTTCGTCATGGTCATGAATATCATTTTCTCTTTTTTTGAAACCTTCGGTGTTATCCACACTGTGACACAGGGCGGGCCCGGCGGTGCTACCAATATTCTGGTCTACAAAGTGTATCAGGACGGATTCATCGGCCTGAACCTGGGTGCGTCTTCGGCCCAGTCCATTGTCCTGATGGTTCTCATCATCACCATTACCCTTCTTCAGTTCCGGTACGTGGAAAAGAAAGTGCAATATACAGGATAATCAAATGGTTGAAAAAACACCCTTTCTGGATACTCTGACCTATGTTTTTCTGATGCTCGGCATTGTGACTGTCTGCTTTCCCATTCTCTATACTGTGGTCGCAGCCACTCTGCCCCTTGAGGAGGTTTCCAAAGTGCCCATGCCCCTGATTCCCGGCACGCAGTTTATCGAAAATGTGAAAACCGCATGGGAAAAAGGCAGTCTGGGAAATCAGTTGTTCAATTCCTTTGTCATGGCATCCGGCATTACCTTTGGCAAGATCATCGTGTCCCTGCTGGGGGCCTTTTCCATTGTATATTTTGATTACCGTTTCCGCACAGCCGCGTTTGTCACAGTGTTCTGCACCCTGATGCTTCCCGTGGAAGTGCGCATACTGCCGACCTATGAAATGGCGGCCAATCTTTTCGGCCCTCTGCAGCATGTCTGGGATGCCCTGCATCTGAACAGCGCAGCCGCATGGGTGGCAGGACATGAAGTGGAAGTGAAACTGGAATGGAGTCTGCTGGACAGTTATACCGGCCTGATTCTGCCACTGGTGGCCTCGGCCACCTGCACCTTTCTTTTCCGCCAGTTCTTTCTGACCGTGCCGGAAGAACTGTGCGAAGCAGCAAAAATGGACGGAGCCTCTCCCATGATGTTTTTCCGGAAAATCCTGCTGCCCCTGTCCAAAACCAATATTGCGGCCCTGGTGGTGATTGAATTTGTCTATGGATGGAACCAGTATCTCTGGCCCCTGCTGATTACCACTGATCCGAAAATGACCACAGCGGTCATTGGACTGAAAAACCTTATCCCTTCCCCGGAAGACCCGCCGGACTGGCATATTGCCATGGCCGGTGCGCTCATTGTCATGCTGCCGCCTGTTCTCGTGGTGCTGTTCATGCAGCGGTGGTTTGTCAAAGGTCTGGTGGAAAAAGAGAAATAGGATTTATGAAAAACAAAGCATATATTGTTGATCCGCAGCAGTGCCTTGATCTTTGCACCTGCGGGAAAAAACATCCTGTGCCCGAAACCCTGATGTACGCAGGCGAAGATGCCTTTGCTGTTCTTGCCTTTGACTGTGCGAAAACCGTGCGCCGGGAACGGGTGCTGGTCATAGAGGATGAAAACACCCATGAGGCAGCAGGCCGTGAGGTGACAGCGGCTCTGAGAAAAAATGCGGTTGCATACAAAAATATCATCCTGCCGGGTGATATTGAACTTACGGATGAACTGGCCGGGCGGATTTTTGCAGACAGTGACGGATTTGCCCTTATTATCGCTGTGGGAGCCGGAACCATCAATGATTTGGGAAAAACTGTCTCCACCCGGCGGAAAATTCCCTATTGGACAGTTCCCACCGCCCCGTCCATGAACGGTTATACCTCTTCCATAGCGGCCATCAAAGTCCGGGGCGTCAAACGCACCCTTCCGGCAGTGCCGCCCCGCTTTGTGTATGCAAATCCGCGGGTCATCCGCAGCGCTCCCCTTAAACTCTGTCAGTCCGGATTCTGCGATTTGCTGGCCAAATCGGTTTCCGATACCGACTGGCAGACTGAATCCCTGCTTTTCAGCGGCTCCTACTGCTCTCTTTCCTCGTCTGTCGTGGGAGAATCCGAACATCTGTACCTCCTGCATCCGGATAAAATCCGGAACGGGGACGGGGAAACCCTCAATGCCCTGTTCAAAGGACTGCTGATCTCCGGCGCGGCCATGACTCTGGCCGGTTCCAGCGCGCCTGCATCAGGCGGAGAGCATCTGCTTTCCCATTTCTGGGACATGCGGGAATCCATTACCGGCAGAAAACCTGAACTGCACGGACTCCAGGTGGGCGCGGGTGTGATTCTTTCGGCTATGTGCTATGAGAAACTTGCTGCAATGGAATCATGGGATTTGCAAAAAAGGGCGGAAGACTCTTTTCAGGCCGATCTGGACCGGATTCCTCTGATCTGGGGAAAATACGCGGAGGAAGTCCGGAAACGCTTTTTGCAGAAAAAGGAATATCTGATGAAATTCGATACCCTGCTGCCGGAAAACCGGACAGGGCTGCAGGAACTTTTCAGAAAAGTGCGGAAAGCGGGATTTTTTCTGGATCTGATCCGGAGCACAGGTTTTGGCATGAAACTGAGGGACCTGAATCTTACTGAAGAGGAATTCCGGCTGGCCGCACTGAATGCCCGCGCCATCAGGGAGCGGATTACGGTTCTCGACATTGCTGCCCGCGCGGGTATATTGGAAGCGGCAGGAGAAGAAACTCTGGAACTGCTTAATCGATGAGAATACGTTTCTTCTCTCTGCCTATGGAGGAAACGGAATTTTAAATTATGCGCTGCAATCCAACTGATCCCGCAGCCAGTTTCTGACATCCCCCTCAATAGAAAAAACTCCTTTGTTATGCCCCACAGATTTCATAAATTTCTCTTCCAGATCCCTGGGCATATCAATTTTTGCCAGTTCTCTGGCTTCCTCGGAATTCCGGCGGATAAAATATATCACCGGATTTTTTTTCCAGGTGTTTACCACAAAATAATGCGCCGTATCGTTTTTTGAGCGGATGACATAATTGCTTCTCGCCCAGTTGCATCCCCATTCCAGATAAAGCCTGACTGCTTCCTCCGGAGTCATGTCCCAGTCTATGTTATTCAAAAGATTTCTGTTTTTTCTGATGTCTTCCAGATTCATCATGGATATGGCCTCCTGCTTTCGGGTATGACAATCTGCCGGCAGCCGGCAGTCTGTGTCCTGTGATTGTGAATTATGACTGTTTATGAGACTATAATACCGGCTGCTGCGTGTTTCAAGAGTCAAAATAATTTTTTTGAAAAAAAATATTTTTTGGATTTATAAATATAATTCGTTATTAAGAATAAATTTAAGACAGACTTATGAGAATATACAAAAAAACAGAATCCGGTTTTTTGCACAGTACAGAGTTTTCTTCTTATCAGAATCCGGATAAAATGTTACATAGTTCTACTGATAAGCAGGGTTCCATAAATTTTCGGGTATAAAATTTTCTCCCCTCCCTTGAGGGAGGGGCAGGGGGAGGGTGAATCCCGTTTTTTTTATGCCCGAAAACTTTCGTTGCCCTACTTAAAGTTTGTCCCCCAGCCGGGCCGATATTTCAAAACAGAAAGAAAAAGAAACTCCTCTGTGTCCTCTGTGAAAATCTCTGTGCTATCTGTGGGAAAGGACAAAAGATTTGAGACTGTCTGCAAAGGAAAAAAATGGATATATTTGAACTGCCCTGGGGAAGCCCCGTTCAATGGCGGGAGATAAATGAAACCATTGACTTTATGACAGACCTGTACCGGACCGAACTGGCAGAGGCCATGACTCTGGCGCGGGATGCGGAAAAACTGCTGGAATCCCTTTTTCCGCTCATGGATGAACTCTGTGCGGTCGCGTGTCCCTCATGCCGGGAACCCTGCTGCCGGGTGGCACGGCTCTGGTTCAATTTTCCGGATCTGCTTTTTCTGCATCTGAGCGGTCAGAATATCGCAGAAGGCCAGCCCCACAAAGAATTTCATCTCCACTGCCGTTATCTGGGAGATTGCGGATGCACCCTGCCCCGCATAGAACGCCCCTGGATCTGCACCTGGTATCTCTGTCCTCCCCAGACCTCCCTGCTGCGGAAAAAAGGAAAGTCTGTCAAAAACCGTGTGGATCAGATTTTCACGCAAATCAAAGAAAAACGCAAAGCAATGGAAGATGAGTTTATCCGGGTGATTTCCTGACAGATGAGGCAAAAACAGGGTAAAGGGGCAGTGGTGCTCCTTTACCATCCATCAAAAAAAGGGTAGTGCTACACAAGTAATGCTGTTATAATATTTAATCTTTACATATATATATACCTGTATTATTATTTCCGGAATTATTAACAATCAGAACCTTAAATGAAAGGAGCATTTATGAACTGCCCGAACTGTAATTCCGGTAATATCAAAAAAAACGGTCATATACATAACGGTAAACAGAATTACCGCTGCAAAGACTGCTTCAGGCAGTTTGTAAACAACCCGGAGAAAAAAACCGTTTCTGATTTTGAGAAAAATATCATTCTAAAACTGCTGATTGAACGTATTCCGCTGAGAGGAATCTGCCGTGTAATGAATGTTTCTCTCACATGGCTTCTTCTGTTTTTTCGCCGGGTCACTGATGAAATTCCAAAAGATTCCGGAATTATAAATCCTGTAAAAGGCAGACTGATCCCTGAAATGGATGAAATGTGGAGTTTTGCCGGTAAAAAGAAAAAGCAGAAGTGGATATGGCTCGCGATTGACAGGGAATCGGGGCTGATCGCAGGGTTTCATGCAGGAAACCTGACCCGTAACGATGCGAAAAAACTGTGGAAATCCCTGCCGGGTGTTTACCGTCAGTGTGCAGTCTGTTATTCCGGTTTTTGGGAAGCATACAGGAAGGTTATCCCTGAAAGCAGACACCGGGCCGCCGGGAAGGAAACAGGGCAGACAAATCATATTGAAAGATTCAACTGCACACTCCGTCAGCGCGTTTCGCGACTTGTCAGAAAGGCACTTTCTTTCTCCAAAAATGAAGACAGTCATATCCGTTCAATACGTTATTTTATTTGGAAATTCAATTCAGCATTACTTGTGTAGCACTACCCGCTTCCGCAAAAGGCGAATTCAAAAGAAGAAATATTGAATCTTATTCATGAACGCCATATACGTAGAAAATATGATATTGACAGATTCAGCTAACATGACAAAGTAAAATTACAGAGCAGGAATGATTCAGTTTATGGAAAAAGCTCAGCCGATGCTCATCAGAGAAATAATGGACATACTTGAAGCTGTAATTGCCTGATTGATTACAGATTGATCATTCTGCGCAGCAGGTATCAATTTTTTGCAACAAAAATTGGGTAGTGGGACTTTTCATGCTGATTTTTTTAATATATAAATCAATATGTTATTTATAATCAGTATAAGCAGTATCATGGATGTATCGTATAACTGTTTGTATTTATTATGTATAGACAAAAATCAGTATATTTTTGAAAATATAATAATATTAAGCAGTTATTTTTTTGTCAGTATGTGCAGACCCACTACCAAAAATTGTAATCACCGAAAACACAGTTCAGACAATGGCGGTGAATGTCTGAACTGTGTTTTATCTGATTATTCTGATTAAAAACTGTCTGAACTGCAGATTCACACAGATTATAAGGATTTCGCAGCAGGTAGGGTGGGCAAAAGCGGAGCGTTGCCCACCAACCAATTGAAACAAAATGAAATGGTGGGCACTGACGTGCCCACCCTACTCGGCTGTGATTGCCATGACAATGGTATCAGCAGGTAGGGTGGGCAAAAGCGGAGCGTTGCCCACCAACCAATTGAAACAAAATGAAATGGTGGGCACTGACGTGCCCACCCTACTTGGCTGTGATTCGTCTGATTATTCTGATTAAAAAATGTCTGAACCGCAGATTCAAACAGATTACGCTGTTTACACGGATAATGCAGTGCAGAAATCAGCGGAATCAGACAAATCAGATGAATCAGTGGTTCAGACAATCGCGGTGACTGTCTGAACTGTGTTTCATCTCCGCTCCCCGGGCACCACCCAAAATATCTTTTGAAACTCTTGAAATTTCCCTGACAAGTTTATACAATAGGCGAAAAGTGGCACAGCTTTCCAGAAAGTGGCAGGACGCGTGAACACAGGCCGGAAGCCTGTTCTGCTTTTGAACAAGCTGGAAGCTTGTTCTACGGAAACCTGTTCTACCCTGTAACCCCAAAGGAGGCCCCTCATGTCCGAACATCCCGCAAATGCTGAAAATACTGAAAAAGACGCCGCATCCGAACCCATTTTGGAAGGCGGAACCTATGAAATCATCCGCACCCGTCTGCTGGCACACGGAAAGGAACTCCGTTCCCGGCTGGAGAAACTCAATGCCTCGCGCAAGGAAATCTTCGGGGCCATAGAGCAGACCCTGCTTGCCACCGAGCGGATTTCCACGCGCAACAACTGCATTCCGCGGGATATGGTTCCCATCAACGGATCACGCTTTCTTTTTGGTTACAATGTTCACCTGGGCCTGAAATCCGAAATGGAAATCTCAGATGTGTTTTCCGTGTATGATTACAAAGATCACACCTTCCAGAAACTGGGCTGGGAGGTTCTCAGTTCCGGACGGTTTGAGGAGGATCTGAAAAACCTGTACAAATATTACAAACACTCCAAATTCACCAAATTCCTTGTGATAAATCCCCATTTATACATGATTTTCCGGGTGGGCAAATCCGCGACCGACTTCAAGGCATTCAAATGGCTGATGCACGATGACGGCCTCACCTATCTGGACAACCGCAGCGAGCATGAAATCCGCTTTCCCGCGCAGCATGATTTTGAATGGAAACGCTGCACACGGGACATGCACCGCACCGGCAAACATCCCCATGTTTCCATTTATCTACTGAAAAAATCTATTACATTCTGAATATATTGAAAATAAAAATTTGTTCGTCACAGAATCTCCAGTTCTCTGGAAGCAGTCTGCCTACTCTGAGATTCCGGCAGCCGGGCGGGGAAAAAAATTTTTGCTCTGATTTTCTCAAATGGGATGTTACATAACAGGCTGAAGTCTTAAAAAATCTTTTTCACAGGGCGGAGTTACGATCTCCTGTTCCAATCCGCCGTTATATTGTTCAATGAGTCGTGTTACCGGCAGGCATTTTGGATGTTCGGGATTAAACCCTGTATTATGTTTTTGTCTCTCAGTCAGATCACGTCTTGCGTATCTTCTGAAGAGGTCTTCTGTATCATCCGGTATGTATAACTCTGCCTTTGGCAGAACTGATTGAATACGCTGAAATATTGTCAGACCGGTCCAGTCATAATCTCCGTAGTGCAGTATGCATTCCGGCGATTTCTTTAAACCGGCGAGGGCAGAAAGGGTTATATTTGCCACATTGCCGTCCAGATAAATTATGATAATTGTCTGACTTGGATTCGGATAGGTCAGAGGATAAAAAGATTCCCAGTTCTCAACTGTCAGAAGATACCAGGAGTCAGGGAGATGGAGACAGTTCAGTCTGTCCGACATAATTCCTGCCATACCGTATTCTTCTGTCAGCCGTGCATATTTATTTGTCTCATCAGGAGCAAAACATTTGAACAGAACAGGCTGTACATCATGGGTAGTCTGGCCGGATTTGCTGCTTCGACGGGCAAATATGTTTTCCGCTCTGCGTAACAGATTTTGTTCCGGAGTTTGCGTGTCCGGAAAATTTGCTCTGACCCACTCTGCAAACTGCTCCCTGTGAACGACCTCAATATTCCGCCGTGTTTTATTACACTGAATACGAACAAGGTTCAGTGTGCTTAATTGGGATAAGACATGCTGCGGAAGCATTGAATAAGGGGCCGCACCGGTTTCAAGCAGTTGCACTGTCCATTTGGGATGTTTCATCAGAAAAAGCCTCATTTGCTGTAAGGAAGCATTTGTTAATGAGTTCACTCCGATCCCCGTTTCTTTGGAAAAAATAACTGCGGTGAATTTCATTTCGGATATCCGGACTGGCAAAAATGGGCAGAAAATTGTTTTCTGTGCAATACCGGATAAGCTGTTTCAGATTTTGGCTGTCAATTGATCCGACTTCATCAAGGAAAAAAGGGATTCTGGCACTGAGAGCCTGACGATATTCCTGCAAAAGGCTTATCAATCCTAGATAAATGATAATTTTTATACCGGTCTCTGTGCCGTGGGACTCAAATTTATGGATTTCATGTGTATGAACAGGTTTGGAACTGTGGCTGAATCGAACCCTGAATTCCAATTGAAACATATTTTTCAGATCAAATTCCCGTCCGTAGTTCATGAGTTTGCCAAGATAGTCATTCACAAACTGCTGTGCCTGTTCAGATGATAGTTCATTGTTATCTTTTAAAAAAATGTCAGTCTGCATCTGACACGTCTTTCGGACGGCAGCCAAAATATTACTTTCTTCCACATTCAGTTCAATCCGTTCTATATTTGATATGCTCACATTTTTAATATTACGATTCAGGGAAGTTATCCGGTCACGGACTGCTTCAAATGCCTGCGTCAGTTTGTCCAATTCCGACATAATCGTTTTAAACAGGCTTTTATAGTCCTCACGAAGCTGCCCTTTAAATTTTTCAATTTGTTCTGTAATCTTCTGATTTTTTTTGTTCCACTCTTCAAAAGTTTCGTCTGGTGACTCACGGTCATAATGACTTTCCAATATTATTCTGTGTTTATTCAGATATTCCTCAAGTCGTCTCAGATCCTCTTCGTTCTTCTTAACTCGTGATTTGATTTGACAGTATTTAGAATATGTATCTGTTTCAGATAAATTTTGGATAGCCGAGGGGCATTCTGAGGAAAATGTCTTTATAACCTGAATATCTTCGTTTATATTTTCTATGTTTTTTCCAATAATATCCAAATCGTTATACAGTTTTTCACACTGGTTTAAGATTTGATTCATAGCCTCTCTAATTTTCTGGATATTCTCACTGATATTTCCGAGATCGGATTTTAACATGCGTTGTCTTTCTTCGCATTTCTCCCAATTTTCAAAGTTATTTTTCCATTGATCCAGAGCATCAAATTTGCGGAGAATTTTTTCTTTTTCATGAATATTTTTCAGAAGTTCCTGAAGATCATTCTGTTTTTTCTCCCGATTTTCAGCAACTTCCATTTTGTGTTCTAATTCGATAATTTCTTTGGAAATTCTTTCCATCTGTGCTTCCAATGTCTCTGTTTCCTCTTTGGGCACATACCATTCAGATTTCGGTATGCTCAGCCCAAATCCTCTGAATATGCCATCATCATTGATATGCTCTGCCACCTGACGCGATGTTTTCAGAAACTGGGCTTCGTCTGTCAACACATCTGATACTGGCAGGCTGATGAGATTTTGGGACAGCAGAAATCTGAGCAGGGAAATATGTTCTCCTGATAATTCACCTTTGATCCATATCTGATCAAGAGTCAGTTTTTCCATCTGCCGTTGGATACGTTTCTGTGCATTGCGCCGATGTTTTAACTGGTTTCGCAACGTATCGGCATTTTCAGGTTTTATTTGAGCTAAAATTTCTTCCAGTTCGATTTTTTTACGGGTTAGCTGATCCTGCTCTTCCCGTGTATGTATTCTGTCAAACCGGCTGCATATTTCATTGAGTTCATCAAACAGATGAATCGCCTGGTTCACTTCAGTCAGATCAAGTTTAGACTCGGTTTCTTTTTTCACCAGTTCTTTATTTTGCTCAGAGAGATGCTCTGTCTTTCTTTTAGCGTTATTATATTCTGCTTGACGTTCCAGTTTTTTCTGATTTAAAATGTGCAGGTAGTGGGATGAAAGATGGAAAAAACGCTCCACATCCTCTTCAATCTGCTGCTTCCTCATTTTAATTTCTTCATTTATTTCCTGCCACTTCTTAATGACCGGTTCTAAAGTCATCAGACGATCCAGTTCCATCTTGGTATCCGTAATATTACGGTTTTTTCTTTCATAATCCGTAACAATGTTAATCCGGGTTTTTACACCACTTTTTTCCACCATAGCGATAATAAACTCACTAACTTGGGAAGTATTAAGCCGATCCAGTCGCAATAATCCCTTCATCAGTCTGCGAAGCATCCGGAAATTGGGCTGAGACAGGTCAAACATCTGCACATTGAGTTCTGATTCTGAATGCAATCCCAGAAGGGCTTTTTCATACTGATCAATTTTCTGATATTTCCGAAAGTTCTTTTGAAAAAGGCGGCTCTGGGCCTGTTGCAGAGGCAGAACATGACTGGAATCATCCAGAAAATCATCCAGGCGAAATGAACCGTCAAAAACAAAAATTTCCCGTGAATCCGCACTTCCTGTTCCGAAAATACCCACTGTACGCCGGGTTCTGTGGACAGTATGAACTTCAAACAGAATATAGGAGCCTTCAGGTCTGAAATAGAAGACAAGAGATTCTGATGAAGATTTTGAAAAGGTCATTTCGCTGACATTGTGAAAATAGAGAAACTGGATCATTTCAATCAGACTGGTTTTGCCCACATTGTTTGGGCCGATCAGATGAATGGCTTCGACATCTGTTTCCAGTTCAAGTATATCAAACATGCCGCTGTTGATCAGTCCGATGCGCAAAATTGTGCTGGTGTGTTTATTCATTCCGCTCACTCTCTTTCTTTTTTATCTGTAAATGAATCTGCCTGGCCATGTTGATAATCCGTTCTGCAGGTTTTCTGAGGGTCAGTGTCTGGCTCTCTGCAAAATAATCAGCCAAACCTTTGCGGGAAATTTTTTTGAACAAATCTTCAATATCGGAAATATTCTTAATATCCACCTGAAGAAGATACTCCTTGCCGTATCCGTCCCGAAACCAGTCCTGATCAGTCAATGATATGCGTAACTGAAACAAATCACTGAAGGTTCTGCCTTTTTCCATCCACAGATCGGTCAGAAGAAATAATACAACAACCGTCTGTTTTTCCTCACTGCTCATGGACTTGTCATTTTTTTCCAAAAAAATTATACCGTTATCCTGTATCAGAGAAAAGCCAATGACAGAAAAATGAAATTTAAGTAATTCCACATTACGGGCTAAATTGCTGTACAGTGGTTCGTTTTCAGCAGAATACAGGTCTGATTCACTGAACTGATAACCGCGAAGCAGTTTCTGACAAATGTTCTGACTTTTTTCCACCGGATTGTTCATTACTTTCTGATTCCTCTGTCAGTCCGAAATCTGTCATTCGGACAGTGAAGGTTTTAAATTTATGTATGAAATCTCCTGGCTGATTATTGATTCTGATTCCCTTCATACGATTGATCAGCGGAAGGGCAATGGCTTTTAACTGTTCATTTTCCGAGTAGCCTGCAAAGGTGCTGACCACATAAGCAGGCCAGCTCTGAATTGTTCTTTTTCCTGACAGGCAGTTTTGTACATCTGTATCCCGGATGATCATCAAATCTGCATTTTGCAGTCTCACATCCGATTTTTTCAGGGGACGGGGATTGGGGAGTAATTTTTTCAGAACCACATCTGTAAAAAACGCCTGTATATTATCCCGGCCCGGAGCCTGAACAGCCTGGATTCCGCTTGCCACCAGTGTTTTTTCCTCCATATACTGCCATGTGAAATCAAGGTTTCCAAGACAGGCGGCAATCGCATCCCGGATATTTTTTTCTTTGATCAGGGATTTCAAAAGGGAGTGAGCCGTGTCAGCAACGATTACGAAATTGCGCAGCAGTTCATGGTCAATATATTGCACATTAAGAAGGATTTGCCTGCGGCTGATATCCATTTCACGGGATCGGGCAAGAATTTCAGGCCGTGCAGACAGGTCTGATATACTGCGCTTCAGCAACGAAATTTTTCGGCTGTACTCTGCACTGGGATCAATGAGTTCCCGAAGGGGATTGATATAGCGGCGCTGAACAGTCTCCAGTTCTTCCAGTCGATGTTCAAGGGTTTTGCTTTCACTGGTCCGTTTCATATCTCCGAACCGGCGCATACATGCCATGTAATGCCCCGCCCCGGCTTCTCTTACTTCACTGACCATAAGACGCAGGGAATCCAAAGTATCGGATAAGGTATGTATGGGAGTTTCTTCATTGTATAACTGCCGCTGAAATTCATCAGCAAGTTTGCCGATCTGGTGAACCTGCTCCCGCAGAAAACCGGCATGGGTGAGTTGCCCCCGGCGCTCATAATAGTTGACCAGACTGACAACCACTGAATTGACCGTGTAAAGATTATCCGTCTCTTCACGCAGAATGGACGCACTGCATAGTTCACGGATAACCGTGTCTTTTTCACCCGGTTCAATTCTGTACCTTTCCATATAGTTGAGAAGTTTTGGGCGACTCATCACATCCTGTTCTGCACACAGATCTATGATCAGGTCAGTATATTTATGAGCAATGGACAGAAAATGTTTCATTATCAATCTCTGCAGGTTATAATGATATGATAACCAATAAATTTAAGATACTTCGGCTGCGTAGAGTCATCTTATCAACTTGGCGGTTGATATAGTGATCCGATTTTGGTTTTTACCGGCATGATTTTTGCCTTAAAGTTTGACCGGGAAAAATTATCCGTTTCCGGCCTGAAAAACTTCTCAAAAATCTGAAAAGATATATTCCGGCACCTGTGCAGTTTTTGTGCCAACAAAAATCAGAACTGAATTCTTATACTATTATTCCTGATTTATCAATCTTTAAATTCAATTCCTTACTCATTCCATCAATTGTGGGGACAGTACTGCTTTGATTTCCGGATCTTTTTGCACCTGCGCCGGGATTTCTGAGCGGATTTTGCTGTTCTGAATGCAACTGCATAACTTTTAATTATATTTTTTTCACAACCCCCCAAAAATTATTTGAAACTCTTGAAATTTCCCTGACAAGTTTATATAATGGACAAAAAGTGGCACAATCTTCCAGATTGTGCAGATGCTCAGGAACAGGCTGGAAGTTTATTCTGCTTTTGAACAAGCTGGAAGCTTGTTCCACCCTGAACAGGCTGGAAGTCTGTTCTACCCTGTAACCCCAAAGGAGGCCCTTCATGTCCGAACATCCCGCAAATGCTGAAAATACTCAAAAAGACGCCGCATCCGAACCTGTTTTGGAAGGCGGAACCTATGAAATTATCCGCACCCGGCTGCTGGCACACGGCAAAGAACTCCGTTCCCGGCTGGAAAAACTCAATGCCTCCCGCAAAGAAATCTTCGGGGCCATTGAGCAGACTTTGCTTGCCACCGAGCGGATTTCCACGCGCAACAACTGCATTCCGCGGGATATGGTTCCCATCAACGGATCACGCTTTCTTTTTGGTTACAATGTGCATCTGGGACTGAAATCCGAAATGGAAATTTCAGATGTGTTTTCCGTGTATGACTACAAAGACCGCAGTTTTCAGAAACTGGGATGGGAGGTTCTCAACTCCGGACGATTTGAGGAGGATCTGAAAAATCTGTACAAATATTACAAGCAGTCCCGGTTCACCAAATTCCTTGTGATCAATCCGCATCTGTATATGATTTTCCGCGTGGGCAAATCTGCGACTGACTTCAAGGCATTCAAATGGCTGATGCACGATGAGGGCCTTACCTATCTGGACAACCGCAGTGAGCATGAAATCCGTTTTCCCGCGCAGCATGATTTTGAATGGAAATGCTGCACACGGGACATGCACCGCACCGGCAAACATCCCCATGTTTCCATACATGACAGGGTGTTTGTGGAGGCTGTTGGCGGAGATATTACCTTTAAAATTGAGGACAATACCGCGTCCGGTCAGGGCATTTATGCGGAACCGGTGGACAATTTGGATCAGACTTTGGATGATGCGGAAATCTGGTATGCAATTCTGGGGCATATCATTCTGGTAAAAATCGAACCCTATCAGGAAAACCGTTTCCGCTATTTCATTTTCAATGGAAAAACCGAAACAGTGGTGCGGGTGGATGAGATTGAACACGCGTGTGTGCTGCTGCCTGATGATCACGGTCTGATGTTTTCCAATGGCTATTATCTGCAAACCGGGGAATTGAAAAAATTTGACATTCCCGGAACCGATATGCGGTTTGAACAGCGCATGGTGGCTCCCAACGGAGAAGATTTTCTCTATATTTTCTACAATATGGAAAAAGGCGATTATTCCCTGCTGCCTTATAACCTGATTGAGCAGAAAGTGGAAAATCCCATTCCCTGCAATGGATACACCCATTTTGAAAATGGCGAAATGATTTTTTTCCGTGCAGATCCGGAACCTGTGAAACATCATGCCATTCAGATATGGCAAACGCCTTTTGTGGGGCCGGAATATGCGTTTTCCGCAAAAAGCGATGCGTTTATTTACAAAGTGGGAAATCCCAATATTGTGCGGTGCATGTCGGAATGCAATGAAATCCTCAAACTTATGCTTAGGGAGGAACTTTATTCCAGCCTGTATGTGGATTTGATGAAAAAAGCTGCGGAAATTGCGGACGCGTATTTCTGGCTGGACAAGCCGGAAGCCTTTGGTCTGAAAGAAGTGGTGCTGCAAATCAAGGAAGCAGCAGCAGGCGCGATTGCAGAATTTGAAAAGGTTGTGCGCCTGAAAAAAAATACGGCGGAGCAGATGGCAAAGGTCTCTGACCGTGCGCGGGAAATGCTGGGAAGTCTCAAACCGGAAAATCTGAATACCATTGATGCGTTTGTAAAAGGGCTGGCCGGGCTGCGCGGTGTGCGCGGGGAGATTATCTCCCTGAAAGAACTGCGTTATGCAGATATGACAGCCGTTGATGGCATGGATGCACAGGTGGCTGAAACAACAGACAAAATTTCCGCAGATTGCGTGGAATTTCTGCTGCACCCGGAATCCCTGCTTCCCTATGAAAAACGGGTTTCTGACGCGGGCGCAAAGATTGAAACTCTGGGCAAAGTCATGGAAGCACAGGAATTGGAAAACGAAGTGGCTGCAGCTTCGGATGAACTGGAAATGCTTATTGAAATTGTGAGCAATCTGAAAATAGATGACGCAACCCAGACAACGAAAATCATTGACAATATTTCAGACATTTATTCCCGGCTCAATCAGGTGCGAGCGGGTGTGAAGAATAAAAAGAAAAGCCTGCAGGGAACCGAGGGAATCGCACAGTTCAAGGCACAGATCAAACTGCTCAGCCAGAGCGTGGTCAATTATCTGGATATTTGTGATACACCTGCCAAATGCGATGAATATCTGACCAAACTCATGGTCAGCGTGGAGGAACTGGAGGGACGGTTTGCGGATTTTGATGATTTCATTGGGGAAATTTCAGAAAAACGGGATGAGATTTACAATGCCTTTGCATCAAAAAAACTGAATCTTACCGAGGCACGGAACAAAAGGGCAACCGCGCTCATGGCTGCGGCAGAGCGCATTCTCAAAGGTATTGGCACACGGGTTGCGGGAATGGAAGACATCAGCGCAATCAACGGTTATTTTGCATCGGATCTGATGATTTCCAAAATCCGGGACATTGTAAAGCAATTGCTGGAACTCGATGACACAGTCAAAGCTGATGATATTCAGTCCCGTCTCAAGACCATACGGGAAGACACGGTGCGGCAGTTGAAGGATCGGAAAGAACTTTTTGCTGACGGTCAGAATGTAATCCAGTTTGGGAAATATAAATTCACGGTCAATGTGCGTCCGCTGGATTTGACCATGATTCTGCGCGAAGGAAAACAGTTTTTTCATCTTACCGGAACCGCTTTTTTTGAACCTGTGGAGAATGCGGAATTTCTGCAAACTGCTCCGGTCTGGGAAATGGAAGTGGTATCGGAAAATCCCAATGTGTATCGCGGGGAATATCTGGCCTGGCAACTGCTGAAAGAAATGGAAAACGCAGATGCGGAAACTGCTGAAAGTATTCGGAATTTTTCAGACAAAGAACTGACAGACCATGTGCAGAAATTTATGGGAACGCGTTACAGTGAGGGCTATTCCAAAGGTGTTCATGATCAGGACGGCGCAAAGATTTTCAAACATGTTTTTGCCATTCACACGGCCATTGGACTGCTGCGTTTTCATCCCCGTGCGCGTGCGCTCGCGCGGCTGTTCTGGACCATTTATTTTCAGAAATGGTCAGATGAAACCCGGAAACAGCGGATTGGGGACAAACTCGCAGGATTTGGAATTATACAGGAAATCTTTCCGGGACAGGAAAAGCAGGATCGCTATATTGCGGAACTGCAAAGTCTGATTTTGGATTTCACAGCAAAAACCGGTCTTTTCCCCCAGGAAATTGCACCAGACGCTGCCCGGTATCTGTTTTGTGAACTGATCCGGCCTGATATGGTGACAGGGGAATCTTTTGTGATTTCCCGTGAGGCATGGGAACTGGCCGAGGGATTTGTCAGGCAGTTGAAAGCATCGCGTTTTGGCGAGCGGTTCAAAGAGGCAAGGGAAAAACTCAAAGAGGTTCCGGACAGTGAATACGAACTGGTGCGGGACTGGGTTCATGCCTATATTTCCACAACCGAATGCGGAGAACTCTGCGATTACACTGATGAAACCGCGCTGCTTCTTTTTATTCGCAACAGTTCCCGCAGGCATGTGGTGGATTCGCCCATTTCTGCGGATATTGCAGCCATGACCGGTTCCCATGCTGTTATTCAGAATGGAAAATATCATCTCAATTATATCCGATTTGCAGAAAAAATGCAGCGATATGAAAAAGAAACGGTTCCTTTGTTTCTGCGTTACGGGGAAATGAAAAAACAGCTTACAGATCAGATGCGGGATCAACTGCGGCTCTCGGAATTCAAGCCCAGAATTCTCAGTTCCTTTGTGCGCAACAAACTTATCAATCAGGTTTATCTGCCTTTGATTGGGGACAATCTTGCCAAGCAGATTGGCACCGCGGGCGAAGGCAAGCGCACGGATTTAATGGGAATGCTTCTGCTGATTTCCCCGCCCGGTTACGGCAAAACCACAATTATGGAATACATCGCGAACCGGCTGGGCATTATCTTTATGAAAATCAACGGGCCTGCCATTGGCAATCTGGTGACATCCCTTGATCCGGGTGAAGCTCCCAATGCAAGTGCGCGCGAGGAAGTGCTGAAAATCAATCTTGCTTTGGAAATGGGCGACAATGTGATGATTTATCTGGATGATATTCAGCACTGCAACCCGGAACTGCTGCAAAAATTCATTTCTCTCTGCGATGCACAGCGCAAAATCGAAGGGGTGTACAAAGGCAAAAGCCGCACCTATGATTTGCGTGGCAAAAAAGTGGTGGTGTGCATGGCAGGAAATCCCTATACAGAAAGCGGGGAAAAATTCAAAATCCCGGATATGCTGGCAAACCGGGCAGATACCTATAATCTCGGAGATATTATCGGAGATACCGAAGATGTGTTCAAGATGAGTTATCTGGAAAACTCGCTCACATCCAATTCTGTGCTGAACAGACTTGCCAGCCGCAGTCAGCAGGATGTGTACAGCATTATCCGCATTGCAGAAACCAAGAGCAGGGAAGGTGCTGATTTTGAGGGCAATTATTCTGCTGAGGAAATCAGTGAAATGGTTTCGGTAATGGAGAAAATGATTACAGTGCGGGAAGTGATTCTGAAAATGAATCTGCAATATATTTATTCCGCTGCACAGGCAGAGGAATACCGCACAGAACCGGCATTCAAACTGCAGGGTTCCTACCGGAATATGAACCGGATTGCTGGCAAAATTGTGCCAATGATGAACGCGGAGGAACTCAAAACCCTGATTCTGTCCCATTACGAGCAGGATGCACAGACTTTGACCACAGGCGCAGAAGCCAATCTGCTGAAATTTAAAGAACTCACGGGCTGGCTGACAGCGGAAGAATTGCAAAGATGGGAAGACATCAAAAAAACCTTCCGCAAAAACCAGATGCTGCGCGGCATGGATGAAAGCGATACTTCTGTTCAGGTTGTCGGTCAGTTGTCGGCCATGTATGACGGGCTGGAAGGCATACGGGGTGTGCTGGATTCCAATATGAAACGCTCTGGTATTACAAAAGTGACCTTTGCAGAGGAAACCATGCACCAGATGGAAAAGCTGATGCAAACCATGCAGACAATGATCTCTGCCTCAGCTTCGCAGGAGAATACAGAGCCTTTGCTGCCCGCGAAAGTGGAAGTAACCAGCCGTATGCCCGATGGTTTTCTGGAAGTGGTCAAAGGCCAGATGAACATTATGAACGCGTGGCTGGAACCCATGTCCAAAACCGCACGGCAGCAGTCCGCTGTCATCAAAAAACTCTATGAGGAAATTCAGAATCTGCAGTCGGTTTACCGGGAAATCATGAATGCAAAGCAGGAAGGCGGCTGGCAGGATATTGAAAAATATGATATTGCCCTCAAAGCCAATCCAAAGGATCACAAAACCTATTACAAACGCGGTCTGGCATGGTATAACAAAAATGACATGGCACGGGCATTGTGCGATTTCAAAAACGCGCTGGATCTGGAGCCGAAAAACAAAAAATACCAGCGCATTGTGGCACATCTGGAAGCAGAGTTAAGCACAGACAGAAGTGATCCGGATACCAAAGGAGCGGATGCGAATGTGTTTCAGTTGTAAGCGTTCTGTCAGCCCGGAAATAAATTTCCGGGCTATTATGTACCATCCCGATGGGACTTGTTTTGTCCCGCAGGGACAATCCATAATAGCCCGGAGATTCATCTCCGGGCCCCAGGTGCGGTTTTTGAGCAGGGAATGTTCGGAAAGGAATATTCTTGACTCCCCGCCCGGATTGTCATATTTTAATTTATTGGTATTTATATGAAAAATTTCTTATCCGGAGAAAAACAGTGGAAAGCAGGAACGGATCGGACTGCGATCAGAATTACGACATTATTGTGAAATGGCTGGCCGGGGCATTGCAGGGACAGACGCTGGAGGTTCTGGGACTGGAAACCGGCCGGATTGAGGATGTTTTCGGGTTTGAGCCCGCTGAGATAAAAGTGACATCCGGACGCGCGGATGTCATGCTCCGTGATGACCGGGAGCACTTTTACCATATTGAGGAGCAGCGGAATCTGAGAAAATCCGACCTGTACAGCTTTGCGGCATACCATTTTCTGGGAGCAAAGCGGTGGGGGACAAAAATCACGGATGTGATCCTGGCCTCCGGCGATGTGTATGCGGGAGAAAAGAGAATTGTCACAGACAGCGGCACATACAGTCCGGTTGTGGGTAGTGGAACTTTTTATGCTGATTTTTTTTAATTTATAAATCAATATATTACATAAAATCAGCATGAACAGTATCATGGATGTATAGTATAACTGTCTGTATTTATTATATATGAACAAAAATCCGTATTTTTTGAAAACATAATAATATAAGACAGTTAAATTTTAACCAGTTCGTGCAGACCCACTACCCGGTTGTGATTGACTTCAGCAGAAAGGACGGGTTCAGACGCCTGGAGGAAATACGGCAGGCCGTGGAAGAAGGTTCTTTTGCCAACTGGACAGAACTGGTCTTTCTGCCTCTGTACGGAAGGAAAAGCGGAAAAGAGCAGAGTGATCTGGCCGAAAAAGTGCTGAAATTTGAAACAGGGCTGCACCGGGCGCAGAAAATACCCGTGAATCTGCTGGCCGCCACTTTGGTCATGGCCAACCGGATCATTGACAAAGAACGCCTGAAAGAACTGTGGGAGGATGTAAAAATGCTGGATATTCTTGAAATTGCAAGGGAAAAAGGCATGGAAGAGGGGGAAGTCCGCGGGATGGAAAAAGGCATGGCAGTTGGAGAAGCCCGCGGGATGGACAAAGGAAAAACAATGGGAATACTGGAAAACACACGCGAAATGATCACGGACGCGCTGATTGAGAAATTCAGTCTGATTCCGCCGCATGTTTCAGAACGGATACGCAGCACAGAAAACCGGGATGTTCTGAAGGGTCTGTTCCGCCAGGTTTTCCGGTGCGGGAATCTGCAGGAGTTTGAAAAGATTCTGAATCAGGTATGATTTCCTGTTTTTTCATCCCGTTTAGCCCCGAAGGGGCAAATTGATATAGCCCAGGCCAACGGCCTGGGAATACAGGACAAAAAATATGATAAGCCCTGAAAGGGCGGTTTATATAACGGTAAAATTCCGGAATCATTTATTAATGCGCCCTTTCAGGGCATGAACTGTATTTTATTCAGTTTTCCCAGGGCCCTGCCCTGGGCTATATCCATCTGCCCTTTCAGGGCTTTCCTAAAATGCCTTTTCCTTAAATGGCATTGGGGCGGAGCCCTGTAACGAGAGTATAAATTTCACAAATACACCGGATAAATCACATGCCTGATAAAAAACACATTCTGATCTGCCACGCGCGGGAAGATGACCGGGGAACAGACAGCACTCAGCCCGGCTGGGTCACGGCTTTTGCCCGGAATTTGCAGAAGCGGCTGGGTAGAGATGATCTTTCCATAGAAACCGCACTGCCCCAGTCCGCAGTTTCCATGAACAAACACGCGCTGCTTGCGGTGTTTTCCCCATTTTTTATGGATGCTTTGGAAAATGATCCGGAGTATGCGGATCTCAGAAAAATGCTCCTGCAAAGGGAAATTCCGGTTTACGGTATTGAAAAAACTGCTGTTGAGGAAAACCGCAAACCGGCAAAACTGCGGGACATTCCGCTTTTCCGTTTTTGGCCGGATAATAATGGGGATAAAGCGGATCAGGAATATTACAAATCTTTGGATGATCTGTATCGGGAAATCACAGGGGATTTTCCTCGGTCGGAACTCCCTGAAATTCTCCCGGAAAAAGCCAAAAAGGTTTTTATCTGCTATGCGGAAGCCGATATTGCCATTGCCAGACAGATGTATGATAACCTGAAAAAGTCGGGACTTACACCCTGGATGGAAGATCGGGATTTGCTGCCCGGTCAGAATCGCCGTACATCCATATGGCAGAGCATTCAATCCTCTGCATATTTTATTGTGCTTCTTTCCAATAATTCTGTTGTCAAAGGTGATTTTAACCGGCAGCAGAAAATTGCATTTGAAATTCTGGATGAAATGCCTCAGTCAGATGTGTTTGTAATTCCCGTCAGAATTCATGACTGTGAACCTGGGGCCATTCATTCCGGTTTTGTCAATATCCAAACCGCCGACCTATTCCCTTCTTACGAAGAAGGATTGCAGAAAATCCTGAAAACCCTGGGTGTGGAAAACAGCCCCGCGCAGGCATTGGAAAAACCGGACATCCGCAAGTCCGTGTATCTGGCCGAGGTTTCTTCGGATCTTTTCAGGGAGCGGGAGGAAGTGCGACGGTATCTGGAGCAGGACGGGTATAAGGTGGTTCCGGAAACGCCCCTGTATCATCCGGATGCGAATCAGTATGCGGAAAGCGTGAGAAACGCGCTCAACCCCTGCATCGGATTTGTGCAACTGCTCAGCCTGCTGACCTGCCGGATGCACCCCGCGCAGCCCTGTTATGCAAAAATTCAGCAGGAATGCGCGGCAGAATCCGGCATTCCGCTCTTGCTGTGGCGGAAACCGGGGATTGATCTGAAAGACGCGGATGCGGATCACCGGAAACTGCTGGAAGGCCCGTCCGTGCTTGCGGTGCATATGGAAGAATTCAAGCGGGAAGTGAAGAATGCTCTTTCCAGAACCAGGGAAGTCAGACCGGTTTCCGGGAATGAGACAAAACAGGTGTTTGTGTATCTGAATGCAGATAAAAAAGATGAACCGCTGGCACTGCAAATCGGTTCGCTGATGGACAGCATCAGAATCGGCTATGCGCTGCCCCCTGAAGACGAACCTGATGAACGGTTTGAGGATTTTAAAGAGCATCTCTGCATCAGTGACGGGGTGATTGTGGTTTACGGTGAGGCGGTTGTGAATTGGGCGCGCAGGCTGTTGGTGGAATGCCGGAAGGCAGTATCCCGGAACCCGGATTCTCTGGTGGTGATTGCTGTGTATGAAGGCCCGCCGGAAAGCAAAACGCCCCTGAACTACAAACTGCCCGGCATGTTTGTCATGGAATGCCGGGACTGTATGAATACCGAGCTTTTCCGGCCCTTTTTTCAGGCCATGTGCCAAAGGAGGGCCTTATGACAGATTTTGCAAATTCCCCAGTCCACACCATGCCTTATCCTGGCCTGCGGCCTTTCCGCAGGAAAGAGGCCGATCTGTTTTTCGGACGGGAAGAGCAGGTGGAGCGGCTGCTGGAAATGCTTGCGCAGAAACGCTTTCTCGCGGTGATCGGGCCGTCCGGCTGCGGCAAATCCTCTCTGGTGGCGGCAGGACTGATTCCCGCGCTGGAACTGGGGCTGCTGAAAAACGCGGGGGAATACTGGAAAATCGCACAGATGCGCCCCGGTTCCGATCCCCTGAAAAACCTGGCCCGTAAACTGCTGGATGCAGAGGCTTTCGGGGACGCAAGAGGAAAAGACGAACAGTCCCTTGCGTTTCTGCGGGCCACCCTGCAGCGGGGGCCCAGGGGACTGGCCGAGGCTTTGGCAGAAACCCCGCTTCCGGAAAATCACAGCCTGCTGATTATTGCGGATCAGTTTGAGGAAATCTTCCGGTACCGCAGCCAGGTCATCAACGAGGCCGAGGCATTCACGGATCTGCTCCTGGCCTGTGCGGAACTGGAAAATGTGTATGTGATTCTTACCATGCGCTCGGATTTTCTGGGGGAATGCGCGCTGTTTCCCGGACTGCCCGAAGCCATGAACCAGAGCCAGTTTCTCACGCCCCGGCTTACCAGGGAACAGCGCAGGGGAGCCATTACCGGCCCTGCCGCCATGTTTGACGGAAACGTGGAACCCGCGCTGGTCAACCGGCTGCTCAATGACATGGCTGCAGAGGATACGGATCAGTTGCCCGTGCTGCAGCATTGTCTCATGCGCATGTGGACGCAGAAAGGCCAATCCCGCGGGACTGTGCTGACCGTGCAGGATTACGAAGCCGCAGGAACCATGACGCAGGCTTTGTCCAATCATGCGGATGATGCATATGCGGAACTGGGGGAAGAGGAAAAAGCAGTGGCAGAAGTGATGTTCAGGTGCCTCTGCGATTACGCGGGCGCAGGCCGGGACACCCGGCGCCCCGCGGCATTGTCCGAAATTGCGGATGTGTGCGGAAAATCCATACAAACCCTTGCCCCTGTGGTGCAAACCTTTCAGAAAAACGACCGCTGTTTTCTGTTTAAGAATGCCGATGGCATTACAGACATCAGCCACGAAAGCCTGATCCGGCAGTGGGAAACGCTGAGAAAATGGGCAAAAGAAGAGGCGGAATCTGCGGATAAATACCGGCGGCTGGAGCAGACCGCACAGTTGTGGAAAAAAGGGGAAGCCGGGCTGCTGATAAGTCCTGAGCTGGATATGGCACTGAAATGGAAGGAAAAGCAGAAACCCGTTAAGCAATGGGCTGCGCGGTATGGGGATCATTTTGATCTGGCAATGGAATTTCTGAATGCCAGTGAAGTAAAACAGAAAAAGGATGAAGAGGAGAAAAAACGGGAATTTCAGGAACGTACCCTTCATCTGTTTAACACATATCTGACCCATGCTTCCCTGCTTGTCAAAATGGAAGACTACGCGGCAGCCCGGAAAATTCTGGAGCAGAGCCGGGAATTGGATAAGGAAATTCCCGCAACACGGCGCCACGCGCGCAACCTGCTGGCCTGGTTTACCGACCTCATGGGCGGAACTGCGGAAAAGGTGTATCAGGGCGCAGACGTGCCTTTGTTTAATGTTGCCATCAGCCCGGACGGGAAAATCCTGGCTGCGGTAGGGGAAAAAGGAACCGTGGTTCTGTTTGATGCGGAATCCGGGGAAATCATCAGGCGGTTGGAAGGGCATGAGAAAGATGTTGGACAACAAGGCGCAGTCAGGGCAGCAGTTTTTCATCCGGATGGCAAATGGCTGGTCACAGCCGGAGATGACAGCCGCATCATCTTCTGGTCAGTGCCGGATGGGGAAAAACTTCGGGAGATACAGGCTCCGGGTAAAATATGGGAAATGGCTCTCAGTACTGACGGAAAAGTATTGGCAAGCGGCGGAACCGATAATGATGTCACCTTATGGAATGCGGAAAGCGGTAAAAAAATCCGTACCATGCAGGGACATGGAGATAGCATAAAGAACCTTGCCTTCCACCCGGACGGAACCCTTCTCGCCAGCGCATCCTTAGACCATACTGCCATAATCTGGGATGTGAAAACCGGTAAATCCATCCACACCCTTCGCCGTCATACGAATCAGGTTTTAAACGTGGCATTCCACCCGGACGGCAACATCTTAGCCACCTGCGGCTCTGACAGAAACATCATCCTGTGGGAAAGCGAAAGCGGCAGACCAATGGCCGTTTTGCAGGGACATGAAAACCTCATCCTCGGACTTGCCTTCACACCATCCGGAGACCGCCTGATTTCCGGCAGTTTTGACCGCACCATACGAGTATGGGACACAGAAACCGGAGTAACGCTCCGGGTATTGCAGGGCCATGAAGCCGGTGTGGTAAGATTGGCAGTAAAGGGAAACCATATCTTCAGCGCAGCCAATGATATGACCGTGCGGCGGTGGGAAATTCCCTCTCTCTCCCTTCAACAAAATATTCCCCTCCCCTTGTGGGATGGGTTAGGGGAGGGGGAAAAACAACAACCTGAAACAAAAGACGGTTTTCACCCTCCCCCTACCCCTCCCTCAAGGGAGGGGAGTTTTTATTCCATGCTGATAGCGGATATGCCAAGCGAACCCGCATCCTCTGCCATTTCACCGGACGGCTCATTTGTTGCGGTCGGTTTTGCCAATGGCGGGCTTTGCCTGTACAGCCTGCCTGAAGTTCAGCAGATATGGGAAGTATCGGAAGCGCATTCAAAAGATACACAACGCATGACCTTCAGCCCTGACGGAAAACATCTTGCCACTGCCAGCTTTGACAACACCGCCAAACTCTGGCAGGTCAGTGACGGAAAACTGCTCCAGACTTTTACCGGCCATACCAATGCCGTCCACGGCATTGCCTTTTCCCCGGACGGCAGCCGCATAGGCACCGCGAGCTATGACGGACGAATCGGCTTATTTGACATCCGCACGGGAAAAGGGCAGTTTCATGAGGCGCATGAGGGCATTGATATAAATTCGGTTGAATTTGATTCAGGCGGGGAAAAACTGCTCAGTAGTTCTGATCAAAATGTAAGGCTCTGGGACATCCGCCAATGGCCGCCCGCACTTTTGCAGGATTTTCCCAAATCCGCAGATAATATCATGTGGGCCGCCATCAGCCCGGACGGAAGCCGGGTGGCGAGAGTTGGGCGTGATTTTATTGTTCATATTTTCAGCACAAAGGACGGCACCGAAACCCAAAGGCTGGTCGGTCATGAAAACATAGTTTTTCGCGTGACCTTCAGCCCGGACAGCGGGCAGATTGCCACCGTAAGCGCAGATGCCACCGTGCGCTTCTGGGATTTGGAAACCGGGGAATGCCTTTTTACCCTTCAGTTGCCAGCACCGCCGTCACCATATCCCGTTCGCCTCTGGGACTTCACCTTCCGCTGCACCCCCACCGGCTGCTGGCTGGCCGTGCCCCTCACCCGCGGCAAGCTGGTGGTGTATCATATGGGAATGATTTATGACTGAGGTTGCTCCTATGGATAAATCCATAGGTTATTCATAATGTTGCACCCGTTCCCACGCTTTGTGCGGGAATGCAGTCAGGCAGGGTGGGCACGTCAGTGCCCACCGTTTCGTTTTGTTTCATAAGCCTGACGGGTCAGGTTCCGCTTTTGCCACGGCTTTTTTGCACAAAAACAAAAAGTCAGGTAGGGTGGGCACGTCAGTGCCCACCATTTCGTTTTGTTTCATAAGCCTGACGGATCAGGTTCCGCTTTTGCCACGACTTTTTGCACAAAAACAAAAAGGGATTGCAGCATATGCTGCAATCCCTTTAATTTCAGTGGCGGGAGCGACGAGACTCGAACTCGCGACCTCCGGCGTGACAGGCCGGCGTTCTAACCGAACTGAACTACACCCCCGTATAAAACTGCTCTGTATGGTAGGCGGAACAGGGTTTGAACCTGTGACCCTCGGCTTGTAAGGCCGATGCTCTCCCAACTGAGCTACCCGCCCTTTTTACCTCTGTCAGAAGTTCATGGGCTGTTCCCCAAAAAGATTTGGCGTATATATCAGCTTGCCCGGACAATGTCAAGCAGGATTTTTCATTTCGGATAATTTTTTATCCGGTTCCGGAATCCTAAAATTGAAATATAAAAAAAACAGATATTTAAATCAAAGCCCCCGAAATCAGGAAAGTCCGCGCAGATCAGAAAAAATTATTTTTTCCGTCTCAGTCCACCCTGTGGTGGACTGAATCCCGAATCCGTCTTGCAGATATGTCCGGGTTTGTATATGGTGCTTTCCATGAAAAATGAACATAAAAAACGATTACAGCGGTTGCCGCGGCTTCTGCGGATTATCATGGAAGTCAAGACCGCCCCGCGGCAGACAGTCCCCTGTCTGACAAAAAAACTGGGAATCAGTAAAACTCAGTATTACGAACTGATGTTACGCCACCATTTCAAAAATCAGCAGGTTACTGTATCCTCCGTCATTCCGGCGAAAGCCGGAATCCGGTAATTTCAAAATGTTCCGGATACCGGCGTCCGCCGGTATGACGATGGTGCGTAACATCAGTTACTTATATCCTTACTGGTTTCCAAAACCGTTCTGCTCTCCGCAGTCCGGACAGCTCCAGGTGATACCGTTGCATGACAGTCCCCAGAAGTTCTCATTCATGCAGTCCTGGCAAATGGCAAAGCCGCAGTGGCGGCATTGCCAGAAGAAAGGCGCACTTTTCCTGCAGCAGTGGCAGATTGAGGCTTTGGCCCTGTTGCGTTTTTCCCTATACGATAATTTTTTTGACAATGAGTCGTTCATATTCTATCTTTGTGCAGCGGTTCATAATTACATCTATGCCTGCGGCTGCAAGCTCCTTCGCGGCCTCTGTGTTCTCTATGCCCAACTGCATCCAGAACACTTTGGGTTTAAGGCGGATGGCTTCGGGAACATGTGCGGCAATCTGCCCGGAATTGCGGAACACATCCACAATATCCACCGGTTCATGAATATCGTCAAGGGATTTCAGCGCTGGCTCTCCCAAAATCTCTTTCTGTCCCGGACGCACCGGAATGATTTTGCATCCCTTTTCCTTGAGATACTTTGCCACTCTGTAAGAATCCCTGTCTGATTTGGGACTCAGACCCAGAACAGCGATGACCTTTGCATCTTCGAGTATCTGTCTGATCTCTCTGTCTGATGTGATGATTTTTCCTGTTTTCAAAGCATCTCCTTAAAAGCAGAACAACCTTCCGGATTGTTCATAAACCGCAGCAGGGTCAGTAACACAATATTCCAGATTGTTCATAAACCCCGGCACAAGCCGGAAACCTGTGCTGCTTTAAATCCATTTTTCTTCTTTTCTCACAGAATGCTGTAAATTTCAAGATTTTTGATGAATACAGCGCAGGCAGGAACCCGCAGAAGCGGAGATGCCGGAAATATGCACGGATTTTTTTCATCTCATTGACAAAATAAAGGAAAAATCATACATAATATAAAGATCCGTTTTTCACCTGTCCTGTTTTCCAAAAGAGGAGGAAATATGCCCACAGATATGGATTCCCTGCGTTTCAGTTATGAAAGCCGTCTTTTCAGAGCCATTTCCGCCCGTTTCGGGCCTGTTCCGCTCATAGATTATGACAAATCCAAACAGTTCCTTGACGCGCGGCGCCGGGATCTGCTGGGAGATACTGTCCGCGTTACAGAGGAACTTCTGCCGGATGTTCACGCTATTTACCGGCAGTGCCTGAATGTTCTGGGCGGAGGAATTGAGGGCGATCTTTTTGTCCGGCAGAGTCCGGACTACAATGCCAGCGTATTTGCCCATGAACGGAGATTTGACATTCTTATTCATTCGGCTCTGATCAATGACTTCACGGCAGATGAACTGCGTTTCGTGTTTGGGCATGAACTGGGGCATGTGGTATTTCAGCATTCGCAGTTTCCGGTACGGGATTTGTATCCTTTGGTGAAAGATCAGGATCCCGAAGGCGCTGTTCTGCTCCTGCGCTGGTCCCAGTCTACGGAAGTGTCGGCAGACCGGGTGGGTATGCTGTGCTGCGGTCAGTTGGGAGCGGCAGCAACAGCTCTGTTCCGCACGGCCAGCGGGCTCAGAGGCATTGATGCAAACCGTGCTCTCCGTTCCTTCCGGAATCAGTATGCGGAACTGGAAACCCGGCTCCGCTCTGCCTCGGACAAATCCGCATGGATACGCACCCATCCCATGATTCCCATCCGTTTCAAAGCCATAGAACTTGCAGCCCTGGATCTCATTGCGCTGGGAAAAGGGACAGGAGGATTCAGCGAAAAAGGTTTTCAGCGGATAGATCAGCAGATATCAGCCACGCTGGAAGCACTGGAAATCCGGCCCCATTTTCCCCATTAAACTGCCGGGAGTTTCAACAGTCAGCGCAGTGCTTTTGCTAATACGCACACCTGCAAACGGCCTGCGGATCATGTATGATTTTTTTGGAGCATAATTGGAGCACAAAATGAAAAGAACCAATTATTTTACAGACAGCGTTTTGCTTCGCCGTCCCTATCTGAAAACAGAATGGATCGAATATGTGCTTCGCAATCCGATCCGCACGCAGATTCAGGATAACGGACGTATACGACGATGGGCTTTTGTTTTGGAATATGGTAAATTTCTCCGTGTAATTACCGAACCGGACGGTGAAACAGTGCATAATGCGTTTTTTGACCGAAATTTCAAACCGCAAAAAGGAGATCTGCAATGATTTTTCAATATTTTTCAGATGCTGACATGCTTTATCTGAAACTCTCGGAAAAAATAAGCACCGAATCTGCGGAAGTGGCTCCCGGTGTTGTGCTTGATTTTGATGAACATAATCAGATGGTAGGCATTGAGATTGAAGATGCAAGCCGGCTGGTGGATATAACCCGGCTGGAACTGAAATCCCTGCCGATTGTCAGTCTGATTTTCAGTGATCGCACAGCACAGGAATCTGCCATTACCCGGAAGGCAGCCTGAGCCTGTTGAACTCAATTTTTTATTTAACAATATCAAAAAGATAAAATCATACAGCAAAAAAAGAGGAATGGCCTATAAAGTCCCGGAAAAAAATTTCAGACTGAAAAACCCCAAGGGTTTTCAAAACCCTTAGGGTTTGAAAATCAGTCTTTCTTCCCGGCCACCCATTTCAGGCCCCATGCGTACATCTGATCACAGTCCGGATGACCATTGTGGAAACTGACCAGTTTGGTCACTTTGATGTCCGTTCCGATGAAATCCAGCATGGCAATGGCGCAGAAAGGCCGGGAATCCATCTGGCTGCCCATAGGCACTTCCAGCACGGGCTGTCCCGGAACCTTGACCGTGACAATTCCGTCAGTGCTGGCCCAGTTGGGAACCCCTTCATAAATATAGGTGAAAATCAGCACCCTGTTCAACTGGTCTATTTTGGCAAGATTGATCTTCATATTTTCGCCCTGCGCCCATGCGCCGGTGCGGTCATCCCCCAGATGCAGAATATAGGGCGGCAGGTCGAAATTTCCGAAACTTTTGCCCAAAGGCTGAATCGCTCCTTTGATGCCCATTTTCATATCAAACAGACAACCCAGATCCAGATCAATGCCCCCCGGTTTGCCCCCTCCCCCCAGAATCTTTGACAGCAGTCCCGATGGTTTCGGCCCTTGGGGATTCTGATTCCAGTTGAGATTGATAAGCAGTTCGCCCGCTCCGCCTTTGGATTTAAGCTGAAAACTGTCGCCCTTGCCTTTGAGGGTCACTTTGGATGCGATTTTCAACTGGTTCGCGCCCGGAACCTGGGTGCGGAAATCCTCGAACCGCATCACCTGACTGTCATTGACGACTTCACTGGAAATAAATCCCGCGCTGAGTTTGCAGATCACGGCCACAGGCCCTGACTGGCGGGAATCAAGACGGACTGTATGGGATTCGCCCTTGTCAGTCGCTACCCGGACAATCGCGTCATAATCGGCAAAAACTTTGTTTGCCCCGGAAGACGCATCTGTAAAATTGAGTGCGCAGATATACACGGCCTCAAAATCCGTGAGTTTGCCAATGCGCATATCCTCCCGGTTGTCTCCGCCTTTGGCTCCGACTCCTGCATCACCGGACAGTTGAATAAAGGGAAACTGGTTCAGACTGCCCAGGGAACCGCCAGCATAGTTCTCGGAATACACGCCTCCGGTGCGGCCGTCTTTGGTTTTGTAGAAAGCCATGAGATCAAGGTCAACAGCGGATGTCCAAATCAGAGAAATGTCAATCCATTTGAATCCGCCGATGTCCGCCTTTGCCCCTTTCTGCTTGAGTTCCATTGTCTGCCTCCCTAATGTTTTTATTTATCAAAATGGGAATGTAAATTCAGAAATTCCACCTTATACCCCTGATATTCCGATGGATTCGAGTTTTTCCTTAAGTCTCCGGAGTTCCTCCGCAAGACTGTCTGCCCGTGCTTTTTCCTGCTCTGCCTTTTCCTTTTCCTGTTCCGCCCGTATCCTTTCCTGTTCGGCCCTTTCACTGTCCGGCAGTATCGGTTCATCTGTCTGACCGTCCCAGACGATGAGATTTTCTCCTGATTCCGATGCTCCAATCCACACATCTGTTGTCTGACTGTAAACCCGGCCCTGCTCATCAGGATTTATTATCATATATCTGTTGCCGCTTAGCCGGTATCCCTGCACTGTGTAGGATATTTTATCCGCTTCCAGTCCCGGATCCACGATAAAATACTCGGATACACCGGCCCGGCGGTATATATCCGGTTTTCTGAAAATATCAACCCGGCGATACCGGGGAGATACCACCTCAAGCACGAAAAAGGGACTCACGCCCTCTTCCTCAACTGAAAACGACCCTCTTGGTTTTTCCGGTTCTTTCACATTTTCAAATATGCTGATGTCAGGAGCGGGATTCTTTTTCCCTTTGGGATTCCATATAATCTTCAGATCACTGTAAACCGTTATGTTTTTCCGGTTCCGGAGATGATAGCGGAAAATGCTTCTTAGTTTTTCCACATCATCGGTGTGAAGACTTCCCTGCATATACACATCTCCCTCCTCCGGGTCCAGAAGATCATCCGGTGTCAGCGCACGGTATGAATAAATTTCCCGGCCTTTTTTATCATATTCTATGATTGTCCGATAACCATAGTAAAAGTCATCTTCCTCATTTTCGGATGGTTCAGCATCCGGATACCACTCCTGCAAACGCGCTGCTTCCATAATTTATGTCTCCTTAGTGGAACAAACTGCCGGTCTGTTCCCTGATCTGAATACAAGCTGGAAGCTTGTGTTATACCAATTCTCCATTGAAAATATACTTATGATTCGGTTTCCCACAGAGGACACAGAGAGAAAAAAAACCACAGAGAACACAGAGGAAACAACTCACATTATTGTATAAATTCAATAGCGAATTGGTATTACTTTGTCAAATATCGCAGAACAGGCTTTCAGACTGTTCCTGATCCGAATAACAGACTGAGGTCTGTATTACTTTCTGATGTTACGCCGAATCGTCATAACGGCGAACGTCGGTATCCGGAACATTTTGAAATTACCGGATTCCGGCTTTCGCCGGAATGACGCTCAAAGAGAATAACTGCCTGATTTCTGGAAAGGCTGCGTAACATCAGTTACTTTGTCAGAACATGGCACAAATATCGCAGAACAGTCTGCCGGACTGTTCCTGATCCGAACACAAGCTGGAAGTTTGTGCTACTTTGTCAGAACATGAAGCAAATGGCAAGACAAAACATTGCTGATCAGCAGGCAAACAGGGGAGCGGTGCCTTCCGGCAGAAGTCCGCATTCCCTGCCCATACGGAACAGAGTGTTTACGGCCTCTTCGCCTTCGGTTCCGAAATGTTCAGTAAAATTATTCACATACAGATCAATATGCTGCCGGATGACCAAAGGATCCATCTCCTGTGCATATGACCGGATGTATTCATCTGCCGCCTCCGGATTTGCAAAGGCATAATTCACGCTGTCACGGATGGCTTTTTCCACGCATATAGCTGTTTTTTCCCCCAAATCACGGCGGATGGCAATGCCGCCCAGGGGAATGGGCAGGGAAGTTTTATGCTCCCACCAGTGCCCCAGATCTTCCAGACAGATCAGACCGTAATCCGCAAAGGTGAAACGGCCTTCGTGGATAATGACGCCTGCCGCATATTCTCCGGCAGCAACCCCAGGCATAATCCGGTCAAAAGTCATAGGCGTCACATGTGCCTGTCCGGACAGATACAGTCCCAGCAGCATATTCGCTGTGGTTTTCAGTCCGGGAACTGCAATGTTTGCGGAATTCAGGCCGGATTTGTCAAAACCGGGTTTTGCCACAATCAGGGGTCCGCATCCTCTGCCCAATGCCGCTCCGCTGCGGAGCAGTCCGTAGGTATCTGAAAGATGACCGATAGCCGCAAAAGAGAGTTTGGAAACATCATATTTGCCTGAAACTGCATCCTGGTTCAGGGTTTCCACATCAGCCAGTGTGATTGAAAATTCCAGGTTTCCGCAGTCAGTTTTATGATGGGCCAGAGCGTAAAACACAAAGGTGTCGTTGGGACAGGTGGAATAGGCAAGACTGAGTTTTTTCTTCATGGTTTTCCTCAGAAATATTTTGGGATTTATTCTGTGCACAACAGTTCCTATGCCATAAATGTTTTGGGCATTTTTTTCCGGATGGCCGAAGCTGAGGCCCAATTTTTGGGTTTTCCAATATATTCAGGCACAAAGGACAGAAAGCCCCTGATAACATTTTCGGCTGCCTCTCTGCTTTTTTGTCTTCAATATCTGAAAGATGGCACAGGGTTTTCTGTCAACATAACCTAATGTCCAGTATGCTGTAAAACCTGCAGTTTCTGCAGTGAATCTTTTGGCGTCCCGCCGGTGCTGTTCCGTTTTTGCGGATATTTTCACTGCCGCAGCGGGGGCATTTCACTGCAATCATTTTTTCCTCCTGTTTTCTGATATAAAAAAACAGAAGTTGTATATCACATTTTTATCAGCATGAAAAGTCCCACTATTTATAATTTTGAATTGAAATCATGAGGAAATGACTTTTGAAAGAGGTCTATTAACTTCCTGGTGTGACACAGGATTTACAAAAAAACAGCCTTTAAATTCTGTGTCCAAAAAAGCATCATGGTTTGGGTGTGTTTGCAGAAAGATTCCTGAAATATGTTTTCTGTCGCAGTGATTTATTTCTGCCAATTCACGGCGCAATCTCCTTTGTCTCTTCCTTTATCCATGCATCATCCTCTGTCCATGCCATTTTCTGATCTTCCATGTATTTTACGGCATCCTTTGTGAATCCGGGTTTGGAAAAGACAAACAGCACTGCTTTTTCAACTTTTTCCAGTTCTGTGAGAATCATGGCCTTTTCCCGGAATGTCTCGGCCTCTTTGCGTGAAAATTTTTCCTTTTCACGGTTTTTCACCTCACCGATGAGTGAGTATTCCCCGGGTTTTGCACGGGCAAACACGTCAATCTGAATGTCCCTTTTGTGAATGGGAGAAGATTTGTATGACCACACACTCTCAAATTCGCTGAAGCGGAAATCCGGGGGCAGATTGTGCATCAGAGCCAGATAATGCGCATTGTTTTTGTGCGCATGGTAGGTCAGATGCCGGATAATCATGAATTCCGCATACATGCCTTTATAATAATTCTGTTCTCCGGAAAGTCTGCGGTAATCCGCCAGCAGCTTTTCAGACAGTGCTTTGTACTCATTGGTGATTTCTTTGGGATCAAATTCCGTGATTTCATCAGCGTATCTGCCCCGGAACACCTTGTCAAAGATATTGTCCTGAATGCCCCTGTAATAAAAACTGCTTCTGCCTTCCTCAATAATATCGGATTTCACCAGCGCATCCAGTTTCTTTTCCAGTTCGCCTTCAGTCATGTTCAGGTTCAGTTTTTCCCTGAGTTCCTTCCGGCTGACCTCCCTGTCTCTGTTTTTGCACAGATACAGCACAATGTTCTTTGCATTTTTTTCATTCACAGTTGAAAAAGCATACAGAATGTATTCCATCCATGTTCCCTTGATGCCGCCTCTTTTATCCACTGTTTCAAATTCAAGAGTTTTCAGTACCCCGTCCTGCGAGGTCAGATCTTTGCCGGGGAAAACAGATCTCATCAGGGAGCTGATGTAAAAGGGACTGCCTTCGGCTATGTCGGCTATCAGTGAGGCTGTCTCCTGTGTGACCGAAATCTCCTCTGCAAGGGAATATTTGTACACCATTTCAACAGCTTCCTCTTTGGGCATGTTTTCCAGAAATGTGATCTGAAACCGCCCCGGCATTTTCAGCACATCGTGCATGAGCAGTCCCACCCAGCTTCCGGAAATCAGCAGCGGCGCATTCTTGTATTCAGCCGTACTCATGTAAGGCTGGGCAAAGTCCGATTCCCTGCGGGTTTTCTCCCTGTCCGCAAATATTTTCCGGTTCATGTACTGAAATTCATCAATGATCTGAACCACCCGTTCATTTGTGCTTTCTGCGATCAGACGGGGAGCATCACGGACAGCATTCCAGAGAATCGTAACCGATTCCAGTCTCACTTTTTCCCGGACATTTTCAATCCAGCCGGTCAGATGATCCTGTGATTCTTTCTGTGCAGTCACCAGAGCCTCCTCAAATGAGACTTTTTCCCAGTTGATATATTCCGGTTTCCGGGATTTGAACGCGATATACTGGAAAACAAAATTCAGAAAAAATTCCTGGCAGAAATCAACAGCCCACTGTTCTTTTTCCCTGATTTCATAATAAAAGGGAATCACGCCGTCATCCGCGGCAAAAATTCTGTTGTACAGACGCTGCAGCAGAGCGGTCTTGCCGGTTTTCCGCCGGGACAGAAGCGCACGGCTGGGGGACAGTTCTTTTTTAATTTTTTTAACCCATGCCAGCAGATCCTCCAGTTCCCTTTTTCTGCCCGTGAACAGATCCGGGTTGCCGATCTTTTCCTTCATAAAAATTTTCATGAGATTCTCCTTTTTTAAACGGACTACAGGATGTTTATTGCCGCATGTGCCCTGTCTCTTCCCTTATCCATGCCTCCTCCTCTGTCCATGCCATTTTCTGCTCTTCCATATATTTTACGGCATCTTTTGTGAAACCGGGTTTGGAAAAGACAAACAGCACTGCCTTTTCAACTTTTTCCAGTTCTGTGAGAATCATTGCCTTTTCCCGGAATGATTCGGCCTCTTTGAGTGAAAATTTTTCTTTTTCACGGTTTTTCACCTCGCCGATGAGCGAGTATTCTCCGGGTTTTGCACGGGCAAACACATCAATCTGAATATCCCTTTTGTGAACAGGCGAGGATTTGTATGACCACACACTTTCAAATTCACTGAAACGGAAATCCGGAGGAAGATTGTGCATCAGGGACAGATAATGTTCACTGTTTTTGTAAGCGTGATAAGTCAGATGACGGATAATCATAAATTCCGCATACATGCCTTTATAATAATTCTGTTCTCCGGAAAGTCTGCGGTGATTCGCAATCAGTTTTTCAGCCAGTGCTTTGTACTCATTGGTGATTTCTTTGGGATCAAAGCCCTCAATCTCTTTCTGGTAAACCCCTCTGAACACCTTGTCAAAGATATTGTCACGTACACCCCGGTAATCAAAATTGCTCTGTCCCTGTTCAATAATATCCGCGCTTACCAGAGCCTTGAGTTTCCTTTCCAGTTCCGAATCCGTCATATCCAGTTTCAGATCTTTCATGATTTCGGCACGGGTCAGTTCCCTGTCCCTGTTTCTGCACAGATGAAGCACAATGTTTTTGGCATGTTTTTCATTCACTTCCGAAAATGCGTACAGAATGTATTCCATCCATGTTCCCTTGATGCCTCCCCTTCTGTCAAGGGTTTCAAACTCCAGGGTTTTCAGAACCCCGTCACGTTTGGTCAGATCTTTTCCCGGAAAAACAGAGCGCATCAGGGAACTGATGTAAAAGGGGCTGCCCTCGGATATGTCGGCCATCAGCGCGGCTGTCTCCTGCGTGACCGGAATCTCCTCTGCAAGGGAATATTTGTACACCATTTCAACAGTTTCCTCTTTGGGCATGTTTTCCAGAAATGTGATCTGAAACCGGCCCGGCATTTTCAGCACATCGTGCATCAGCAGTCCCACCCAGCTTCCGGAAATGAGAAGCGGAGCATTTTTGTATTCAGCGGTACTCATGTAAGGCTGGGCAAAGTCCGATTCCCTGCGGGTTTTCTCCCTGTCTGCAAATATCTTCCGGTTCATGTACTGAAATTCATCAATGATCTGAACTACCCGTTCATTTGTGCTTTCTGCGATCAGACGGGGAGCATCACGGACAGCATCCCACAGAAGCGTGACAGATTCCAGTTTGACTTTTTCCCTCACATCCTCAATCCAGCCGATCAGATGATCCTGTGATTCTTTTCCGGCAATCACCAGAGCTTCTTCAAATGAGATTTTTTCCCAGTTGATATATTCAGGTTTCCGGGATTTGAACGCAATGTACTGGAATATGAATTTCAGGAAAAAATCATGACAGAAATCCACTGCCCACTGTTCTTTTTCCCTGATTTCATAATAAAAGGGAATCACTCCGTCATCCGCGGCAAAAATTCTGTTGTACAGACGCTGCAGCAGAGCGGTCTTGCCGGTTTTCCGCCGGGACAGGAGCGCACGGCTGGGGGACAGTTCTTTTTTAATTTTTTTAACCCATGCCAGCAGATCCTCCAGTTCCCTTTTTCTGCCGGTAAAAAGATCCGGGTTTCCAATCTTTTCTTTCATAAAAATTTTCATGAGATTCTCCTTATTTACAGGTGGAACGCATTGATTTTGCGGGTTTAATCACAAAGAATGCAAAAGAATAACACAAAGGACACAAAGAGTATACCTGCAAATGCAGATTTGACAGACTTTGATTTCCTGTCTGAAAAAAATCTTCACTCTTTGCAAAGCAGGCGGGTGAGAGAAAAAAATGCTGGAGTGTCATACTGATTCGCCATTGGTTTTATACAATACGCTCAGTTTTTCCGCAGTTCCGGCTGTGCAAAAAACCGCTCCGCTTAATTTTTGCACTCCGCCGCATTGTATAAAACCAATGGCGAATCGGTGTCAGATCGCTTTCAATGATTGAGAAATGCCTGTGTTTTTTTATCATGGAATACAGGAAACACGGGGAAAAAAATGAAAGAAAACAAAATTGTTGCATTTATACCATTACTCAGAAAATTTGATGGTACAGCCACGAATTTCACGAATGACAGGATTTATGTTTTGTGCATTCGTGCAGGTTCGTGTTATTCGTGGCTGTTTAAGGTGATTTCTGAAAACAAATATACCGTTTCAGTTCACAGGCACAGGGCAAAAGCTGGAAGCTTTTGATACTTTGCTGGTATATTTTTTTCTGGAAATCACCTAAGTATATTGTAAACTCTGCTAAGGCAAGCATTTCGAATGCGGTATTTTACAACCGAAATGTTTCAAGTAATGGTGTATCATATGCTGAAGGCGGATGAATATGAACGCATATTATTCCCGGAACCCGTCTGCGGCAATGCCATACCTACGCATGACCTGCTGTAATGACTGCCGTTCGAGTCCGCAGAGCTGGGCAGCCTGTGTTACATTTCCGCCGGTCTGTTTCAGCAGGTTTCCGATATAGGCTGCGTTGAACTGCTTGAGGGTTTCCTCTTTCGCTTCTTTGTAGGAAAGTCCCTGAAATGCGTTTTCTGTGATCACGCATTCCCCGCTCTGCCGGATTTTGTCAAATCCAATATCCGCAGCCCGGATGTCATCCCCGCGTGAAAACAGCAGCCCGCGCATCACCGTGTTTTCCAGTTCCCGGATATTGCCTTCCCACTGGCGGTTCATAAAAATTTCCATGAGTTCCGGAGAGATTTGAATACCGGATTTGCCGAGTTTTTCCCCGTGCTTCTGCACCAGATGACTGACAATCAGGGGAATATCCTCCCTGCGTTCGCGCAGAGGCGGAAGATGCACAGGCAGCACATTGAGACGGTAGAAGAAATCCTCCCGGAACTCTCCTTTGCTGATTTTTTCTTTCAGATTCTGATTGGTGGACGCGATAATGCGCACATCCACTTTGATGATGCGGTTGTCTCCCAAAGCCTTGAACTCCTTCTCCTGCAATACCCGGAGAAGTTTGGTCTGAATGCCCGGACTGACATCACCGATTTCATCCAGAAAAATAGAGCCTTTGTCTGCCTCCTGAAACAGTCCGGTCTTATTCTGGGTGGCATGGGTGAACGCTCCTTTTCTGTATCCGAACAGCTCGCTTTCCAGAATCTGTTCCGGCACTGTGGGACAGTTCACTGCAACATAGGGGCCGGAATTGCGGGGACTGAGAGCGTGGACAGCCCGCGCTGTCAAATCTTTGCCGGTTCCGGATTCTCCGGTAATCAGCACCGTCAGATCTGTATTCGCAACCATGCGTATGGTTTCAAACACCCTTTGCATCGCCGGACTTTTTCCCACCAGATTCTGAAAGATATGTTCAGGGGAGATTTCTTTTTTCAGGCGGATATTTTCTTTGATCAGAGTGCTGCGTTCCAATGCCTTTTCCAGACGCAGGACAAGGGCATCGTGATCAAAGGGTTTGGTAATGAAATCATAGGCCCCGTGTTTCATGGCCTCCACTGCGGTTTCAATGGTTCCGTGTCCGGTCATCATCAGCACAGTCAGATTGGGACGATCTTTTTTGATCAGGCCCAGCAATTCCAGCCCGTCCATTTCCGGCATTTTAATATCAGCCAGCACCAGATCAAAATTTTCCGCTGCAACGCGCTGCAATGCCTGTACCGGGGAGGATTCGGTTTCCACCCGGCAGTGCAGATCCGGTTCCAGACTGCGTTTGAGCAGACGGAGCATGTCCGGTTCATCATCCACAATGAGTATGCTGCATTCATTCATGGGAAACCTCACACTGTCCCTTTCTTCCGGCTGTGGGAAGAACAATGGTAAATTCAGCACCTTTGCCCGGTTCGCTTTCCACCAGGATTTCTCCGCCGTGATTTTTGATAATTCCGTAACTCACAGCCAGCCCCAGCCCGGTTCCCTCGCCTGTGGGTTTGGTGGTGAAAAAGGGATCAAAAATTTTTGTCAGATTTTTCTTTTCAATGCCGTATCCGGTATCTGCAATCTTTATGAGCATCTGATTTTTTTCCTTTTCATACCGGGTTGTGATGGTAATTCTGCCTTTTTTGCCAATCGCGTGGATGGCATTCATCATCAGATTGATGAAAACCTGCTTGATTTTTTTTTCATCCAGAATCATTTTGGGCACAGGTCTGTCATATTCTTTTATAATTTCTGTTTCATCCGGAGCAGAGCGGTGCCGGATAAAGGTCAGCACATCATCCATGCAGTCATGAATGCAGACCGGCCCCTCCACCGGTTTGGAAAGCCTGGAACTTCGCGCGAAACTGAGCAGATCCTCCACAATGGATTTGCAGGTTTTCACATGCTTTTCAATGGTTTTCAGGTCCTCGTATTTTGCGGATTCCGGATTTTCCTCCCGAAGCAGCAGTTGGGTGTAACCCAGAATAATGCCCAGAGGATTGTTGATTTCATGGGCAATGCCTGAGGAAAACTGGCCGATGGAAGCCAGTTTGTCAGCCTGGGCTATCTGTTTTTCCGACCGGGCCAGAGCCTCTGTTCTCTCCTGCACCCGTTTTTCCAGATTTTCATTCAGGTGCAGCAGCTTGCTGTGTGCGGATTGAATCGCGTGACGATCATTGAGAATCTTCTGATAGATTTGCCAGACACGCTCAAAAAAAAGCGTGGTGGCAGCCACCAGGATAAGCATGAATGTGTTTACTGTTCCGCTGTAGGGACGGATGATCTCCCAAACCTCAGTGTATTGCGAAATAATGAGTATCTGTTTGAGAATATGTCCGGCAGATCGTGAAATGGCAAATCCTGCCAAAAAATAGCAGACCCAGAGCAGGTAAGTCCAGATCAGATTGCCGGGATCGCGGCGGTTCAGGGATCGGATATGATGCAGACATAAAAAGGAAAACAGAATCATCAGCATGGATCCGGCCATATCCACCGTCCATATGGGCAGGGCAGTGACAATCATGGGCGTTCCTCTTCATTCTTTTCCGGAACTGCCGATGCGGAAAGCCGTTTCAGCCCCGCATAAAGAAAGATAATAGCCGGAACACACAGCAGATGATCCAGTTTGATAAGATAATAAAAAATGCTGATCCAGTTACGGGAAGAATCCAGCCGGATGTGCCAGCGATCTATGCGCTTCACGCTGATCCATTCAAACTGCTCATCCAGCATATGCGCTGCAAACGCGTCCAAGGTCCAAAGAATGAAAAAAAAAGCCGCATACTGAATATAGCGCCAGCCGGTATCCTGCACCAGATTCCGCATCCGCAGCCAGTAGATGAGAACTGTCATGGAGAAAACGAAAAAGAGATGGGATAACTGATGCACATACAGCCCTTCAGGCGCGCCGTGGGGCTGGGTGGCCAGCGCAGTGGAATGAAGCAGAAACAGGTTTCCCGCGCTAAAAAAAAATATGAGGAAAATTTTTTTCATAACAAAAACGGGATACGTTCTTTTTTCAATTTGTTTTTTTCCGTATTTTTTTCAGGTATGCCTCAATTTCCTCAGGTCTGAGATTTTTAAGCAGATCTTCGGGTCTGAGACCTCTGAGACGATCTTCAGGTCTGTATTTTGACATCACCTCTTCCGCAGACAGCGTGGAAAAAACCATGTCAAACCATTTTCTTCCCATTTCGGAAATCTGTTCCGGCGTAAGTTCTGTTTTCATGTCATTTTCTCCTTTTATCGCATCAAACCACAGGCACCACAGCCCTTCAATATACCACTTGAACTGCGGATCAAATTTTCTGACTTCGCTCTGTCTGAGTGTGTCAAAGGCCGACTGCTTCTCTTTTCTGCGGCTGGCAAAGCATTTTACATACACATTGTGCGCCTCACCGGAAAGCTCATTGAGGGACAGAAGCGGGATATTTTTCAGCAGCGGGTTTGTGCTGCGGTAAACCCCCTGCTTTCCGCATGAAAATATCCGAATTCCCTGAGAACACGCTCCTGCGGAATTTTCGCACTGATGACAAAGGACTGCACCTCCCTGTCCGCCAGCCGGTTTGTCCGCCTGTAAAATGTGTCATATCCCAGTATCTGACGGAAGGCATTTTCATTGACGGATTCAGTGTATTTGAACTCAATTAGCATATGGGAGGCATCGCTTTCCCGTATGCCGTCCGGCAGACGGGCCGTCTGTTCCGGGTGCTTTTCCCTGCTTTCCTTCCGGATCAGCAGAATGTCGGCCTCCGGGGACTGACTCATCACAGGGGCATCCGCAATAACAGAAAACCCCACCGGAATCAGAACATCCTCAATCAGTATGGTGAACAGACTGTGCCACTGTTTTGCGGGCCAATCAGACGGAGCTGACATTGAAATCCTTTTTTTCTGTCAGGGAATACAGAAACTTCTCTTTCATAATTCCAACTGTGACTGAAAATGTCCGGATTCCCCGGCTTCACTGTGTTTTTTCCCGTATTTTTTTCAGATATGCCTCTATTTCCTCAGGTCTGAGATTTTTAAGCAGATCCTCGGGTCTGAGGCCTTTGAGACGCTCTTCAGGTCTGAGTCCTTTAAGACGCTCTTCGGGTCTGAGACCTTTGAGACGATCTTCGGGTCTGAGTCCTCTGAGACGATCTTCAGGTCTGTATTTTGACATCACCTCTTCCGCAGACAGCGTGGAAAAAACCATGTCAAACCATTTTCTTCCCATTTCGGAAATCTGTTCCGGCGTAAGTTCTGTTTTCATGTCATTTTCTCCTTTTATCGCATCAAACCACAGGCACCACAGCCCTTCAATATACCACTTGAACTGCGGATCAAATTTTCTGACTTCGCTCTGTCTGAGTGTGTCAAAGGCCGACTGCTTCTCTTTTCTGCGGCTGGCAAAGCATTTTACATACACATTGTGCGCCTCACCGGAAAGCTCATTGAGGGACAGAAGCGGGATATTTTTCAGCAGCGGGTTTGTGCTGCGGTAAACCCCCTGCTTTCCGCATGAAAATATCCGAATTCCCTGAGAACACGCTCCTGCGGAATTTTCGCACTGATGACAAAGGACTGCACCTCCCTGTCCGCCAGCCGGTTTGTCCGCCTGTAAAATGTGTCATATCCCAGTATCTGACGGAAGGCATTTTCATTGACGGATTCAGTGTATTTGAACTCAATGAGCATATGGGAGGCATCGCTTTCCCGTATGCCGTCCGGCAGACGGGCCGTCTGTTCCGGGTTCTTTTCCCTGCTTTCCTTCCGGATCAGCAGAATGTCGGCCTCCGGGGACTGACTCATCACAGGGGCATCCGCAATAACAGAAAATCCCACGGGAATCAGAACATCCTCAATCAGCTTGGTGAACAGACGGTGCCACTGTTTTGCGGGCCGATCAGACGGAGTTTCCATAAAATATCTCTTTTTTCCTGCATTATGTTGTCCTCTGCAAGGGAATATAATCTTTTTTATCCGGATTTTCAATATTTTCCTTCATGGGAAAATGCGTCTTAACCTGATTTTCCTTTTTTTCCCCAATATCAGACCACTGGATCATTTTCTCTTTTTCAGGATTTTCCGGAGCAGCCTGCAAAACCGGAGGCAGATATGCGGAAACTCTGCTGAAAACTATCCGAGCCAGAATATAAAGCAGAATAAAAATGGCAGCATAATTCAGGGAAGCCGTGCCAAAGGGCAGGGGAAAGGAAATTCCCTGAAAACGCATGTTCATCCAGTGCAGGGCAAAGGGAATGGGCCAAAGCAGAGAGGCGCCCAGTCCCACCTGTGAAAAAAAATACTTTCCAAATGCCTCATTTGCCTCTTTGTTGCAGGCACGGTAACTGTTTTTGTCCTTTGCAAGAATGGCTTTTACCGAAAGATTGTGCATATGCACGGTTTCCTTTTCCAGTTTTCCGTAATGGGCGCGGTTGATGCGCATAATTCCCAGTATTGTCAGCCTGCCCAGCAGAACACAGTTTAAGGCCAGAAAAAAGGTTCCGATATAAAATCCGAGCAGAGAAATATCTGTAATACGAAAGGGAAAAATCAGAAAAGAATCAATCTGCAGCAGAAAGGTGTCAATGATTTGCATGTGAATTCTCCGTGAAACCATCTCAGATAATTATAAAAAATACCACATGAAAGGGCAGGACTTTTAAGTTATGCACATTTTTGACTGGTCTCGTTCCCACGCTCTGCGCCAATGCCATTAAGTTAAGGAAAAGCCCCGAAGGGGCAGATTGATACAGCCCGGGCCGGCGGCCTGGGAATACATGAAAAAAAGATAAGTCCTGAAAGGGCGGATTATATAAGACTACGTGAGTTCAGCGAGTTTTTTATCATTTATTACAGATTGTTAATTTCGAATTAAGTGGTTAAGAGACAAACATTCTTAAAAGAATAACAGATTAAAATATCAGCATATATTTACAATTTTATGTTTGGCACGAAATTTGCTTACAGGCTAATATGCTGATTTTTAATTATAACTCATAGAACTCACGTTAAGACTGACATTCCGGAACCGTTTTTTATTAGGCCCTTTCAGGGCTGATGTCATATTTTATCCAATTTTCCCAAGGCCCTGCCCCGGGCTGTAATATTACGCCCTTTCAGGGCTTTCCGCCAGGACTTTCCTTAACTTAATGGCATTGACGCTCTGCGCGGGAATGCAGGATTTGACGCTCTGCGTCCGTTCACAGGTATTACCGGGACGCGGAGTGTCCGGAATGCATTCCCACGCGAATCATGGGAACGAGGGAACTCCTCTTCTTTCAGAAAGAGGAGTTGTTTTTCAGAATACTGTGACCGTTTTTATTAAAATCCCAGCAGCTTTATAATGCCCTTGCCCACAAAACCTTCCAGGGTGTAATCAATGCCCACATAGAAGGCCAGAATGATAAACAGACGTTTAAGCCATTTGTCTGAAAGATATTTGGAAGTGTAAGGGCCGAGGATGGAACCTGCTATAATGCCAATCATTTCTATGCCAATCAGGGGCCAGTGGACAATCGCACCCTGAATGATGAAACTGCTGATGCTGGTAATCATGCCAATGAGAACCGCAAAAGCCGAGGTTCCGGCAGACAGATACATGGGCAGACCTGATACGCTGGTCAGAAAGGGAACCAGCAGAAAACCGCCGCCAACACCGATAAAAGATGCCACACACGCTATGACAAATCCGCCCAGTACCGGGAACAGGGGATTGAAAGAGAATTCCACGCCGTAAAAAGTGAAAACCATTTTGGACATGCTGATTTTCTGCACCTTTACGCCCAGATCGCAGGTGTCAATACACTCTCCGCTTTTCTGGCGTTTCATGGTTTCCTCAAACGCGTCAGCAGCCTGTTTGGCTTTTTTCTTTCCGGCCTGTCCTTTGGGTGTGGTTTCATAGAGCATCCAGAAGCCCAGGAGCAGTACAAACAGACCGAAATAACCGGTATATGCCTTGAAACTGACTTTTCCGGCTGTGAGAAAGGGAACCAGCCAACTTCCGAACATGGAACCCGCAGCAAGTGCAATGCCCAGAGGCAGAACCAGCCGTCCCATTTTGTAATAATTGATGGAAGAAATCAGCGCGCTGGTTCCCACCAGAAACTGGTTGGAAACACGAACCGAGTCTGTCACCATTTTGTTGATGGTGGGCGCGGTTTCCCTGAACTGGCCTGCGTATTTTCCCAGCCCGAACACCGTGATATGCCCGACACCGGCCATAACACCGCCAAAGGCTCCGACTGTGGAGAATATCCAGCCAACCCATACTGCCCAGAGAAAAGCCGCAATCACGTTCGGATTCGGCGCGCCCGGAATGCCAAGATAACCGGGAGCGGCACCGGGATCAATCTGCCCTTTTTCCGTTCCCTGGGGAGCTTTGGCAATTGCCTCTTCCAAAGGGCTTGCAGCCCCTGCAATGCCGGTCAGCAGTGGGAAAAAAACAAAGACCGAAACAAAGAGAGATAAAATGATGACAGCCGTTTTCCGTTGCTTCTGATACATGATAAAACCTCCGCATAAAAATTAATATTGATAATGTGTGCTTTTCCAAAAGCGTTTTCCGGATAAACAAAGCAATCTGCGTGCCATAGGGAAGCGGAATGCGGAAATACGGGGGAAATATCCTGCCATATGCGGACAGCTTATTGTATTTCAAGCAGATAAAAAAATAAAAACAGTTTTGCGGCAGATTCCGGTTTTGCCGGTATCAGAATTTTTTTGGGGGTTTGTGTGCAATAAAATAACTGCAATAATTTTTTTGCGCTTATATTTTTACTATTTATTTTAATAAATTAAATTATTGCATAAAAAAAGGTTCAGTGCAATAATTTATTTGCATCAGACAAAAAAAACTGTTCCGGTCTTGCATGGCAGGGTTGCTGCATAAAATTATATCATCCTGAAATAATTTATATAATTCGAATTACCCTATACGGATTATCCGTTTTTTTTATATTTCAGATTGTTTTCTTTCTGGTATGAATCTTGCTAAGAAAACAGCAAAGACTGGTTGTGCTCCGCACAATCAGTTTATCCCTGCCATGTAAGGCAATGCCGGATGCTTTCAAAAAGGGTATTATCTGAATGCCCCTTTAATCTTATTAACATTTTTTTAAATGGAGGAATTATGCTCGATACAGGTTTGCTGCTCGATGATGTTGCATTTGCCAAATCTTTGCTTGAAAAGGATAAACTTGATAATTCAGATATTGTTTTTGCTTTGCGGAATCTGCTGAAGATGAAGTATTATCCTGTGGCAATAAAATTTTTTTTCTCAGAAGATGAACTAAATGATTTCAAGCAGAGCACCACATACAGAGTTGCCCTCAATCCTTTCACGTTCTGTCAGTATGTGGCTCCGGCAAGGCAGCGGGGCGAGGTGGTTCTTGGCACGGCAGACAAAACCGGCTGCACCAATGCAAAATACGTTCTGGGATGGAAAGGTGTTGATGAAAGTGAAATAAAAAGTCATCTGAAATACACAAAAGATCGGGCTCAGGCTGAAAAATTTCTTGCGACAAAAAAAAGACTTCCTGAAGGCCTTCTGGCCTATGCGGCAGCGCCTTTGCATAAGGCAACGTTCAAGCCTGATGTGATTCATGGAATGTGTGATGTTCTTCAGTCATACCATCTGGGAAATGACTGGTGCGCTGCTTTTGACACACATCCCTTTGAAACTGCAATGACCATGAACTCCTCAATATGTCATGGTGTTGTTGCCTGTCATATCACACAGAAGCCGAATATTACCCAGATGTGCAGCAGCAGTTATACGGCAGGAAAGACAGAACAGGGGGAAATCAACTGGATCTGGCCGGGCACACATCTTGAACCCACAGTGAGATGGATGCTGGAAAGAACAGCCAGAGACGGCGGCTCATCATTTCCGCGCACAGGTGAGACATATCCTGGATCCAATATCTGCAAACTGTGTCCCTTTCTGGTTTTCATCAAACCCAAAAAAAAATCCGGTGAAAATATTCCGGAGCAGGCCTGATGCAGGTGGGGTGTCAGAAAGTTTTTCCTGCAAACTGCTGAACCTGCACCATGCTGGTTCAGCGAAAATCTGTGAAAGAATTTGTTTTACAGTCCATTGTTGCTTTGTCAACTTTGTTTTTGTGCGTTCGGAATTCCCAAACTCTGAAAGTTTTCAAAACCCCCGGGGGTTGGGAACACACAATTTAAAAATTGACAAAATATATGCCGGATCCTGAAAAGTCCGGGAAAGGCATCCCCGGCTGAACACCTCACAGTATATGGGCAGGACAGAAAATCAGTCCCATACCCGCGGGGAAAATACGCCATGACAGGTAAAATGTAACGCAGCAGCGGATGACCGGTAATCCGTCAGAGCCCTTAACTGATACCACTTGTCTGCGCATACCGGAATGAAAGCCCTGCAAAAAAACAAAAAAGGCAGTGAAATTTTCACTGCCTTTTTTGTTTTGCAGGAGCCATTCTTTAATTTCTGGAAGGCGACAGCCCTTTCATATGAAAAACTTCCAGTTCCGGAACAATCCGCAGTACCGGGTGTTCCCCGCTGTTTTTGCGGAATTCCGCTATTTTTGTGTATCTGCTGCTGCCAATCTTCACAAATCCTGTGTCTTTCACACTGCCCCGGCGATCTCCGGGAAACATGAAAACTGCGCCATTCTGCAGTTCCCCGAATTTTTTCATCCTGGGGATTTCTCTGATAATGTTCTGATTCATTGACACACTCCTTTTTTTTGAATATGCATGGCCTGCGTTCGGTATCATTCGGAAAATAAAGACCGATAGTGCTGATTTATCTGCTTTTTCCTCTTTTCTGCAAAGAACACAGTATGTTTTCCAAATGAATCATCTTTTGCGGAAAAAAGGCTATCCTAATCTTTGCACCGAACCCGCCTCTGCCTGTGGTTTTGGGAATAAATACAAAAAAACAGACAGTTATAAAACTGCTATCCCTTTGTGCCGTCCCATGAAAATCCTGTGCCATAAATGTGACGGGAAGTCTGTCACTGCTGACACTGCCCTTTGTCTGATTTTTTGTTTTTGTGATCGAAACAATTTAATGCTTTCAGCAGCGAGCGAAAGTCGTGCCCAAAGCCGGGGGTGGGATTAGATCTGTGAACGGCCTTCCAAAATTTTTTCAGAAAACCGTGAGTGAATCCTTTCTGACCGGTCGCCAAACCGGTGCTGCAGATTCACGATTTGATTTTTATACTTTCTATCATAACGACATTTCTGAATTTGTCAAGCAAAAATATAAGTGAGTAAACAAAAGTTTTCGCGTATCAATGCTTCGGCAAAAAATTTCTGCTTTAATTATTTCAGGATGTTATAATTTCCTGTCGGAGAATTGTTATTTAATAATTTCAAAATGTTATATTTTTACAGCTTGAAAATCAGAAAAAATTACCGGACAATTGATCGGAAGTAAGGCAATAAAAACGGAACTGTTTCAATTTATACACAAATTTTGCCGTTTATTTGGAAAATTCATAATGTTATGGATAAAATAAGGTTTGTTTGTCAAAATTGTATGAATTAAAAGCATGATTCTGACTGATTTTGAACTTGATTTAAGTGTCATTATATTATACTGTGCAGATAGATGTCAACTGCTGAATAAAAAAAGTAAAAAGAAAGGAACACAGAGTTAATTCTTCCATGCTGCTCCATGCTGATTATATTGAAGATATTCCTCATACAGTTTAAAAAAAGCATGGAAAAGGAATTTCACTGACAAATCAGCTATGTGTTCAGTTGAAAAATTGTTGCCAAGAAACCTGTTTTTGCCCAAATCAGATATTTTTGCTGAGCCATATTGGTATGTTCAAAATCGCCTTAAACATTTATGAATCGGTAACGGTTTGATTTCAGAATGTTCTGTTATTGGGGAGGAAGCCGGAATGACAGAATTTCTGACTTTTTACGTGTACATCAGCATAGTCTGTCAACAGATACAGTACTGAGGTGATTTACATTAATGATTATACCGTTTTTCGTAGGGCGGGCAAGGCTTTCTGTGCCCGCCGTCCTGCTGAAACGGTGGGCACAAAAAGCCGTGCCCGCCCTGCAATGATGGTACATTTTTTCATGGAAATCGCCTGAAAGAGGGATAAAATGCCGAATGTCTCTGCAATAGAATATACGGAAGGTCAAAATCTGATTGTTAACCGGATATATGCGGATCTGCTGCGCTGTATGCAATTGGATTCTTCTGATTCCCTTTGGCATTATGCAGATAAATATCCGGATGGATGTCTGGTCAAAAAAATCAGGGAAAGGGATGTGATACGCCTGAAACTCCCTGACATCAGAGGATATGTTTTCATCAAAAGACATCATGCCGGATATACGGGAATGAAACAGGGCATGATATTTCCCGGCAGAATTCCGTCAGAGGGACGGAAGGAGTTTTTTCATATCTGTCAGTTCAGGAAGCACGGGTTGGCAACAGTTACACCGGTCGCAGCAGGCGAGTGTTCCAATGGAAGCTCATTTATCGTCACAGAAGATTTCAGCCCTTTTGCCACACTGGAAAATCTGCTTGCGCACGATACCGGATTCCGGGAGCGCATGAAAAATCCGGATGAAAAAAAAACACTGCTTGCGGAAATCGCACGGTATGCCCGGAAAATGCACGACTCTGGACTTAACCACTGTGATTTCAATGCGGATCATGTTCTCATTCACTATGATGGAAATTCCGATAAACCGGCTGTTGCTGTGTACGATCTTCAGAGAATTCGCAAGAAAAAATATTTCCGTTTCCGATGGCTTATCAAAAGTATTGCGGAACTGGCCTTCAGTCTGCCGGATGAATTTTTCAATGAAAATGACAGAAAATCTCTTCTTCTGTTTTATAATGGAAAAGAAAAATACGGACTGCCGGAAAAAATTCAATTCCTGTGGATAAACAAAAAAATAGAGATCATCCGCAAACATACGGAAAAAATCATGGACAGGCACAGAAAAGAGGGTGATCTGATTTAAGATAATTTTGATAGTGGGTCAAATCAGTTGATTATGAAATTCCCATCCCCAGGCGGGAGGGGAGTCTCTGTATACAGACAACAGTAAAACAGGAGACATAGATGAATACCCTGCATCATTCCGGGAAGTTTTTTTTATTTCAATGGACAAAATATTTTCTTCTTTTTAATTTCCTTGCAGTTTTCATTCTGACTGCCCGTTACGCAAAATTTGTTTTTCCGCCTGAAAGCATTTCAGGAGGAATCTGGCTTGCCATTGCACTGATAAGCCATTCATCTTTTATCACGGCACTGTATTTTCTTGTATTTCTTCTGCCGGTCATTCTGTTTCTTCCGCGTCGGAAACTGCTTTTTTTTACAGCGGTTTCAGGTGCTTGTGTGCTGATATTTCTTATAGTCCTGGACTATGAGGTTTATCTTCAGTACCGCTTTCATCTGAATATGATGGTATTTGATCTTATGGTAAAAGGAGGATCAGAAATATTTGATCTTTCAGCAGGCACATGGATAAGCGGAGTACTGATTCTTTTGGCAATTGTCGGTACTGAGACAGGATTCGCGGTACTGGCAGCCAAATATGCTGAAAAAACAAAAATATGGATGCGAACCGGATATGCAGTGACAGCATTGCTGCTGATATCTGCGGTTACACATTTTGCCTATGCTGCTGCTGATGCTGCCCGATACAGACCGGTTACATCCATCCCCAGGCATATACCTTTTTTTCAACCTCTTACGGCAAAAGGTTTTTTTAAGAAATACGATCTTCTGAATACCGGAAAGGAAGCAGAGGCAGCGGTATTTGATCAGAAATACAGAAGTTCAATCACGTATCCGAAAAAAGATTTGCAGTGCAGCGCGGATGCAGAAAATTCCAATATTCTGTTTATTATCACAGAAAGTATGCGATCTGACATGTTCAGCAAAGAAATCACCCCCAATCTTTACCAGTTTTTCACTTCTGAACCTTCACTGAGATTTCTCAGCCATATGAGTGGCGGGAACGGAACCCGTGAGGGAATTTTCACTTTGTTTTACGGCATGTTCGGTTCCTTTTGGGAAGTAATGGAGACCGAGGACAAAGGCCCTGTGCTGATTCAGGAGATGCTGAAAAAAAAGTATCAGACAGGGATTTTTGCCAGTGCAAGTCTTGCTGCCCCTCCTTTTGATCGCACTGTATTTACCGATATAAAAAACCTGCGTCTGCGTTCAAAAGGGGAAAATTCTGTTGACAAAGACAGGATTATCACTGAAGAATGGATGCAGTGGCTGGATAAGGCAGACCGATCCCGGCCTTTTTTCGGTTTTCTGTTTTATGATTCTCCCCACAGTTATTTTTTTCCTGAGAATTATCAAACTGTTTTCAGGCCAATTGCAGAACAGATGGACTATCATAAACTCAGCAGAGATTTCAATCCCATGCTGATTAAAAACAGGTATAAAACTTCCCTGCATTTTGTTGATTCTCTTATCGGAAACGTGTTAAAAGATCTGGAAGAAAAAAATCTGCTGGAAAACACAATTATTATTTTCACCGGGGATCATGGTCAGGAATTCAATGAAAACAATATGAATTTCTGGGGACATGGATCAAATTTCACCAAATATCAGATTCATGTTCCGCTTTTGATTTACTGGAAGGGAAAAATGCAGGCTGTTTATTCACACAGGACAAGTCATATGGACATAGTGCCGACTTTGATGAAAGAAGTGTTCGGATGCACAAATTCCTGCAGTGATTACAGCAATGGAAGAAATCTTTTTGACACAGGTTACAGGGAATGGATTTACTGCGGCGGTTTTTCACAGGACGCGCTTATTGAGGCCGACAGAATTACAGTATCCTATCCGGTTGGTTCCTATGAAATTTATGATCAGTCATACAGAAAACCGGATAATGCACAACTGAATATATCTGCTGTTAAAGAGATGCTACAGCAGAAAGCAGATTTTTTTCCGCTTGAAAATTGAGAGAATATCAGCAGGACAGCAAATTTGCAGGTATGGCAAGAGAGGAGTTTCTGCTTGCTTTGGAGCGTTTTATGTATGGCAATTATCGCATTTATTGTTTGGAATAAGATAAATGAATGATACCTGCCTATTATATTATCCAATAAAAATTATTACGGAGCTATCATTATGAAAAAACCAACTATCCATCAGGTTATTGATATCAGAACAGGTGAGTTTGTTGATGCAGATGCATTTTTTTCACAACCTGAAGATATTATTTTTCAGAAAAGGAGGGAACTGGAAGAATGTAACAAAAAAAATGAGAAAATGCTGATATGCCCTTTTTGCCATCAACCTGTAAATATCAGAGGGGATAAGGACGGTGAAAAAACAATGCATTTTGCCCATTTCCCCTACAGCGGAGATTGTTACATAAAAAAATCCTGCAATTACACCGAAGAACAAATTAGAGCAATGAAATATAACGGTGTAAAGGAAAGCGACCGGCATAAAAGATTAAAATATTTTATTGCTGAATGTCTGGAGAATGACAAACGTTTTTCTGATATCAGAGTTGATAAACAGTTTAAGAAAGGACTCTCAAAAGAATGGAGACGGCCTGATGTTTCAGCGAAATTCAATAATTTTGACATTGCATTTGAGATACAGTTATCAACTACTTTTTTAAGCGTAATTATTGAAAGAGAAATTTTTTATCATAATAACAATACATTTATCATATGGTTCTTTGATGGGTTAAGAGCTGATGTAAAATCTATGAGATTCTCTGAGAAGGATATACTCTATTCCAATAACAATAATGCGTTCATACTCAATGATAAAATTATCGAAGATTATAGATGCACAAAAACATTTTCCTTTTTATGTTACTATCAGCAATTCTGGATTGAAGATCAGCAATTAAAAAACGAGTGGATAACCCGTAAAATATCTTTTGATAATTTGATTTTTGATAAAGATAACTACAAATTATATTATTATGATACCAAAAAAATAAAGCAGGATTTAAAATTTCAGCTTGAATACAATACTCCGTGGCATCAGTTATGGAAAAACAGATTCCCACTGGAATGGCGCAATAACGAACCTGATCACGTTGCATATAATGATATTGTAGTAAATTTTAGAAGTTCACCAATTTCTTATGATGAACTGAAAGAAAAAGAAATCTTAGGGAATAAGCAGATATGGGTAGTGAATACAGAATTATATCCAATCAAATTAAAAAGCTGTATTAATGAATACTCAAAATCCATTAATGAAGAATATAGGAGAAAACTATTTGAAATCAATGAAAAAGGGAAACGTGATTCAGAAAAAATTTCTGATAAAATTAAGGAATATCAAGGGCAGATAGACTATAATATATCAAGACAGGAAGACAGCAATAAAGAAATTGAAATTTATCATAAATATCAAACAGATTCAAAAAGAATTGCCAATGAACTGGCAGATAAAATAATTAAAAAATCGTATAGTTACGAAAGATTTATTGGAGATTTTATTCGAGAAACTACAAATGAGTATGGTGAAAAAATATTAGAAATTCATAAAAAAATGTGTGAAGAGAATCGGAATGAAAAACAGATTTTGGATAAACTTGAGGATATTGGAAATCTCAATGAAAAGATAATTGAAAATTCAATTTATAAATGTATTCCTGATGATAAAATCAATGAATTCAATAGATTTTGGTCAAAAATTCGATATGCAAGAAAAGAAGATGTTGATAAGCCACAGATAGATATATTTCCTACCGAATATAAAAAAATAAACAATGAAGATGATTTTTTATACATTTTGTTTTCCCAAAAGGATTTCTATTTTTACATCTACTTGCAGGATGAAATTGAGGAACTTAAAAATAATTATACGTCAATAAATGCCGAAAAAAGAGAAATATCGAAGAGATATAAATACGAAATTGAATCAATTTCAAATAAGCTGATTGTGCATTGTGATCTTAAGTTGGAAGAACTGTCAGATAGATTACATAATATTTCACTGGAGATATCTGAAGCGGAAAACATCATTTATATGCTAAATAATAAATTAGAACAGGTTGTTAATTCCCAAAAAATGAATATTGAGTTGCTGAAACAATGGAGAACAGAGAAGATATTTGATATCAAATCCAAGCATAAGAATGAATATATTTGGGAATATGAAAGTAAAGACTTAACAGTATGGCTAACTACCAATTCAGATGTTTATTTTGATATGGGTGGTAATTATTTATTATATTTATTTAATCCACCAATATTTAAAAAAATATCCAAAGATGATTTTATCGCAGCAATTTCCGGTTAATTTTTCACAAGGAAAGGTTATAATATTGAAACTCGAGTGCATTATTTATGAAAAAGACGCGGGCATTGCCATCATCCGCCTGAACCGTCCCAGGGTTCTCAATGCCATGAACCGGCAGTTGTGGCTGGATTTTCAGGATGCTTTGGAAGATGCCAAAACAGATGCGGAAATCAAAGCAGTGATTATCACGGGCGAAGGACGGGCATTTTCCACAGGTGCGGATTTGAAGGAATCCAAAACCCGTACCGCAGAACAGTACCGGCAATATCTGGAAACTTTGCAGGAAGCTTCCCGGAAGATCATTTATTTTGAAAAACCCACTATTGCGGCAATCAACGGTTATGCACTCGGTTCCGGTTATGAACTTGCGCTGGCCTGTGACATCCGCATTGCAGCAGAAGATGCGCAGATTGGATCTCCGGAGGCCAGAGTAACATCATCGGTGACAGGCGGCGCGTTTCGGCTGGTGCAGGAACTCATTGGCCCGGCAAAAGCAAAGGAACTGCTTTTCACAGCAGAGAATATTGACGGCAAAGAGGCTGAACGCATCGGACTGGTCAACCGTGCTGTTCCGGCAGATCAGTTGATGAAAACTGCTATGGAAATGGCACAGAAGATTGCAGCCAATTCTGCTTTTTCGGTAAAAATGATCAAAAAAGGGCTGGCAATGGCACAAAGCAGCATCAGTCTGCAAAGTCTTATGGATTTTGAAATTGAAGCATGTCTGTCCTGTGTTTCCACCAAAGAAAGGCAGGCATCTTTGGAAAAATTTGAGGAAAGAAAAAGGGGTTAAAATGTCTCTTGAGAAAGTGTTAAACGCGGAATCCGTTGCAGTGATCGGCGCGTCCAAAAATGAAACCAAACGGGGATTTCAGGCCATCCGCACCCTACAGAAGGAGCGGTATGAAGGCATTATCTACCCGGTCAATCCAAAGGAAAAAAGCATTCTGGGTCTCAAATGCTACGGCTCTCTGAATGAAATTGAAGGTTCTGTGGATATGGCACTGATTACCACTCCCGCGAAAACTATTCCCGCAGTGCTGGAAGACTGCGGAAAAAAAGGCATAAAAGGCGCGGTCATCATTGCCGGGGGATTTGGGGAAACCGGAAGCGAAGGCCGGAAACTGGAAAATGATATTATCGCTGTGGCACGGAAAAACTATATCCGCATTATCGGCCCCAACACTTCGGGCATGATGAACCTGAAAACCGGTATGAATCTGGTGGGTTTGCAGGATGTTCCCAAAGGCGACATTGCGCTGCTTTCCCAAAGCGGCAATATGGCTTTGACCATCATGACCGAGGCAAAACTCAAAAGTCTCAAGGGATTTTCCTATTATGTGGGCGTGGGAAACGAGGCAGACATTCATTTTCACGAATATCTGGAATTTTTCAGAGATGATCCTGATACCAAAGCCATTCTGATGTATGTGGAGGGAATGCGTGACGGCAGAAGATTTCTGCAGGAGGCGCACAAAACCAGCGCGGTCAAGCCCATTATTCTGCTTAAAAGTGGCAGATCCACAACCGGAAGACGCTCTGCCGGTTCTCACACCGGCGCGCTGGCCGGCATGTCTTTTGTTGCCAAAACCGCATTTCAGCGCGCAGGCATTCTGGTGATTGAAAACTCGGATGAACTCTTTCCTGTGGCTGAAACCCTGTCTTCGCTTCCCATGATCAGGGAAAAAAAAGTCGCGATTCTGGCAGACGGGGGCGGTCATGCCACCATTGCTGCGGATATTCTGTCTGATTTCGGGCTGGAACTTCCTGAACTTTCTTCCAAAACACAGTCCAGACTGCGGGAGATTCTGCCTGCCGCTGCAACCGTTGCCAATCCTGTGGATGTGGCAGGCGGAACCGATGCTGATCCCACGATTTTTGCAGACTGCGCTGATATTATCCTCAAAGATTTGGAGATTGACGGGCTGCTGATTGTGGGACTGTTCGGGGGTTACGGCATACGTTTTGCGCCCAGTCTTTCCCTGATGGAAGAGGATGCTGCTCATCGCATGGGCAAAATGGTGAAAAAAGGGAAAAAACCGATTATTGTCCACAGTCTTTACAATTCGGAAAAACCCCATTCCCTGCATCTGCTGCGCTATTACGGCATTCCCGTGTATGATTCTCTGGATGTGGCCTGCAAATGTATGTCAGCGCTTGCAGAACGGGGAACTTATCTGCAGAAATATCATGCAAAAGCCAATTTCACCTTTCACTGGCGTTCCAAAGCCGAACCCGCAGGAGATGCCATTATCTGCAATGCCCGGCTGGAAGGAAGAAATGTGCTGCTCGAACATGAGGCCAAAAAACTGCTGCATCTGCACGGAGCACCGGCTTTCCGGGATCGTCTGGTGCATACGGCTGAGGAGGCAGTGGAAAGAGCCGCTCATCTGAATGCAAGTGTTGCCCTGAAGATTGTGTCCCCGGACATTCTGCACAAAAGCGATGCCAAAGGTGTGCGTCTCAATCTGCAGTCTGAAAAGGAAATCCGGGAGGCATTTGACAGCATTATCGCTGATGCAAAAAAATACAAAGCAGATGCAGATATCCGGGGCGTGCTGGTTTCACCAATGGCAAAGAAAGGGATTGAAATCATTATCGGAACCAAAATTGATGAGCAGTTCGGGCCGATCATCATGTACGGACTCGGCGGCATCATGGTGGAAATTCTCAGGGATTTTTCCACCCGTGTACTGCCTATTTCACCAACCTATGCCAAAACCATGCTCAATGAAATCCGATCCGCTCCCATTCTCGAAGGTTACAGAGGCAGGGAACCCTATGACACCAAAGCCGTAAAAGCCGCTCTGCTGATGTGTTCTGAGGTGATTGAATCCTATCCGGAGATTGAGGAAATGGATTTGAATCCGGTCATTGTTCACCATCACGGCATTACGATTGCGGACGCCCGGATTATCCTCACACGTGAGGCAACCAACTATTATCACCGGAACGGCAGTTGTCCCTGGCCGCGGGAAATGTGAAAGCGGGCTGGAGACCGGAGGCGGGGAACTGAAACTTTATATGAAATCCTGAAAAGCAATTGTGCATTAACCTTTGTGTCTTCGCTACAGCAGACAGGGTGGGCAAAAGCGGAGCGTTCAATCATACGAAGCACATAAATCACAGTTCGGGACATAGGATTGTCTGAACAGGATTATGCAGGATTATACATGAAAAACAGGATGTTTTATCATGCAAATCCTGAGAAGTATCCGCTGATTTCGGCTACGCTCAATCAGCGGATACTGTGATCCGGTTATTGAGCCTGCCGAAATATTAAGCATTACCGGAATGTGATACCGATTCGCTATTGATTGTATACAATACAGAATACAAATCCGGAGGAGTGCAAAAATTAAGCGGAGCGGTTTTTTGCACACGCGAAACCGGCGAAAAACTGACAACAGATTATCGTATCAAATCAATGGAGAATTGGTATGAGAGGGCAATCATGCAATTTTTTGTATAATCGTGTATAATCCTGTTCAGAAATGATGCGGAATTTTCTGAACCGCGGATTTCCCGGATTGAGCTGTTGTTTGAACAGGATGATACAGGAAGAACAGATCAGTCTGCCATGAGAAAAGGATTGAACCGTGTTTCATGATCATACGCATCCATTTCCTCTTTGCTTTTCAGGAAGTTGACAACCTTGTAGGTCAGGGGCGTTGCCAAAGCCTCGTATGCAGATTTCACCAGCCACTGGGTGACAATGGCCTGCACCAGACCGGCCGGTGGAATAGTTCCTGCAAAAGCCAGAGTGATGAAAACAAGGGAATCCAGTCCCTGTCCCACGATTGTGGAGGCAATGGTGCGCGCCCAGAGCCACCTGCCCCGGGTAGCGATTTTCATCTTTGCCAGCACAAAGGCATTGGAAAATTCTCCGCTCAGATACGCTGCAAAGGAGGCAAACAGCATGCGCGGGGCAGCTCCCAGAATGCGGTTATAGGCTTCCTGCCCGTCCCAGAATCCGGCAGGGGGAAGAAGACCGCCAAGCCAGAAGGCCGCAACGGCTGTAAGATTGCAGAAAAATCCCAGCCAGATTACCTGCCGGGTCTGCCGGTATCCGTACACCTCGGTCAGCACGTCACCCACAATATAACTGACAGGAAAAATGAGCACCGCAGCAGGGAGAATATAGCCTGCCAGACTGATGAGTTTGACGGCCATGACATTGGCTGTAATCAGACAGGTGACAAACAGTGCTGCTGTCAGCACAAAGTATTTTGAATATGCTTCGGGAGCTTCTGAAGATGATTTTGATATGCTTTTTTTGACGGAATATTTTTTTCTGTTTTTCATATTATCAATCCGTTATTCCCATCCTGAAAGGGCATGGCGGTTAAAAACTGTTTTAACAATATGTTACCCTGCTTTTTCCGAAGCGGGCAAAGATTCAAATCCGATTTTCGTGAAACCTGCCGGAAAAATCTGTGCCGACAGGCTGTTTTTATGGTTTTAAATAATAACAACATGTTAAATCCTTTACGAAAAATAAGATTTTTATGATATGCCGGAAACTTTCAGTTTTCTGAAAATAATTCTTATTTTTGATAATGTCTATAAGACTTCCTGCAAAACTAAAAAATTATCCTTTTAAAAATTTGTTTTTATTGTATAAACAGTATATCTGCAAATACAAAAAGAGATTTGCAGGAGTTCTGCTGATAACATTTGTTAAAAATATAAATTTTGTGAGGATTGACATGAATTTAAAGGAATAAATCTCTGAATTAATAACACCCAAACCCCGAAAGGAATTTATGACCGTATCATCGGCATGGAGGAAATGATTTGGCTTCTGCGTATGCCTGCGGAAACCGGTCTGTGAAACTGAAAAAAGCCTGAATTTTTAAAAACCCTCAGAGTTTTTGCAAACCCTGAGGATTTTTTTTCACAGTGAAGCTCTGACTTTACACAGTATCCTAATTTTCCATACTATTTCAGTATCATACCATTCTGCCACAGCATCAGAAAAACCAGAACCAGTATCAGAAAAAATGTATACAGTTTCCAGGGACTGGCTTTTTCCGCAAAAGGGTCTTTGAGCTGGCGGGATGATCCGTCCGGAAGTTTTGCCGCTTTGGTAAGGGAAGTGCCAAATGGAATATTGATTCTGGCTCTGCTGTTGACAGCCCATCCGCAGGCATCCAGAATCGGGGAAATATTGCGCTGCCGGAGTTTCAGGGCGGCTATGATCATGGACGGGCCGGAAACAATCAGCAGCAGACCGGCTATGGCAAAAGGCATCTGCCAAACCTGAAGACCCATGAATCCTGTGACAACTGCGGCAAGCGCTGTTCCGAGAGCACCAATGGCCAGACCGATGGCCGCGAAAATTCCTGCGAATTTGCCCACATCAAAAGCCGGGGCCGGCGCGGGTTTTCCTGCTTCAGGCTTCTTACCCACCTCTGTCACCGCAGTGGCTGCGCCTGCATCCACGGATTTGTCCCGTTCTGCGGCGAATTTTTCAATCTGCTCCCGAATCATGCGGGCAACGCGTTTGTAGGGAGACCAGAATGCCTGGCGGATGCTGATGGGATGTTCCACGACCTTGACAATTGTGGCGTCCCAGTCCTGATTTTTCCGGTCATAGAAAATACCGTTTCTGCCCACCATCAGGTTGTCCGAATCGCCTTCTGTAAAAGCCGCTGCAATATTCATTTTTTCCGTGCTGTTTTTGCGGGTGCATTCACAGTATGCCAGATAAACCCCGCCCATCTGGCCCAGAGTGCTGTGTGCGGCAGGATCTTTGACCCTGATGCACAGATCACAGCTCCGTCCGTCCAGATACAGGGTTCCAGCCTGAAACACGGCCTTTTTTCCCGGCGTGTAGAAGTCATGAAAGGATACGAAATTGTTCAGCAGGGTGTGAATGTCCCGGTAATAATGGATGAGTCTGTCCAGAGCCGTAAGCGAATTGACCGATGATTCAAGCGACTTGTCTTTTTCAAGGAGCTGTCCGATGATTTTCTCACTCTGACTGTCCAGAATCTCCCGGAGCCGCTGCAGTCCCAGTTTTTCCACAGGACTTCCCTTTTTTGCCCCTTTCCATGCCTCATACACGGCAAATTTTTCTTTTACAAGATTCCATTCCTCTGCTGACAGACTTTCTTTGTCCTGTCCGAACATGGGACGAACCACTTTGTCCCGGAAATCTGACAAAGGCTTTGCCCATGCCGGATTCACAGGTCCGCTGAGGGGCAGATTGCTGCCGGGGCCGATTTTTGCCAAAGGAAATGCCGCCATTTCCTCTGCTGCGGCTGACAGAGATTTACGGGATATTTCCTCATACTGAATTTGTGCAGGATTCAGGAATGGTACAGCATTGGCATCAAATGCGGCCAGACTGCAGCGGGTGAAATAATCATCTGCCTTTGCCAGAACTGCCTCAAAGTACAGGGCCGCGGCCGGGGTTTCCTCACACAGGGGAAGAATGCCGGAATTTTCCCCTTCACATTCCTGCCACCAGTCAGAATAGGCCCGTGCCTCGGTGAAAAACTGATCCGCGTTTTCCTTTGTGATGCCCGGAAGTCCGCTCCGGTCAGGCACGGAACCAGTGCAGTCAATGATTTCCTCTATCACCTTTTTGACAGACTCATCGTCAGCGGCCAGGGCCGGAATAACCCCGTCTCCGTTAAATTTTGTATTGGCGAAAATTCCCGCCTTGTCTGCTGTGTCAGAAGCGGCAATGCTTTCCGCTCCGGACTTTCCGGTATTTGCCAGAATTTCCTTTGCACAGGCCAGAATGTCTTTGCCCTCGGCAGTGTCATCACTGATCGCTGCCAGAGGCAGGGAACCGTTGCTCCGGGTGAGATCATCAGGATTTCTGATCAGGGAAATCGTCCAGTTCAGGGCATCTGTCATTTCCGGCGCACGGATACGGCCGTCTCCGTCTTTGTCCATGTAAGCAAGGGTGACAGGATCAAATTCAAGTCCCTGCGCGGGACAGGACAGGGCAGCCCAGAGTTTCTGGTCAAGCTGTCCGATGGATTTCACATCCTCCCCGGTTTCAATGAGAACATGATCAAAACCGCCGACACGCACAAAACGCCATTTGTGGGGGGCGGAAGCCCCGTTTTCCGCAATGCTTCCTTCTGCTGTCATTTTCTGCTGTCTCCTTTTTGTGTTTTAAATGATCCGGAACCTGAAAATATGACTTTATGGCATATATATCAAACCTGAAAAATAATAAAGCAAAAAATCTGCGTACTGCTGCCGGAACATTATCTGTGACCTGGTGTTTTTCAACAGTTCACGAAGACACGAAGTTTCACGGAGGCTCCGTGTCCTGCAGTGCGCTAACTTTCATATTTCATATAATTATTTTGAAAATAATGAAATACTGACTGCAAAGGACAGAAAGAAAATCTGATTATGCCGGAAAATCTGCTGAATCAGAATACAGACACAGGCAGGAAATCCCTGTGCAATTCCCATGAATGATCCGAAACAGAATGAATCACTTCTTCCATGAGCAGGCTGATGGAAGAAGTGAGGCGCCGGGCCAGGCTTTTTCCCGGCACATAACGGACTTCATAAATATCCGCTGTGCTGCTGCGGTTCAGGAGCAGATCATCACTGGTCATGAGTTCATCCACCAGATGCAGTGCAAGTGCCTGGGTTCCGTACCAGTATTCACCTGTGGACACACGTTCAATATCCACATTTCCGCGATGTGCGGTGATATGTTCCTTGAACAAAGTATGAATGCCTTCCATCTGCTCTGTGACTTTGCTCCTTCCTTTTTCCGTGATTTCTCCGAAAAGACTCAGGGTTCTCTTGTATTCCCCGGCAGTGATCTGCTCGTAATCAATATCATGCTTTTTCAGAAAACGGCTGAAATTCGGCATGGAGTAAATCACGCCAATGGAACCGATAATGGCAAAGGGTGCGGACACCAGACGATCCGCCACACAGGCCATCATATAGCCGCCGCTGGCAGCGATATTGTCAACGGCAATGGTAAGGGGAATTTTTTTGTCTTTGATGCGCTGCAACTGGGACGCAGCCAGTCCATAGGAATGCACCAGTCCCCCGTGGCTTTCCAGGCGGAGCACCACCTCATCCTGCGGAAGGGCAACTGACAGAATCGCGGATATTTCCTCTCTAAGACCCGCAACAGCGGTTGCAGCAATATCTCCCGTAAAATTCAGCACAAATATCCGCTTTGCTTTTTTTTCCGTGTCTTTTTCCCTTTCTTTCCTCACTTTTTCATAGGCATCATCATCCAGAAGATGCTTTTTCAGGGAAAGACTCATGGCCTCATACCTGTCATTGAGTTTTTCCACCCGGATGGCATCCAGCGTCTGGCTCTCCACTTTCCGTATCTGGATGATTATGATCAGGGCCGCAAGCAGAAGCAAAAGTCCCACAGTCAGGGTTTTTGCCATAAACAATGCAAAATTGTTAAAAAAATCTTTCATATCCTGTCTCCTTTTTGTATGCGGTATGGATTTTCATGTACTTCCTCTGCCGGAAAAATATACTCTTATCATGAAAAGAGGCAAGAACATATTCAAAAATTATTGCCATTCCGGACAAATTGACTTATATATAAAATATTTATTTCCGGCATAATGCTTTTCCTGAACCGGATATTTCCTTTTAATCAAAAAAACGGAGAAATAATGATGAAGAAAATTAAAATGTTCTGTGCTGTTCTTTTACCTGTGCTTCTGATTTTTCCCTTCTGTATTGCTGCCGCTGCCGCAGCGGATTTGTATGTTCAGCTTACAGTGCCTGCGTGCGGGGCCTGAGGGGCCTCTTCCAGGATAAGTTCTATCCTGAAAGAAATTGAGGGTGTTCAAAGTGTTTCAGTTACTGCCAGTCTGAATATGGTGGATGTGTTTTACGATCCTCTGCTGACAAATACAGAAGCTATGAAAAAAGCTCTGAATACAGGTGGATATGAGGTTACAGATATTGTATGGCCGGATCTGCCTGATACACATTTGGATATTACAGCGGAGGAAGCAGAAGAACTAATCCGGGACGATCCGTATCTGTATATTGTGGATGTCCGGGAATATGAAGTTTTCTGCGGACCGGACGGCCATATTCCCTATGCGGAAAATTATCCCTGGGATTCGGGAGTTTTGGAGGAATATTATACGGATTTTCCCGAAGGTTCCGCTGTTCTTCTGGTCAGCGGGGATGGATATCTGAGTAATTCGGCGGCACTGTTTTTGGAAAATAAGGGACTGTACCTGTATGACATGACAGGCGGAATGGAGGATTGGATTTGGGAAACCGAATTATGCGAAACAGCAGAACCCGATGATCCGGATTACGAAGATGGCGGGGGAGGCGGAGGATGTTTTATCCGTGTCATGGGTTTTTAAGGTGATTTCTGAAAATAAATATCCCATTTCCGTTCACAGGCACATGGCAAAAGCTGGAAGCTTTTGATACTTTGGTGGTATATTTTTTTTTGTAAATAACCTAAAGGTTGTGACAAAATAATCTGTGCAGTATTGCGGGCCGGCGCATACTGCTGTCCTTATAAATAATACCAATTCGCCATTGATTTGATCCAAATTTCAGAAAATCCCATCCTGAGAGGTGGCAGGAGGGTGTGTTTCATAAGTATGTTTTCAATGGCGAATTGGTATAAGATTTGACAACTTGTCAAATCTGTCCGCCCCCGGTTCCGGGCTGATCCGGAGTGCAATAATTAAGCGTAGCGGTTTTTGCACACATACGGAACTGCGGAAAAACTGACAATATTGGATTAAACCAATGGCGAAACGGTATAATACAAA
>JBFXEJ010000009.1:0-99860 GCA_050180235.1 Desulfococcaceae bacterium
TATAGGGAAGCCTTCCTCCATATATCCATGATTTCAGATCTTGTCACAGCGCAGATGGCCGGATTCGGACACAGGGGATATTTTATGGCCCTGTCTGCCTTGTCAGACATGATACAGAAAAAATCACATGCGGATTCGTGAGAAACAGGCAGTCTGATCTGCTGTTTCGGACTTAACCGCAACTCCGCAGTTTCACTGCCGGGTTCTGAAGGATCGGCGTAACATCAGTTATATAATGATGAAATGCAGCCGGTGACTGAAACGGCTGCCCTGATCTTTTATATAATCCTTGACAAGATCCCTATGCTGCCTTAAAAAGTCCTACAGACAAAATCAATCATAAAGGATGTGAGAATATTATGGATAAAATCCAGAACGAAAAACCCAGAGACGCAGAAGAATATGTCGCCATGCAGCGGTCTCTTTTGGAAGGCAACCCGGACTGCGGCAACAGCCGTTACAATCTGGCAGTGGGTCTGCTGGCTTTGAAGAAATATGACGAGGCGGAAAAAGAACTGCAGCAGGTGATCGAAGACAGCCCCGGCCTGGCCGAGGCATATGTGCAGCTTGGAGGACTCTGTCTCCGCCGCGGTGACATGGACGGATGCCTGGCATATAACAAACGGGCTGTAAAAATGAAACCCGGATTTTCCGAGGGATACGGCAATATCGGCTTTATCCATCTCCAGAAGGGTGAGGTGGAGGAGGCCATCAAAAACCTCAAAAAAGCCACGATGTTCAATTTCCGCTATGTTCAGGCATTTGCCACACTGGGAAGCGCGTATCTGATGAACGGTATGCCTGATGAAAGCATAGAAAACAGCCTCAAAGCACTGGAACTGGCCCCGGATTTTGCGGTTGCGCACAACAATCTGGCCATAGCCTATCTGGAAAAAGGGGAATATGCCAAAGCCGTGAAGCACTGCGACAGGGCATTGGAACAGGGATACGAAGTTGCTCCCAAAATTCTCGAAGACATTGACAGACATCGTGAAAAATAATTCCGGCACACCTGATATTTCCTTTTTTCTGTATCACAGGGACATGCCTGTACGGGAAGGGGATGAAAACTGGAAACGGCCGATTCCCCTGAACAGGAAACATCTTTCTGCCTCTGACTTTTCTGTAAGCTGCGGAGATTATTTTCAGGCCGTGGAAGATTTTCTCCGGGCCGATCATTTCCGGGCAATGGTTCCCGCATTTTCCGAACGTCTGGGAAGCATATTTTCCCCGGATGAAATCAGTGCTGTGCGCATATGTCTGGAAAAACACGGGGAGTTTTATCATCCGGCCCGGATTGAGGCAGAATCACGCGCTATTGTGATCCCTTTTGCAATGAATGTGGCTGTATCTGAAGCAGGAAAAGCCTGCATCGCAGGGGAATATGATCTGCTGAAGCGTTTTCCTTTTCCCTTTGTTCCCAAAGTGTGGAAGCTCGGAAGCGGAGCCTGCGCGTCCGGGATGAATTTTCCCATGTTCCTGGGGGAATGGTTTGAAGGATTTCATGAATTCCATATTTCTTCTGCCCCGGGCGAAACACAGCAGACAGCGGTATGGGCTCCGGAGGGACATTTTTTTCTGACACAGGAGCAGACCTGTGATCTCTACCGTGAGATCGCCAGAATTATGACCCTTTGCTACAATATTGAAACTTTTGAACATATCTTCCCCTGGCATCATGCTGCCGGGGATTTTGTGGCAAAAATCGGAAACAGCCATACAGATGTGAAACTGATCACAGTCCGGCAGTATGTCCCCATTGTCAATATTCCGCCCGGAGAAGCAGACGAGGCGGATTTGGTGTATGCTCTGCTTCTTTTTTTCATAAAACTTTCCTTTCACATCCGTGTGGATCGGAGAGAGGGAACCGGAGACCTGATCTGGTCAGATGATCTGGCTTTGGAGCCTGCCGTGCAGGGTTTTTTTAAGGGACTGCGGCAGAAGGAGCCGCCTTTTTCAGACGCGCTTGTGCGATTTTTTCTTCACTATGTCCTGTCTCTTCCGGAAAAAGAGATACGGGAAACAGCCTTTGACATTGCCGGAGGATATCCGGCACAGAGTCAGGAGATTCATTTAATCAGGACAAATCTTGAAAAGCATGTGAAAATCCTGCATCAGATCCTGCATGACGGGAAATTGATGTAAAAATATCCTGTATCAGACCCCGCAGGAAGGGAATTTGATGTAAAACATGCTTTTTTATTGACATTGGACACATTTGATTCTATAAGGACTTTCTTGTATATAATTTTTGGAGAAATACAAATTACATTTATCTGCTGAATGTAATTTTTTGTTATAGCGGGTTCAGGTTCGGAACCTGTCCCCGCACAGCGGGAGGTTTTTTCCGCTGTCATGGTTTGTTTTTTATAGTCAGATAGTCAGGAATGGTTAATTACAAATTGAAGACGGAGGTAAAATCAATGAAGCATGCTACCCCTTTGTTGGATCAGCTTGAGACCGGTCCGTGGCCGAGTTTTGTTTCCGATTTGAAACAGCAGGCTGAAAAGAGGGCAAAGAACGCAGAGAAAATTGAGTTTCAGATTCCCCAGGATGCAGTGGATGATCTGCTGGGAATTCTTGAACTTTCCTTTGAGGACGGAGTCACACACTGGAAACACGGCGGTATCGTGGGTGTTTTCGGTTACGGCGGCGGCGTTATCGGAAGATACTGTGATCAGCCTGAAAAATTTCCGGGTGTTGCCCATTTCCATACCATGCGCGTTTCCCAGCCCGGCGGCAAATTTTACACAGCCAAATATCTGAAAGAGCTTTGCGATCTGTGGGATCTGCGCGGCAGCGGTATCACCAATATGCACGGCTCCACAGGTGACATCATCTTCCTGGGAACCACCACACCGCAGTTGGAAGAGGTTTTCTATGAACTGACCCATACCTTTAATCAGGATCTGGGCGGCTCCGGCTCCAACCTGCGCACACCTGCGGACTGCATCGGTCAGGCCCGGTGTGAATATGCCTGCTATGATACACAGGCTCTTTGCTATGATCTGACCAATGAGTACCAGGATGAACTTCACCGTCCCGCCTTCCCCTACAAATTCAAGTTCAAATTTGACGGCTGCCCCAACTGCTGCGTGGCCTCCATTGCCCGTTCTGACCTGTCCTTCATCGGGACTTGGAAAGATGACATCAAAATTGATCAGGAAGCTGTTGCGGCCTATGTCGGCGGCGAATTTCCGCCCAACGCGGGTGCCCATGCGGGACGTGACTGGGGCAAATTTGATATCCAGAAGGAAGTTGTCAATCTCTGTCCCTCAGAGTGCATGAAATACGAAGGCGGCAAACTCTCGATCAACAACAGGGAATGTGTGCGCTGTATGCACTGCATCAACGTCATGCCCAGAGCCCTGCATATCGGAGATGAAAGAGGGCTGTCCATGCTGGCCGGTGCCAAAGCCCCGATCCTCGACGGTGCACAGATGGGTTCTCTTATAGTGCCCTTCATTTCTGCTGAAGAACCCTATGATGAGATCAAGGAAGTCATCGGGGGAGTATGGGACTGGTGGATGGAAGAAGGCAAAAACCGCGAGCGTCTGGGTGAACTGATGAAACGCCAGGGCCTGCAGAAACTGCTGGAAGTCCTCAATATCAAACCCGATGCACGCCATGTTTTGGAACCGCGCTCCAACCCCTACATCTTCTGGAAAGAAGACGAGGTGGAAGGCGGATGGGAACGCGACATTAACGAATTCCGGAAACATCATCAGAGATAAGGAGGAGAAAGCACCATGGCATTTATTTCTTCAGGTTACGACCCGAAAGAACCGATGAAAAACAGGATCACTGATATCGGTCCGAGAAAATATGATGAGTTTTATCCTCCGGTCATTGCCAAAAACAAAGGGACATGGCTGTATCACGAAATTCTGGAACCCGGTGTTCTGGTGCATGTGGCAGAAAGCGGAGATGAGGTTTATACGGTTCGCTGCGGCGGTGCCCGTCTCATGAGCACCTCCCTTATCCGTGAAATCTGTGAAATTGCTGAAAAACACTGCAACGGCTACCTGCGCTTCACCACCCGGAACAATATTGAGTTCATGGTGGATCACAAATCCAAAGTGGACGCGCTGAAAAAGGATCTGGCCGGCCGCAAATTCGCAGGCGGAAGCTACAAATTCCCCATCGGCGGAACCGGAGCAGGCATCACCAATATCGTTCACACCCAGGGATGGATTCACTGCCATACACCGGCCACAGATGCTTCCGGTACGGTAAAAGCCACCATGGATACAGTTTTTTCTGATTTCCAGAACATGAGACTTCCCGCTCCCCTGCGGATTTCCATGGCATGCTGTCTCAATATGTGCGGTGCTGTTCACTGCTCTGATATTGCCATACTCGGTTATCACCGCAAACCCCCGATGCTGGATCATGAATGGCTGGACAAAATGTGTGAAATCCCCCTGGCCATTGCAGCCTGTCCCACAGGTGCCATTAAGCCATCCAAAATGAGTCTGCCCAATGGCACAGAGGTGAAAAGTGTGGCAGTGAACAGTGAACGCTGCATGTTCTGCGGCAACTGCTATACCATGTGTCCGTCCATGCCCCTGGCTGACAGGGAAGGTGACGGTATCGTTCTCATGGCAGGCGGCAAGGTGTCCAACCGCATCAGCATGCCCAAGTTCTCCAAAGTGGTTGTGGGCTTTCTGCCCAATGAGGCACCGCGCTGGCCCAAACTGACAGAAACGATCAAGAGAATGGTGGAAGCCTATGCGGCAGATGCCAGAAAATACGAACGGCTGGGTGAATGGGCCGAACGTATCGGATGGGAAAGATTCTTTGAGAAATGCGAAATTGAGTTTACGCATCATCTTATTGATGATTTCCGTGATCCTGCTTACTACACATGGCGTCAGTCTTCACAGTTCAAGTTCTAATCTGATTTATCCGAACATGGTCAGAAGCATATAATCTGCAGGGGATACCCTGTTTTCAGGGTATCCCCTGCATTTACGGAAAGGGGTTGAAAAATGGAATACGAAGAAGCCAAAAAACTGATCGTTGAAGAACTTACGAAAAAGCTCAAGTCCAAAAGCAAGTTCTATTTCAATGACCTGTCCAAGATTCTGGATATGAAACCCAGAGATGCCAAAAAGATTGTAAACAAACTGGTGGAAGACAATGTGCTGGAGTACTGGTCCAGCGGAAGCACCAGCATGTACGGAATGCCCGGTACCGGCAAACAGACATCAGCGGAACACGAAGATTAATTTTGAAGGTTCCGGCTGAATTTATTCATCAGACCCTGATTTCCCATATTCTCTGATGCGCGAATTATGTTTTGATTTTCCCAGAATTTTCATTGCGGGGCTGCAGGGCGGGGCGGGAAAAACCACTCTGACGGTCGGCATCATCGCAGCATGGAGAAAATATGGCAAATCCATCGCAGCATTCAAAAAAGGTCCTGACTATATTGACGCGGGCTGGCTCGCCCTGGCGGCTGGTCGGCCCTGCTACAATCTTGACTCATTCCTGCTGGAAAAAAAAGCCGTTATTCAGTCCTTTCTAATCCACACCCTGCCAAATGACACAGCCGTAATTGAAGGAAACCGCGGACTTTATGACGGCATTGACATGGAAGGCCGTACCAGTTCCGCTGAACTTGCCAAACTTTTGGCAGCTCCGGTTGTTTTATGTGCAGACTGCACCAAAACTGCGCGCACCATGGCTGCGGTCATATCAGGCTGTATTCATTTTGATCCGGATCTGAAAATTCAGGGAATCATTTTAAACCGTGTGGCCGGAACCCGGCATGAACAGAATCTCCGCAGAAATATTGAGCATTACTGCGGAATCCCTGTGGTCGGATCAGTTCCGAAATTGGAAGATCACCATTTTCCTGAACGTCATATGGGGCTGGTTCCCACTCCGGAACATGTGCTGGCAGGAAATGCCGCAGATGCAGCCGCACAAATCGCACAGCGTCATATCAATCTGGATGCACTGGAAAGAATAGCCCAATCTGCCCCTGCGCATGTTTTTACTCTGGGAGACAGTGAAGAACTTTCAGACTCTGTTCAGAAAAAAAGATTCCCCGCACCGGACAGACCGAGAATCGGCATTATCCTGGATTCAGCTTTTCAGTTTTATTATCCTGACAATATTGAGGCTTTGATCAAAGCAGGCGCAGAAACAGTTTTTATCCGGGCCACCGAAGACAGAACTGTTCCGGATATAGACGCACTGTACATTGGCGGAGGTTTTCCCGAAACCCATGCGGAAATTCTGGCAAAAAATACCGGGTTCAGGAATGAAATCCGGCAACTCGCGGAAAATGGACTTCCTGTGTATGCCGAGTGCGGGGGACTGATGTATCTTGGTGAGGCTCTTGTGACTGATGGGAAAACATATCCCATGACCGGTGTGCTGCCTGCTGTTTTCGGCATTTCTTCCAAACCCCAGGGTCTGGGATACACCATTGTGGCAGTGGACAGGGAAAATCCCTGGTATCCGGTGGGAACCGAGATTAAAGGCCATGAATTCCGCTATTCCCGTGTGCTGGAATGGCGGGGATCGGACAAAGATATGGTTTTCCGCATGAAGCGCGGCACCGGTTTTGCCAACCGCAGGGACGGCATTTCTTACAAAAATATTTTTGCCACCTATACCCATATCCATTCCCTGGGCGTACCGATGTGGGCAGAAATAATGGTTGCCAGGGCAACTGCCTTCAAATCATTGAAAAGATAATCTATGCTTTTTCCCAGAATTGTTATCACTGCTTTGCGCGGGGGCGCAGGAAAAACCCTGCTTTCCATCGGTCTGATTGCAGCATGGAAAGCCCGCGGACGTTCCATTGCCCCGTTTAAAAAAGGGCCGGATTATATTGACGCAGGATGGCTGTCACTGGCGGCTGACCGGCCATGTTACAATCTGGACACCTTTCTCATCAGATCTGAAGAAATTCTCAATTCCTTTCAGTCCCGGACACAGGCACGCGATATTGCAGTGATTGAGGGAAACCGGGGACTGTATGACTGTATCAGCATTGACGGAGACACCAGCACAGCCGAGCTTTCCAAACTGCTCAAAGCCCCTATGATACTCTGTCTGGACTGCACCAAGACTACACGCACCATGGCTGCCATTGTTTCCGGATGCTGCCATTTTGATCCTGACGCGCAGATCAGCGGTGTGATTCTCAACCGGGTCGCGGGTTCCAGACATGAAAGCAATCTCCGCAGCAATATAGAGCATTACTGCGGGGTTCCGGTCATGGGCGCTTTGCCCAAACTGGATGCGCAGTCTTTTCCCGAACGTCATATGGGGCTGGTTCCCAGCCATGAGCATCGCTGGGCCAAAGAATCTGTTGCAGCCGCGGCAAACATTGCACAGCAGTACCTTGATTTGGACGGTCTGGCCCGGATTGCGGAAAAAGCAGGGGCTGTTCCGCTCCCGTTTGCGGAATCCGGCAGTCCGGTTATTTCTTCCGGAGAAATTTCTCCGGCCATCGGCATTATCCGGGATTCAGCTTTCCAGTTTTATTATCCGGAAAATCTGGAGGCTCTGGAAAAAGCAGGGGCGCGGCTGTTTTTCTTCAGTCCTTTTACGCATACGTCCGTCCCTGATGTGGATGCCCTCTACATCGGAGGAGGTTTTCCTGAAACCCATGCAAAGGAACTGGCCGAGGCCCGGCAGTTCCGGGAACAAATCCGGACACTGGCTGAAAACGGTCTGCCCATTTATGCGGAATGCGGGGGCCTGATGTTTCTGGGGGAAAGCCTGATTCTGGAAGAAAAAAAATATCCCATGACCGGAGTGCTGCCCATAGTTTTCGGACTTTCCGCCAAACCCCAGGGACATGGTTATACCATTGCTGAGGTAAGCGGAGACAATCCTTATTTTCAGACAGGAAGCCAAATCCGGGGGCATGAATTCCATTATTCCCATGTGCTGGAATTTCGGGGAAAGACGGAAGACATGGTTTTTTCCATGAAACGGGGCAAGGGAATCAGAGAAAAAAAAGACGGGCTGTGCTGTAAAAATGTTCTTGCCACCTATACCCATATCCATGCTTTGGGAACACCAGAATGGGCGCAGTCTCTGGTGCGCAATGCGGTTTCTTACAGAAAAACAAAAAAATAAGGCGATCTTTTTTCAAAGACCGCCTTTTGCATCCTCTTCAGAAGGGATTTCTATTTTTCTTTGGCCGGATGGCATTTGTTGCAGGATGCCGGAGCTGCTGTGGTACTGTTTTTCTTGTTAAAATCCTTGTGGCAGCCGATACAGTTGTCATGCACGGCATTGGCATGGTATTCCCGTTTCTGGGCAGGCTGTAGGTCCTTTGCTTCCTTGCCTTTGATTTCTCCGGGTTTTTTATGGCATTCAGTGCATGCCTGAACCGCTTCCCCTTCTTTCAGAGCTGCAAGGGGTTTTCCCTCAGCATCATGGTGGCATTCGCCGCATCCGAGTTTGTAGTCAACATTATGCTTTTTGTGGGAAAACTCAACAATTGTCTTTGTGTGGGGATATTCGCCGTCCATTTTAATAACATCCTCAGCCTTTGTTCCCGCATAAAGCCCTGCGACTGCAAAAACCAGAGATAAACCCACTGCCAACATCACCACTGCCAACGATTTTCTTTTCATCTGAAACTTTCCTCCGTTTGTATTGTTATCTGTCAGGGAGAAATATTTCTCCCGGCTTCCGCAAAGATTTTTATCAATTTCACAGAATGCTGTCAATGACAATTTTTTCATTGTCTTTCAGCCGTGCAGGCAAGTCCTCTGCTTTGCTGATTAAAAATCTGAAAACAGACTGTTCCGTATTTGCCTGTTCAGAATATACGGGGAAGATGAATATGGGAAAATGCAGAAAGAGTACTTGTTTTTTGCATGTATCAAATATATAAACAGAGAGCACTCTGTAATGTACTGCCCTGAATCACTCATGGGGCTGAAAATCTGAAAATAAAAATCAAAGCCGAATAGGGATATTTCATGAAAAACAAAGCCCATATCCGAAGTGTCGGTATGTATGTTCCTGAAAATGTGGTCAGAAATGCTGATTTCCCCCCGGAGGTGGAAACCAGTGATGAATGGATTCGCCAGCGTTCCGGAATTGAGGAACGGCGATATGCCAAACCCGGAGAACGAACCTCTGATCTTGCAAAAAAGGCTGTGGAAAACCTGCTGGCAAAACGCGAAGTGCGGGCAGAAGAGATTGACTGTATCATCTTTGCCACCCTGAGTCCGGATTTCTTTTTTCCGGGTGCCGGTGTTTTTTTGCAGGAAAAACTGGGATGGGCCGACACTCATATTCCCTGCTACGACATCCGCCAGCAGTGCAGCGGTTTTGTTTACGGTCTGCAGATGGCCCAGGCATTTGTGGAAGCAGGCATGTACAAAAATGTTCTGCTTATCGGAGCTGAAATTCATTCAAATCTGCTGGATTTCAGCATCCGGGGAAGGGCAATTACCGTGCTTTTCGGAGACGGAGCTGCCGCTGTTGTGGTTTCCCCGGCAGTGGATGAACGATCACAGATACTTCTGACCGAAATCCATGCGGACGGAGCCGGAGCCTTAAACGGAATTCATATGAAAATGTACGATATAGGCAAACGTCCGGTAATTGGTTATGATCCCGCTGTTTTTGATGCAAATGCGGATCTGTATCCGGAAATGCCCTCTTCCAAAAATCTTTTTTCCAATGCTGTGCGCAGAATGACGGAAGTGAGCAAATCCGCTCTGGCAAAACTGGGGATGGGTGTGGATGACGTGGACTGGGTTGTGCCCCATCAGGCCAATTTCCGCATCAACAATTCGGTTTCCGACCATCTGGGCATAGACAGGAAAAAGGTGCTTTACAATCTCCATAAATACGCCAATACCACAGCCGCGACCATTCCCCTGGTTCTTGCCGAGTTTGTGGATAAGGGAACCATAAAAAGAGGCGATTTGCTGCTCATGCCTGCTTTCGGCTCCGGTTTTACCTGGGGTGCGGCAGTTGTGAGGTATTGAAAATTAGCGGTCAGCAGATCGGAAAATTTTTCAGCAGTCCAGTTTCCGGGCAGTTCCGGGAGTGCAAAAATTGTATTTTTGCATGGCTGTACAAAAAAATAACTGTTTCCATGTCTTAGGTTCTGTTGACATTTCTATAACCTCCTGAATTTGCAGGAACCGGTTTCTCCGGAATGAACCATGCGGATTTCTCATGACTCTGCCCGGAACGGGATTTATGGCATGTTTCCGGTTCAGACCGGAGACTCAGACCGGCAGTCTGATCTGAAATGTCAACAGAACCTAAGGGAAAATTTTGATCTGCTGACAGTATGCAGGAACCCATCTTACGCGTCACTGTCATATCTGCGAAAGCCGGTATCCGGAATGGGTAGTGGGACTTTTCATGCTGATTTTTTTAATATATAAATCAATATGTTATTTATAATCAGTATAAGCAGTATCATGGATGTATCGTATAACTGTTTGTATTTATTATGTATAGACAAAAATCAGTATATTTTTGAAAATATAATAATATTAAGCAGTTATTTTTTTGTCAGTATGTGCAGACCCACTACCCCGGAATGTATTGAAAAATACCGGATTCCGGCTTTCGAAAAGACCTGAACTGTTATTGTAAGGAAGATGAATGAAAATCTATTTTGCCGGTTCCATCCGGGGAGGCCGGGATGATGCGGAAATATACCGGGAACTGATCAGCTTTCTGAAGTCTTTCGGACAGGTTCTCACCGAACATGTGGGGAATACCGGACTTACGGAAAAAGGAGATGACGGCCCTGATGACCGTTATATACACGACCGGGATATGCAATGGCTGAACGCGTGCGACCTTGTGGTGGCCGAGGTTTCGGTTCCATCCCTGGGAGTGGGGTACGAGCTCGGATGGGCCGCGGCATTGGACAAACCTGTTTTGTGTCTTTACCGTCCCAGTCCCGACCGTCCCTTATCGGCCATGATCGCGGGATGTGAAAAAATTGAAACCTGCGCTTATTCTTCTGTTGAAGAAGCCAAAGATTTGATCAGCACATTCTTAAAAAATCTGAGGTTAGCATAAGACACACCCTGCCCCTCTCAGGATGGGATTATATAGCTGATGCTGCACCGGTCTTCAAAAAATCGGCAGGCTGCTGGGTTCACCGTCATTCCGGCGAAAGCCGGAATTCAGTGTTTTCCATAGGTTCTGGATACCGGCTTTCGTAGGTATGACGATACTGCGTAACATCAGTCAGTAAAATTTAACTGCTCATGCAGTACACAAACAAAGCTGATCAGCAGATGTATGGAGAATACGATTTATGACTATCCCTCTGGAACTGCTTGCCCCGGCCAAAAATGCGGACATTGGTATAGCCGCCATAGATCATGGCGCGGATGCCGTGTATATCGGCGCTCCCAAATTCAGCGCAAGGGCCGAAGCCGGAAACACGGCTGAAGACATATCAAGGCTCATCCGCCACGCTCATCTTTTTTATGCAAAAGTCTATGTGGCACTCAATACAATTCTGCGCAACGAAGAAATCCCCCAGGCTCTTGATATGATTCATACAGTCTTTGACATGGGAGCGGATGGGCTGATCATTCAGGATGTTGGACTGCTGGAACTGGATTTGCCGCGCATTCCTCTCATCGCCAGCACCCAGATGCACAACGATACGCGTGAAAAAGTGAAATTTCTGGAAGATGCGGGCTTTCAGCGGGTTATTCTGGCCAGGGAACTGTCCTGTGAGGAAATCAGAAAAATCCGCAGAGAAACGAATATTGAACTGGAATCCTTTGTTCACGGGGCCTTATGCGTATCCTACAGCGGACAGTGCTATATGAGCCAGGCCGTGGCGCAGAGAAGCGGCAACCGGGGCGTGTGTGCGCAGCCCTGCCGCAGCCGCTATACCCTGACGGACGGTGAAGGCAATACAGTGGTTGATCGCAAATTTCTTCTCTCTCTGAAAGATTTGAACCTTTCCCGGCATATTCCGGATCTGGTGGAAGCCGGTGTCACATCTTTTAAAATAGAAGGCCGCCTGAAGGAGATGGATTATGTGAAAAATGTTGCTGCCGCGTACCGGATTGCCATTGATGAATTTATTCAGGCACATCCGGAGTACAGACGCGCGAGTTCCGGTACTCCGTCCTTCACCTTTGCACCTGATCTGAACAGAACCTTCCATCGCGGCTACACCGCGTATTTCATACACGGACGGAAAGAAAAAATCGCATCGTTTGATACGCAGAAATCCATCGGTCAGGATGTGGGAACTGTTACGTCGATCGGCAGGGATTTTTTTACCATCAGCAGCAGCTCTCTGGAAAACGGAGACGGTCTGTGTTTCTTTAATCAGGAGAAAAATCTGCTTGGATTAAGGGTCGAACAGGTCAGGGAGAACCGGATTTATCCCAGTTCAATGAATGAACTCAGGGTCGGCACACGGCTGTTCCGCAATCATGACCATGCCTTTTGCCGCATACTGAAAAAAAAATCCGCCACGCGGCAGATCGCTTTGGAAATCAGCTTCTTCCAGGATACAGACGGCATCTGTCTGAATCTGAAAGATGAAGACGGCAGGCAAAGCCGGTATGATATGCCACTGGGCTTTGAACCGGCCAAAAACCCGGCCCGGATTAAAGAACAGATTTACACGAACCTGTCCCGCACCGGAGATACACCTTACACGGTTGTCAAAGTGGACATTCAGCCCGAAACCCCCGGTTTCATTCCCCTGAGCGCCTTAAATGAGATCCGGCGGAAAGCCCTTGAACATCACACGCAAATCCGGCTTGAGACATTTCCTGCGAAACAGGTTCAGCTAATTCCCAATTCTGTACCGTATCCGGAAACGGAACTGTCCTTTACTGCCAACATCCTCAACGACTATGCCAGAAAATTTTATCAGCGCCACGGTGTCCTTCACCTTGAACCGGCCTTTGAGACCCTTGCCGATACCAGAGGCAAAACGGTAATGACCACCCGTTACTGCATCCGGCATCAAATGGACGCGTGCCTGAAAAAACCCGGAAGCAGAAAGATTCTGACGGAACCCATGCGGATTGATGACGGCCTTCATCAGTACCGGCTGGAATTTGACTGCAAAAAATGCCGGATGCACGTTATTCTGGAAAGCCGCCGCAGCCCTTCCAAAAATCAGGAAGTTGCTCTTTTTCACCGTCATTCCAATGTAATACCAAATCGCCATTGACCTGATACAATCTGCACTTCCGGCCGAAACTGATCCGGAGGAGTGCAAAAATTAAGCGGAGCGGTTTTTTGCACACGCTCAGCAGCGGAAAAACTGACAATAAATATTGTATCAAATCAATAGAGAATTGGTATAATAAGCAATCCGGTGTTTTCAAAGGGTTCTGCATAATGACTTTCGTCGGTTGACTGCGGTGCGTAAGGTGCATTATTAAACTGCCATTCCTTACGATTTCCGCTGGGGCATACGGGGAATCATTTTCAACATTCAGATTGAATATGAAAACAGAAAAACAGAATATAAATGTTTCATAACTATTTTAAAAATCGGGAAAATGACAAATTTATCTCTCGGCATGCAATATGTGTTTTGAGAAAGTCTGTTTTTTTGTATGTAAACTTTTCAGTATCATATCTTCTTTCAGATGGCCAGCTTCCCATTTCTGCCCTGCCCCTGATTTATCCTCTGAGCATATGACTGACAAGATGCCCCAGTTCCGGAAAAATCAGTTTTTCACAGGCAAGTCTGCAGGCCTTCAGGCTTCCGGGCATACAGAAAACCGCTGTTTTACGGATAATGCCGGCAGTGGCGCGTGAAAGTATAGCTCCCGGACCAATTTCCCCATAACTGAGCATGGCAAAGAGATGACCAAAGGCCGTGAGTTCCTTCTGAAAAAGCGGTTTTACTGCTTCAATGGTCACATCTTTGGGACTGGCGCCCGTACCGCCGCTGAGCAGAAGAACATCAGGATGATGCGTTTGTATAGTATCCAGAACCATCTGCCGGATGCTTTCGGCATGGTCAGGAATGACCTGATGAAAAATCACTGCATGTCCCTGTTTTTCAGACTGCGCTGCGATCCAGTTCCCGCTTTCATCATCTGCCGGCGATCTGGTGGAGGAAAGGGTGATAATCCCGATACACAGCGATTTCAGTGCCTTTTGACGGTGTTCTGCTATTCCCATACCTGCTCCTGCTGAATCACCACTTCATCCGAGCCGTCATGTTCGGAAAGAAGCACATTCACGGTTTCAGAATGCCGGGATTCCACATATCTGCCGGTATAATCAGCCTGAATGGGAAGTTCCCTGTGGCCCCGATCCACGAGTACCGCAAGCTCAATACGGTCAGGACGGCCAAAATCAATCACAGCATCCATTGCAGCCCGCACGGTTCGGCCCGTGAAAAGCACGTCATCCACCAGAATAATCTGTTTTCCGTCAACGGAAAAGGGAATATCCGTGGCCTTTACGCTGGGATTGTGGCCGATGCGGGTCCAGTCATCACGGTACAAAGTGATATCCATACGGCCTGTGGGCAGGTCAGTGCCTTCAAATGCCAGAATTTTGGCACGGATGCGCTCGGCCAGAAAAACGCCCCGCGTCTGAATGCCGATCAGCGCGAGTTTTTCCGTTCCTTTGTGCACTTCGAGAATATTATGGCTCATCCGGGTCAGTATCCGGTCAATTTCGTCAGCATTGAGTATTTTGTGAAGTTTCATGGTATGTTCCTCCTGAATTCGGCACCAGCCCGCAAATGGGAGTGCTTTTGCATATGCGGCAGTATTTTTTTCTGTTTAGGTGATTTCCGGAAAAGAATATCCCAACCAAAGTATCAAAAACTTCCAGTTTTTGCCATGTGCCTGTGAACTGAAATGGTATATTTATTTTCAGAAATCACCTTATATCCTGAATGTCAGCATATCCACGCGTCTGCTGTCATATTCTCTTTTCAGCCTGATCAGACGATCAAAATTGCCAAGACTGTTAAGATGGGTGTATATGGCATTGAAAAAACGCTTTTCATGGAGTTTCATCACAGATTCTGTTTTCAGTGCGGACAGTTTTTCTTCGCTGATTTTCCATACCCGTATGGTATTCTGGCCGTAATATCCGGATGCAGAATTTTCAAAGATATTGTACTGCTGTTCTGTAAGCAGATCCAGTTCCTTAATCAGACCGAGAAATTCTTCTGTCTGCAGAAGATTGGCGCTGTAATCTCTTAGCATATTCTCCCCCAGAAAGCCTTTGGTGATTCTTTCGGAGAGTTTGCCTTCTTTGCCGATAAGCAGCATTTCACTGTCTTTATGCTCACGGAGCCCCGGACACCGGGAATCAAATACAACCGAGTAAGTCAGGCTGTTTCCTGATGAAACCATCTGGCTGACATTGAAAGGATAAACCTTGCAGGCACGGGGCCGGACACTGTCATACACGGCACAGCGTTTGGATTTCATGTCCAGATAAGGGCATGGAACCCCTTTGGACAGGGTGTAAAGCAGAGAAAGGGACAGCTTATCCCCGTTTTTGGCAAAAATAACTGGAAACAGTTTTGCAGTGTCAAACATTTCGCTGAGCAGAACATTTGCAGAGGTGTATACACTGCCGTCACAGCACATGGTGCAGTTGCCGCAGCCTGCAAAAGCCAGATTAGAGTGTTCTTTTAAGTTAAGAGATTTGATAAATTCATTTTTCTGTCTGTTTTCCATTAATTTCTGTCCTGTTGCCGGATTCTGCCGGATCAGAGCAGAATACCCGTGCAGGGAAAAACTTTTAGGGTTTTGAAAACCGTAAGAGTTTGTTTCCGCAATTCATTCAGGAGAACAATATACATCGGACATGCAGTATTTTCAGGCAAAAAAACAAAGGGGCGGTAAAAAACCGCCCCGGATACAGTCAGATCAGGCAAACAATCTTATGAACTATGTATTTACCTGCCTTCGCTGAGTTTTTCCTGAAGGTTTTCTCTCAGGATCTCACCGAATGAGGATGTGGCAGGTCCCATCTTGTTGATATAATCGCTGAGAATAGACTGATCGTCTTCCATGTCAAGGCGTTTGATGGAAAGCCCGATTCTGCGTTCCTCGCTGTGGATATTCATGACCTTGGCGGTAATCACATCTCCGATATTGAATTTTTCAGAGGGATTTTTGATTTTCTCCTTGCTGATTTCAGAAACATGAACAAGTCCCTCGATCCCCTCTTCCAGTTCCACAAACACGCCGAAATCAGTAATATTGGTGACAGTGCCGGTAATCTCCCTGCCCACTTCGTAGCGCTGTGCGACCGTTTCCCAGGGATCAGGATTCAACTGCTTGATTCCGAGAGAAAATCTCTCATTATCCTTTTCAATGTCCAGAACAACGGCCTGAACAATATCCCCTTTTTTATAGATATCGCCCGGATGCTTGATGCGTTTGGTCCATGAGATGTCCGAGATATGAACCAGCCCGTCAATGCCTTCATCTATACCGATGAACAGACCGAAATCCGTGATATTTTTTATTCTTCCCTCAATGGTCGTGCCCACAGGATATTTTTCACTGATCACATCCCAGGGATTGGGGGACACCTGTTTCATGCCCAGGGAAATCCGCCGGTTTTCAGGCTTGATATCAAGCACAATGGCCCGGACTTCCTCTCCCACAGAAACCACTTTGGAAGGATGACGCACTTTCCGTGTCCATGACATTTCAGAAACATGGATGAGCCCCTCGATTCCCTCTTCGAGTTCCACGAATGCGCCGTAATCAGTAAGACTGACAACTTTTCCTGTCACCCGTGAACCAATGGGATATTTTTCCTGTGCCCTTGTCCAGGGATCTTCCGAGAGCTGCTTCATGCCCAGGGAAACCCGTTCCTTTTCCAGATCCAGGCTGAGAATCCTGACTTTGATTTCATCACCCACGGAAAAGAGTTCGGACGGGTGTTTGACCCGGCCCCAGGAAATATCAGTGATATGCAGCAGTCCGTCCACGCCCCCGAGATCCACAAACACGCCGTATTCCGTGATATTTTTTACAATACCGTTAACAATCTTGCCTTCTTCAATGGCTTCCAGAGTTTTGCTTCTCGCGGCTTCGCGTTCCTGTTCAAGGATTACGCGGCGTGACAGCACGATATTGCTGCGCTTGCGGTTGTATTTGAGAATCTTGAATTTGTAAGTCTGGCCCACCATCTCGTCAAGATTGCGGATGGGACGCAGATCAGCCTGGGAACCGGGGAGAAAGGCTGTTACGCCAATGTCCACGGAAAAACCGCCTTTGACCCGGCTGGTAATGATGCCTTCCACAACCCCTTCTTCGTCATAGGCTTTTTTGATTTCATCCCAGACCTTGATTTTCGCGGCTTTTTCCTTGGACAGGATGACCACTTCCTCTTCCTCGTCCCACCACTCCACCATCACTTCGACTTTGTCTCCGATTTTGGCGTGGACATTCCCGGTTTCATCTGTGAATTCACCGATCCTGATCTGACCTTCGGATTTGTAACCGATGTCAACAAGGACAAAATCCTTGTCAACAGAGATGATTCTGCCTGTGACGACTTCTCCCTCTCCGAAGCGCTTGAAACTCTCTTCGTACATATCCATGAGATTTTCCATGGAATCATCACTGTGTTCCGGCTGTTTCCCGGCAGTGTCTGACACAGCTTCCGTCATATCGGCTTCTGCCGTTCCGGCAGTGTTGCTTATTTCTTTTTCATCTGTTCTGACAACCTGTTCCATTAAAAATAACCCCCCTTGGCCTTTTTTATAATATTGCCCCAAAAAGAGACAATATAAACTTTAAGAGTATACATAACTCTTTGGCAAATTACAATATATAATTTCAGAAAAAGTGTTTTTTCCGGCTGCCCGGCCTGTCCACAATCTGTTTTTCTGCCGGGCAAAAAAAGAATTTATGTATTTATCTGTCTGTTTTTACAGCTTTATATTTTTATACATACCGTATGGACAGAAAGCGGCTGAAACACTGTCTCTGTATCTCCGCTCCCGCATATTAATCAGCCGCGAAGACACAAAAGCACGAAGATTCACAAAGCCGGGGATTTTTTTCATACAGGATTCCGGAGGATCGGGAATAATTATATGAAAATCAATTGTGCTGTGCTCTTTGTGAGACTTTGCGTCTTTGTGTCTTTGTGGCTGTTTGGAAACAGGGAACAGGTCAGTTTAAGATTTCATATTATGCCTTTGTATTTACCTGTCCAGCATTTCAGCCTGTTCCGCCATACGGATGAATTCGGCCCGGTATCCGTTTTCGTCTTTTCCTCTGGCATTTTTGGCAATGCGGATGACCTCGCCGTAACTCATACTGCCTTTGAATTCAGATTTTCGCAGCAGCATCCCGAACCCGGCCACGGATGCGGAAAAGCGCAGATTCTCCGAAGCATTTTCAAAAGACAGATTGCTGTCTGTCACAGCCCGGGTCAGCAGACTGCTCTGATCTTCATCCGGAAGTTTGTAGCGGACTTTCAGGGTCAGCATTTCAGATGAACCTGCGGAGTCGGACTTTACCTGCGAAGTCTGGTATTTCAGATTATCCACACCCGGAACTGTTTCTTCTGATCCTGCCGGGATGATTTCATACAAAGCAGTCACTGTATGCCCCGCTCCCAGTTCACCCGCATCTTTTTTGTCATCGTTGAAATCCTCTTTGTTCAGCATACGGTTTTCATAACCGATAAGCCGGTATGCCTTTACTTTTGCCGGATTGAACTCAACCTGTATCTTCACATCTTTGGCAATTGTGAACAGCGTGCCGCCCATTTCCTTCACCAGCACCTTTTTGGCTTCCAGCAGAGAGTCAATATACGCGTAATTCCCGTTGCCCTTATCCGCGAGTTTTTCCATTTTGCTGTCTTTGACATTGCCTGTGCCAAAACCGAGAACTGTGAGGAAAATTCCCTCATTGCGTTTTTCCTCAATCAGGCGAACCAGTTCCCCGTCTGAGGAAACACCAACATTGAAATCCCCGTCTGTGGCAAGGATAACCCGGTTATTGCCTTTTCGGATGAAATTCTTCTTTGCCACATCATATGCCTGCTGTATGCCCTGCGCGCCTGCTGTGGAACCGCCTGCCTCCAGACGTTCAATGGCCTCAAGTATGGTTTTTGTCCGATCTCCGGGTGTGGAATCCAGCACCAGCCCGGACGCTCCCGCGTAGACCACAATCGCAACCCTGTCTTTGGCCCGCAACTGTTCGGCAAGCAGCCTGAATGCTTTTTTCAGCAGGGGCAGTTTGTCCGGGGAATTCATGGAACCGGAAACATCCAGCAGAAAAACCAGATTCATGGGCGGAATCTGCTCTAAGGGAATATTTTTGCCTTTTATTCCCACATGCACCAGCCGGTGATCTTTTTTCCAGGGACAGGAAGCAGATTCAAATGTGAGGGAAAAGGGTTCCTTTCCGTCCGGTTCCGGATAATCATAGCTGAAGTAATTGATCATTTCCTCAATCCGCACAGCATCTTCCGGCGGCATCCGGTTTTCATTCAGAAAACGCCGGACATTGGCATAACCGGCTGTATCCACATCAATGGAGAATGTGGAAAGAGGATCATGCACAGGGGATTTGAATCCGCTTTCCTGCATATTGTCATACTGCTCGGTATTGAAGTCCGGCGGATCCGGAGCAGGCATCGGGGCATAAGCCATAGGCCCCCTATTGTCGAGTGTTACAAAGTTTTCCGCAACTGCTTTTTCCTCCTGCGAAGCAACACTTCCCGGAATATCTTGATAATTCTCTGTGCAGTTGCAGAAAAAAGCTGCGCACAGAATGATCAGGATTCCTGTTTTAAGAAATTTTACAAATGAATTCATATAATCTCCTTTCTTTTGACCTGATGGAGTATCTCGCAGAAAATAAGGTGATTTCTGAAAATAAATATCCCGGTTCGGTTCACAGACACAGGACAAAAGCCGGAATTTTATGCTGCTTTTCCGGGATATTCTTTTCCGGAAATCACCTAAGTGGCTGGCGAATGCCGGAAATTACCACCAGGGATACAAGATTTCCACATCACTCACGGTAGAGGATACGGAATTCCCGCTTCCATTCTGTGTCCATGCCCAGATTTCCATATTCTTATCTTTGTCCTCCAAAATTTCCACAGGTTCCACAGGTTCCATCAGCAGAATTTTGACCAGTCCCACATTGTTTTGCGGGGTGTAAAACCAGACCTCATCGCCGACACGGGCAAAGGCTATAAGCACATTCTGCCCAATATTCCATCCGTCAAAAAAATTTCCCAAATATCCCCTGGCATACACTTTCAGTGTGTTGCCGTCATTATCCCTTTTTCTGATGTTGTACTGAATTCTCTTGTCTCCCGCATACTCGTTTACATAAAGTTCGGCCATGACCTTGTTGCCATCCGCAGCCTTCCCGATATTTCGGCGGATACCGACCCCGCTTTCGCCGGAACTCTGTGAAACCGTAACAGTGGCATACATTCCCACAGCATTGGAAAAATTCTTGTATACCCTTCCCATGGATACATTATTGGTTCCATTTGCGCTCACGCTGAGCACATTGCCAGGATGCGACATGGTGACATTTCCCTGCCATACATAATCCTTCCAGTCAGCCAGGTTTTCCGCTGCCTGAACACCTGCGGAAAACAGCAGAGCCAGAACACCGGTCCCCAGTGCCATATACCATTTTTTCATAACCTTCCTCCCTTTTGTATGTTTTCAGACAGTTTTGCCGATGAAAACCTCTTTCATCTTCAGAACCGGATCATATCAATGAAAGGGACAGACAGGCAACAGAAATCCGTATTTTTTTCACTGTTCCGGAACAGAAATGAAAAAGTTTTCATTTTTCTGTTGCTTTTTTTCATCACTTGACGAAATATACATATGTTCAGGAAAATATTTTTGCAGGCAGCGGGGAGTCTCAAAAAGAGAAAAGATTTTTCTGAAAATTTTGGAAAACAGTATCAATTCAGGTTTATACGGTTTTTAAGAAAATGTCTGTCCGGAACCACCGATGCTTTTGAAAAATGCCATTGGTTCCGGATGGCAGTTTATTTTAGGATTTGTATCAAAATAAAATGTTGCAAACAGGGTTTTGAAAACCCCTAGTACATGACCACGTTGAATTTTGGATAATCAGCGTAGGTCGGATTAGCGTCAGCGTAATCCGACACGGTGATTTTGATAATACAAAAACCAAATTGGTCATCTACTAGGGTTTCCGGGCAGGAAAATTGCACAGGTTATTTTTTTACAAACCCTTAAACCCTGTATCTGAAATTAAACAGGAAAAAAAATCCGGAGGTATTCTTATGAAACTGCTGAAAGGGGCTTTCTTCTTTTTTGTGTTTTTTTCTTTTCTGGTTTGCGGGTGCACATCGGATGAGGAGAAAAAAGTATCCCATTTTGAAAAAGGGAAAGCATATTATGACAAAGGTGAATTCAAAGAGGCGGAAATTGAATTCAGAAACGCTCTCGCCATTGATCCCAAATTTGCGGAAGTGCACCGCCGGCTTGGGGAAACCTATCTGAAACTGGGAAAAGCAAAAGAAGCCTTCCGGGAATACTCCCTGCTGGAATCTATTGAGCCGGAAAATGCCGAGGCAAAGCGCAAACTGGCCACATTCTATTTCCTGGGGAAAAATTTTGATGAAGCCGGAAAAAGAGTTGACGCTGTGCTGGAAAAAAATCCGGAAGATACGGAAATGCTTTTCCTGCGGGCCGGTATTATGGAGCAGGAGGAAAAAACAGAGGAAACTGCTGCGATATTTGAGCAGATTATCAGAATTGATCCGAAGCAGTCCCGTGCCTACATGTCTTTGGCCCGTTTATATACCCGCCAGAACCGTTTTGATGCGGCAGAGGAAAATCTGAAAAAAGCCATTGCCATAGATCCAAATGATGTGAAACCCCGACTGTCCCTGTTCAGTTTTTTTGTATCCAAAAAGGAATATGACCGGGCAGAGACCGAAATAAAAAATATTGTGGAAAAAAATCCCAAAGACGCTGATCTGCATATTCTGATGGGAAATTTTTATTTCCGGCAGCAGCGCAACGATGATGCAGAGAGTGCATACCTGAAAGCCATTGAGGCTGATCCGGAAAATATGAAACCTTATATGGCAGCGGCCGGTTTTTACAAAGTAACAGGGAATAAAGATAAGGAACTGGCCATGTATGAGAAAGCCCTGAAAGTCCGGCCTGATGATCTTACGGTCATGGATTCCCTGGCCCGTTTCTATTTTGAAAACCGGAAGCCCGAAGAATCGGAAAAATATCTTGCCAAAATTCTGGAAAAAAACCACAATCATTCTCCTGCCCTGATGCTGAAGGGGGAACTGCTGCTTTCCAAAGGGGATTTTGCCGGAGCCGGAGATCTGTTTGCCCAACTGATCAAAGATGAACCATCATCGGATCGGGCGTATTATTTCAGGGGACTGGCTCATATGGGAAAAGGGGATATCAAGGTGGCAAAAACCGATCTGCTAAAAGCAGTGGAACTGCAGCCGCGGAATATGAAAGCCAGACTGCTGCTCGCGGAAATCTTTTTCCGGGAAAAGGATTTTGTACAGGCGCAGAAGGAAAGCGAGGATGTTCTTAATGCTATGCCGGACAGCTATCAGGCCATGCTCATATCGGGAAACAGCCATATGTATCAGAAAAACACGGAAAAGGCTGAAAAAGCCTTTCAGTCCCTGATTACCATGTCACCTGACAATCCGACCGGACATTACCGGCTGGGGCTTTTGTACAGTGTACAGAAAAAATATGACGAAGCCATGCGCAGTTTTGAGAAAGCCCTGTCCCTCAACCCCCGTCTGATGGATGTGTTTACCCATACGATTCTTATATACACGGCCAGAAAGGATTTGGACACTGCCCTGAAAAAATGTGATGAGCAGCTTAAGATATTGGCGGAAGCTCCGGACGCCCAGGCAATGGTGTACAATATTCAGGGGGGGATATATATGGCACAGGGGAAAAAAGCCGAGGCTGAGGCAGCTTTTCAGAAATCTTTGGAAAAGGATCCCAATTCGGTGCGCCCCTATTATGCTCTGGCCAGAATCTATCTTAAGGACAGCAAAGCAGACAAGGCCATCGAACAGTATCAGTCCATTATCGGAAAAAATCCCAATCAGGCCGGCCCCCATATGCTGCTGGGAACCATCTATGATATGCAGAAAAACCATGATCTGTCGGAAAAGCATTACCGGGAGGCACTGAGAATCAAACCTGATTTTGCACCGGCAGCCAATAATCTGGCCTGGCTCCTGGCTGAAAACGGCAAAGACCTCAACGAAGCCCTGGGTCTGGCACAGAAAGCAAAGCAGTTGCTGCCTGAAGATTCCAGCATCATGGACACCCTGGGCTGGATTTACTATAAAAAAGGGCTCTATCCCAGTGCTGTCAGGGAGTTCACGGAAAGCCTGTCCAAAACACCGGACAATGCGGTAATCCACTATCATCTGGGGCTGGCCCATCACAAAAACGGCGAAAATACAGAGGCGGCCGGGCAACTGGAAAAAGCCCTGAGTCTGGATGAAAATTTTGACGGGGCCGAAGATGCCAGACGCCTCTTATCCGAAATACGGTAAAACCTGATATATCATATGAAATTTTTTCCATTCAAAATACTGATTCTGGCGGTACTGCTGCCGCCGGTCCTGTACATATTTTCTGTGGAAATCATACAGAAACTGTATATAGACAACTGGCTGGAAGACAAATGCCGGGCAGCAGCCGAAAGCATTGCCATTGGAAATCCACAGCCTCTTTTCAACGGAGATGTCCGCCTAAAAGACCGGATACGCGGAAATATCAGCGATTATCTGAAAGGCAGTATACTGACAAAGCTGGGCATAAAGGTCAGGATCGCTGTACTCACAAAAAAGGGAACTGTTTTATATCCGCCGTATTTTGAAACTGATGAGGATTTCCTGGCCCAGCATAATATGGATCCAATGCGGATAGCCGCAGAAAATCTGAAACTGATGGAAGAAGGGCTGCTGTACGATACAGAACTGGTGCTGGGATACACTTCCCTGCTTTCCATACTGGTGCTGATTTTCTATGTTTCTGCTGCATCCTGTTTTTTGTCCTATTTTTATAAAAAGGGGAGCCGGAAAACCTTTGAGGAGACAGTGGGGAAAAACAGGGAAATCGGAAGACTTGCGGAGCTGGAGAAACAGCACAGCGAAAAACTCCGGGCATTGGAAAAGGAAAGGTCGGTTCTGACGGCTGAATTCGGACGGCTCAGAAAGACCCTTGAGGAGGAAAAAGCCAGGGCAAGCCGGAACGAGGATGAGATGGTGAAAGAGATCATTGCACTGGAGGAGAAGATTCAGAACAATCTTGCACTCCGGGATGAACAGCAGTCCGAAATCAGGGAACTGCAGGAAAAACTCTCCCTTCTTGAAAAAGACAGGGAAAAAGAGGAGCCTGCCAGAAAAGAGGTGAATATTGTTCAGAAACGTCTCAAAACCCTTTACAAAAACATTTCTTTTGAAAAAAAAGCAGTAAACGGTTTTGCAGCTCTGGAGGAGGATCTGAAAATCAAATGCGAGGAACTGATCCATCTGCTCAATGATGAACCGGAACTGGTGACCATCAAACGCAAGGTGTTCGGGAAAAAAGGAAGACAGACGGTTCTTGAGGTGGTTTTTGCCTACAAGGGCCGTCTTTATTTCCGGAAGACCAAGGATAACCGGATTGAAATCCTGACCATCGGAACCAAAAACAGCCAGACAAAAGATTTGGAATATCTCAACAGTCTGTAATATAAACGCTAAAAACACGGAGGAATGCAAATGGAACTAGTCCGCTTCGATGCCCATGACATTGAAAACACCCTGTCAAAAATGAGCGATTTGCAGATTGACAGACTGGCCTTTGGTGCCATCCAGGTAGATAAAACAGGGAAAATTCTGACCTATAATATGGCTGAGGGAGAAATCACGGGACGCAATCCCAAAGAGGTTCTCGGAAAGAATTTTTTTGATGAGGTCGCTCCCTGCACCAAAACAAAGGATTTTTACGGAAAATTCGCGGAAGGCGTGAAAAAAGGGAATATCAGCACTCTGTTTGAGTATGAATTTGACTATAAAATGAAACCGGTGAGAGTCAGGGTGCATATGAAAAAAGCCATTGTCGGGGATACCTACTGGATTCTGGTGAAAAGAGCAGTCACACCCGGACAGAAATAAAACAGCGGAAAAAACTGAGGAAATATAAGGGATTTTGGATAACAGCCGTTGTTTCACTTAAATTGTGGGAATATTCCGGAGGAATACCGGGTTGCCGGATTACGTCTGCGCTAATCCGGCCTGCAATTTTAAGTGAAATTATGCAGTATTAGTGGCTCAAACCGGCTTATGATGCGGAAAAAACTTCCCCTCCCCTGAGGGAGGGAAGTTTATAATTTCAGATCATTTTCCCACTCCATGCACCCTCCCGACTGGGAAGGGGAATTTCAGAATCAACTGATTTGACCCACTATCAAAATTTTTAGGCAGATCGTTGACACTTTCAATCAGCCCTTTTGCGGAGCAGTATACGATCTTCAAATTCAATAGCTGTTTTTTCATATTTTTCTGACCTGACCGCCTGTAACCTTAGGTGATTTCCAGAAAAGAATATACCGGAAAAGTATCAAAAGCTTCCAGCTTTTGCCCTGTGCCTGTGAACTGAACCGGGATATTTATTTTCATAAATCACCTTAGGTGATTTCCATTAATGATTATACCATTTTTCGTAGGGTGGGCACGGCTTTTTGTGCCCGCCGTTTCAGCAGGACGGCGGGCACAAAAAGCCGTGCCCGCCCTGCAATGATGGTACATTTTTTCATGGAAATCGCCTTAAACCCGGTCAGGACGGTCATTATAGTTCTTTTGCCAACTTTTGTCCTCTGCAAAACCGGGATGGATGAATGCAGAAATTGAGCGGAGCGGTTTTTTGCACCTGCTGTTCACAAAGGACAAAAGTTAAGAAAAATGCTATATTTCACATACGGACATCCGGCATAAGTGACGCTGACGGCGGGCACCGGTAAGGTGTGCACTGAAAAGGGGCCGAATGTCTTCATGAAGTGATTTGGGAATGGCAGGTTTTAAAACTGTGTAAACAATCAGCATAAAGGGAAAATATGAAAAAACACTGTATGTGCAGGGGCATTGTCTGTCTTACACTTTTAACTGCATTACTGGGCAGTTGCGGGAATAAGGAAAAGCGGGAAGTCCTGATCGAAGGCAAGACTATGGGAACCTTCTTTCATATTAAAGTGATCACGTCTGAAAGCACCGGAAAACTGGAGGAAAAAATCAAACTGCGGCTCAAAGAGATCAACCGCAGCATGTCCACCTATGATCCGGACAGCGAAATCAGCCGGTTCAACCGCATCAGTGACACAGAAACCCGTTTTCCGCTTTCACAGGATTTTATGAATGTAATGACTGTGTCCGCAGAACTGTACCGCCTTACAGAAGGGGCCTGGGACGGAACTGTTGACCCTCTGGTCAATCTCTGGGGATTTGGCCGTAAGGGGAAAAAACAGGGTCTGCCGGAATCCGGTGAAATTGAAGCACTGCTTCCGCATATCGGATTTCATCTGATTGAAATTTCAGCACAGGGTCTGAGGAAAACTGATCCGGCTGTGACACTGGATCTGGCCTCCATTGCCAAAGGTTATGGTGTGGATCAGGTGGCAAAGGTTATTGCGGAAAGCGGGATTACTGATTTTCTGGTGGAAATCGGCGGGGAAATCTATGCTTCAGGTCTGCGTCTGGACGGGAAAAAATGGCGGATAGGCATTAACCGGCCCAAAGCTGATGCGGACTTTGATGATGTTTATAAAGCTTTGGATTTGCATAACAAAGGTTTTGCCACCAGCGGAGATTACCGGAATTTCTTCATGATGGACGGCAAACGTTATTCCCATGTTCTGGATCCGCGCACCGGTTATGCCGTGTCCAACCGTGTGGTCAGCGCGTCCGTGATTGCAGATACCTGCACTTTTGCAGACGGACTGGCCACTGCCCTGATGGTCATGGGTGCGGAAAAAAGCCTGGAACTGGTAAACCGTCTGGAAAATGTGGAATGTCTGATCATTACGGAAGAAGAGGACGGAACTCTGAAAAATCATGGTTCAAAGGGATTTGAGATGCAATAAAGCAGAACAGGCTTCCAGCTTGTGCCTGTGAACTGAAATTGGATATTTATTTTCAGAAATCACCTAAGCAGGTAAACGAAAATTTTCATTTATAATACCAATTCTTCATTGATTTGATACAATATTGTCAGTTTTTCCGCTGTTCCGCGTGTGCAAAAAAACCGCTCCGCCCAATTTCTGCACTCCTCCGGATTTGTATTCCGGATTGGATAGCGGGTCAAATCAGTTGATTCTGAAATTCCCCTCCCCCGGAGGGAGGGGAGTGTTTTTTCCGCGTCATCAGCCTGTTTGACCCACTACCAATTTTTTTACATGGAAACCTTAGGGACAAAAAAATTTTCGCCCTGTATCGGGTAAATTATTTTTTGGAATATCCCTTACAGGATTTTTTTCATCCTGAATATAACACTGCCTCATACCGCATCCGGATGATCCGCCATAAGCAGGGAAAAGGCAATGCCCCACATGGTGACGCAGACCAGCCCGTCCAGTACACGCCAGGCCGCAGGCCTCCGGAACAGGGGAGCGAGCATCTGTCCTCCCATGCTCAGGGAGAAAAACCAGATAAAAGAGGCGGTCATGGCTCCCATACCGAAAAATATCCTTCCTGTTCCCGCGAACTGACCGCTGACACTGCCCATCAGAACAATGGTATCCAGATACACATGGGGATTGAGCAAAGTCACTGCCAAAGTGGCCAGTATGACCGAGCGCAGTGTTGATACGGTTTCCGCGTCAGCCTCAAGTCTTCCTCCCCGCAGTGCCGAGCGGAAGGCTCCGAGTCCGTACCAGAACAGAAATGCGGCTCCGCCCCATGCGGCAAGCTGCATCAGAAAAGGCTGGGAAGCAACAAGGGTTCCAACGCCTGCAATGCCGACCGCTATCAGGGTGGCATCACACAGACTGCAAATCAGGGCAATGATCATATGGTGATTGCGCCTGACACTCTGGGAAAGCACAAACGCGTTCTGCGCGCCAATAGCGATAATCAGCCCTGCGCTGATTCCGAATCCCTGCAAAAACGGGATGAGCATGAATTTTTTTTTCCTCCTGAAAGATTTTCATAAACAATGCCGCTGCATTGTCATCTTTGAATCTGTGAGTACAGTCTCTCAGAATCAACTGATTTGATCCACTGCCAATTTTTGCACTCCTCCGGAAAATTTCCGATCTGCTGCGCATCAGAAAATTATCTGAAGGTCACTGATATGCTGTGATCCCCTGTGATATTGCGGAAAACAAAGGAATTGTCCGCCGTCAGGTCCACGGGCTGACCATCTGCCAGAACTTCCGCGATTTCATACCCGTCTGCCGGAATCATCCGGAATGTCTGATCCGTTCCCCCATTTGCCGTTATTTTCCCGGACGGAATGATGCTGCCGTATGATCCGGCAGAGGCTGTGATGACATAAGTTTTTTCCGACAAAGGTCTGAAACTCACCTCAAGCACATGATCCGCACGGATGCTCACCAGAGTGAACTGACCGGCATTGTTGAGCCGCACAGGAATGCCGTCCACCGTCACCTGATCGGTTCCGTATCCCGCATCCGGTTTCACACTGATGGTCAGATCATCTCCGGAATTTACAATGACCTCACCCGAAGGATCTGCACTGCCGCCTGAACCTGTGATAACTGTGATTTTGTGCTGGGTCGCGGGATCAAAATCCGGGATTTTTTCCGTGGTGGCAAACGCGTTGACCGTGTTTCCGGCCCGGTCGCGGAAACGTCCGTAAATCTTTTTCATCCCGTCCCCATCTGTCAGTTTCCATGCCCGCTGCGGTGTCCAGCTTTCCCACTGCCCGCCCTGTCCGTAGGTGATATTGCTGAGATACACTTCAGCCGCACCTGCTGCGGCCAGTGACAGGGGAACTGTGCTTTCCTTTGTTGTGGCCTGCACCGAGATTTTCGGGTTCAGTGGGGCAACTGTGTCTGTGCGGAACGCTACAGACCGGGTTTCCCCAATCTGTCCCCGTGCATCCACAGCCGCGACATGGCAGTGGAAATCCGCATTGTCACCGGTCAGTCCGGTTTCTGTGACAGTGCGCACAGTGACGGGCCTGTTCCGGGGGGCCGTGCGCTTGCTGACGGCAAATGCGGAATCTGTATTGAAAACGCAGTAGTATTTTTCCCCGGCATCCGGGTTTTTCCCATGCAGGGAAGGTTCCCATTTCACAGTCACAGTGCCGTCTGTGTATATCACTTCCAAAGGCACAGGACGCAGATTGCGCACAGCGGTTTCGCCGGATTCGGATGCGGCTGCACGATCCTCTGCATTCCTGCTCCGGGCGGTGGGAATCTGCACTGTCTCACTGAAACGGAAATGCAGAGGGGTTCCGGGGCTGTAAGCAGCCGCAGAGGACTGATTATTTACACCAATGCCGTCATTTCCGGCCCACTGTGCCATCAGCAGATCATCTCCGGAATAAACCATGAATTTGAGTTCATACTCTGCATCCTGCCGCAGAGATTCATTGCTGAATGTCCCGTCAGGATTTGTGTCGGATGTCATCACAAATGCGCCCTGTTTTTCAAAAATGTCAATGAACACATCCGCGCCTGTCAGGGGAGTTCCGTCAGCATTGCACACGGTTCCGCTGAATTCCGCTCCGGCTGCCGCTTTCAGATTCACGGTGTCATCCGGCCTGAGATTTCCGGCCTCCGCAGGCGGGAAATTCTCAGGATACGCTATGACCGTGTAATCCTCCACTGCATTTCCCGCATCAGAATACCGGCGCAGTCCATTCACTGCAAATTTTCCTTTCTGATCCGTGATCACATTTCCGCTGAAATGCTCTTCGGATTTCATGCTCTGGGAAAAAATCTCCACAGGCACACCGGCCAGCGGGGAGCCGTTCTCATCTGTCACGGTGCCGGAAATTTTTCCCGCACTGTGCATTGCAGCAGCAATGTTTCCGGAGGGTGAAAGATTTGTCATTTCTGTGTCCGTGTACCCCTCTGCTGTGACTGTGAGACTGTAATCTGCGGATTCCGGCATATTGCCGATGGCAAAACTTCCGTCTGCACCGGTGCGTGTTTCTGCGCGGAAGGATTTGCGTTCTGATGATGCCATCACACGCGCATCAGCAATCCGGCTTCCGCGTGCTGCATCCGAAACATTGCCGGTCATGGAAAAGGACGGCGTGAGCACAATGTTCATATCCGTATCCTCCCGGAGGGAAATGCCGGTGCGCGTGAACACCGCAAACCGGGAATCCGCAGGCGGACGGGCTGTAACCGTGTAATCGTCTGCGGCAGGCAGCCCGTCAATGTCATATTCATTGGGAATGTGCAGATCCTGCATTCCCGAAAGATCATCAGTGGATGTCACGAAAATATCCAGGGAATCTGAGGAAATTTCCACACGCACATTGGGAACCGGCTCCCCGTCCGTATCCAGAATCAGACCACTGATGCTGAACACAGGCCGGGATGTCAGCGTGAAATCTGCATTCTGTGTTCCGGCTGCAATGCCGGTCAGTTCCTGCGGGGAATAAAGACTGTGCCGATCCGGCCGGGCCGTGACCCGGTAATCCGAAACAGGCGCAAGTCCCTGTATTTCATAGGTTCCGTCAGTGGAACTGAACGCACTTCCGCCTGCGGCCTGCGATGCGGCCTGGGCTTCGATCCATATGCCGGAAAGGGGATTTCCCCCGGCATCCCGCACAGTTCCTGAAATACCTTTCTCTTCGGGAATGGTGATGTCAATGCCTGCCGCATTTCCGTTTATGACACTGACAGCCGCGGCTGCATTTCTGTCATACACTGCCTGATCCGGATCATAATACAGGGGGGAACCTTCACTGCGGATCAGGCAAACTTTGTAATCTCCGGCAGTTTCCAGTCCGGAAATCGCATAGGTTCCATCCGCTGAGACAAAAGCGCCGCTGCCTGCATCCAGACTGTCTGACCATGCCTCCGCGCGCAGTCCGCTGACAGCGGTTCCGGTCACAGTGCCGGAAATCACGGCCCCGGAATCAGGAACAAAATTCACATCAGGCGCATCTGCCCGTGTGCTGACCAAAACTGCACCCTTTTCATCAGCCGCACCTGTTCCGCCGTCTCCGCTGTAATAACGGGTGAGATAACTGTCTGAACTCAGGGACACAGTATAATCATCCGCATGAAGCAGCCGGGAAACGGTGTAAGACACGTCCCAGGCCCCGTTCTCATCAGGAATGATTTCCGCAGTGCCGGAAGAACCTGTGGAAGCGGAATAAGCCCGGATCAGCACAGACTGGCCTGCTTTGGCGGTGTCCGGGAACATGATCCGTCCGGAAATTTCACCGGCCGGCGGTGTCAGCACAAAATCCACACCAATGGCACTGTTTTCCGAAATGTCAATCACATCGGCATGTTCCCAATCATCTTTGCTGTTGTACACCTGGTAGGCGTAATCTGTGGAACTGATTTCCGCCCGGTAATCATCCGCGGGCTTGAGTTCCGTGATGCTGTAGGGAATCACCTGCTCCCCGGTTCCCATGATCAGGAGAGGGGCTTTCATCCAGTAATTCAGACTGCGTGACACCGCGTTGATGTAAATCTTCCTGTCCTTTTCCAGACCCGTGACAACACCGCTGATGGTGCGGATTTCCGGTCTTTCCGTGACTGTGATTTTCAGGAGATACACAGAACTTTCATCATCTCCGTCATTTACGGAAACCGGAACTGTCAGGGTTCCGGTAAATCCCTGAACAGGTGTGACAGTATGACCTTCCAAAGTGTAATTTTCTCCCGGCTGCAGAGTCATGGTGAACACTTCCGGATAAATGCTGTCCGGATCCTCCACAATCAGATCGTTCAGAGTCACGGTCAGGGACGTCATTTCCGTGGTGTTCAGGGTGTTGCTGGCTATAATGACAGGTGCGTCATTCACTGCTGCAACAGCAAGAATGAAGGACTGCAGGGTTTTCATTCCGCCGCTGTCTGTGACAGTCAGCACAATTTCATATTTCCTTGTGTCATCATTTCCCGGTGTTCCGGAAAGCACGCGGTCTTTGAGGCTCAGCCATGCAGGGAGATTTCCTGCTGTGACTGTGAAACTGTCATCAGGATCAGCATCTGTGAACGTGATTTCATACTGATAAGGCACGTCCTCAGTAGCGGCTGTTACCGGTTCACTGGTAAATTGGGGCGGATCATTGACATTGGTGACAGTCACGGAAAGCGTGAACACAGTGCTGGTGTTTTTTCCGTCATGCACAGTCACCGGCACATGCAGGGTTCCGTAAAAATCCTTTACAGGTGTTATGGTGTTTCCCGAAACCGTGTAATTCTCTCCGGAGTGAACTGTCAGTGTAAATTCAGCAGGATATGTGCTGTCCGGATCATCCGCTGTCAGATCATTCAGGGTCACGGTCAGTTCACCCTCCTCTGCCATGCTCAGACTGCCCTGACCGGTAATGACCGGAATATCTCTGAAATCAGAAACTGTCAGGGTAAGATAAAAAATCTCACTGCTGACTGTTCCGTCATTCACATACACCGGTATGATCAGCACACCGCTGAATTCTTCGGCCGGTGTCACCGTGTTTCCGAATACGGTGTAATTCTCTCCGGGCATAACAGTGAGGGTAAGGGAATCATTGTCCGGATCATCAGCAATCAGATAGCTTATCTGAATGATGATGGGTGTATCCTCGGCTGTGGAAAGCGGATTCTGTCCCGTGATGACCGGCACATCATTGACCGGGTTTACGGTCACTTTCAGACTGAAAACATTGCTGTCATTTATGCCATCGTTCACCTGCACTGAAACAGCCAGTGTTCCATTGAAATTTTCAGCCGGTGTGATTTGGGTTCCTGACACTGTGTAACTGTCTCCGGTCTGCACAGTCAGAGTGAATCCGTCCGGATAAGCACTGTCCGGATCACTCACGATCAGATCCGTGAGATGAATCACAGCCGGCATATCCTCGTCTGTGGCAACCGGATGCTGTCCTGTAATCAGAGGGGCATCATTCTGCGCGCTTACGGCAATCACAAAGGGGAAGGTATTGCTGGCCGCGCTTCCGTCATTTACCGTGACAGGAACAGTCAGGGTTCCGGTAAAATCCAAATCCGGTGTGATAATATTTCCGCTCCGGGTGTAACCGGAACCGTCCCCGGCTGTGATGGTGAAGTCATTAGGCCAGACACTGTCCGGATCTGCAACCAGCAGAAAACCGGCTGTAATTGCAATAGAGGTATCTTCCTGTATGGTCACTGCATTCTGTCCTGTAATGGCCGGCGCATCATTGACCGGATGCACAGTGACAGTGAGATTGAAAACATTGCTGTCATTTTCCCCGTCATTCACCTGCACAGGAACAGAGAGATTTCCGCTGAAGTTCTCATCCGGAGTGACCGCTGTTCCGGAAAACGTGTAATTATCTCCGGTCTGAACAGTCAGAGTGAAGCCGTCCGGATAGGGACTGTCCGGATCTGTCACAGTCAGATCGCTGAGCAGAACAGTGACTGCTGTGTCCTCATCTGTGAAAACCGCTTTCTGGTTTGTGATCAGCGGGGAATCATTCTGCGCTGTCACAGTAATCACAAAGGAGAAGGTATTGCTGTCCGCTGTTCCGTCATTTACCGTGACAGGAACAGTCAGGGTTCCGGTAAAATCCGGATTCGGTGTGATGGTGTTTCCGCTCCGGGTGTAATTGGAACCATCTCCGGCTGTGATGGCGAAATCATCAGACCAGACATTGTCCGGATCTGCAACCACCAGAAAACCGTCATCTATTGCAAGAGAACTGTCTTCCGGTATGCTGACCGCATTCTGTCCTGTGATGACAGGCGCGTCATTGACCGGGTTCACTGTGACAGCAATGTTGAATATGTTGCTGTAGTCTGTGCCGTCATTTACCAGAACAGGAACAGAAAGATTTCCGCTGAAATCCTTATCCAGTGTGACAGTTGTTCCGGAAACCGTGTAATTGTCTCCGGGCTGCACAGTAAGAGTGAATCCGTCCGGATATGTGTTATCCGGATCTGTCACAACCAGATATGTGAGATGAATCTCAACCGCAGTGTCTTCCTCTGTGGCAACCGGGTTCTGATCTGTGATTACCGGCGCATCATTGACCGGGTTCACTGTAACAGTCAGATTGAAAATATTACTGTCCAGTCCGCCGTCATTGACAGTGACCGGAACAGTAAGCGTGCCGGTGAAATTCTCAGCCGGTGTAATTTCTGTTCCGGAAACCGTGTAACCGGTTCCGGTCTGCACAGTCAGAGTGAAACCGTCCGGATATGTATTGTCCGGATCAGTCACGGTCAAATCTGTCAGTTGAATCACAAGAGCCGTGTCCTCATTCACAGAAAGCGGATTCTGCCCTGTGATTTCAGGTACATCATTGACCGGGTTCACGGTCACGGTCAGATTGAAAATATTACTGTCCAGTCCGCCGTCATTGACAGTGACCGGAACAGTGAGCGTGCCGGTGAAATTCTCAGCCGGTGTAATTTCTGTTCCGGAAACCGTGTAACCGGTTCCGGTCTGCACAGTCAGAGTGAAACCAGTCGGATAAGTATTATCCAAATCCGTTACAATGAGATCTGTCAGTTGAATCACAAGCGGAGTGTCCTCATTTACGGAAAGCACATTCTGGGATTCAATCACAGGCGCATCATTGACCGGGATTACAGTAATGACAGACAGAACACTGAGGGAATCTGCAAATCCGTCATTTGCAGTGAACGACAGGGAACGGATTCCGGCCACCGGTACAGGACTGAGATTCTCATAGGTGATGCCCTGCATCAGCAGGTTCAAATCCGCCAGAGGCATTTCCGCTCCGCCCTGACCGGTAATCAGAAAAACACCTGTGCTTTGCGTATAAGTTATTGTGAATATCGTCGAACCTGCATTTCCCCCTGTGGTTTTGTCTGCATTCTGGGGGAAATCTGTTCCTCCGATGGTGATGATTTCATCTGCTCCGTCTGCAATGCCCGTGACGGTAAGGGTCAGACTGACTGCATTCCCTGTGTCTGTCACAGCCGCATCACTGTCGGCCACTGCCGCAGCAGATCCGCCTTCGGTGAAGGTGATTTCACTGTTCCCGTCATCCAATCCTCCGAGGCTGTTATCCGGATCAAGGTTTATGACCGGAGCCGTGTTGCCCCCGGTTCCCTGAACCGCAAAATCATAGGGATTTTCATCACAGTCACTGCTGGCGACAGTAACTGTGGCCGTGCGCAGTCCAAGTGCAGACGGATCAAAGGTGACATCAAAATTTGCTGAATTTCCTCCGGTTATTGTGGCCGGCAAAGTGATGCCGCTGACTGTGAAATCAGAGGCATCTGTGCCGCTTACAGTGATGGAATCTGCCCCAAGAATCAGATCGCCTGTGCCTGTGTTTTCAACGGTGAAGGTGTGGACAACTGATCCGCTGCCTGCATCCGCACTGCCGAAATCCGTGTCATCGGCTGCGGCCGGTGCAGTATCTCCGTCCGGTATGGAAATGCCCAGACCTGTTATATTAATCTCCGGCTGCGGAGCGGGTGTGGTTCCGCTTATACTGGCAGCGGATGCAACAAAATTGGATGCCGTGCCGGTTTTGGCAAAACCAATCATTGTGCCGTGATTTGTTCCTTTGATGTCAGTCACTTCCGGAGCGGGAATGCCCGTGTTGTCTCCGCCTGCAATGCCCCGGTTGAAGTTGTAATACGCCACCAGACCGGTTTCAGTGCCGGTCAGTTCGCAGTTCATGGCTGACTGGATTTGAGCGCAGTCGCGGGCAACATTCCAGATGCGGACTTCATCCAAAGCGCCGTTGAAAAACATAGCCGGTCCAGAACCGTCATTATCGGGGCGCGCTCCGAGAAAAAGATTGAGGTCCCCGGAGCTGGAATAAGTCGGGCTGTTCAGAATGTTGGAATCCTGAACACCATTAATATATATTTTTCCTGTTCCGGTTGTTCCGTTACCGTCATAAGTTGCAGCAATATGAGTCCAGACTCCGGCATTGATTACTTCATCCGAGTTGACGAAACGCCACGATGAGCCGTCCGGAACTACCAATTGAATCTGCCCTGCCGGTTCAACCCTGAGTTCAAAATTATTATTGTAATATGGGCTTAAATTATATATTTTCGAAGCGATCACCATACAGGAACTCAGCGAATTTACTTTAATCCACGCTTCTATGGTAAATTGAGCCGGATTGATGCCGACACCGCAATCCACATAATCATCCACCCCGTCAAAATCCAGCGCATTGCCGGGGGGTATCATGACTGTGGTTGTATTTCCGCTTGCCGGAGCAATGGATGTCAGATAATTTTCACTTCCGCCTGTTCCGTTGAATTCATATACTGCCACAAAATAGGTCAGTCCGGGCGTGAGTCCCGTGACAGTGACAGTATTGCCGGTTCCGTTATAAACCGCGTAATTTCCGGTTCCGATCTGCGTGCCGGAGCCGAAAGCCGCATTTGCAGTGTAAGTTGCACCGTCAACGGGATTGGCATTAACCGCACTGCCCGCTTTGATCAGCACAATGCGGTTTGTGCCGCTGCCGGGCGTCCAGTTCACGGTCATGGATGTGCCGGTTACGGATGCGAAATTTACCCCGGAAGCCTGAGAGGTCGGTTCCGCAACTAATGTAAAGGCGGATTCATAAGCGCCGATATCAATCATTGAATTCTGAATACGCGGATTTCCTGCCAAATCTGCGGGTGTTGTATTCGCACTGTTCAACCCTGTGTTTGAACATGGTATGCCGCCTCCGGGTACAGTGTTGAGCGAATAATCTCCCACAGCAAAGGGCGATTCCGTCAGATACTGCATATTTGAAATGGATGCACTCGGCAGGTAGTTGTTCAGGGTTACATTGCCGTTTACGGAACAGTTGATAAACGGGGTAGGCGGTCCCCAGGTTCCGATATATTCATTTTGCGTATTGTAGATCAGACAGTTGGTAAATGAAGGGCCGGGAAGTATTGCCCCATTGAATGTCGAAAACAGTTCGGCATACAGACCGCCAGTAGCGGTATTGTCGGCAATGGTGCAGTTGATAAAACTGCCGCCCTGGTATGCGCTGACACCCCCGTTCAGCGGTGCGGTATTGTTTGTGATCAGACAATTAACAAGTGTACCTCCGTTTACCATCATCACTCCGCCGCCGCCGTAATGGGTTTCAGCGGATGTATTGTTGCGGACGATGCAGTTTGTATAGTTACCGCCGCCGTAAGAATAAAACCCGGCTCCGCTTCCGGTGGAATAGCAGTAATCAATAATACAGTTGTTGACATACAGATTCCCTGTACCCACACCCGCCTGAATACCTCCGCCGTTTTCGGCAGTATGATACCCTTTGGTGATATGCAGTCCCTCCAGCGTCAGAGAATACCCGTCAACAACCGCGATATTGAATACCAGGCAGACATTTTCTCCGCTGATGACCGGATTGCTTCCGGTTCCGTCAATGGTGAATGATTTTGCCTGGTTTATCGTTAAAGCCGATGATAATGTGATGTACAATCCCGGTGAAAACGTGATCGTTCCGCCATCGCAAATGTCGGTAATCGCCTGACGCAAACTGCCTGGGCCTGAATCGGAGGGGCTGTCAACGGTTATATTGGTGTCACATGCCGTGCTATATCCGCTTGCCGGGGCTATGGAAGTCAGATAATTTTCACTTACGCCGGAGCCGTTGAATTCATACACAGCCACATGATAGGTTGTGCCTGCGGTCAGTCCGGTTACGGTTGCGGTATTTCCTATTCCGTTATAAACAACATAATTGCCGGTTCCGATTTGTGAACCGTTTCCGAAAACCGCATCTGCCGTGTAACCTGTCCAGTCAGCAGGATCTGAATCAACAGCACTGCCGGGCCGCATGACCACAATACATTCTGCACCGGTTCCCCGTGTCCAGTTTACGGTCAGCGATGTGCCGGTTATTGATGTGAAATTTACGACTGATGCCTGTGTGCCGGGTTCGGAAGCGGGAACTGAGTTATACAGGGCAATACGGTTCGAGATCATCCCACCGGCTGTCGTAAAACTCCCCCCGGCATACAGATTACCGGAACTGTCAACTGCAAGGGCATTGACAATGCCGTTCATTCCTGTTCCAAGCGCGCTCCATGCTGAACCGTTCCATTTTGCAATATAGTTGGCACTGACACCTCCTGCGGTTGTAAATTCCCCCCCGGCATAGAGATTGCCCCTGCCGTCAACTGCAAGGGATTTGACACCGCCGGACATTCCGGTTCCCAGAGCGGTCCATGCTGAGCCGTCCCATTTGGCAATTCTCATTGCGCTCACGCCTCCGGCAGTATTAAATCCCCCCCCGGCATAGAGATTGCCACTTCCGTCAACCGCAAGGGCAAAGACCTCTCCGCCGGTCATTCCGGTTCCCAGTGGTTCCCATGCTGAGCCGTCCCATTTGGCGATCCGATTTACGCTCACGCCCCCGGCGTTTATAAATTCCCCCCCGGCATAGAGATTGCCGCTGCTGTCAAACGCAAGGGCATAGACCCCGATGCTGTTCATTCCGGTTCCCAGCGGTTCCCATGCTGAGCCGTCCCATTTGGCAATTTTATTTGCGCTCACACCTCCGGCATGATCAAATTGCCCCCCGGCATAGAGATTGCCACTTCCGTCAAACGCAAGGGCTAAGACTCCGTCGTTTGTTCCCCCATCCAGTACACTCCATGCTGAACCATCCCATTTGGCGGTATGATTCGTAACCAGGGAAATAGGGTTGCCATTGATAAGGTAAAACAGCCCTCCGGCATACAAATTTCCTGTGCCGTCAAACGCAAGAGACCTGACAGAGTCGTTCAATCCGTTAGACAGTGCGCTCCATGCCGAGCCGTCCCATTTGGCGATCCGACTTGCGCTCACGACTCCGGCAGTTGTAAAATCCCCTCCGGCATACAGATTCCCGGATCCTTCAACCGCAAGGGCTAAGACCGAATTGCTCATTCCGGGATTGCCAAAGACAGAACTCCATACCCTGTTATCAATGGTTGATGTACTGGAAGCTGCGCCCGGAGTCAGATAATCTTCCGTACCGCCGGAGCCGTTAAATTCATACACTGCCACATAATAGACGGTGAAAGGATTCAGCCCGATCACATTCACGGAAGTTCCGGTTCCGCTGTAAACCGCGCAGTTGCCGGTTCCAACCTGTGAACCGTATCGGAAAACCGCATTTGCCGTGTAACCTGTTCCGTCAGCAGGATTGGCATCAACAGCACTGGCGGCTTTCATCAGCACAATGCAACTGTCGCCGTCTCCCCGTATCCAGTTTACCGTCATGGATATATCGGTAACTGATGTGAAATTCACAGCGGATGCCTGAACTGCGGGTTCAGCGGCATAAAGGTTTGAGGACACAAGCAGCACCGCGCACACTGTCCAAAGCAGGCACACAGTTTTCTGAAAAAAACACGGTTTTCTGAAAAAACGGGACAGGGTTTTCATGGCAGGCTCCTTTCCGCCGGGGCGGAGAAATGAAAAAAATTGGGGACTAAAAAATATAAATTTTATTATAATCAAAACCTGAACATTTTTATTTCCTGCTTGCCAATAAACATTTCATAAAACTTGGAAAATATCCTATCACTCAGAATAAAAAAAGACAAGCCCAATCTTGAATATTTTTTGCTTATGCCAAAAAGCATAGATGGCAGATATACCTTTTGCAGAAGGTCAAATTCATGCTGCAGAAATATGCAGAAAACCGCTCCGCTCAATTTTTGCACTCCCGCTCACGGAAATATGCAAAAAAACGGCAGCGGATCAGATTGGCTGACAATGAAAAAACCGGATTTTTCCTGAAAAAACCGGTTTTTCTGAAAACTTTTCATGCCCGAAAATTTATGGAACCTTAGGTGATTTCCATGAAAAAATGTACCATATTGTAGGGTGGGCACGGCTTTTTGTGCCCGCCGTTTCAGCAGGACGGCGGGCACAAAAAGCCGTGCCCGCCCTACGAAAAAAGGTATAATCATTAATGGAAATCACCTTACTTATTGCGCAGCCGGTCATACCGGTGAAAGCCGGAGTCCGGAACAGGCTGAAAATACTGAATTCCTGCTTGCGCTGGAATGACGAAGAAATGGAAGTTGTTTCATTTTCATTCCTAAGACAAAGCCGCATCAGTCCCATTCAAAACTCTGAACCACCAGAATGCCCTGCTCCTTTGCTTTCTCAAGAACTTCAGGATGGGCAAAATGCGTGATAATCAATGGGAATATCTGCTGTGGAAAAAACTGTTTCACAGCCTGAACATTTTTTTCAAGCTGCGCCAGCTTGGAGCGGTCATCCAGTTTTAAAACCGATTCGCCCACAATCAGAATCTCCCCGCCGTTGCGCTCAGCCATTCCGAAGATATTGATTTCCTCACCGCCTATGAACTTTCTGACAAATTTCTCCTTTATATGGATATGATGATTGCTTTTCAGATAGTCCGGCAGTTTCCGGAATGCCTCATTTTCAAGCGCATATGCCACGCTTTTGGATAAGCCGCCCACCTGATGCCGCAACTGAACCACAGCACCTGTCAGTTTTGCAACCTCTTTCTCCGTCCGGTTCTGCGCCTCTGCCAGTTCCTCGACCCGTTTCTCTGTCCGGTTCTGCGCCTCTGCCAGTTCCTCGACCCGTTTCTCCGTCCGGTTCTGCGCCTCTGCCAGTTCCTCGACCCGTTTCTCTGTGCGGCTCTGCGCCTGTGCCAGTTCATTGACCCGTTGTGCCAGTTCCTCAAACCGTTTCTCTGTCCGGTTCTGCGCCTGCGTCAGTTCCTCAAGCCGCTTTTCTGTCCGGATTTGCACCACTGCCAGCTCTTTGACAGTCCGGCCAAGTTCCCCCGCAATCTCCTTTAATTCATTGAATTCTGTTTTTGTTACAGAGGCTTCTCTGTTTTGCTCAATTTCCTCAAGAATATCCCACAAAAGGGATTTGAGTTCCGGGTTCACAAAATCCAGTTTGCGCAGCAATGCGATACTGTAGGGCATAATATACCTCCTTTGTCATTGTGTGTATTCCCAAAACAGGGGATTTCCCCCCGGTTATGATGTGTGCAGGTCTCCAAACTTACAGCAGTCATTGTGTGTATTCCCAAAACAGGGGATTTCCCCTTATGGACAAGCTCAGTTACGATTGGCCAGTATTCCCCGTCATTGTGTGTATTCCCAAAACAGGAGATTTCCCCTCTGCAAATCATCCGGCGGATTGGGGACAGCATCCTGTCCGGTGAAGATAAAGGTGCTGACATCACTGCCGCTTCTCTGAAAACAGGGGGTCTGCACCCATTGTGTCACATCAAGCATTGCAGCGGGCAGTGTCAGCAGACCCTGGCTTACATCTGCCTCCGGGGAAATGATGTTTACCGTGCCGTCAATCCCCAGTTGTGAGGAAGCATCCACCACACTGGTTCCGGAGAAAACAAACTGATCCGTCTCTATGCGGATATTTCCGCCTCTTCCCTCATAGGCATTGGCACGCACTTCGCTCCGGTTCATAACGGTAAACTGAAGATATTCCAAAAGGGGATTAACGGAAATATCGCCCGCGTCATCCGCTCCCTTTGCCACGCTTGTGGCAATCCGGCTGTCTGTGGCATAAATCATGCTTTGGGCTTCCAGACTGATCTTTCCGCCGCCTGCATTCACAGCCTCTGTGGTAATGCTGCTGTCATGCAGATACATGGAATCCCCGGCCTGCACAAAAATATTCCCGGCATCTCCGGCTTTGCTTTCTGTGGAAACACTGTTGGAAGAAATATAGGAACCATCCGCAAGTGCAAACTCGGTGCCTGCCTCAATCCGGATATTTCCTCCTGTGCCGCTTCCAAAGGTTTCACTGCCCACAGCGCCTTTTTCCTCAAAACGGATATGTTTGGCCTGTATCAGCACATCGCCCGCATTTCCAAAACCCAGTGTGCCCGCATAAATCCGGCTGCCGGAAACCGTAATTGATTCCGCAGGTTTTTCATCCAGACCGCGAAGGACAAGGGTGCCGCCCTCCCCGTCCCCTGTGTCAATGGAGATTCTGCTGTCATTTGTCAGCATTATTTCCGGGCTTTCCATAAGAATGTCTCCGGATGCCCCGGCCATTTCAGAACTGCCGGATGAGGAGGCAAAGACCTCGCTCTGATCGCTAATCAGAAGAGATTCGGAAGCTGTCAGATGCACAGTTCCGCCGTTTCCTCCGCCATCTGCGGAAGAGGAGACAGAGCCTCCGGAAGAAATTGTCAGATTTTCTGCAAAAATGGAAACATTCCCGGCATCCCCGGCATCTGCCTCCGGATTCGCGGCATTGGCAAAAACCCGTGCTCCGTCCGAAATGCTGACCGATCCTGCTGCGTTTCCGCCAATCCCGGAAATGGAAATATCCCCGCCCCGGCCTGTGGACGCTGCATCACTGAAAATATCGCCAGCGCTGATGGACACGGTATCAGCCTGAATATCTGTAATGCCGCCATCTTCACTGCCTTTGGTATCCACCTCAATCACACTGCCGCTTTCCAGAAAAAACTGCCCGGCCCGGATGAAAATATTTCCTGAACCCTCCCCGGAGGCTTTAATTTGGGAGTGGTCAGACAGAGTGATGGTTCCCAGGGTGCTGAAAGAGGAAACATCCGGCCCGGATTCCGCAAATGTCACCTCGCCCGGAGAATTCACGCTGACCAGTGAAATGCTTCCTCCGGGAGCGCTGAGACTGCCCAAAGGTTTTTCCGCGCTGCCATCTGCCGTGTAACTTCCTGCAAAAGAAATATTTCCGCCGGTTACGGAAATATCCTGCAAAGGGGAAACCGTGAGGCCGTATGAACCATCCTCCCCAACCTTTCCCATGCCCTCAAAACGGATTTCCGCAGGACTTTTGAGAAAACCGAAGGCTTCGGGAGGAGCTGAAGACAGAATTTCGTTTTCCTGCACAGTGCTGTAAAAGCGATCCGCATCTCCCATGCGCAGATAATCCGCTGTGCTGACATAAAAGGAACCGCCGATATCCAGGGCAGCGTCTGGGCCGAAAATGATGCCCGATGAGTTAAGCAGGTAAAGATTCGCAGCGGAAATCTGCGAAGTGCCTGAAATCACACTGCGCAGGGTTCCGTCAATAAAGGATTCACTGCCTCCGGTAATCCGGGAAATGATATTCCGGATGCTTTCCGAAACCCCGAAGCTTGCGATTTCCCCGGTATTCACGTTGAACTGGCTGAAACTGTGGAAAAGATTTTCCCCGGACTGATGACCATAGTTCATTTTGATGTCATAATTCCCGTTTTGAGTTTCAAGCTGCCCGAAAGCGCCTGTGGAACCGTCCAGCACCACCTCTGCATAAAGGCGGGCAGCCGGGTTCATCTGACAGAATGCTGCAAGGATGAAAAACACAAAAATATGTTTCATAAAAATCTCCTTTTCGGACATGGGGGTCTGATTATATAAATAACCTTTTGATAGCGGGTCAAATCATTTGATTCTGGAATTCCCCTCCTCAAGGGAGGTGAGAGTTTTTTCCGCGTCATCAGCCGGTTTGACCCGCTACCAACCTTATTTAATAAACCTGCGTATTATTTTCCGGCATTCCGTTTCATTCCATCTCTGTCAGTTCCTTTATTTTTGACATGGGCATGGGACTGAATTTCCCTGCATCCGGAGGCAGGACAATGCCCTGGCTGCGCAGCCAGCCGGCACGGGTGACAACTGCCGCTCCTGTAAGCAGATTCATAGCCACAGTCACGGTCTGACGGTTTTCCGGTTTTTCCAGAAAACTGCCTTTTGTCCATTCATTAAACGCACCGATGGCCGGGCCGCACCATATCTGGTAATCCATGCGCCGGCCCGGATCTCCGGATATGGCCCAGCGGGAAGACTGGCCCAGATATGAACGGAAGACCAGAGCCATTTTATGCTTCGGATCTTTTTCAGCCCGCACATTCTGCCGTGGATCCCGGCGTTCAAAAAATTCCCTGGTTCCTGCCCATGCTGTCTCAAAACTGCACTGAAAAAAATCCCTTTCCAGAATCTGCCGCTGCGCCTGGGGAATATCCTCATAGCAATCATAGCGGTTGTACAGATCATGGAGTTTGGCAGCGCGGAGAGGAAACATGGTTCCCCTTTTCAGCACCTGAACCTTTACGCCCATTTCAAACATATCCGCTGCCGGGGCCATAATCACATCCGCCTGCCGGGCTTCGGCCAGCATCTGCCGCACGGCTTCCGAAGTACCGGCTTCCGTACATGCCTGATTCACCGATCCTGTCACCAGATAGTCCGCTCCCATGGCAAAGGCGGCAGCCGCGGATTCAGGTGTGGCAATTCCGCCGCCCAGCCCCACGCAGGGAATCCCCGAATAGTTGTATTTCCGGGCCAGTCTGTCCCGCAAAGCCAGCATGGTGGGAAAAAGTGTGAGCGCGGGCCGGTTGTCGGTATGGCCTCCGGAATCAGCTTCCGCAGTCAGATGCTCAGCCATTGGGACAGATTTTGCCAGTTCCGCCTCCTGCTCCGTAATCATTCTTTTTTCCACCAGTTGGCGCAGCAGTTTTTCCGGCGGGGGAGAAAGGAATTTTTCAGCCACCTCTTCCCGTGACACCTTTGCCACCAGTTTACCGGGGCAGACAATATTTCCCTGCGGATCCCGGTGAATGCCTCTGACCCTGTAATACACAACCGGAAGGGTAAGCCCCAGATAGGCTGACGCGCTGACAATGCGAACATGGTTTTTCAGATACAGATCAACGGTTGCGGCCTCGTGATCCGGATCATTGGGACTGTGGATCAGGTTGAATCCGAAGGGAATTCCTTTCATCCGGTTCTGCAGATGATGGATGGCCTTTTCAATGGCCCCCGCAGAAAGCCCGGCTGCTCCGAAAAAACCGAGCATTCCTGCCCGGCCTGCTGCCTCGGTCATTTCCACCGAAGTGATGCCGTTTGCCATAGCATCGGCCACATAGGAAAAGCGGAGACCGAAATTTTTTCTGAAAAGCGGATCTCCCAGATCCTCAGGATAAAGGGGCGGACAGTACGCGCATAAGGGCTGCACATCCTCTCCCAAAGGCCGCTCCCGGCCCATTATGACGGTTCCGCTCTGCGCGACGGCAGGTTCATCCCCCTGCCGCAGCAGATATACGGGATGCCTGAGCCGGAGAATAGCGTTATGAACTGCCCTGGGCCCGGTTTCCGGCAGACTGCCCTCCGGCTTCCACCAGCCTGTAATTCTGTCTGTGGTATTGTGTGATGATTGCAATATTTTATGTTCCCGGAAATTTAAGATGTTAATATTTTGGATAATCCGGCATATTTAATCGCAGTGCGGAACCGCCTGCCGAGACCTGTTTCTGCCGGATGCGAAATACATAAACCGGCAGATCCCAAATATGCCAGCCGCCCTGATTCCGAAAAAACATTGGAAATCAGATTTCTGGCATATATCAGGGTCATTGAGATTTTGCAATACGGACTGTCACTGATGAGAATTTTTTCCGCTTATCTATAACCCGGAAAAGTTGCATTATTTTTACATAACAGTTGCAAAATGAACCTGAATCTGTTTTAATACTTCGGCAGATTTTTGGAAAACGGTTTTTTCTCTCTGCTGTGCCGGAGATAACTGACTGTATAAACTGTTTCTCTTTCACCGTCATTTTGGTTTGGGCCGGAACCGTCCGTCTGCGATCAAATCCAGGTCAGGTGCTTTCAAAATATTGCGGATACCGGCTTTTGCCTGTATGACGATATTGCGTAATATCAGTCAAAATCTGTAAAAAAGCTGAGTGATAGCAGCCAGGGGATATGCTTATCCCAGGAAACATCATATGTCCTGTGCGGTTTTTTCCGCAACAGGAAAGGAGGATGAAATGTCAAAATTTATCCGTATTCTGTCTGTGTCCATACTGGTATGGGCATATACCTTTCCGGCAGCGGCCGCGGAGAATCCGCTTGCCATGATTATTGATGCAAAGGGGGATGTTGCTTATTCACCGGACGGACAGACATGGAAACCCGTGAACCGCAACAAATTTCTCTTTGAGGGGTGGCATGTGAAAACCGGTGCCGACAGCGTTTGCAAACTTCTCAAACACAGGACTGACACCATTGAGGTGCTGACCGCAGGCACGGAAATTGAAACGACTGCGGGTCTTACCAAAGTGCTTCAGGGAAATATTTCAGATACCCGGCCTGCCAGGAGTTTCAGTGCGTTTCTGAAACGGCGTTTTGCCAGTATCCAGAAATACACCGTGACACGTTCAGAAAAATCCGGCAGGGACATCCGGCTGAAAACAGCCCGTAACATCACGCTTTCAGAGGATTATCCGGATCTGGTCTGGGACAGTCCGGGACCGGAATACACGTACCAGCTCTTTGTGGGAGACAAAATGTTTAACGTACCGGGAACCGAAAAGGATATGGTGCGTTTTCGTGTGCCCCGGCCGTCTCCGGGAGAAATTCCTTACTGTGTCAATGTGCTGTACAAAGATGAAGTGCTGTATGCTCCTGAAGATCGCAATACCCTGAAATGGCTTTCGGATGAGGAAAAAAAAACCTTCCATCAGGAACTGGCCCGAATGCTGGAGATTGCACCGGACAACAGATTTCTGCTGGGCGTTTTTATGGAAGACAACGGATTCCGGGTGGTGGCCATGGATTATTACCGGGATTTTCTGTCTGAAAATCCTGATGCTGCCGAGGTAAGACCTTTTCTTTTAAGGGTACTGGGCGATCTGAATCTGGAAAATATGAAAAAGGCGGAGATGGCGCTCAGCCGGAATCAGCAGTAGTGAAAACCGCTTTTAAGAAAATGTGTTCGGCAATCCGGTGTGGCGCATGCTGAAAAAACTTCTCAAAAAATATGATGTTCTTTTTGTTATTCTCCTTTTTCTTTTTTCATTGCTTGCCGAATACCATGAATTTTTTTCCTTATGGGAAGATCAGACAGTTTTTTTCCGGCATGGAATGCGTTCTGTCTTCGGCAGGCAGGAAGATACAGCGTTTCCGCTGGACAGAATCGCTCTTGTTTCCATAGATGACCGTTTTTTTGATGAATATGGGATGTATCCCCTCAGAAGATCGGTTTTGGCAGAAATCATTTCGAATATCAATGCCCTGGGCGCAAAGGTCATCTGTGTGGATCTGTTTCTGGATCTGCCGGATGCGTGCGGTGATGACAGACTGCTGGCAGAAGTTATAGACCGGAGCCCGGTTCTGCTGGCCTCACGCGCTGTTTTTGACAGCGGCAGCAGCTTTGCGGATATCCGTTATCCCATCCCCATGTTCAGAAAGGCCGGAAACAGCGGATATGTCAACCTGACCTCCCCAAGTTCCTCACTCACCTTTTTAAGCCGTCTGCGCATTCTGCCTGAAGTCACAGAAAGAGAGGACGGATGGCCCATCGCTGTGCAGGCGGTGTCAGCCTATCTGGAAACCAGACCGGTGCTGACGGACAATATCCTTCACATCGGGAATATTTCCATACCGCTGGATCATTTCCGCGATATGTATATTGATTTTTCCCCCATCCCGGAAGGATACCGCTTTCTTTACCAGTATGCGGGCATCCCTGCGTCCGAGTTTCTGAACATTTCCGGCATCGGGCCTGATGAAACCACAGAACTGCAGATGTGGGTCAGGGACAAGATTGTGATTATCGGGGATACCACTGCCATTTCCCATGACTGGTTTGACACTCCTGTGGGAATGATATACGGAGCCGAGATCATAGCAGATACCGTCAGCACCCTGCTCAGGGGAGCACCGCTGCGGCCTGCCCCGTTTTTACTGGAAATGCTTCTTTCCGCTTTTTTTGTTTTTATGATTATTTTATGTGTTTATCAAATAAGAACCCTTCTGATCCAGATAATGGCCGCAGCGTTCCTGTTTGCCGGATTTATCCTTTTCTGCACCCTGCTCTATGTGCATCATGGCACGGTTTTTTCCATGGGATACAACCTGACAGCAGGAATCTGCGGATATGTAATTCTCAGTTTTTCAGCCTATTCGCGGGAAAAGAAACTCCATCTGCGGCAGAAACTGGAAAAGGAGCAGGCAGAAAGAAAGCGGCACGCGGCTGAGGCTGCAAATCAGGCCAAAAGCACTTTCCTGGCCAATATGAGCCATGAACTCCGCACTCCGCTTCATGCCATCCTGGGTTTTGCCCAGATTGTGGGCAGAAGCCGGAATCTTTCGCAGAATGAGCGGGATCATCTGCAGATCATCGCGGACAGCGGTGAACATCTGCTGGCCATTATCAATCAGATACTTGATCTCTCCAAAGTGGAAGCCGGACGCATGTCTGTAAATGAAAAAGACTTTGATCTCAGAAATCTGCTGGGGGAAGTTGAAAACATGTTCCGGATAAGGGCACAGGCCAAAGGACTGCGTCTCATCTTTGAAACTGATCCGCAACTGCCGGACCTGATTCGCACGGATCGTATGAGGCTTAGGCAGATTCTCATCAATCTTATCGGCAATGCCGTCAAATTCACGGCTGAAGGTTCGGTATGGGTCAGAGCCGGACTCGCGGACAGCGGAAAAAGCAGCTCACCGAAAGAAGAACCTGTTCATATGCTCCGTTTTGAAGTCGAAGATACCGGACCCGGCATTGCAGCCGAAGAACGGGAATGCCTTTTCAATGCCTTTGTGCAGACCGAAACCGGACGCAGATCCCAGGAAGGCTCAGGACTGGGACTGGTCATCAGCCGTCAGTTTGTAAAACTTCTGGGCGGGGATCTTACGCTGATAAGTCCGTGCCGGACTCCGGAGCAGACTGCAAATGATGACAGAAGCGGAAACAAAGCGCCGGGGGTTTTGTTCTCTTTTCATATCCGGGCCGGACTGCCGGATTTTGCGGAAAAAGATGTTTTGGGAAAAAAGGAAAAAAAACATAAAGACAGTACCGGGAAAGCGCTTTATTCCAGCGTCCCGGCAGAACCTGTTAAAAACGTGCCGGGTCCCGGGGTATTTGCAAATCTGCCTCCTGATTTGCCGCTGAATCTGCGTCAGGCCATCAATGAACTGGATGACGACAGGATCCGCACACTGATGGAAGATATCCGTAAACATGATCCCGCTCTGTCCGAATCCCTTGGTTTACTGGTTCGTGAATTCAGATATGAAGAACTTCTCGGAATACTTCCGGAAAATGTTTAATATTTAATGCTGAATGATTGTCTGTCCCCAGTTTCCGGTCCATAACCCGGTTTAAGGCGATTTCCATGAAAAAATGTACCATCATTGCAGGGTGGGCACGGTTTTTTGTGCCCGCCGTCCTGCTGAAACGGTGGGCACAAAAAACCGTGCCCACCCTACGAAAAACGGTATAATCATTAATGGAAATCACCTAAGATTATCATTCACCATTAAACATTCACCATTAAGCTGCCATAGCTTTTAAGATAATTATTTTGGAGCAGGCCGGGTTGAACGCAGTGAAACCCAACATTCTGAGTTTGTCGGGTTTAATTCCTCAACCCAGTCTGCAGGAATCCCCAAAAATATTTTCTTAAAGCCTACAGGAGATTGCGATGAAGCACAGATTCTCAGAAACACTCAGAAACTCTGCCTTATTTTTTCTTTGTGTATTTTCTGTCCCTCCTGCCTGTGCTGCGGATCTTCCGGCACTGTCTCCGGGTGTGAATGCCGCAGTTTTACTGACTGCCGGACTCATTCTTGTATTTCTGGCGGCTTATGCCATCAGCCTCCGGAAAAAACTGCGCTGTGCCCAGACACAAAAGGAAGCGTATTTGTCTGAAAAGACAGCACAGATCATGCCGGATACTGTCCCGGATACAGTCAGAGATGATTTTCTTTCCGATATTTCCCATGAACTGCGAACCCCTCTCATCGGGGTTATCGGCATTGCGGATGCTATGCTTACGGGAGTGGCAGGGCCGGTCAATCCGGATATCAGGAAAAATCTGACTGTTATTGCAGGCAGTTGCCGCAGGCTTTCCCATATGGTGAACAATATTGCGGATACTGCCCGTGTAAAGCGCAAATTCATTGAACTCAGTCCCAAACCTGTCTGCATACAGCATCTGGCCGACATTGTCCTCACATTTTGCCTGCCCCTTGTTTCCGGAAAACCCATAAAACTCAATAATGCCATTGATCCTGAAATTCCGACTGTCCATGCCGATGAGGATCGCCTCCAGCAGATTCTTTGCAATCTTGTGGGCAATGCCATCCGTTTCACGGATGAGGGAAACGTGGAAATTTCCTGCCGTCTCCTCAGTGATGACGAAATTGCGGTGCGGATTTCCGATACAGGAAGAGCACCCGGCAGCCCGGAAAAAATTTTCAGTGCAGCAGAACCGGAGTTGCGGGAATCCGGAGATTCTCCCGGCATCAGTCTTTCCCTTACCCGCAAACTTGTGGAAATGCATGGCGGCAGGATATGGGCCGAATCCGGCGATGGCGGGGGAACGGTTTTCTGTTTTACCCTTCCGGTTTCCCATGAAAAACCTGAAACTGAAATTTCCCGGATCAGTGAAACTGTCCCCTGTTTCAGGGATGCAGAATTGCCGGAAAAGGTGCGCTTTGCGGAAGCAGACAGACAGGGCACAGAAAAAAAAGCACGGATTCTGGTGGTGGATGATGATCCGGTTCATCTGCAGGTGGTGGTGAGTTTTCTTGCTGCTGAGAATTATGAGATGCTGACAGCATGCGATGGAAACGGGGCTTTGGAATTTCTTGACAAAGAGAAAAAACCGGATCTGATTCTGCTGGATGTGGTCATGCCCGGTAAATCCGGTTTTGATATCTGCCGGGAAATCCGTAAAAAATATTCCTCCAGTGAAATGCCTGTGATTATGCTCACAGCCAGAAACCGGGTTACTGATCTGGTCAAAGGCTTTGAATCCGGAGCCAATGATTATCTGAGCAAACCCGTATCCCACAGGGAACTGATTTCACGGGTCAAAACCCATATTCATCTCAATTTTTCAGACAGGGCGCTGAGGGAGAGTGAAAGAAAATACAGGGAAATATTTGAAAATGTTTTTGATTTCTGGTTTACGCACGATCTGGATGGAAATATCATGGAAAGCAATCTGCCCTTCAAGCAGGGCTGGGGATATGAAAATACGGATGTCACCAGCATGAATATAAGGGATATGCTGGCTCCCAGGTATGCGGACAGATTCACGTCTTATATGGACAGAATTCTGCATGACGGCAAATACGGGGGAATCACCTGCTGCCTTACCCGTGACGGAACAGAAAGAATGCTGGATTTCCGGGTGGCTCTCATCCGTGATGAAAAGGGACGGCCATTCAGTGTCCGGGGAACAGCCAGGGATGTTACCGAACGGATTCAGTTTGAAAAGGAAAAGGCAGATCTGGAAAAACAGATCCGCCAGTCCCAGAAAATGCAGGCCATTGGAACTCTGGCCGGGGGAATTGCCCATGATTTCAACAATATTCTTTTTCCCATCATCGGTTATACTGAAATGGTGCTGGAGCGGATTGCAGGCGATGATCCCTCCCGCAATGATCTGGAGGAGGTACTCCGGGCTGCCAACCGGGCTGCTGATATGGTCCGCCAGATTCTTTCCTTTGCCCGTCAGACCGAGGAGGAGTGGAAACCCATGCAGATCCATCCGGTCATCAGAGAGGCACTGAAACTTCTGAAGGCTTCTCTGCCGGCCACCATTGAAATCCGGACGGACATTCCGGACGGAACCGACTGTGTTCTGGCAGATCCCAGCCAGATTCATCAGATTATCATGAATCTTTGCACCAATGCCTATCATGCCATGCGGGAAAAAGGCGGTATTCTGCGCGTGACCCTGGAGAACCTGTATATTGATGCGAAAAATGCTGTTCCGGTTCATGATATGACGCCCGGCCCCTGGTTCCGGCTGACAGTCAGTGATACCGGATGCGGAATGGCTCCGGAGGTGCTGGAGCGGATATTTGATCCCTATTTCACCACACGCCCTATGGGTGAGGGAACCGGAATGGGGCTGGCCGTGGTGCACAGGATAGTCAGTAATCTGCGGGGGCATATCACGGTATCCAGTACGGAAGGGGAGGGCAGTATTTTTCAGATATGGCTGCCCAGGCTCGAATCCGAAATCTGTGAACATGAACCTGAAGTTCCTCGGAAGCCTTTGGGCGGAAACGAGCGGATTCTGGTGGTGGATGATGAACAGCAGATTGTGGACATGATACGCAAGATGCTTGATGGCATAGGCTATGATGTCACCGTGCGTTACAGCAGCCCGGACGCGCTGGAGGCTTTCCGGGCCAATCCGGACAGATTCGATCTGGTCATCACAGATCAGACCATGCCCAATCTTACAGGAGCTGAATTCTGCAGAGAACTGATGAGAATCAGGCCTGATGTGCGGATTATCCTGTGCACGGGCTTCAGTGATCTGATTTCACGGAAAAAGGCATTTGATCTGGGTATCCGGGGTTTTCTGATGAAACCTGTGGAAAAAAATGATCTGATCTGTACCATCCGTGATGTGCTGGACGGAAAAACCGAACCGGAACACTTTGAATAATCTTCAGATGAGTCCTGAATTCCGGATGAAAAATCTGTGGCAGTGCTATACAGGCAATGCTGTTATAACATTTAAACTTTACAAACAGATACAGATGTATTATACCGGCTCGCCATTGGTTTTATACGATGCTGAACAGCAAATCCGGAGGAGTGCAAAAATTGGGCGGAGCGTTTTTTTTGCCGCATCAGCAATATTACAGGAGGTGATATTATGCCAAAGACATTCATAAGCACTGCAATACTTTGCCTTTTGATTATCAGTTACGCTCTGGCCGATCAGGCCGCCTGGGTGGACAAAAGAAATGCGTACAAAGCAGGAGAAATGATTGAAACCGGAACCGAACTGCGCCAGTTCTGTGCGCCCTGCGGAGATACGGTGTGGACGCCCGTTACCGCCAAACAGGTGGAGGTGAGAAATCCGGAAAAAAATTTTTATGAGGTGTTTGTCAACGATACCGGCCTTGATCTGGCATATGTATATATTCTCAGGGACGGAAAATGGCGGAATATGGCCATGATACTGGGACTGCCGGTTTCTGATGTGCCGGAATTTCTGCCTGACAACACAGCACTGCCGGGTAAAGGGGAAGATCCCATTGACCGGGAACTGTCCGTATGTATGGACAAAGATCCTTCAACGGCCAATATGGTCAACTGTATACATGCGGCTGCGGAAAAATGGGATTCAGAACTCAATCTTGTGTATCAGGAACTCAAAGAGCGGCTCAAACCGGAAGCCAGAAAGTCCCTTACAGAAGCCCAGCGGGCATGGATTGCCTACCGTGATCTGGAATTCAAAAATATTCAGGGAGTTTATTCAGGTCTTGAAGGAACCATGTTTCATCCCATGCGCGCGGAAAGCGGGATGCAGATCACCAGAAACCGGGTTTTGGAACTGCGGTCATATCTTTCCCTGTTTGAAATCGGGGACTGATTTAAAAAAGGCTGTTCCATGTATATTCTTGCAGATTCACATGTAAACAGTGCAGCAGGGCCTGCTTTTTTCCGGATGCTGGAATTTCTGGCAAACACTCCGGATGATATTGTATTTCTGGGAGATATTTTTGATCTCTGGATTGCCGTTCCCAAATATGAAAATGAACTTCACCGGCGTTTTCTGGCCTGGTGCGCGGTGCAGAAACAGAAAAGGAGTATCGGACTGGTGGAAGGCAATCACGAATTTTTTGTTGCGCAGGAAAGAAAAAAATTTTTTACGTGGGCCGCAGATGCGGCTTTTCATGAGAATTCATCCGGATTTCTTTTCTGCCACGGGGACACAATCAACTCCAAAGACAGAAATTACCTGCTGTTCCGAAAGCTGACCAAAAATATTATCATCAAAACTCTTCTGCGTGTAATTCCTTTCGGGCCAGCCATTGCGGAGCAGATCAAAAGGCAAATCAAAAGCCGGAAAAGCGAATTCCGGAAGCATATGCCGGAAGATGAGATCACCCGTTTTGCAGATGCACAGTTCAGAAAAGGGACGCACACCATTTTCCTGGGGCATTTTCATCAGAATGGCGGTTATATCTACGCTCCATCCGGGAATCACAGGCTTTTCGTCCTTCCGGACTGGCTGAACAGCCAAACCGTCACCTATTATAATGAAAAAAGCAATGAGATTTTTTCTGTGAAGGTTTGGGACATTGGGAACTGTGCTCTGAAACCTGAAATCCAGCCTCTGAAACCTCCTTGAAGGTTTGGGACATTGGGAACTGTGCTCTGAAACCTGAAATCCAGCCTCTGAAACCTCCTTCTGACATTTTTACAAAAAAAGATTTGACAAAACATCTGGATTGTATTAAACAGTAATAATTACTGATAAATTATAACTGACTGTTTTTGTTGTAAAACGGTCAGAGTGACAGAAAACGGGAGTCAGGGACTTAAAAAATCTTTCCATGAAGGGAGAAAAAAGATGGCAGTTGAAAAAGTGGAGAAAAAAGTAGTCGTAGCCAAGAAAAAAGAGGATGCATCCGCATTCAACATCAGTGATGTAACCATCAGCGCATCCACCGCGCAGATGCTGGCAAAAGCCCGCAGAGACGGTGTAGAAACCGCATTTGACCGTGCCGCTTCCATGAAAGCCTGTCCCATCGGGTCAGAATCCGCATGCTGCAAAATCTGTTTTATGGGGCCCTGCCGCCTTAACGCCAAAGATCCCTACAGCAAAGTGGGTGTCTGCGGAGCCACCATTGACACCATTCAGGCCAGAAACTTCACCCGTTTTGTGGTGGGCGGCTGTGCTGCGCATACTGACCACGGCATGGGAATGCTGGAAGTTTTCCGGGAAGTGGTCAACGGCCATATCAAAGAATTTCAGATCAAGGATGTGCGGAAACTGGAGCAGGTAGCTCAGTCCATTGATATTGAGATCGAAGGCAAAACCACCCAGCAGATAGCAGAAGAGCTTTACAAACAACTGGAAGCCACCTATACCCAGGTGGAGGGTGAAATTCCCTTCATGAAACGGGTTCCGAAAAAAACCCTGGAAACCTGGCGGAAACTGGACTTTGTTCCTCGCGGTTCCATGCGGGAAATCATGGAAAGTATGCACCGCACCCATATGGGCGTGGATCAGCATTATGAAAACCTTACCCAGCAGTTCAGCCGTACCGCACTTTCAGATGGCTGGGGCGGTTCCATGGTTGCCACAGAAATTTCCGACATTCTTTACGGCACACCCAGACCCTTGGCAGTGGAAACCGACATGGGTGTTCTGAAAGAAGACCATGTGAATGTCATTGTTCATGGTCATGAACCCAATATGTTTGAATCCATGCTGGTTTCCTGCCAGGATCCGGTTCTTATCAAGGCAGCCAAAGATGCAGGAGCCAAAGGCATCAACCTGGGCGGCATGTGCTGTTCCGGTGCAGAAATGATGTCCCGTCACGGTGTGCCCCATGTGGGCAACTTCATGTCCACAGAGGCTGTTATTGTCACAGGCGCAGTGGATGCTATGGTTGTGGATGTGCAGTGCATCAAACAGGCTTTGGCCGAACTGGGCAAATGCTACAATACGCCCATATTCACCACCAACTACCGTGCCAAAATCGAAGGTGCCGAGCATGTGATGTTCAATGATCACAAGCCCAGAGAATGCACAGATGAACTGGTGATCCGGGCCATCACCCGTTTCAAAAACCGCAAACATCCCATTGAGATTCCGCGTCAGAAACATATCGGCATTCACGGCTTCTCCCATGAATATATCAATTACATGCTGGGCGGAACCTTCAGAGCCTCCTACAAACCTCTCAATGACAATATCGTCAACGGAAAGATCCGCGGCGTGGCCGGTGTTGTGGGATGCACCAACCCCAGAGTCAAACATGACTGGGTTCATGTGGAACTGGTCAAAGAACTGATCCGCAATGATGTGCTGGTGGTACAGACCGGATGTTCCCAGATCTCGCTGGCCAATGCAGGACTGCTGACACCCGAAGCCGCTCATCTGGCCGGGCCCGGGCTGGCAGAAGTCTGTGAAACCGTAGGTATGCCGCCTGTTCTGGGGCTGGGTTCCTGCGTGGACAACAGCCGTATTCTCATAGCCTGTGCGGAAATGGTCAAAACCGGCGGTCTGGGTGACAGCATTTCTGATCTGCCCGTAGTCGGTGCTGCGCCTGAATATATGAGTGAAAAAGCCATCTCCATCGGCCATTATTTTGTGGCCTCCGGCGTATACACCATCTTCGGCGTGACATTCCCCACAGTCAAAAACACCAAATTCCACAAACTGCTGTTTGAGGATTTTGAGGAAAAATACGGACTGGGCAGATGGGATTTTGCTCTTGATCCTTATGATATGGCAAAAAAGATGATTGCCCATATTGACAAAAAACGCAAAGCCCTGGGCATTGACAAAGCCAGAGACCGCGTCATGATGGACTTCGCAGATCGTCAGAAACTCGAAGCCGTTTAATCTCACAGAAAAAACTGTTATCCTGCCTTCTGCGGATTTTGAACATCCGCAGAAGGCTTTTTTCATACAGACAGTTTTCTGCAATACCCAAAAAGGATCCGGTTCGCCGGATCCTTTTTTTATCCGCCTTCTGCTTTTTCTCTTTTCAAACCCTGCCAAAATACATTATACAGATGTTAAGAAAAACCCAAGTTGCTACCTATAAAATTATAAACATCATATAAACAGGATGTTATAAAAAAGACGGTAATTTTGCCTAAAATTCGCTGCCTGATATTATTGAATTTTTCCATAGGTAGCAACTTGAGTTAAGAAAATGTTTGCCCGAAAAAAACCAATGCTTTGAAAAATAATCTGTACCGGATGATTGCAAAAATTAAGCGTAGCGGTTTTTTGCACACGCACAGCAGCGGACAATATTTGGATTCCGGAGTGCAAAAATTAAGCGGAGCGGTTTTTTGCACACGCACAGCAGCGGACAATATTTGGATTCCGGAGTGCAAAAATTAAGCGGAGCGGTTTTCTGCACAGACACCTGAGCCTGATGAGTGCAAAAATTAAGCGGAGCGGTTTTTTGCACAGACAAAATTCGTCCCATTTCTGCGATTTAAGAGATAATTCAATGTCAGGCATTTACAAATACGACCTCTTCCTCAGCCACAACAAAAAAGACAAGCCTGCTGTGCGGAAACTGGCACAACGCCTGAAGCAGAGCGGGCTGCGGGTGTGGTTTGATGAATGGATTATCAGGCCCGGTGATGATATTTTCCTGCAAATTGAGCAGGGGTTGCAGGATTCCAGAACCCTGATTCTGTGCATGAAGCAATAGGTTGTTGGATCATACTGGGAATTGAAAAGGATATTAACAATATGAAAACATTAACATGGCTCCATTTTTCAGATTTGCATCTGTGCCGTCCGAAAACAGGATGGGAAGTTGATCATATTCTGGAAAAATTCCGAAATGACATGGATTCTCTTCAAAAAAATCACCATTTGCATCCTGATCTGATTTTTTTTACAGGCGATGCGGTTTTTGGGCATATCGGCAAAGACGGGGGGAAATCCATTACAGAACAGTTTGAGGAAGCCGCACTCCTGTTTGTTGAAATCCGGGAAATATTCAATCCGCAGATTCCCATCGAAAATTTTTTTATTGTTCCCGGCAACCATGAGGTAAACCGCTCCAAAGTCAATCCCAATATTGCCAAAGGCTTTGAGATGAATCTCAAAGGAGATCACAATACAGCAGAAAAAGAGCTGAGCAGAATAATCCATGAAGCAGGAATCGAATGGAAAGATTTTGTCAGCCGTCTTTCCGATTATTGTGAATTTCTAAAAGATAACAATTATTCTCATCTGCTGACGGATGAAGAACGACTCATCTATGCGGCTGAACGTAAAATCGGGGGAATCAGAGTCGGGATTGCAGGACTGAATTCGTCATGGTCATGTTATCAGGATAATGAAAAAGGCAAACTATGGCTTGCCGGACATTGGCAAATTCAATCATTGAAAAGCAAATTGAAAAACTCGGATATTACGATTGCTCTCATGCACCATCCCATGAACTGGTTCAATGAGGCGGAAGATCCCCGGATTCAGAAGGAAATGGAAAATCACTTCCATTTTCTCCTGCATGGTCATGAACATCAGGAATGGGTTACTGAAAAAGGAAATGGATTTACCAGTATTTCGTGCGGAGCGGGTTACGGGGATTCCGAGTCCGAAACAGGGTATAATATCGTTCGTCTGAATTTGGAAGAAAGAACGGGAGAAGTCTGGCTCAGAAGATATGACAAAGACGGTGGCGGATGGGTTCCGAAATTAATCTACAACCGCACAGACAATAACGGCGTTGTGCCTGTCAGCCTTTGGGCAAAAAATCTGAAACAGCCGGATCAGAAGATAAGTCAGACAGATGAAAAGCAAAGCGATTCTCCGGAAAAACAGAATTCTGTCAATAAGGATGGTGGGACAGATACGCCTGAGAACAATCCGGAAATTCATAAAAATGCTTCCGAAGCCAGAGGCGTATTCGGAAGGGATAAAGAAATTGAAAAAATTGCAACAGCATTGACAAAGAATCCGATTATCTTTGTGTATGGAATGCCGGGTATTGGCAAAACCATACTGATTGAGGAGATAAACAAACATCCTCTTTTTCAGCACTGCAAATATTTCCGGTATTCACTGAATGAAGATGTAAGTGTGGCAGAGTTGTTCCGTCAACTGGCAAAGCCATTGGGATGCCGGGAAGAAAATCCGCGTTACCATTTTAAAATGATCGGGCAATATGATTTTTCACCGCTGAAAAAATTCTGCAAACAGGGCGTTCCCTGTATCATCCATCTTGAAAATACCCATTCCGCAGTTGACAAACGGGGTTTCAAAAATCCGGATATTAAAGAATTCCTTCTGGCAATAACCCAAGATTATCCAGGCATAAAAATTGTTCTGGAAAGCCGCAATGCCCCAACTGTAAATCTTTTTCCGAATGATATTTGTAAGATTTTTAAAATTCAGGGAATTGACAGGGAGGGAGTAGCCCGCTACTTTCAGCGTCCTTTCAGGGAATTTTCTGACATAAAATGGGATTTGAATGAAAATGAAAAAGATTATGTATTTCGCCGCTTAGGAGGAAAACCGGAAGGAGCTTATGCACATCCGCTAACCATGACCTTTCTGGCAAATGTCGCAGACGGCATGAATCAGACACCGGTGGCGGTTCTGAAAAAACACCGGGATAAACTGCTCAGAGAACTGGAACAATCTCTTTTCCAGGATTTATATGAACAGGTTCTGAAACCGGCAGAGCAGCATATCCTCAGACTTTGTGCCCTTTACCGGGAAGGCATACCTGACAGCCATGTGGGAAGACTGAATGAAGCAGTCCGTCAGTCGGATGCTTTTTCCGTCCTTACGAACCGCTGCCTTCTGAATCCGAATGATACGGAAGAGTGGTATTATCTTCATTCAATTATCGCAGAACTCACAGAAAGCCGCATGGATAAGCAGGGTGATGAATATTTGTTAAATCACGAAATTATTGCCGATTCCTGGCTGTCCCAGTTGAAACTCAGCAGCCATCCCAGCCTGCCGAATATTAAGGCCACAAATCAGGCTTTGCACCATCTTCTTGAAAGCCAGAGTTATCTGCGGCTGCATGAAATTTCTGAAAAACTCTTGAATCAGCAGAATATTATTCCGAATCTGGAAAAACTTTATGGTGAACTATGGAAAAGCCGTAAATATGATGAATACCGATGTGTATTGGAACTGATTATAAGAATTGATCCCGGAAACCATAAAGCGCATCGGTTTTTAGGAGAAATAATTGAGCGATTTGAAGGAAAAGGAAACGATCAAGCCCTCATACATTATGAAGAAGCTCACCGACTCGATCCAGCATTCCCACCTTATCTTGCAAATATCGGCAGATGTCTGATTGCAAGAAGAACACCGGAAATTTTTATTTCTCTGGTAAAAAATATGGACAGAAATGTATATAAAAAAGTAATAAATGATCATATTCTTTCTATTTATGCCACATGCCTTACAGAAGCAGGACAACATAAAGAGGCCTCTCAACTGCGGATGGATCGAATACAGAAAGGGGTTAAAGATGCGGTATTTTATACTGATCAGGCAAAATATCTAAGTGAACAGGGAAAATATGATGCGGCATTGGAAATCATTGAAAAAGCGGAGCAGAGAAATTGTGCGAATGAATTCACTATTTCCATAAAGGCAGGCATTCTTGAGGCTAAAGGAGATGGCGATAAAGCCTCTCAACTGCGGATGGAGCAAATTCAGAAAGGATCAAAAAATCCGGTATTTTATTGTGATGAGGCAAAGTACCTGAGTGGACAGGGAAAATATGATGCGGCATTGGAAATCATTGAAAAAGCGGAGCAGAGAAATTGTGCGGATGAATTCACCATTTCCATAAAGGCAGGCATTCTTGAAACTAAAGGAGATAGCGATAAAGCCTCTCAGCTAAGGATGACACAAATTCTGAAAGGCTCAAAGAATCCAGCATTTTATAGTGATGAGGTAAAATACCTAAGAAAACAGGGGAAATATGATGAGGCATCGGAAATAATTGAAAAAGCGGAACAGAGAAACTGTGCGAATGAGTTCGTCCTCTCTGTAAAAAAGAGTATCTTTAATAAAAAAAGTAAGAAAAATAATGATGCTCAACCACCAGAAAAAATGCTTGTTTTCCTCTCCCATGCGGAACAGGACAGAGCCAAAGTTCAGAACATCTATGAAAAACTGGAAAAAGCAGGATTCACTCCCCGTATGGAAACCGACATTCTGCCCGGTCAGAATAAGGAAATGGAAATCCGGCGTTTTCTCAAATCAGCGGATTTTATTATGGTTTGCCTTTCTCCGCAGTCTGTCGGAAAACGGGGCAGTCTGAACAAACATCTCAAATGGGCATTGGAAGTGTTTGATGAAATGCCCGAAGGCAGTATTTTCCTGATTCCCGTAAAACTGGAAGAATGCGAACTGCCGGAAAGACTTTCCGCATTACAGCCAGTTGAACTGTATAAAGCAGAAGGATTTGAAAAACTGCTCAGCGCATTGAAATTCAGCTTTGGCAAACAGAACCTGCCTGACAGGTTCCTGTCAGCAATATAAACAATCAGAACACAGGAGATTCACATGAAACGTATCATCAGTTTTTTCATTTTTCTGTTTCTTGTATCTGTGGGAATGTCCTGGGCCAGACCTGTCACGCAGGGTACGGCCCGGCAGGTGGCTGTGAACTGGATGAGCGAAGTGACCGGGGAAAAATACACTTCAGCCAGTATCTCCGAAGTATTTGCGGAACAGGGAAGAGAAGATTCCGCGTACTTTGTTTTCAATTTTGAACCCGACGGATGGGTGATCATTTCCTCAGATGACATAGCCCATCCTGTGATCGGGTATTCGGAAACAGGCCGGTACACAGAACAGTCCCAGTCTCCGTCTTTTAAAGGATGGATGAAAACAGGAGGCAGGCAAATCCGGGAAGCACGGAAAAAAAGACTCAGTCCGTCTGAGGAAACGGCAAAAACATGGGAGCGGCTTCTGGCTGAGGAAGACAGTCCGGAGCGGAGAGACTCGCGTGCCAATTCTGTTTCCCCTCTGCTGCAGACCACATGGAATCAGGATCAGTATTACAATGAACAGTGTCCGGTGGCAGCAAACGCACCTTCCTACGCGGGAGGCCATGCCTTTGGCGGATGTGTTGCTACCGCCATGGCGCAGATTATGAAATATCATGCGTATCCGATACAGGGCATTGGAACGCATACATATGATGATCCGGTAAACCGGAATTATTATGGCGAAATAACGGGATCTGCTTACGGAACCCAGTATGCGGATTTCGGAAATACGGTTTACAACTGGGCGGCTATGCCCAATTCCATATCCTCTTCCAATTACGAAATTGCCAGACTGATCTATCACTGCGGCGTTTCTGTGGATATGAATTTCGGGCCTGAGGGTTCCAGCGGAAGCACTTCAACTGCTGCGGATTCACTGAAAAAATATTTCAAATATGATGATGCACTTTCCCTTTTCTCCAAATCCGGGTATACAGATGCCGTATGGATCAGTATGCTCAAGGCGGATCTGGATGCAGGCCGCCCCATACTTTACAGCGGTTCAGGAACCGGCGGACACGCGTTTGTATGTGATGGTTATCAGGCAGACACCTATTTTCATTTTAACTGGGGATGGGGAGGATATCTGGACGGGTATTTTTATCTCACGGATTTGACTCCGGGGGACAGTAATTATACCAATGATCAGGATGCTGTTCTGAAAATCCGTCCTGCGGTGGTTCCCACGCTCACTTTTCCTTATAATCAGGGGTTTGAGGCCGGAACTGTACCATCGGAATGGAGCGTTTCCGGAGAAAAGGCTGCCATTTCCACCACAGCGAAACATGCGGGAACCTACAGTCTGATGCTGGGCGCGGCAGATGCAGGTTTTTACTGGACAAATCTGGCTGTTCTGAAAATAAATGTTCCGGAAAACGGTCAGTTGTCTTTCTGGGTGAAAAGAGGGTATTCACCGGGGCCATGTCAGTGGAATCGGCAGAAGGCTTATATCAAATCCGAATTTGGGGACAGTATTCTGCACACCTTTTTTGACGATGAATTCAATGACAGTGTCTGGCAGTATTTCACACTGGATTTGTCGGCATGGAAAAACAAGGTGATCAAACTCTGTTTTGAACTGGAGAAATACTGCGACTGGCAAGAGTGGATGCACATCGATGACATTCAGATCACCGGAACAGCAAACCAGGTTCCGGAAGTTTCCTGGGATGTGGCGGCCTTTTCCCAGACCGTGAATGAAAATGCGGGCACAGCCACTTATGCCGTGCAGATGAATAAAACTTCATCCCAAAGCGTGGTGATACCCTTCACGGTAAGCGGAACCGCCTCTGCAGGAACCGACCATAATCTGACAGACGGAAGCATCACTGTTCCGACAGGTTCGACCTCTGCGTCCAAGACCTTTCAGATTACAGATGACACGTCAAAGGAATCCGATGAAACCGTTATCCTTACTCTGCGCACACCCACGAACGCGGTTCTTGGCACACCGGCAAATCTTACCATTACCATCAGGGACAATGACAGCATCACCGTTGATCCGGACATGTATGAACCCAATGACACAGAGGCACAGGCATTTGGGCTGTCTCCGGTTTTTACTGCGGACACATCTCCAGTAAAAACAGCCGGTACGACAATTCACAGCAGCACGGATTTGGATTATTTCAAAATCACTCTGGCTTCGGGTTACAATTATTCTGTTTATTCCAGAGTGCATGACAGCGGCAGCAGTGCAGACGGCAAAACCTATACCTGCAATGTGAAATATTCATACAAAACCGCTGCATGGTCTCCTGCGTATGATATACAGGCCCCGGCTTTTTCCGTAAATGACGGCGGCACTGTTCTGTTTAAGGTGGAGCCTTTCACCACAGGCGCAGTGGGGACATATGCTCTGGAAATTACGATTACCAGAGAGGAACTGCCCGGTTCCCCTGTTCTTTCCATATACCCTTCTTCCCACACTGTTTCCGCAGCCAGCGGCTGGGTTTCCTTCACAGTGAGCAATACCGGGGAAGGAAGCATGACATGGACGCCGACTACGGCAGCAGACTGGCTGATTCTGGAGTATGATGAAACCACTTTGCATGTGAATTATCTGTATAATTCCGGCAGTCAGAGAACAGGAATTGTCACTGTCACAGCGCCGGGTGCGGAAAACAGCCCCCAAACGGTTCAGATCATACAGGCAGCCGGTGCTGTTCTTTCGCCGGACAGTTATGAAAGCAATAATCAGGAATCCCAGCCTGCAAATCTGTCTGTGAGTTTCACAACCAGTCCAGCTACGGTCAAAACAGCCGGAGCCAATCTTCATCAGACAGAAGACATCGATTATTACAGCATTTCTCTGCCCGAAGGCTATGATTACACGGTTTCTGCACGGGTGCATGACAGTTATAACAGCGGGGACGGTCAGACTTATACCGGTGATGTGAAATTTTCTTTCCGGATGGGAAATCAGTGGTACGGAGACTATGATACTGCCCCAGCTTCCAATGTTTCAGTGCAGGGCGGAGAGACGCTGTTTTACAAGGTGATTCCCTATGATTCTGCTCAGATGGGAACCTATGCCCTTGAACTGACCATCAGCAGAAATGCGGTTGCCGTTCCGCTGCTCTCTGTGCAGCCATCGGTTCAGAATGTCGCGGCAGTGAAGGGTTCAGCCCAGTTCACGGTTTCCAATGCAGGTACGGGAAGCATGACATGGAACGCACTGAGCAATGTAGACTGGATATCTGTGGATTATGACGCTCAGTATATTTATGTTTTCTGTGCGGATAATTTCGGCGCAGAACGCACAGAAACCATAACAGTAACTTCTGCACAGGCTTCCAACAGTCCCCAGACTGTGCAGGTGGTTCAGGCTGCTGGTTCTGTTCTTGGTGCTGATGCTTATGAAAGCAATAACACAAAAGAATCAGCGGCATTGCTGACACTCAGTTTTTCCGATCTTTCCGACTATTCCGAATCCGTCAAAACATTCGGAGCCACTATTCATGACAGCAGTGATACGGATTATTACAGAGTGGAACTGGCTTCGGGGTATGACTATATTCTTCTGGCAAGACTTCACGACAGCTTTGAAAGTGCAGACGGCCAGACATACAGCGTGGATGCTGAATTTAATTATGATGCAGGCGCAGGCTGGTCAGAGTATGTGTATGACACGCAGGCTCCGGAAATCAGAATATCCGGAGGAGGAACCGTATGGTTTATGGTTCAGCCCTATTTTCAGGGGGAAACAGGAACCTATGCTTTGGAAATATCCGCTGTCAGAGTGCCGTCCGGTACAGCCACGCCTTTTCTGTATGTAACTCCGACATATTCGGATATATCATATTCTCCGGGCTGGTTCTGGTATGAAGTGACAAATTTGGGAGGCGGAACCCTGGAATGGAGTGCACAAAGCCAGAATATCTGGATTCATACTGATATAATAGGAAATTATCTTTATGTGACTTACGATTATAATTTCGGAGCGGCAAGAAGCGGAACAGTCACTGTCACCGCATCAGGTGCGCTGAACAGTCCTCAGACCATACAGATTCATCAGGCAGCCGGTGTAACGGTGTCCACAGACAGTTATGAAAGCAATAATACGCAAGCCTCTGCTGCTTTCCTGCCGCCTGTTTTTTCCGGGGATACAGCAGTTGTCCGCACCCAGAATGCCACCCTTCACAATTATGATGATAGGGACTGGTATGCTGTTACTCTTCCTGCCGGTTATGATTATACCCTGTCCGCAAGACTGCATGACCGTTACAGCAGCAGTGACGGGAATACCTATACCTGTGACCTTGCTTTCTATTATTATACGCCTGATGGCATAATGCACTATGAATATGATGACGGTTATTATTATTATGGTTATGATACCGAGGCTGAGGATTTTCAGGTTCCGGACGGAGGCACAGTGTATTTTGAAGTGGAACCCTGGTCTTACGGAGAGGCAGGAACCTATACGTTTGAAGCGGAAATTGTGCGCACTGTCCGGATAGTTGCACCTGAAAAAGGAGAGCTGGACGGAATCGCAGGGGTGAATCTGAGTGATGCTATTCTCGCTCTTCAGATTTCAGCGGGCATACCGGTTTCCGGTGTCAATCTGCAGGGCGATGTCAATGCTGACGGCAGAATCGGACTGGAAGATGCTGTATATGTGCTGAGGAAAGCTGCCGGACTTTTCTGAACCATTCCGAAACAAACAGTTCCTATTGCCGGAGTCTTTTTTTTGTAAGGACTCCGGCATGTTCCAATATATTTTTTGTGGGTTTTATTTTTGGCAGAGATTCCGGATTAACTGATTAAGGTGATTTCTGAAAATAAATATCCAGGTTAAGTTCACAGGCACAGGGCAAAAGCTGGAAGCTTTTGATACTTTGGAAGATAAATATGCTATTTTCGTTCACAGGCACAGGGCAAAAGCTGGAAGCTTTTGATACTTTGGAAGATAAATATGCTATTTTCGTTCACAGGCACAGGGCAAAAGCTGGAAGCTTTTGATACTTTGAAGGGATATTTTTTCTGGAAATCACCTAATACCAAATCACCGTTGAAAATGTGCTTTTAAAAAAACAATACATTGTAATCAAACATAAAAATATGATTTTTTTGTATAGAATCAATGGCGATTTGGTATAAGTATAAAAAATTTTGCAGCCCCGGATGTATGACTGTCAACGGCATAATCTTTGTGTTATTTTTATTATTTCTGTCAACTGCCTGTGCAGTTCCATAATGCTGCTTTCTGTCAGGAAACGCAGAACAGCTATCCGGTTTTCCGCACTCCCTGCACGATCCAGATAAAAATCAATCTCCTGCTGATATGTTTCCAGTTGGGGATTTGATCTGCACAGGGCTTTCAACTGCTGCTCCGGCTGCATATATTCCTGTATGAAATTTTTCCGGATTGTCACATTCATCATAAATCCTCCCCACTGCCATTGATTTAAACAGATACGGGTTAGACATAAGCATGGGCAGATTTCTTTCAAACTTCGTGAAACTTTGTTTCTTTCTGGCAGAAAAAAATACCCGAAAATTCAGGGGCAGCGAAAGCTGCTCTGACAGTTTTTCTTAAAAATTCAGACAGATTTATATTGAACTCATTAAAAAGGAGTTCCAAACCGGGTCTGTAAAAACTTTCAGTTTGGCACTCCTTTGCTCTCTTGAATCAGCCGCATTGACGTAAGAGACTGAAACAAAAAAATCCTGTCAGTCCTTTAATCCTGAGAATCCCGGTTCAGAAAGTTGGTGTTCCCCGGATTCTCCCTGCACTGCCCCGGAGAGAAAATGGCAAAAGGCCGAAGGCCGTGCGCTTACGGAACCGGAAAAGGCCCGGATGAGACGATCCGCATCTTCTTTCCAGCGTATATCCCCTGTAATGGAAGACAGTTGCAGAAGATTGTGCACTGAAACCGAGTTGGCCGAAGGCGTTGCGCCGTCATAAAGTTCTTTGGGACGCACCGGCAGATCCGTGTCCGCAGAAGTGAGAAAAAAACCGCTCTTTTCTCTGTCCCAGAAATCATCATACATCTGCTGCTGCAGGCGCAAGGCTTTTTCCGGATATGCCGGATCTCCGGTAGCGCGGCTGAGTTCCAGCACTCCCCAGATGAGAAACGCGTAATTATCTGCATAAGCCTTTATTCCGGACTCTCCGTCTCTGAAACGGTGAAGCAGCCGCCCGTCTTTGTCTGTCATTTTTTTTTCAATGAATACAAGAGCTTTTTGTGCAGCCTGAATATACAGAGATTTGTCCAGTATTCTTCCGCCATATGCCAGAGCCGCAATCATCAGACCGTTCCAGTCTGTGAGAATTTTGTCATCTTTCAGGGGCGGTATCCGGTTTTTCCGGTATTCGTAAAGCTGACGCCGGATTGTATACCAGCGCAGGGCAGTTTCTTCGGATTTTTCCCAAAAAAATTCTTTGATATGCAGAATATTGTTTCCGCTTTTGTGTCCCCCGGCTTCCTCTCTGAAATTTCCCTCTGCTGACAGATTGAAAATTTTTTCCCATACATCAGATTCTTTTGGATGATTCCACGCGGGAACCGAGAGGAATTCATCCAGAGACCAGACATAAAATTTTCCTTCCACGCCTTCGCTGTCCGCATCCTCTGCACTGTAAAACCCGCCTTCAGGATCAGCAGTCATATCTCTTAACACATAGGAAAAAATTTCTTCCGCGGTCTGTTTCCATGCAGGTTCACGGGTTATATTCCAGGTTTCCAAATAAGCCAGTGCCAGCAAAGCCTGATCATAGAGCATTTTTTCAAAATGGGGAAGCAGCCAGTGCTGATCTGTGGAATAGCGGTGAAATCCGAATCCCGCATGATCCCATATTCCGCCCATGCGCATGGTTTTCAGGGTTTTCTCAACCATTTCAAGAGCATGGGTATTTCCTGTGCGCTGATAATGACGCAGAAGAAAAAGAAGACGGTGCGGAGTGGGAAATTTCGGGGCTGTCTCAAATCCGCCATATTCCGGATCAAAACTCTGCTCCATCTCCCGGAATGCCCGAACTGCCGTGTCCTCAGTCACAGGTTCAGCTTCAGAAAAGGCAAATGCCTGTTTCAGATGTTCTGCCACATTCTCTGCGGAGTTTAAAATACTTTCTCTTTTATATTTCCACAGGTTCTGCACCTGACTGCATATTTCCATAATCCCGCCCTGACCTAAACGGCCATGTTTGGGAATATAGGTGGCTGCCCAGAAAGGAATTTTGTCCACTGTAATAAAAATGCTCAAAGGCCATCCGCCGCTGCCGGTAAGCATCTGGCACACGGCCATATATAAAGCGTCAATGTCAGGCCGTTCCTCACGATCCACCTTGATGCAGACAAAGGTTTCATTGAGCCTGGCTGCGGCCTCAGCATCCTCAAAAGAGTCCCTTTCCATTACATGACACCAGTGGCATGTGGCATAACCTATGGAAAGAAAAAGAGGTTTGTCCTGTATCCTGGCCTGTGCAAATGCCTCATCGCCCCAGGGATACCAGTTGACCGGATTGTGAGCGTGCTGCAGCAGATAGTGGCTTTTTTCCCGTATCAGATGATTGGAATGTGTCATTTTTTTCCTTTCACCAAAAAAATCAAATAGGTTGTCTGCTTAATGAGAAATCATTTTCAGGCGGTTTTCCATCTCCTCATATACTTATCCAATTTTGTTTTTTCCGAAAACCGGAACAGTTTCGTTTCCCAAATGCCTTTAACTGACGCATGAAGCAATTTTTGTGACGCAAAAAAGCAAAATTGGATGATTTGGCTTTTAGGTGATTTCTCAAAATAAATATCCCGGTTCAGTTCACAGACACAGGGCAAAAGCTGGAAGCTTTTGCTGCTTTGCCGGGATACTTTTTCTGGAAATCACCTTATACCAATTCGCCATTGATTTGATCCGGTACTGTCAGTTTTTCCGCTGTTTTGGCTGTGAAAAAAACCGCTCCGCTTAATTTTTGCACTCCTCCGGATCAAATGCAAATTGTATCAGGTCAATGGCGAACCGGTATTACATTAATTTTTTAAAAATCAGCCAAAAAGGCCGCCACCCTTTTTCGGAGCAATTGAAATCTTTTTGACATATCTGAAAAAAAATGTAAACATATATTGTCCTGACAGGGAAAGTTTGGGAATGAAAATTAAACAAATTCTGCAAATCGTAGGGGTAAGCCCAGTGCTTACCCCGGCCGGGCAGGCACAGAAGCAGCCCGGCACATGTAATGCAAAAGTTATAAAATTCCTCACTGTACGGGACAAAAAATGATAATCTATTAATATTATTAACTGATATTACTCCGAATCGTCATACCGGCGAACGCCGGTATCCGGAACATTTTGAAATTACCGGATTCCGGCTTTCGCCGGAATGACGCTCAAAAAGAATAACTGCCTGATTTTTGGAAAGGCTGCGTAACATCAGTTATTAAATCGGATTATTTCGGATATAAAATCATAAGTATTTGATATTAAAAATTATCAGAAAATTCGAATAATTTTTTGTCCTGTACAGAGAAAATTCCTAATCCTTAATCTTTAAAAACGGATTTTAACATGGAGGATGCAATGATCAGCAACAAAACCTTTGATGAAATATCTCTGGGCGAAACTGTCAGCATGACCCGGACGCTGAGCAGGCAGGATATAAACCTTTTCGGAATGCTGAGCGGGGATATGAACCCCACGCATTTCAGCGATGAATATGCAAAAATTCTGCTGGAGCGCCAGAAACTCTGCGGTCACAGCATGTGGGGAGGTTCCCTGATTTCCAGTCTGCTGGGAAATGAACTGCCCGGCCCCGGAACAGTTTACAAATCCCAGGAACTTGAATTTCACGGGCCTGTGGAACTTGGCGATACGATTACTGTGAGTATTCGTGTAAAAGAAAAATTTCCTGATAACAGAACCGTGATATTTGACTGCCTGGCCGTCAACCAGCGCGGGGAAAAGATCATCTCAGGTATGGCAAAAGTTCTGGCTCCGGTCGTCAAACCCTATGACCACTGGGGGCCTTCCCCGGATTTCAAAATTCGCATCATGAATGTTTTTGAAAAATTCATTGACAAATGCACAGAACTGGAACCGATTACCGTGGCAGTCTGCCATCCCTGCAGTCCGGATGCGCTCTCAGGCCCCATTGAAGCTGCGCAGAGGGAGCTGATCTGGCCCATACTTGTAGGCCCGAAAGAGAAAATCAAATCTGTTGCTGCCGGGGCCGGTCTGGATATCAGCGGTTACAGGATTGTGGATACCAAACACAGCCATGATTCAGCAAGAGCCGCTGTGGCTTTGTGCCGGAGCGGGGAAACCGAGGCTTTGATGAAAGGCAGCCTGCACACGGATGAACTCATGCGGGAAGTGGCACAGAAAGAAACCGGACTGCGCACGGAAAAGCGCATCAGTCATGTTTTTATCATGGATGTTCCCACATATCCCCGGCCTTTTTTTATTACAGATGCGGCCATCAACATCTATCCCACTTTGGAAGATAAGACTGACATTGTGAAAAACGCTATTGAACTGGCCCATGCCGTGGGAATTCCCATGCCCAAAGTGGCAATACTTTCGGCAGTGGAAACCGTTTATCCCAAGATTCCATCCACCATAGAGGCTGCGGCACTTTGCAAAATGGCGGATCGGGGACAGATTACGGGAGCGATTATAGACGGCCCTCTGGCATTTGACAACGCTATCAGCAAAGAGGCCGCTCTGGTCAAAGGGATTCAGTCGCCTGTGGCAGGAGAGGCTGATATTTTAATTGTTCCTGATCTGGAAGCCGGAAATATGCTGGCCAAGCAACTGACCTATCTCATGAGTGCGGACAGCGCAGGCATTGTAATGGGCGCACGGGTTCCCATTATCCTGACCAGCCGTGCGGACAGTTCCGAAGTCCGGCTGGCCTCATGCGCGGTGGCAGTGGCCCTTGCCCATGCACGGCGCACCGGAAAATCAGCTTTTTAAGGAATCAGATTATGAAAAATGCCATAGCCGTGATAAACGGCGGTTCATCCAGTATCAAATTCTCCCTTTTTCTCTGCACTGACAAAGATGATCTGGAACTCCTGTGCAGCGGACAGGCCGAGGGCATCCGCGTTGCTCCGCACTTTGAAGCCAAAGATGCTTCGGGAAAACTGATTTCCGAAAAAAAATGGGAAAACAGCCCGGACACTGACCATGAGTTTCTCATGGATCATATCATCGGCTGGATTGGGGAAAATTATGCGGATATTGAAGTGAAGGCCGTGGGGCATCGTGTGGTGCATGGCAGCAACCTGTACAGCGCACCTGTACAGGTGGATGAAACTGTTCTGAAAAATCTGGAGCAGTTCATTCCCCTTGCCCCGCTTCATCAGCCCCATAATCTCGGCCCCATAAGGATTATTGCAAAATACAAACCCGAACTTTTGCAGGTGGCCTGTTTTGATACGGCCTTTCACAGCGCTCAGCCGGACGAAGCCCGCAACTTTGCCATTCCCCGTGAACTCACGCAGGAAGGGATACGGCGCTATGGTTTTCACGGCCTGTCTTATGAATATATTGCCATGAAATTCCGGGAAATTGCGCCGGACATTGCCAAAGGACGTGTGGTTGTGGCCCATCTGGGAAGCGGAGCCAGCATGTGCGCTGTAAAAGATGGGCGCAGCATAGCCAGCACAATGGGGTTTTCCGCACTTGACGGCCTGCCTATGGGCACGCGCACAGGAGCGATGGATCCGGCTGTGGTGCTGTATTTCATGCAGGAAAAAGGCATGAATGCATCCGAGATAGAAACTCTTTTGTATAAAAAATCGGGTCTGCTGGGCGTATCCGGCATCAGCAATGATATGCGGGTGCTGCTGAAAAGCAGGGATCCCCGTGCGGAAGAGGCTGTAAATCTTTTTGTCTATCGAATCAACCGGGAACTGGGATCGCTCATGGCTGCTCTGAACGGACTGGATGCACTGATTTTCACTGCCGGTATTGGCGAAAATTCAGCGGAAATCCGTCAGAGGGTCTGCCTTGCTGCGGCCTGGGCAGGTATCAGTCCTGATTCCGATGCCAACCGGAACAGTTCCGCGTGCATCACCACATCCGACAGCCCGGTTTCCGCTTGGATCATCCCCACCAATGAGGAAAAAATGATTGCCATGCATACGCGCAGTCTGATGAATGCAGCCGGAAAGAACTGTTCAGAACTGAGCAGATAAATAAGCGTTCCCAGGCAGGGAGATTGTGAAAGGGCGGAATGCAGATTCACGCCCATTGCCGGGAGAACAGCCTGTTTTTAATCACAATGTCAGAAGCTCTCAGTAGTTGAGACCCTCAATCTCTTTGAAATCCTCAATCTCCTTTGCCCTTGCTGCTGTGGCAGACATAAAATAATTATTTGAATTTACAGTTGCTGTTGATCCTCCATCAGGATTTGCACAGAAACTGTGGTTTGCATCACGAAACTTTATCCACGCACGCTGGGCTTCCTGCAACTGCTTTTTCCGTTCAGGGGAAAGCGCTTTCATGAGTTCCCTGTACACTTTGTTGAGGCGGGCATCCTGTTTCTCTGTTTCTGCGGCAAAGCATTCAATCATATCTAAGGAGCGAATCAAAATAGGCAATGGTGGATTTCAGCCCCTCTTCCAGGGAGACTTTAGGCTCCCAGCCCAGTTTTTCCCTTGCCAGTGAAATATCCGGTCTGCGCTGCCGGGGATCATCTGCGGGAAGGGGCCTGAAAACCAGTTCCGAACGGGAACCGGTCAGCCCGATCACCTTTTCAGCGAGTTCCAGAATGGTGAATTCACCGGGATTGCCCAGATTCACCGGGCCGGTAAACCCATCCGGGGAATTCATCAGCAGAAGAAACGCGTTTATGAGATCATCCACATAGCAGAAAGACCTGGTCTGGGAACCATCCCCGTAAATTGTGATGGCTTCGTTTTTCAGGGCCTGAACAATGAAATTGGAAACAACCCTGCCGTCATTGGGATGCATTCTTGGCCCGTATGTATTGAATATTCTTGCCACTTTTATTAGAAGCCTGTGCTGGCGGTGATAATCAAAAAAAAGAGTTTCCGCGCAGCGTTTGCCTTCGTCATAACAGGAGCGGATTCCCACAGGATTGACATGACCCCAGTAGGTTTCTGTCTGGGGATGAACCCGGGGATCTCCGTAAACTTCGCTGGTGGAGGCCTGAAAGATTTTTGCCTTCAGTCGTTTGGCAAGCCCCAGCATGTTGATGGCGCCGTGAACGCTGGTTTTGGTTGTCTGCACCGGATCATGCTGATAGTGGATCGGGGAGGCCGGGCAGGCCAGATTGTAAATTTCATCCACTTCCACATATAAAGGAAAAGTCACATCATGGCGCATAATCTCAAAAAAGGGATTGTCCATAAGATGGATCACATTTCTTTTGCTTCCGGTAAAAAAATTGTCCGCACAAAGCACATCATGACCGTCTTCCAGCAGGCGCTCACAAAGATGCGAGCCGAGAAATCCGCATCCGCCTGTCACCAGAATTCTTCTGTTTCCAAGGCTCATCCCATTTCTCCCCTGATTTTTTCCATTTCTTCCTTTTTCATGGTGAAGCTGTGTTTTTCCTCGGGAAATCTTCTGTTCTGCACATCAGAGATATATTCTGCAATGGCCCCGGAAACGGTTTCGCTGATTTTTGCATACTGTTTTACGAATTTGGGTGTAAAACGGTCAAACAGTCCCACCATATCATGTGTCACCAGCACCTGACCGTCACAGTGGACTCCCGCACCAATGCCTATGGTGGGAATGGAAAGCGATTCTGTAAGCATTTGGGCAATGGGTGCGGGAATGGCTTCCAGCACTATGGAAAAACAGCCTGCATCCTCCAGGGCTTTGGCCTCATCCATAAGGATTTTTGCAGCGTCAGCACTTTTGCCCTGCACCCTGAAACCGCCCAGGGCCGAGGCTGTCTGCGGAGTCAGGCCGATATGCCCCTGCACAGGTGTACCGGATTTGACAATGGCCTCAGCCACACGGGCCATAGGTCCGCCCCCTTCAAGTTTCACGCAGTCCGCTCTTCCCTCTTTCATAATCCGGTTCGCGTTTTCCACAGCTTTTTCCGCAGATACATTATAAGATCCGAAAGGCATGTCACCCACCACCAGAGCAGTTTTCACCGCGCGGGAAACAGCCTTGATATGATGGATCATTTCATCCATAGTGACAGAAATGGTGTCTGTGTATCCCAGTACAACCATTCCCAGGGAATCCCCCACCAGAATCATGTCCGTACCTGCCCTGTCCACCAGCAATGCCAAAGGGTAATCATAGGCCGTAAGCATGGTGATGGGTTTGCCGCTGTTTTTCCGTGCTCTGATGTCCGGTACCGAGGTTTTTCCTTTTTCCATTGCAGATGCTCCTTTTCTGTATTTTTTTGCCTGATTGCCAAAAAAACTGATGGTTTCCAAAACTTTTAGTAAATGAGCAATTTAGATTTTAGAGAATCACAGAGAACTCCCATCCTGAGAAGCAGGGCTGTTAAGTTCTCTCCGACTTTTTCGGTACAAATTCCCTCCTGAGAGGGGAATTGATACCATAAAACTTAAATTGATCATGCAGTAGTGCTTCATTTCACTTAAAATTGTAGGTCGGATTAGCGCAAGCGTAATCCGACATCCTGACATTACTTCGGAATGCAGCCACAATTTTAGGTGAAACAATGAAGTAGTTCTTTTACCAACTTTTGTCCCCCGCACTCCTCCGGATCTGCATTCAGCATCGTATAAAACCAATGGCGAATCGGTATTATATTTGTCTGAACATCTGTATAATACCACAAACAAACCGATTTGCCACCTATAATTTTTTTGAACAGCAGATACTTTTATTGGTGGATCAACCCTGTTGACAGTCTGTTTTTTAACCGCAGAACAGCGCAGAGTTTTTTCAGACTCACACAGAATTTTTTCTGTCAGAAGTAACAGTTTATGAACAAAAGACTTGACAAAATCAGCCGGGAAGCAGAATTTAACATACTGAGTTCCTGAAATTTTGGAAGAAATTCTGAAAAAAAATGAAAATGTGTTTTGTTATTGGCTTAACTATGCCGCAGTCCGCGGAAAAAATCCGGAAACAGACAGGAGTGACAATGCGCGCATTTATTTTCGCAAACGGCAAAATCCATCCGGATACTGATGCCCAAAAACTGATTCAGCATGGCGATGCCATTATTGCTGCGGATGGAGGCGCTCTGCACTGTCTGGAAAAAAAAATTGTCCCGGACACGGTCATCGGAGATTTTGATTCCCTGCCAGGTGATTATTTGAATTATCTGAAAAAAAACGGGACAGAGATTCTGCAATATCCGGCACACAAGGATCAGACCGACCTGGAACTGGCTCTGGATGCGGCTCTGGAAAAAGGGGCGGAAGAAATTATCATCATTGGCGCTCTGGGCGGCAGATGGGATATGACGGTTGCCAACGTTATGCTCCTGAGCAGAGCACAGGCAGCAAATTGCCATATTCGCATAATTGACGGGAATCTGGAAATGCAGGTCATCCGGAGCGGACAGAAAATCCGGATCAAAGGGAGGAAAGGGGATACAGTGTCCCTGATTCCCCTGGTTCAGGAGGCAGAAGGTATCACTCTGGAAGGACTGGAATATCCCCTTTGTGATGAAACCCTGAAACTGGGTTCCACACGGGGCATAAGCAATGTAATGACCGGCTCTGCTGCCGGGATAAGTCTGCAAAAGGGTCTGCTTCTGTGCATACGGCAGAGGGTACGGTAAAAAAACTGTTTTAAAAATAGGTAGTGGGACTGCTCATACTGATTTTTTTAATATATAAATCAATATGTTATTTATAATCAGTATAAGCAGTATCATGGATGTATCGTATAACTATTTGTATTTATTATGTATAGACAAAAATCAGTATATTTTTTAAAATATTATAATATCAAATAGTTAATTTTTTGTCAGTATGTGCAGACCCACTACCTAAAAATAATACCGATTCTCCATTGAAACTATACTTATGATTCAGTTTCCCACAGAGGACACAGAGATAAAAAACCACAGAGAACACAGAGGAAACAACTCACCTTATTGTATAAATTCAATAGCGGATTGGTATAAGTACTCAACCGAAAATTTTATTGAAAAAACCGGATTTTTCGGAAAAATCCGGTTTTTCCTGAAATTTATGTCTGAAAATATATGGAAACGTGATTATAGTATTTTCCTCAACTTTTGTCCTCTGTGCAAAAAACCGCTCCGCTTAATTTTTGCACTCCGCCATCGGGTTTACAGAGGACAGAAGTTGTTAAATCAGTCTGCTTTTGCAAAACCGTTTTCCGGCAGTTCCTCTGCTATGAGTGAGCGGATCATTGACACCTGATCCGGATCTTCCACTTTGCGTCCGTCAAAATCTGTGACATAAAAAACATCCACCGCCTGTTCAGCCATAGTGGAAATCCGCGCACTCTGAATATTGAGTCTGCAACGGAACAGGGCATCAGTCAGCCGGAACAGCAGACCGGGTGCGTCCAGTGCAAAGACCTCAATAACTGTGCATACGGATGAGGCGGTATTATCCACATGAATCCGGACCGGAAACTTCCATAACATGGCTTTCTGCTCTGCCCCGCCGGTAATTATCTCTCTCACTGCCTTTGTGATATCAAGTTTTCCGGACAGAACCGCGCCAAGTTCCCGTTCAGCCCTTGTCCAGCGTTCCTCTTCAAATATGGGATCCGGCGGCCGCATAACCTGAAAAACGCTCAGCGCTGTATGGTTCCGCCAGGTATGGGTGCGGGCTTCCAGAATATCAATGCCGCTGATGGCAAAAACACCTGCAATCTTTGAAAAATATCCGGGCATATCTTTTCCGCAGACCGTGACAGTCCGGGTATTGGATGTCTGTGACCGGGAAATTTTCCATACAAACTCCTGGGAACCCAGAGATCGGAACATGCGCATATGTTCACGGATATCGCTTTCCGCTGTGTGAATCAGATAGCGGGGCCGCATCAGGAGCATAAGTCGTTCACATTCCTTTTTTTCTTCTGCCGGAACCCGGAGCAGCACCTGTTCTGTTTTTTCTCTGATCCGGCAGGAATTTTTCCCTTCATGCTCCGCATTTTCCAGCATGGCGAGTGTTTTGATAAACAAATTCCGCAGCAGAACAGCAGTCCATTCATTCCAGGCACTTGGGCCGGTGGCAATTCTGTCAGCGACAGTCAGAAGCCAGAGCATGCGTAGACGATCCGCATCCCGGATTCTGCTTGCACAGTATGCAATGGTCTCTTTGTCATCCATATCCCGGCGGGTGGCTGTATGAAACAGAAAAAGATGTTCCTGCACCAAAAAAGCCACGGTTTGGGCATCTTCATTTCCATATCCCATTTCCCCCATTACACGCAGTGCAATTTCCGCTCCCGCAGTGCAATGCTCTTTTCCCGTAACGCCTTTGCCGATGTCATGGAGCAGCGCTGCCCACAGCAGCAGGTTTCTGCGGGGCAGTTCATGGCAGATTTGCGCGCAGAGACTGTCTCCGCTTCTGTCTTCGGAAGTGCCGAAATCTCTGATGATGCGCACAGTGTGCAGCAAATGTCTGTCCACAGGATGGATATGCCAGGTATCATATTCAATACGGTTTGCAACCGCATTCATGTCCGGAATCAGACAGGTCAGCAGCCCGGTGCTTTGCATTTCACTGAGCACATTAAAGGATTCAGGAGCCCGGAATAGCAGTATGCGTTCAAATATTTCCACAGCATCAGCACAGGAGCGGAATTTGTCCGCAAGATGGGAAAACTCCCTGACCAGCCGCCGTGCCTCAGTGCCAAGGGGGATTTGCAGAACAGCGCTTTCCTCAAATATCTTCAGCAGCAGCAGGGGGTTCCGGAGAATATGCTCAGGGGAAACAAAATACAGGGTGTTTTTGCGGATATCCAGCCCTTCCACTGCGGTCTGCTTCTTTCTGCCGATTTCCAGACTGAACCATTTTTTTGTTTTTCCGGATTCGCAGAGAAAAAGGAGATGACTCTGTTTCACCCGATCCATATGTCCCTGCAGATCGCCCAGAAAGATTTCCACGCCATGTCTGCCGTTTTCATCCCGGTAGTCAAACATCTGTGCGATCTGCACCTGGTTTCCAAAATGCAGCTGGTCATATTTTCTGCGCGTCAGCAGGTGAAGAGCGCTCCGCACATTCCATATGAATGACAGCGATTCCATCAGAGAGGCAAATTCCTCATGGGACAGCCAGCCCTGATATTCCATATCCCTGGGTGTTTCCAGATTGAACCGTATCCGGGAAAGCCAGAGCATTGTGTGATAATCCCGCAGACCGCCCGGTCCCTCTTTCAGATTCGGTTCCAGAAGATACGCTGAATTTCCAAAATATTCATGCCGTTTGCGGTTTGATCCAATCATCCATTCCACAATTTTGCGGGATCTGCGGAAAATGATTCTGTCCCGCACCTGCATCTGCAGTTCCGAGTGCAGGGGCGACATGCCGCAGATGAAACGGGCATCCAGAAGAGAGGTCAGTACCTCAAAATCTTTGGATCCCAGACTGATACAGTCTTTCAGGGATCGGGTGGCATGACCGATATCCAGACCAATATCCCAGAGCGGATAAATGATTTCCCGGATCAGGGCTTCGGCTTTTTCCGGAACCTCTTTTTTGAAAAGAAAAAGAATGTCCACATCTGAATGAAGACACTGCTCCTGTCTGCCGTATCCGCCCAGGGCAATGATGGCGTAAGGATTTCTGATAATCTCCATTCCCGGCCCCACCATGCTTTTTTCAAAACTTTCCCGGAAATAATCATCCAGAATCTGTGCATTCCGCTCCATGAAATCCAGAGGTCTGTTCACAAGAAATTCTGAAAGCAGATTTTCTTTTTTCTGCCGGAGTTCGCGGGCAGCCTTTTGGCAGGCATGTTTGATGTCTTTTCCCAGCATACCGGGATCACCTCCCCTTTTTCTGCATATGGTCTGACCTGTGCTTATCAGGATGATACTGAAGAGCTGCAAAAAATTCTCTGAGAATCTGTATCTGCTTTTTTGCGCTTTGTCTTAGAGATTAAGCAAAAGATATGCCAAATCGGAAATAATGCTGTATCTTTTTGGAATTACAGCCATATGATTTTGGACAGGATATGCGGGGATAAGAAAAAAATATTACAAAAATGTTTTTAATTCAGGATATGCCAGACAAATTTGGTGCAAATATGCCGGAGTTGGATTTTTTCCCGGAGTTCATGCTCCGGAATATGCCAATTTGCCCATTTGGGATTTTTCAGAGATACTTCCAGATTGCTGCAAAAGTGCGGAGAGAAACAGATGCGTAAGAGACAGGGAATTTTCATGTTCATATATCTCTCTGTCCGGAGTTATGCCCCTGATTTTTCCGTCATGAAGAAAATACGCCAGCAGAAGTCTGCCGGTTTCTTCACGCCCCATATCCGGGGAGATTTTTTTATCAGCAATGGTCAGGGGAATCGGAAGTTTTTCGCCTTTATCTCTTAGGAATTTTATGAAATTGGCTATCCTGCCCAGCCGTAGAATTGTGACAGCATCTGTTCTTGAAGTGGTATGGGAAATGGGCAGCGCGCTGGATCGCATAAGGGAAAAACCGGATGGAAGCAGCCCGGACTGCGCACATTTTTCATAATCCTCACTTCCCGGAGCCGGATAATACACGGAGACCCCGGCCAGTGCGTTTCGGGAGAATATCCACAGCAGATCAGCGACAGAATCTTCGGGGTTCTGACCGGGCGCAGCAGCAATCATATAACAGACTGCTTCCATGCCGTATTTTTTGGCAAATACAATGGCCTTTTCCACAGAATCCCTGACATCAGGCCGCCGGAACCGTCTGAGCTGTTCTGCTGATGCTGATCCCAGAGAAAGGTTCAGTGTCTGAAATCCTGCTTTTTTCATGGTGCGGATGAGTTCTTCATCCAGAGAGGGCGGAAACAGACCGTTCATGGCACGCAGTTCAGGATTTGATTCTCCGAACTGTTCCATTATACCGTGCAGCAGTTGCAGAAACCATTTTCTGTCCAGACTCAGATTTTCATCCTCAAAATCAATAAAACCCGCATCATATTCTTTTACAGCAGTTTCAATTTCCCGGAGAACCGATTCCGCATTCCTGCGCCGGTATTTCAGGGAAGACGCGCCCACAGAACAGTAAGAGCATTTCATGGGACAGCCGCGGCTGGAAACAATGACTGTGCTTCCTCTTCCTTTTCTTTGGTAAAACTGCTGTTTAACCAGATGCATGGCAGGAAGGGGCCAGTCATCCGGATGTTCCATCATGGCCGGAGGGCTGACGTGCAGACTGCCATCTGATTTGCGGAACACAATTCCCGGAACTCTGTCCGGAGATTCACCCTTTTTCAGACACGCTGCCAGCATGGGCAGTGCGGACTCTCCCTCTCCCCGGATGACAAAATCCACGGCTTCGCATTCCATCACTTTTTCCGGCAGGTTTGTGGGATGATGTCCGCCCATGACAATGCGGCAGGAAGGAAGGAATTTTTTTACTGTGCGGGCTGTTTCCAGCGCCTCACTGCTGTAGGCTGTAAACAGAGAGGAAATCCCGATGAGAAAAGCACCGGATTTCCGGGCCTGGTTCCCGATATGCTCAAAACTGTATCCAAAATGCCGGAAGCGGTGAAACAGGGCAAAGGGGGAAAGATCGGGTTTTCCATAGTAAGTTCTGAGATAATCCATTTCCCCCGGCAGATCTGTATCCCGTGATTTGGATGTGGCAAGGGCATCCAGAATCTCCGCGGAAAACCCCTCACGGATCAGGGATGCGGCAATGCAGGCCAGTCCGTAGGGGATTGTCCGCTTGGCAGTGAGATAAAAATCCCTGACCGGCGGCTGAATCAGCAGAATATCCGGCATGAATTTATTCGGAAAGAAGTTTTATTACACTTCGGTGCAGCCAGCCATCCCCTTTTCCGGTTTTCACCTTGAACCATTCTCCCGCGCTGCTGACAACCGGAAGCTGTCTGCCTTTTTCTTCCACATACAGGACTGCTGATTCCAGGCTCGGTGCTACCCGGACATTGGCCCGTGCTGTGGTTTCCGCCATTTTCTGTCCTTCTGCTGCGGGACGCAGGTCAGATGGGACTTTTGGAGGGGCTTTGGTTTCCAGCATTTTCTTCCCCTCTGCGGATGGGGCTTTTGTTTTTGCAGTGGATTTCACGGTTTTCTGTTCCGCTTTCTGCGGAGCTTTCTCCGCAGATGTGCCCGGCTCTGTTTCCACAGGTCTAACATACTTTGTGGGAATCCATCCTGGAGAACCGTCCCCGGTTTCAATTTTCAGCCATCCGTTGGGAGCCCATCCCAGAAGCCGGTATTTTTCTCCGATCAGTCCCTGTCCTTTTATGGGCGCATCATAGGACGGAGAGGAATGGATGGTCACCACATCCCTGAAGATGGAAATCTCCCTCACCGGCTGTCTTCCGTCATTTCCGGCCTGGGAAGCATCCACTGTAACAACCGTATTTTCTTTTGCAGGAACAGTTTTTACAGTCTCAGCCACCGGAGCTTCCGGTATTTTTTTCTCTTTTCCTGAATCATAGGGAAGCGGAAACTGCTGATCCGGGACTGGCACAGACTGCCCCAACTGTTCAGGCTGCTGTCTCAGAACCTGCTGTATGGAAGCTGTCAGAGATTTAATATCCATGCGCACCATGTCAGAGGAAAACTGGCCGATACCCAGGGAATTGTAAAACCGGCCTGCGGCATTTTCCATTTCTGCAAAGGCCAGATAATAGCGCATCCGGGCTGTCAGAGCCTCGGTTTCTTCCCTGATCTGTGCAAATTTATCAGCCTGACTGTCCGTTTTATCAGTCTCAGACGTATTCAGTTTTCTGTTCACTTCAGCCAAATCACGGGAGATACGGTATTCCTCCACAGCCAGCAGATACCGCTGCCGGGAAAGATGCAACTGGGACACAACAGCCATGCTCATGGTCATGCCCCGAATATATGCCGCATTCTGTGCTGTCTGTCCTGTGCCTGTCTGCGGAACCGGTGCAAAAAGCTGACTCGCTGTCTTTAATCCCGCATCCTGCCACACACCGGCCTGCTCAAAAGGATTTTTTCTGTCATATCCGGCATCAAAAACGATTTCCGGACGCAGGTTCTGAATGGCTTTCCTGATTTCCTGCACACCGGTTCCTGCCCTGTCTCCGGAACTCCGCAGTTCAGACCGGTGAAAAAGGGCAAGAAGTTCCATATCTGTCATGGACTTGTCCGATGGCAGGTAATCTGGATTTTTCCATTCTATAGCAATGAGCTGAAGGTGGGTTCCGGGATTAAGGCCCATCAGAACAGCCATTTCTGCTTTGCTCTCTGCCATTTTCTGTGACAAATCCCACAGAAACCGGACGGTTTCCACCAACTGCCGCTGCTTTTCCAGTTCCTCGCGGGATGTTTCGGCCTGAGCCGGTTTTTCCCTCTGATGCCGGAGAAAATCCCTGGCTTTTTCCAGCAGAGTTTCGGTTTCCCCGCGCAGGGTTTCTGCTATGACTGTCTGGTAATACACCTGACGCGCTTCTGCCATAATGTTCAAAATGACTTTCTGCCGTGTGGATTCAGACAGGGAAAGCGGATCATTTCCCTGCCGGTCCGATGCAAAACTCAGCCCAAAGTCCAGAATATTCCATACAGAGGCAAGACTGTCAGCACGATCTCCGCCGGGATAGACAAGGGAGCGGATTTTCTGTTCGGAAAAAAGGGAGCCTGCACGGGTATCCTGACCATAACCTGCTGAAATGGACATACGATCCAGTGCTTCGGAATCTGATATGTTATAGGGTATTTCTGCCAGAGAGGTCTGCATCTGCGCCAGTCTGCGGTTATAGTTGTACAGAATGGCACGGGACATGGCCTCTTCCATGCTTAAAGGGCCTGCAAGAGGTTCCCGGTAATCGGCCACTGCCGAAGAGGTTCCGGCCAGCAGAGTCTTTTCTTTTTCCTTCCCCTTTGTAAACGGCAGTCTGCTCAGACATCCGCACAGCATAAACGCCATCAGTATAATGGATATATTTTTTATAATGGATATATTTTTTCGCAATGTTCCGCCTCCTTATAGATGTAAATGTTGAATGTGCAATCCTGAATATAAAATAAAAACAGCATATAAAATTGTCTGTTTTCATATTCCCCTGATGATTTTCACAGATCAGATCATTTCTCTGAAAATCAGTTATGAACGGCTTTGTCAAGCTGAATTTGTCTTTTATGCAAAAATTCGGCTGTCAGGCTTTTTGTTTTTCTGCAAAATTCTCTTTGAAATCAGTCAGGCTTATGATAAACAGTATACCTGATTGTCAAAACTCCGCAACCCCGGCATCCCAATCAGCCAGACATAATGTTATAACCCGGCATTACAGACAAACAGCGGTTTATGCTCCAAAAGCGGTGACAGTTCATATGAATCCTTAAATAATAAAGGAAACGGGAAATGAAATCAACATTTGTTTCAGAAATTCTTTTTGCAGTGGTTCTGCTGACAGTTTTTCCGGCTTTTCCCAGTGAAATTCCCGATGAACTGGAAGAAAAAATTGCCGGGGAGATGGAATGGCTTCGGGAAGAGGGCTATGATATGAAAGTGGTCACGGCCTCCAGAAAATCCCAGAAAATTTCCGAGGCTCCGGCCAGCATCATCTCCGTAACCCGTGAGCAGATTGAGGCATTCGGATGGCGGGATCTCAAAGATGTGTTCCGGGCCATACCGGGCGTGGATGTGTCTTACCAGGTTCAGGGTGAAATGAAAACCTGCGTGATTATGCGGGGAGTCACCGGAAATCAGAAAATTCTCATTCTGCAGGACGGACACAAATACAGCCCTGCCACCGGCGAAGTTTTTTTATACGGAAACAATATTCCCCTGAACATATACAAACGCATTGAAATCATTTACGGCCCGGCCTCCGGTCTCTACGGTGCGGATGCTTATGCCGGAGTCATAAATCTGATTAGCAAAGACGGTCAGGATTATGACGGAGCGGAAGTCAATGCCGGTTATCTTTCTTCAGGAGTCTGGCTCGGAGATTTGAGTTTTGGCAAAAAGGTGAATGAGGATACGGATTTTCTCATATCTGCCAGACTTGTAAACGGAGAGGATCAGAAACTCCATAAGGATTATGAGGAATATGCGGCTGTGGATCGTTACAGCGGAGAGCTGGGCACTTATGACAATGATTATCCCATTGAAAACTGGAATTTTTTTGTCAAACTCCGGTACAAAAAATTTCTTCTGGGTTTTGACTGGCAGCACGAATACGAGTCAGCAGCGGCTGTATCCCGTCCGGATCGCTACGCATATGTGGATGATTTCATCTGGGGACAGGATATGCGGCATTTTTATATTGACCATGACACCTGGTCAAATGATAAGATAAGTGTCAAAACCACCCTTGAAATGGGTGATTATGAAGTGAACAATTCCTCCAATTTTTTTGTCATCACCGGCACGGATGAAAACGGCAATCCGGTTTCCGCCTCACCGGCCTACAAATACGCATATTCCTCCTATATCCGGGGAAATGTGCAGATGGACTGGAGTATCACAGAAAAATTTTCCGCCATACTGGGACTGTCCTATGAAAAGGTCAAATCATTTCCCAAAACCAGAAATCTGGGACAGCCTTTTGATGATGACGGTGATCTGACAGTGGATATGACGCAGTTCAGTGATCCCAATGGTTATACCTTCGGGATTGTGGGATTTTCAGAACCGTATTTCAGGGAGCGGAATTTTTACAATATGGGGGCCTTTGTACAGGCGGAATACAGATTTTCAGATATGTTCAAGCTCGACGCGGGAATCCGCTATGACTACAATGAAATTTACAAAGAGACATTTAACCCCCGGATCGGGCTGATTGCCAATCCGCTTGCCAACCTGACTTTGAAACTGCTTTACGGAACAGCCTATATACAGCCTGCCAATTATTACCGTTATGAAAATTTTGCCAATCCCTTTCTCATGCACATTCCCAATGAGGATCTGGAGCCTGAGGAACTGAAGAATTATGCACTGGATATGACCTATGCGTTCGGAACCCGTTTTCTTGTCCGGGCTGCGCTGTTTTACAATGAAATGGACAATATCATAAGGGCGGTGGAGGCTCCGGGACAGTCCGGCGGATATGCCTATTACAATCCCCTGCGGACGAGTCAGGGATATGTGGAATACAACGGCAATCAGGGCGAAATCACAAGCAAAGGCGGAGAAATCACCCTGACCCACAAACTGGATCAGCTTCAGAACAGTCTGTCCTATTCCTATGTGACAGGAGATGACAACGGTTATGACATATCCGGCATATCCGAGCATAAAGTGACCCTGAATTCCTCCTATACAGCAGAAAAATGGATTGCAGGCCTGACTTTGCGCTATTACGGAGATGTAAACACTTCCCATAAAAATTACAGATACGGCGATGCGGCAAATGGCGGGGATGAGTCTTATTCCTTTGACGGAGCGCTCATCGCGTATCTGAATCTTGTGTACAAATTCACTGATGATTTTTCAGCCACAATTACGGTTGACAATCTTTTTGACACAGAACATTATGCTGCCGTGCCTTTTGACGGATCGCCTGTTGTGGTTCCCCGCACCCCGCAGCCGCTGCGGCAGATTTATCTGGGACTGACGTACAAATATTAGTACACAGCCAATCCGGGCGGCCCGTAAAATTGCACAGGCGAGGATTATTGCTTTGTCCGATAACATCACTTCAGGAATTTTTGCACAATGACTACTCTGAATGTGCTGTTGAAGATGCTGCGGATCATTTTCAGGTAAGCACAGAAAATGCAAACTCACTGCTGGTCAATAACGGTATGATACCATATTTTTACATGGATACAAGACTGCCTTGCCAATTTTTATGACCTGTTGGTTTTTATTTTATTGAATTTAACTTTTAATTTGCATTAAAGGAAGATATATCATCATGAATCAGGAACACATTGTAAAGATTGCTGCGGAACTGAATCTGAACCCGGCGCAGACCGGGGCTGTTGCGCAACTGCTGGAAGAAGACGCTACCATTCCCTTTATTGCCCGTTACCGCAAAGAAGCAACAGGCAGTCTGGATGAAGTGGTTGTTACAGACATCCGGGATCGGCTGCGCCAATTAGCGGAACTTGACACCCGGCGCGAGGCTGTTCTCAAATCATTGGAACAGCACGGTCATCTTACGGATGAACTCAAGGCAGCAGTAAATGCGGCAGAAAATATGGCAGTGCTGGAAGATATTTATCTGCCATACAAACCCAAACGCCGCACCAAAGCCACGATTGCAAGGGAAAAGGGACTGGAACCTCTGGCACTTTCCCTGCTGGAACAGAAGGGAATTGATCCGTTTTCCGCAGCCGCTGCTTTTGTCAATGCAGAAAAGGAAGTTGCATCTGCTGATGATGCTCTGGAAGGTGCGCGGCATATCATTGCGGAAATTATCAATGAGGACGCGAACGCGCGTGCGCGGCTGCGGGATGTTTTTGCATCACGCGGTTTTTTCCAATGCACAGTTGCAGCAGACAAAGAGGCGGAAGGAGCCAAATTCAAAGACTATTTCAACTGGTCAGAACCGGTTTCCACAGCGCCGTCCCACCGCATTCTTGCCATGCGCCGGGGGGAAAAAGAGGATATTCTCAATCTTACCATTGCACCGCCCGAAGAAGAGGCTGTTGGCATTTTACGTTCCCTTTTTCTCAAAGGAAACGGAGCAGATTCTGCGCATGTGGATTTGGCCATTCAGGACTGCTACAAACGGCTGCTTTCACGCTCTATGGAAACGGAAATCCGGCTATCCACCAAAGAACGGGCAGATGCAGAGGCCATAAGGGTTTTTGCGGAAAATCTCCGGGAACTGCTGCTGGCTCCGCCTTTGGGAGCAAAACGGGTTCTGGGTGTTGATCCCGGATTCCGCACCGGATGCAAAATTGTCTGTCTGGATGCACAGGGAAAACTTCTGCACCATGACACCATTTATCTGCATCAGCCTGAAAAAGCCGGGGATACCATCAAAAAACTCTGTCAGGCATTTGAAATTGAAGCTGTTGCCATCGGCAATGGAACCGCGAGCAGGGAAAGTGAAAACTTTATGAAAGAGATTGGTCTTCCGCCTGCCATACAGATTGTCATGGTCAATGAAAGCGGCGCGTCGATTTATTCTGCCTCGGAAGTGGCGCGTGAGGAATTCCCGGATTTGGATCTGACCGTGCGCGGTTCGGTTTCCATTGCACGCCGACTCATGGATCCCCTGTCGGAACTGGTGAAAATTGATCCCAAATCCATTGGTGTGGGACAGTATCAGCATGATGTGGATCAGACTGCACTCAAACAGTCTCTTGATGATGTGGTTATCAGTTGCGTCAACCGCGTGGGCGTGGATGTGAACCGTGCCAGTGTGCAACTGCTCACGTATGTTTCCGGACTTGGGCCCCAGCTTGCAAAGAATATTGTCAGTTACCGTGATGAAAACGGGCCTTTCAGAAACCGGAAAGAAATCAAAAATGTCAAACGCTTAGGCCCGAAAGCATTTGAACAGTGTGCGGGCTTTCTGCGCATCAGTGACGGTGAAAATCCTCTGGACGCGAGTGCAGTGCATCCGGAAAGTTATCCCATTGTGCAACAGATGGCAAAGGATTTGGACTGCACAGTTTCCGATTTGATGAAACTGGAAGAACTGCGCAGACAGATTGACATAAAAAAATATGTCAATGACAAAGTGGGACTGCCCACATTGCAGGATATTCTGGATGAACTTGCCAAACCGGGACGTGATCCCAGACAGCAGTTTGAAACCTTTGCCTTTGCCAGCGGCGTGGAAAAAATGGAAGATCTGCGAACCGGCATGAAACTGCCGGGCATTGTCACCAATGTAACCGCGTTTGGCGCGTTTGTGGACATCGGCGTGCATCAGGACGGGCTGGTGCATATCAGTGAACTGGCTGACCGCTTTGTCAAAGACCCTGCGGAAGTGGTGAAAGTGCGGCAGAAAGTCATGGTGACAGTCATGGATGTGGATATGGATCGCAAACGCATTTCCCTTTCCATGAAAAGCGTTCCGGGACAGACTGGTTCTGCTCATCCGCGTGCAGAAGGGGAAAAACCGAAAAAATCCGCTCCGATCACAGGAAAAAAAGACAAGGCTCCGCAGAAAAAAGCAGAAAGAAATCAGCCTTTCAACAATCCTTTTGCTGATATTCTGGGGAAAATGAAGAAATGAAAGCCGTTGTGCAGAGAGTCAAAGAAAATTCCGTAACAGTGGAGGGAAAACGCATCAGCAGCATTGGCAAAGGTTTGCTGGTGCTGCTTGGCGTTGCAGAGGGAGACGGGGAAAAGGAAGCACTGTATCTGGCGGACAAAATTGCCAATTTGAGAATTTTTGAGGATGAAAACGGCAAAATGAACCGCTCCCTTTTGGACATTCACGGAGAAATGCTGGTGGTTTCCCAGTTCACATTGCTGGGAGACTGCCGCAAAGGACGGCGTCCCTCTTTTATTCAGGCAGCCGGGCCGGAAAAAGCCAATGAATTGTATCAATATTTCGTTGCCAAAATCAGAGAGATGGGTGTTTCCGTGCAGACCGGCCAGTTCCGTGCCATGATGGATGTGGCTCTGATCAATGACGGGCCGGTCACGCTGATTGTGGAAAGTCCCTGAAATATTTGTCAATGGATCAAACTGCCTTCTTTCTCTTGTCAGAACAACGTAGCACAAACTGGAAGCTTGTGCTACGCTGGAAAGTATCAAAAGCTTCCAGCTTTTTCCATAGCAGCACAATCTGGAAGATTGTGCTACTCTGGAAAGTATCAAAAGCTTCCAGCTTTTTCCATAAACAGCGTCACAAGCTGGAAGCTTGTGCTATATTATTTCCATCCAGCAGATGAGTTCCGCTTTTGCGCCAATGGGAGACTGAACATCCCTCAGCCATGTGTTTTTGATATGTTTTTCAATGCTTTTTCTTGCGTCCGCGAGCAGATTTACGCCCTGTTTCACCCTGCGTTCTGTATCAGGCAGACAGCGCACCGCAGCCCAGGTCTGGCCGGCATCCTCTGTGATTTTTCCGCTCTGTTCATCCCAAAAATACCATTTCACTTCCCGGTTTCTGTCATGTTTTTTCGGATCATAGACTGTATTTTTGAGTTCACTCAGGTCGTTGGCAGCAGAACCCAGTACCGGGGGCATACGGTAACAGGCAAAGATCCCGGCACTGAGACAGGCCGCGATCCGCTCAATTTCCTCGCCCTTGCGGTTGAGAACCGGCCCGAATCCCGCGCTGATCTGTTTTCCGGAAAAAAGCCGTTTGGGAAGTCCGGACAGAGAATCCCAAAGCTGAGGCATATCTGCGGCAAGCCGGTCTTTTTCCAGACGCATAAGTTCTTCCGCAGATTCTTTTTTCTCATAGCGTTCATTGAACAGTTTCATGGACATTTCCGAATCCTCAGGCGTGAGCAGAGCGCCTTCAATGCCCAGGGTTTTGTTGATGCGCAAAATTTTTCCGTCCAGCCGCTGTTTCAGGTGCAGCAGATCTTCCAGTTCATCAGGAGGCAGAAAATTCCAGAAAAACACCTTTTCCCGCAAAAACGCGGGACGGTTTATCTGTTTTTCAATTTCCGGATTCAGACGCCGATCCACACGTCCCACACGCTGCATCAGGCGCACCGGATTCCAGTGCAGATCATAATTGATCAGCAGACACGCGTCCTGCAGGTTCAGTCCTTCAGAAAGAACATCAGTGGAAATGAGAATGTCAACGGGCTGTTTCAGGCATTGGGAAAGTTGATCAGAATTGTCCATGCAGTTGTAATACGGGGAAAAACGCCGGATAATCATTTCCCGGTTTTTCACATTTCTGCCGCTGTCCACCTGTTCCACATTTTCAAGACCTGCGGATTTCAACTGCCGTGACAGATAGCGCGCAGTTTCCCTGAATTCAGTGAAAATCAGAACCTTCTGGCCTTTGATCAGAGGATTGCGCGTAAGTTCCTGTATGAGTTTCAGCAGTTTGTCATCTTTCTGCGGATCCTCGGTTTTGCCTTCCTGATCTTTGACATAAAAACGCTGGAAAATCTTGTTGAGAAACACGGTAAGCCGATTCATGTCTTGAAGAACATCATTGAGCAATCGATCCCCATCATGCTGTTTTATATCAAAATTTTCTGCAAAATCAGGCAGATCATCCTCTTCCTCGTTTTCTGTTCCGCTTTCCTCTTTTTCAAGACGTTCCAGAATATGATCCTGCACCAGTTTCCACCATTCGCGATTGCTGCTTTCCCAGTTTTCAAAGCGTTCCGGGGAATAATATTTCAGAAAATCCGCCATCTTGGACAGCAGATTTTCAATGCTGGCCTCAAATGCCTTGAAAGAACTTTCCAGCCGTTTGAGCAGAAGGGTGCGAATCAGTCCCACCAGCAGTTTCTGATAACCCGCAGTGCGCTGATCCGGATCATTGTGATACAGAGAGGTATTGTAAATTGCCAAAGAAAGAAAGGGATTATGGCGGTCAAATGCCTCCCGGATTTCCCCGTAAAGACTGGCATAAACCTCTTTCAGGGAATAACTGATGACACCGGGCTTCTGACGCTGGGGAAACATGGGCGAATCCGGGGAGTTGATGGACTCGGACTGTTTTACATATTTCCGGCTGCGCTGGATCATCACATGACGGAGCAGATCATCAGTGCGAAGAAAATCCTCATCTTCTGCCGCGTCTGAAATATCTCTGTCCGGATGGTTCTTTTCCATGCGTTTTTCCGCATCCAGAAAATGTTTGCGCAGATTGCGGATGCGGATGCCTGCAAAATGATCCGGCTGATTCTGGGCAAAATAATTGAGCAGATGATACAGATCATCCAGAGAATTGTTGATGGGCGTGGCTGTAAGCATATAGATTTTTTTGCCCAAAGCAATGTCCATCAGCATTTTTCCCCGCCGGGAATTGGGATTGCGGAAATGATGGGCCTCATCAATGATAATCACATCCGTCCGGGTGCGGTAGGAGTTGAGCCATTTCTCACTGATCAGTCCTTCCCTGCTGAAACTTGTATGTCTTTCTATTCTCAACTGATTACTTTCAATTTCCACAGAATAGCGGGATTCCAGATACCGGTCTATGTTTGTCCGCCACACGCTTTCTTCCGCAGATTTGGGAACAGTCAGCAGCACCCGTTTGTCTTCATGCAGGCACCGCTCCAGCAGCATCAGTCCGATAAAGGTTTTGCCCAGTCCCACGCCATCGCATATCAGTGCGCCATTGCATTTTTCCGCAATCTGCAATGCCTGATGATACCCGTCTTTCTGATACTGTGACAGCAGCGGATAGATGACAGATTCATTGCGTTCCCAGTCATCCTGTGTTTTTTCCCGGCCTTCAAAATACGCGGACAGGGCTTTGGCATACACGGTAAAGGGTTCATATTCCTTCAGATGGGGTTCAATGGCTTTGAGCAGTTCCGCAGAAACATCCTCACTTTCTTTCCATAAGGCATCATACCAGTTGCGAAGTGCATCAATATGCACCTGATCTGTTGTGAAAAGATTGAGTTCCAGATTTTCCGTAAGACCGGGACGGGTGAAATTGGAACTGCCTGCAATGGCAAAATCCACCGGGCTTTCAGCTTTGGCTTCCATAAGGCAGGCTTTGGCATGGAACCGGGATTTGCTGTAAATCCGCAGCCGGATTTGTCTGTTCATAATTGCCTGACGCACAGCCGCGAGTCCCGTAAGCGCATCATCCCGGATTTTTTCATTTTCAATGCTCTGATCCGAGATCTGCGCAATGGCACGGACAATTTCCTGCCGGGTGCGCCGGGTGGTTTCATCTCCCATGAGAATGCGTATCTGTTTTATCTGCTGCCACAATCCTTCCAGCATCAGAAAGGCTCCGATTTCAAACATACCGGTAGCAAAAGAGATGGAATCAAGAGAAGGAAAGAGTTTCTCATACGCGCTGAAAAGGGTGCTGCCGCTGTTATTATCTATAATTACAGGGAGTTTTTTGGACATGGTGAGTTCCTTTTGATTTCAGATGAGAACAATAAAATCATTACATGCTGATTTGTCTGACATTGCTGATCTCTTATACCAAATCGCCATTGATTTTAAGTTTTTTTCACCGTTGAGCGTGTGCAAAAAACCGCTCCGCTTAATTTTTGCACTCCTCCGGATTGCATTCCGCATTGTATAAAATCAATGGAGAATTGGTATTACAAAATTTTTTCTGCTGTATGCTGAAAGGGACTGATACAAAGAGCAGAAATGGCTGTCAGAAAATCCAAACGGCTCTGTAAGCTGCAAAAACCGGATTTTTCCAAAAAATCCGGTTTTTTTGTACACTTCAGATCATAAAATTAAACCTGAAAAAGCACTAGCACCCGGCTGCATGGATGATGCAGTTTTCCGATTTCCCGGTTTTCCAGAAGAGTCTGTTTTTCCATGAAATTTTCTTCCTCCGGTCAAAAATGACCAGCCATCCCTCGTCACATCCCAGGGTGTCCATGTATTCAGCAATCTGCTTTCTGCCCTGCTCCAGAGTCTTTGCATCCCTCCGGATTTTGATCTCCACAGGATACCTCCGGTTTTCATAATTAAGACAGAGATCAATCCGCCCTCTTCCGGTAGCCATTTCCCGGTCAATCCTGCCTCCGGAGTTGATCACCCTCTGCAGAAAGGCCATGAGAATCAGATGGGGGGCTGCCTCTCTGTACTGAAACCGCTCCTCCCATATTGCGGAATTCTCCCGCCAGAACTGCTGAAAATCCGTGAGAAGTTTTTTCATGTCCAGTTTTCCGCCTGTCAGATAGGCCGGGGCATGGGGCGGAAAATCTGCTGAATCCATTGTCATCTGGGGCTGTGAACTGAGTTTGCGGACAATCACATCAGCATAAACCGGATTGGAAGGCTTCAGAACCCCTTTTTCGTTTTTCAGCAGTCCCAGATCCAGAACATACTGATAATCATTATCTGTGAAATCAAATCCTTTTTCCTCACCCACAATCACGGGTTCCACGATTCTCCGCACCCTTTCCTCTTTCAGTCTCTCCAGCAGACTGTCAATGTGCGTGTCCCGGCGGTGAATGATGGTTTCAACGGCCTTTTCAACATGTTCCGGGCATATTTTTTTTGTGTAATCCGATTCCAGAATTTTTACAACAATTTCCCTTGCCACCGCATTGACCAGCCAGGGCTGTCCCTGTGTATAATGATATATCAGATCAACAATATCCGGAGGAAAAATCTGTCCCGTGTCCTGTGCGTGCTGACTGTAAAGTTCTTCAATTTCCTCTTTGGTAAAATTTTTCAGTGTCAGGGTTTCGGTGACAATGTTGAAGGGACTTGCACTGCCCAGTGTTTCCCTTTCTTCCCGGATTTTCCCTTTGTAATCCCGTATGTTCCGCATTCCGATCAGGCCCACAGAATGCACAAAGGGAATCATGTCACGGTTGATATACCCATCCCGAAGCTGACGGAGAAAGGAAATCAGGGTTCCGTTTGACAGGCAGTCAGCCTCGTCAAAGAAAATCACAAGCGGTTTATCCAGTTTTGTGCAGAATTCGGTAAGACCGGTTCCCAATACAACATTGAATTCATTCATATTCTGCTCTACAGCAAAATGCTTTGCTGAAATATGCCTGTGATATTCCACTGCTTTCCGAATGGAATAAATGATTGCCGGAATCCCCTTTTCCGGTTCAATAATCCCCTGAACAGACTCCAGTGAGCAGTAAACAGCATAATATCTGCCGTCACTGTTTATCTGATGCGCAAATTCCTTCAGCAGCGTGGTCTTGCCGGTCTGGCGCGCTGCATGGATGACAAAATACTGTTTCTGATCAATGAGTTCCATAAGCCCTTTGCACCGCTGTGCTGATGGAATCATGTAATGCTCACCCGGCACACAGGGGCCGGCTATATTGAAATATTTTTTCATGCTGTTCCTTATTTTTCAGGATGAAAACCTTCCATTTTCATCAGTTCGTTTTCCAGTTCCTCCACTGTGGGCATCTGACGCTGAATGTCGGCAGGAAGTTCATTGAAGCGGAACTCACTGATACCGATGGGTGAGTTGATATTGCGAAGTGCATATTCCACATTCAGCCTGTCTTTGCTTCTGCACAGCAGTATGCCGATGGTGGGCATGTCATGTTCTGATTTCAGCATGTCATCAACTGCTGAGAGATAATAATTCAGTTTTCCGATGTATTCCGGTTCAAATTCGCCCATTTTCAGTTCTATTACCACATAGCAGCGAAGTTTGACATGGTAAAAAAGCAGATCCAGAAAGCTTTCCTTGGTCCCGATTTGCAGAGGATACTGCCTGCCCATGTAAGCAAATCCTTTGCCAGGTTCCAGCAGAAACTGCGTGATACTGCTCACAAGCTGTCTTTCAAATTCCAGTTCCTGCACATTTTTTTCCAGTGTGAGAAAATCAAAAATATAGGGGTCTTTCAGGGTTTGCACTGCCAGATCAGACTGGGGTTTGGGAAGCGTGAGGGAAAAATTTGAAACCGCTTTTCCCTGCCTGCGGTACAGTCCGGATTCCATCTGTATACCCAGAATGTTGCGGCTCCAGTTGTTTGCTATGGTTTCACGGATGTAAAAGAGGGCTTCCTGCGGGTCTTTTGTTTTCTTTAAAATCAGAACATGATGTCCCCAGGGAATTTTTCCGCCAAGCTGATGTATAAAATCTTTTTCATTTTGTGGAACAGCCTGTTCTACAAATTCCGTTTTGGTGTAAAACAAATAGAACTGTCTCATATGATACAGATTATATCTTGAAAAACCGCTCATATCCGGAAATTCGGATTTCAAATCTTTTGCCAACTGCTCAATGAGTTTGCTTCCCCATCTGCTCTGTTCCTGTCTTTGGACAATCATCTGCCCCAAATCCCAATAAAGCGAAATCAGTTCGCTGTTTACCGAAAGGGCAGCTTTGATCTGACTGCTGCGGATACGGGTTTTCAAGTCAATAACCCATTGTCTGTATTCAGGATTTGACAATATGCCGGGCATAGCAATCTCCTTTGCTATTCAGAAGAGTTAATGTTACAGCCACGAATTGCACAAATTACACGAATTAAGGTTTGTGCAATTCGTGCAGATTCGTGTCATTCGTGGCAGATTTTACTTCTGTTTGCGTTTTGAAAATTCCTCACTTCCGGTTGGGAGATTTTTATATTTTCCACGGATGGAACGGATTTTCTGATTCTGTTTTTCCCTGTCAATGGCCTGTTTGAGAACCCTGATAATAAAACCGTCAGGGTCAGGCAGTATATCCACTGTCATATTTTCTTCTCCTTTTCTCTTCTCTTGTTCCCACGCTCTGCGTGGGAACACAGTCCTGACGCTCTGCGTCATAACAGGACACGGGAGCGTCCCGGCGGCATTCCCACGCAGAGCGTGGGAACGAGAGCATTACAATCCGCCATGTGTTTCAATTGTTTCATCAATTTCCTGCATGATGCGATGGGTTTGGTTCAGGGCCACGATGATTTTGTGATAATGTGCAATGTCTTCAGGCGTCAGGGTTCGGCCTTTGCGGTCTTTGAGCCATTTCTGTGCGGGCTGATAACCGCCGATGTAAAATTCCCATGCGATTTGCGGAACATTTTCAAAATACTGGTTTTTGTTAATCCACACTTTGCCGGAATCATAACGGATTTTTTCAACTTCACTGCTTCCGTTTTTGGGGAATGCAGTGATAAAGTCCGCAGTTTTGGGATGTTCCAGCAGATGAAAAAGCCTTAATTCTGTGCCAAAATGAACCAGTTGCCAAAAGATTTCCGCATTTTTTGGATATGGCACGCGGGGGAAGTCAATTTTCAGGAATTCTTTGTATTTTTCCCGGTATGCGGGGGAATGCAGCACAGCATAAATATAATCCAGAATGTCAATGGGGGCAAATGTGCCACTCTCACCCTGAGCGGAGCCGAAGGGTTCTTTTTCCGGAGTGAATGTCAGATCAATGCGTTTGGCAATCTGGGCAACGATTTCCATTTTCAAATTCGGCTCTCGCTTGGTGCGTTGCTTTATGCTTATTTTATCTGTGGTTTCAGGGTAGAGATAAAGAGGGAAAGCATACGCAGTTTCTTTTGTTTGTGATGAAACTGAACACATATCAACTAAAAACTTTGAAATTAATACATGTTGAAAGTCAAATGAAGATTGCTGTCTGCAAGTCATTATAGCAATATTTTTTTTAATAATGTGTTTCATAACATTTTCTTTTGGAAAATCTACTATACAACCATCATAATATATCATCCTGTAATCAAAAGGTCTATATTGAATAATTTGTATTCTGTCATCTTTGAATGAAGATTTTAATCGCGCCTCTGAAAGTTGCCAATCCCGGTTGTCCTTCAGCTTTAAGCTCTTCTTTATTTCATCATCACTTATTTTTGAATCAAAAAAATATATTATTCTGTTTGATAATTCAAATTTATCAAAATCTATCACAAATTCATCTCTATGGGTTTTTATCCCAGCAGAACCAATACAAAAAAATATATCTATTTTAAAACCTTTGGAATAAATATTTTCATCTTCAAAATATTTTTTTACTAAAAAATAATTGGGTTCTTTCACTTCCAATTTATTCCACTCTATATTTTTAAATGAATTTTCATTTAAAGTTTTATATTTAAATTCTCTTTTACCCCACAAATCTAAATAAAAAATTCCATATGATTCATATTTCTTTGCTGTTTTGATAAAGATGTTAATGCTTACACCCTGCATAATATCAAAAACATTTTCATCTTTGCTGCCATCCGGTGCAACTTCTTTCTTTTTGGAATTGCCATGCAGGTCTGAAATATAAATTTTATCAAAATTTTCAATCAAATGTTTCCGCATTTGGCGGTGAATAATTCCGTCAATAAAGCTGTTGTTGGAAATATAGGCCAAAATGCCTTCTCCTGTATTATCAATCAAATGCTGTCCAAAACGGATAAACTTGATATAATCATCAGAGAGCGGCTGTATGTTTCTTTCGTTCAAATCCTTTTTGTAATCAGCCGTAAGTTTTTCTATCCACAGGCTTTTATTGATGCTGCTTACAGAATACGGCGGATTCCCCACCACCACTGTCACAGCCACATTTTTCTTCACATGATTGGCAGCCTTTGCCTCATGCGCAAGCGCGGGCGAGAAACTTTCCAAGTAATCCGGTAGATTGTCTTTTGCAGGTTCAAGGCTGTTGGTCAGATAAATGCGAATCACTTCATTCGTATCAAACAGATACCCGGTTTCCAGCAGTTTCAGGGCAATTTTCATATGTGCAATGGAATATGGAGCCATCATCAGTTCAAAACCGTACATGCGGGGCAAAAGATGTTTTGGCACATATTCATTCCACAGACTGCGGATTTCTGCGGGTTTTCTTCCTTCCCATTCCCATTTTTCCCGCATGGTTTTATATATCAGATCAATTACTTCCACCAAAAAAGTGCCGGTTCCGGTTGCGGGATCAAGAATCTGCACAAAAGGCAGATCTGCTGCAATGCCTTCGGGAATTTTTATATTTTTGTCCCGCGCTGCCACTTCTCCCCAGCTTGCGGTATCGGCCAGCCCGTCTGCCAAAGCAAAATCTTTTTTCAGAATTTCATGCACAGACCGCACAATAAACGACACCACCGGACGGGGCGTGTAAAACGCGCCCCGTTTCACTTTCTGATGAGCATCATACTGCTTTAAAAAATCCTCATAAAAATGAATCACCGGATCTTCGGACGGATTTTTATCCCCAAAATCCCGCAGAACCGCATCCATATCTGTATCCCGCAGCATTTCCACCACATCATTGATTCCCAGTTCATCAAAATCAATCTTCCCTTTCCGTCCGCCGATAAAGAAAAACGTGGAAAGCAGTTCCCGCAGAAACAGATTGGTTTCCGGAATCATATCTTTGAGATTTTCCGCAATCAGCGCGCCGGATTTGCGGGAGCAGCGCGCGGAAAACAGGCCATAGGCAATGGTCTGGGCAAACATATCTGCAAAACGGTCTTCATCCAAATCATGAATCAGGGTGTCAAAACAGGCCCGGAACAGCTTTTTCATTGGCCCGTCCTGTGATTCCACAGCAAGCACGGCATTGACACTTTTCCGAATCCGCAGAGCCAGTTCCGCGAGTTTGGCAGCCAGTGCTTTGGAAGTGCGGATGACTTCTCTGTGTTTCAATGTGAACGCGCCTGCCCAGTTTTTCCTCCACTGCTCCGGAGAAAGTTCCGGATCAAAACGGAGATTGCCAATTTCCTGAATGCAGCGATCCATATGCAGAAGCGTGTCCTGCGCATCCCATCCAATCACTTTGAGAGTGGGCAAATCCCCCTGTGTTTCCTCACAAAAATGCGCAAACGTCACTGCCCTGCGCTCCGGTTCGCCGTAAGAGGAAATAAACAGCAGATCATGCAGACGCCATGCGGCAAGATCCGGTTGCGCGGCTGTCTGGCGTTTTTTGATGACCAGAGCCTGCAATATCCGGCGCAGCACCATGACAGGCAGATGTCTGGGTTCAAAACTGAGATAAAAAATGCCCCAGGGCTGATGTTCTGCAAAAGGCCGCAGTTGCCGGATTTCCTTTATTTTCACCGCAAGTTTGGGATCAATTCCCAGTTCATCAGGTTCATATTCAAACGTCAAATCTTCCACATCCTCCGCGTCCAGCCGCCAATCCAGTTCTTCCCGCAGAAATTTCATCAAAGAGGGAAAACTGCGGATACTGCGTATGCGTTCAGGGTTTAGTTCTGTCATGGTTTCTCCTTGTTTTTCAGTAAGCTGCGGATTCATCCGCAGAAGTCAGGCAAAGCAGTTGCCAGTCAATCCCCAGGGCCTGGGCCGCTTTTTTCAGGGCATGTTCCTGCGGTTTTGCAGAGTTTTCTGTCCGGGAATATGCGGATCGGGAAATTCCCATACGTTTTGCCATTTCCGACTGGGTGATTCCCTTATATTCCCTCCATGCCCGGATCAGAGGTTTTCCGTCAATGGCATGGGCTTTGACCACTTCATTGGGCAGATAGAGATTATCATCAGAAAAGCTGAATTTTTCAAGGTATTCCTGATACGGAACCACCACAAACAGCGGCATTCCTTCCTTTTCAATAACCTGATGTTTAATATGTGCTTTCATCCCTTTTTTTCACCTCCTGCACAGACACAATCCTGATCGATGTTTCCACATCAAAGAGAATCCTGTATCGTCCCACCCGTAAACGGTACATAAAAGAATTGTCTTTCAGGGCTTTCACATTGCGGCATTCAGGCCATGCGGCCAGACCGTCAACTGCATCGGATATGCGGACACGCTCTTTCAGCGGAAAACAGAGAAGCTGTTTTACCGCCTTTTTTGACCATCGTATGGCAAACATAATTCAGATGCTCTCATCCATCCAGATTTTGCCCTGCGTCCAGGCCATTCCCTGCTCCCGGAAATACTTCAGAACATCCTTTGTGAAACCGGATTCGGAAAAAATGCAGAGAACCGCTTTTTCCACTTTTTCAAGTTCCATGAGAACAGCAGCTTTTTCTTTGAAAATCAGAGCCTCATCCCGTGAGAATTTTTTCCTTCCCCGGTGCTTGACCTCACCGATAAGGGAATACGCGCCTGTTTTGGCGCGTGCAAAAATGTCAACCTGAATGTCTCTCTTATGGGGCGGGGAGGATTTGTATGACCACACGCTCTGAAATTCCGTAAAAACAAAATCTTCGGGCAGATTCTGCATAACAGGCAGATACAGATCATTTTTCCGGTGCGCGTGATAGGTCAGATGCC
>JBFXEJ010000010.1:0-98208 GCA_050180235.1 Desulfococcaceae bacterium
AGAATATACCGGAAAAGTATCAAAAGCTTCCAGCTTTTGACCTGTGCCTGTGAACTGAACCGGGATATTTATTTTCAGAAATCACCTTAAGTCAGATTATACTGAATCTGCGGTTTTTACGCTGTAAGAAATTTTTCCGCTTTCCAAAACCGTGTTTTTCCCCTTTTCCTCCAAAGCAAGGGCCGCAGGATTTTTTTCATAAAAAACCCGGGGTTCATATGTCCATCCCTTTTCCAGACGCCGGGCTTCCCTTTTCATTGCAATGAGCAGGTATGTTCCGAACACAGGAGCGATGCACCGGGTTTTCCATCCGAATTCTTTGTAAATGTCTTTGCGCAGGCTGCGGATTTTTTCTCTCATGGGATGATCCCGCCAATACCATTTTTCCATGGCCCATACTGCGCCTGCATAACCTGTTTTCAAGGGTTCCACTTCCCATGCAAAACGATCCCTGATGCGTGAATCCGGATGATTTTTGTATTTTTGCCATCCTGTCAGCAGCACCCGGATCAGGCGGAAAAGGCTGGGGCCGTTGACGGCAAAATCCCGCTCAAACGCATCTGCAAGAAATTTTTCCTCCTGCCCGTTTTGGATATGGCTGTGACGGTAATTGAAACGGTACTGACCGTGCGCATCCGCAAGGGGGAATTGCGATTCAGGGTAAAGGGTTCCGTCTTTTTTATGCTGTTCATACAGGGGCGTACCCGGATTGGGTGTATAAAGCATGAACTGGTGGAAAACTGAATTGTGGCTGACCGCATAATCAATGACTTCTTCCATATTATCCGGTGTATGCTCTTCCATGCCGATAATGGATGAACCCAGCACCCGTATGCCGCTGGCCTGTAGTTCCTTCACCAGTTCCAGCGTATTCACTCCGGAGAGTTTGCTGTACTTGCTTTCCCGTCCTTCCACACCCATCCATACCCATGCAATCCCCAAATCCACCAGTTGTTCCATTGTATAGGATTTCAGAACTTTAGCGGAACTGAACACATACAAAGCCCAGCTTTTGCCCTTTTCCTTTATCAGTTCCAGCAGACGCAGCGCACGTTTGCGGTGGTAAAGAAAGTTTTCATCCAGGATGAAAAAAGATCGCACATGCAGATTTTTTTCCAGACGGCTCATAACAGAAAAGAGTTCATCCCCGGTTTCATAAAAATTGATGAATTTGCCCTTGCCGCCAAACAGCGCTGATGTGGAGCAGAAATTGCATCCCATAGGACATCCCACCGAAGGAATCAGAATTGCTGCTGTATCTCCGGGTTTTTCCGCCAGCGAATGTCCAATGATCCGCGTGCCGTAAGCAGAAGAGGTTTCAGGATGAAGGATCGGTGCATTCTCATCCTGTCCCAGAAAAGAGCGGAACCAGCGGATGCCTTCGCCTTTGACAATATGATCAGCGTCAATTCTCTCCTCCAGTCCTGCCAGATTCGCGATATGCCCGCCCACCACAATAAACGCTCTGGGCTGATACTGACGCACCAGTTCGCACATTTTTTTCACTTTGTCCGCATTGGGGATAATGGAACTGATGCCCACAATGTCATAGGTTTTTTCCCGGAGTTCTTCAGTAAAACGTTCCAGGCTGGGAAAATCCAGCAGGGTGCAGGGCGCACTGATATTGGCCTGTATCATCATCAGACCAAAGGAGCGGTGGAACATCCGCAGGGAAAAAGGCCCCTGGGCCCGCGTCACCTGATTCTGGTAAAGTTCCATAGGGTTGATTTTCCGGCTGCCGAATTCATCATCCTGCGCATAGGGGCCGAATACACTGGATAACAGAATTTTTGCTTTGATTCCAAGAGGATGTTTTGCCTGAGCTGTTTCCATAATTATCTCCGTGAGTCTGAAAATTGATGTTTTAAAATGCGTTAAACTGAAAAAAAAGCGGTGCGGATTTTCCCGCAGGAACAAAGAATGACTTCCCGCTTATTGATGGAATATTCAACGGAGAGAATAAAAACACAAGACAAATGAGAGGATTTACACTATTTTTACAAAGCCGGGGATCGGAAATGGGCGGTATTCAGGGAAAGGGTTAAAAATATTTTCGCTTCGCTCCGGAATAAAGATGTTTCTGCAAAAACATCTTGTTTTTAAATTATTATTTTGTTAAATTAAGATTTTAAAAATTTAACACAGAAAGCTGAACAAATCAGACAGCAAAACAGAATAAATACGCAAGGCATTATTACACAATGGAAAGTCTGACAACACATAATATCACTGTAATGTTTCTCTCCCTGGGAATTCTGCTCGGTCTGGCCCGTGTGCTTGGGGAACTGGCCCAGCGGATGCGCCAGCCTTCTGTGCTGGGGGAACTGCTCGCGGGTGTTCTGCTGGGGCCAACGGTTCTGGGGACGATTGCCCCTGAATTCAGTGCGTTCCTGTTTCCGGCGCATGGCCCCAATGCGATTGCCCTGAATACCATATCCACTTTGGCAATTGTGCTGTTTCTGATGGTTGCGGGAATAGAGGTGGATTTGTCCACCATATGGAAGCAGGGCAGGGTCGGCCTGAAAGTCGGCATATCCAGCATTGTCATTCCCTTTTTTTTCGGACTTGCAGGCGCATGGCTGTTTCCGCAGCTTCTGGGGCGGCAGCCGGATGCGGATCCTCTTATATTTTCACTGTTTCTGGCAATCGCCATGTCCATTTCCGCTCTGCCCATAATTGCCAAAACCCTTATGGATATGGATCTGTACCGCAGTGATTTGGGTATGGTGGTGATCAGCGCGGCCATCTTCAATGATATTGTCGGCTGGATCATATTTGCTGTGATTCTGAGTCTTATGGATGGAACATCCGGAAGCGGTCATCCTATCATGCTGACGATTGCTCTGACACTGGCTTTTGCAGTTATAATACTTACAGTCGGACGTCAGATGATTCACAAAGCCCTTCCTTTTGTGCAGGCATACACCCGGTGGCCTGCGGGAGAACTGAGCTTTGCGCTCATTCTTGCCCTGTTCGGAGCAGCATTTACCGAATGGATTGGAATTCATGCCATCTTCGGCTCTTTTCTGGTGGGAGTGGCTGTCGGGGATTCTTCGCATCTGCGTGAGCGGACACGGGTTATCATTGAACAGTTTGTGTCATTCATTTTCGCTCCTGTATTCTTCGCGGGCATCGGACTCAGGATCAATTTTCTGACCCATTTTGACCCTGCTCTGGTGCTGACAGTGCTGGTAACTGTATGTATCTGCAAACTTGCAGGCGGTATTCTGGGAGCACGCTGGGGCGGAATGTCAGCCCGTGAATCCTGGTCTGTCGGTTTTGCAATGGTTTCTGTCGGCGCTATGGGAATCATTGTGGGACTGCTGGCACTGGAAGCAGGTATCATCCGTCCCCGGCTTTTTGTGGCTCTGGTTATTATGGCTATGGCCACATCCATGATAAGCGGCCCTGCAATGCGGCTTATCTTACGAAGCAGCAAAAAAATCCATCTTCCGGATGTCCTGTCTTCAAAACTGTTCCTGCGGGAACTCACAGCCCTGTCCCGCCGGGATGTTATTGGGGAAATGACCGCAAAAACATGCGAAACTCTGGGAATGGGCAATCTGTGCATTGAAAAATCCGTATGGGAAAGAGAGGATGCGCTCAGTACAGGCATTGGCAATGGAATAGCTCTCCCCCACGCGCGCATTGAGGGACTGCGGGAACCTGTTGTTTCTGTAGGTATTTCTGATACAGGAATTGACTTTGACGCGCCTGACGGCAAACCCGCGAATATCATTTTCCTTATTCTTATACCTGTCAGCGATCCGGAATCACAGATTGTCATCACATCCGAAATCGCACGGATATTCCGCAATCCGGATATGACGGAACGGGTGCTTCGCACAAAACATTTCACGGATTTTCTGGCACTGATGAAAATCAGCGGAGCCAAATCAGGATACTGAAATTTTTCTCATCAGATACAGATTATTGATTATCAGTAAGATTTTTTGTGCTTGCCTTTCCATGTTTCAGGATGTAATATATGAAAATAATTAAAGAAGAAGCTTCTGAAATCAAACACCGCATAGATCCTAAGGTTGACTGTGTTTTCAAAAGCATTCTGGGCAAAGAGGAAAACAGAAACCTGCTGATCCATTTTCTGAATGCGGTGCTGGAACCCGAACCGGGAAAGCTCATAAGGGAGGCGCGCATACTCAATCCCTACAATGAAAAGGAGTTCATCGGGGCCAAACAGACGGTGGTGGATGTGAAAGCCGCTGATGAAAATGGCAGCCGCTACCAGATTGAGATACAGTTGGAGGTTCATGCCGCTCTCAGCCCCAGAATGCTGTTCACCTGGAGCAGCATTTACCATTCACAGATACAGGAAGGGGATGGCTATGGAAAACTTGCCCCGGTAATTTCCATATGGATACTGAACGGCAATCTGTTTCCGGAAAAGTCGGCAAGCCATCTGTCCTTTGGGGTCTGTGACATTGAACACAGGACTGTGCTGACGGATCATCTGCAAATCCATGTGCTTCAACTGCCAAAATGGGAACAGAAAAAAAGAGTGCTCAGCGAAAAGGACAGGTGGATGTGTCTGTTCAAAGAGGGGGAAAACATTGATCCGGACAGTCCGCCAAAAATTCTGGACACAGATGAAATGAGGCAGATTATGAAAGTTTTGAGGCGTTTTTCGGAAAGTCAGGAGGATTATCTTTTCTACCAGAGCCGTCTGGATGCCATGCTGACACACAACACATGGCTCCATGAGATGGAGGATATCAGAAAAAAAGCGGAACAGGCTGAAAGAAAGAGAATTCAGGCCGAACAGTCAAAAAAACAGGCGCAGAAGGAGAAAAAACAGGCGCAGAAGGATAAAATGCAGGCACAGAAGGAGAAAGTGCAGGCACAGAAAGAGAAAGTGCAGGCACAGAAGGAGAAAGTGCAGGCAGAAGATGAACTCCGGAATCTGCGGACCCTGATGAAGGAGAAGGGAATAAAAATTCCGGATGATAAGGCAGTGTAAGAGAAAAGCCTGAATGTTTTCATTTCTGTGGACATATGCCCTGTGGGGTCTTATCGCTGTTCCCATTCTTGCAGCAATCTGGCTGCTTAACAGAAGGCAGAGATTTTATACTGTCTCCAGCCTTATGCTGTGGGAACATCTGCGTCCGCTTACGCAGAGCGGTCTGCGACTTAACCGTCTCATGACCCAATTCCTCTTTTTTCTGGAACTGCTTATCATCCTGCTGTTTGTATCAGCCGCGGCAGGGCCTGCAATTCTTTCCTCTGACCGTTTCCGGCCTCTGACGGTTGTGCTGGATGATTCCGTATCTATGCGCGCATCAGACGGTCAGGAATCCTTTCGGGAAAAAGGGATAAAACAGATGGAAAAGAGCCTCCGTTCCCGCCCCTTCCGTCCTGTGCGTTTTATTCTGGCAGGAACAGAGCCGAAAATACTGTCCGGAGTTTCGGGAATATCGGAAATACAAGAAAAATGGAAATGTTATTCACCTGCTGCCCGGATGGATGCCGCATTGGGAGCAGCAGGGGAAATCAGCGGGGAAGACGGACTGATCCTGGTGATTTCCGATCATGGGCCTTCAGGAAATTTGGATTCCCGTATCGTATGGAAGGCCGCGGGAATGCCGTTTTCCAATGCCGGATTTGTCAGCGGTGTGCGTTCGTCTGCCGGTGACAAAGACCGGATTCTGCTGGAAACAGGCAATTTTTCCGATCAGCCAATGGAACAATTGCTGAAAATTGACGGAAAGGATCAGCAAGTGCGGATGGAAGCCCGCGGCAGGAAACGCATGATATTTGAATCTCCGGAAAATGCGGACAAACCCCTTATTTTTCAGCTCCCTGATGATGCCCTGGCCGAAGACAGCCGGATTATTCTTTTCCCGCGTCCGGTGAAAAAAGCCGGAGTTGATGTGCGTATTGTGAATCCCGGACTTCATGCACTGGTAAAAAGAGCGGTTCAGGCTTCAGGGCTTGCTTTTGCAAATACACCCGCGATCCCGGACATTATTTTTACAGACAGCAGAGAAACAGGTGAGACCAATGGCAGAACCTGGACGGTGCAGATGATTTCGGAAAAAGAGGCTCTGCCTTACAGCGGGCCGTTTGTGTCTGATAATTCCCATCCCCTGATGAAAGGAATCAGTCTGGAAGGAATCATATGGGCCAGCGGCAGAAAAGCGGAACTGCCGGGAGTTCCGGTAATATCCATCGGAGATATTCCTGTTCTGTCAGATCTCCGCAAACCTTCGGGCATACATGAAATACGCCTGCGCATGGACGGAAACCAATCCACTCTGCCCATCACCCCTGCATGGCCGGGACTGATCTGGAATCTGATTCACTGGCGGATTTCTGAACTTCCGGGCCTGGGGGAAAGCAATGTGCGTGCAGGAACACCGCTTTTCTTTGTTCCGGAAAACAAATCTGCCAGGGTGCGGATGATATTGCCTGATCTGACAGAGCATGATGTCCCGGTCACGGACGGAAAAGCATATATACAGGCTGATCAGCCGGGCATTTATAAGATTAAATCCGGAGACAGTGAAAGCCTGTTTGCCGTCAATTTTTTTTCACCGGAAGAATCAGATCTTTCCGGGTGTGTATCAGGACAATGGGGAAACTGGAATGATTCCGAATCGCTGCGCAGTGATTCCCTTCCCCTGGCCTGGATTTTCCTTCTCCTGGCTCTTGCCGGGCTTGCGGTTCATCTTATGATTACATCAATCCCCCGACCCTTACGTCACAGCATCTGACTGTCCAATCCCTCTCATTCCCAATCTTGGTTTTTTCAGAAAATCAATGGAGAATTGGTATAATACCAATTCGATTTCAAAACATGAGCATGCCAAATGCTGTTTTTTCTTGCTGTCCGTGTTTTTCGCGGTTATAAAAAAATAGGCATTCCCCGAAATTTGAAAGTGATTTGGTATAAATTTCTGTCAAAAAAAATTTTATCCTTGCACAGAATCCCGGATTCACCGTATTATAAACACAGGCACAAAGCAGAAAAAATCAGTTTCAGGAAGGTGAAAATGGAAATCAAGGTTGTTCGTAAGGTTCTGGATGTAAACGAAAGAATGGCAGATGAAAACCGGAGACGGTTTGCGGAAAAAGGTGTTTTTGTCCTTAACGTCATGAGTTCTCCGGGTTCCGGCAAGACTACGGTGCTGGTCAAAACCATAAGCCGTCTCATGCCGGAAATCCGTACTGCCGTGATTGTTGGGGACATCTGCACATCCAATGATGCAGACCGGCTGGCAGTTACCGGCGCGCCTGTGGTGCAGGTCAATACCGATGAATTCGGCGGAGACTGCCACTTGGCTGCTCATGTCATTGAAAAGGCTGCTGAGGGCATTGATCTGGATGCAGCGGATCTGCTGATCGTGGAAAATGTGGGCAATCTGGTCTGCCCGGCAGAGTTTGATATTGGAGAGGATGCCCGCGCTGTGGTTCTCAGTGTGGCCGAAGGAGAGGATAAGCCTCTGAAATATCCGCTTATGTTCCGGGTGTGCAATGCGGCAGTCCTCAACAAGATTGATCTTCTCCCCTATCTGGACTATGACCGGGACGCGGCGGTAAACAACATCCTTCAGGTTCATCCGGGAATGCCGATCTTTGAAATGTCAGCAAAAACCGGAAAGGGACTTGAACCCTGGGTTGCATGGATCAGAGAGCAGGTGCTGCGGAAGAAAAAGGGGTAATCCTTCATTGTTTCCCACAGAGGACACAGAGAACACAGAGGTTTTTTGTTCTCTGTGGGAAAACACAGATGTTTTACAGAGGACTCAGAGTTTTTTTCTCTGTGTCCTCTGTGTATTTTCTCTGTGCTCTCTGTGGGAAACATTTTTTTTCAGAACAAAGAAAAATCGTAATTTATAAAGAATATTTTTCAGATTTTATAATCATCATGCGCTATTATCCCATAAATCTTGACATAAAAAACCGTGTCTGTCTGGTCGTGGGCGGCGGAGAAGTCGCAACCCGGAAGGTGAACATGCTGTTGCGCTGCGGGGCAAATGTCACGGTTATCAGCCCGGAAGTCACGGATGAACTGAAAGAACTGTCCCGCAATTCCAAAATAAACCTGAAAGAACGGGGATACCAAAGCAGTGATCTGGATGAAAACATATTTCTGGTATTCGCAGCCACAGACAATGCACAGGTCAACAGTCAGGTGCAGGAAGACGCAGAAAAGCTGAGAATCCTTTGCAATATTGCGGACAATCCTGACCTCAGCCATTTCACCCTTCCGGCTGTGGTGAATCAGGGCGATCTGATTCTCAGCATTTCCACATCCGGCAAAAGCCCGGCTCTTTCCCGAATGATCCGCAGGGAACTGGAGCAGATTTTTGGGCCGGAATATGCCGAATGTCTGCGGATTATGGGATACATCCGGGAAAATCTTCTGAAAAAAGGCCATAATCCCGAAGCCCACCGCAAACTTTTCAGATCTGTTCTGGACAAAGGACTGATAAAAATGATAAAGGCAAAAGACAGCGCGGGAGTGCAGGCTCTTCTGACTGAAGTTTTCGGTCAGGACGTTGAGTTTTTATAAAAAGTGGGTAGTGGGACTGCTCATACTGATTTTTTTAATATATAAATCAATATGTTATTTATAATCAGTATAAGCAGTATCATGGATGTATCGTATAACTATTTGTATTTATTATGTATAGACAAAAATCAGTATATTTTTTAAAATATAATAATATCAAATAGTTAATTTTTTGTCAGTATGTGCAGACCCACTACCAAAAAGTGGCACAAGTTTTCAGCCTGTGACGCCAATCATGAACAAACTGGAAGCTTGTTCTACTTTATTTTTGAGGATTTTGATATAATGGATTTTCTGATTATCGGCATACTTTTTCTGTATCTGCTGAGTACAGTGGGATATTTTGCCTATCTTTTTCTGCAAAAAGACTGGTTTCACAAAGCCGGATATTGCCTGATGGGAGTTGGTTTTTTATGTCATACTGCACTCATAGGCTGGGCAACGGTGCGATCCGGCTTGTTTCCCATACACAACCTGCATCAGATACTTTCCCTGTCCGCATGGGCTGTAAGCGGTTTTTTTCTTTTTTTTCAGCACCAGTTCCGGCTCAGAATCATGGGCATATACGCGGCTCCGCTGGCTGTGTTTCTGATGATTCTTTCCTCCCGGCTGCCTGTGGAACCGGAACATATAAACAATACTTTCAAAAGCTTCTGGGCCATTCTGCATGTCACGGCCATTCTGATCAGTTATGCGTCCTTTGCTCTGGCCTGCGGCGCGGGGATTCTTTACCTTGTGCAGGAACATGCAATTAAAAGCAAAAAACGCGGCTTTTTTTACTCCCGGCTCCCATCTTTGGAAATGCTTGACAGCACCGGTTATGCCTGTATTATTACCGGTTTCACAATGGTGACTTTGGGGCTGATCAGCGGATTTGTGTATGCAAAATTGATATGGGGAAAATTCTGGAGCTGGGATCCCAAAGAAGTGTGGTCGGGCATTCTGTGGGTGTTTTATGCCGTGCTGCTGCATGAACGTCTCACAGTGGGCTGGCGCGGACGCAAATCCGCGATCATGTCCATTATCGGTTTTGCTGTTCTTGTGTTTACATTTATCGGAGTCAACTTTCTGCTGAAAGGGCATCACGGAGAATTTACAAAATGGTAAGTCAGGCAGTCTGCGCGGACACGCTGGAAGATTTTTATGAAAATACAGAAGACAGGAATGCTGTAACAATGCAGCAGATGGCAGAAAAAACAAAACAGTATCAGCTCAGTCACAGCCGCTTTCTGCCGGACTGCGGACTGATGCGCCAGGAAATCATTGTGCTGGGTCTCAATCACAAAACAGCGGATGTGGAACTGCGGGAATGTATCGGTTTTTCCGCAGATGCCGCAGATGCGGCTCTGCTGAATTTTCAGAATGATCCCGCGATTTCCGAAGTGGTGCTGCTGTCCACCTGCAACCGGGTGGAAATCATCATGGCCGCGCCTGATACGGAAAAAGCGGTGACAGCCGCGAAAACGTATATTTCCCGCAGCAAAAATCTGCAAATTTCCGATTTTGAAAAAGCCCTGTATATTCATACCGGAGATGAGGCCGTGCGCCATATCTTCCGGGTCGCGGCAAGTCTTGACTCTATGGTTGTGGGAGAACCCCAGATTCTGGGACAGATCAAGGAAGCCTACCGCACTGCCACACAGAAAAAAACATCGGGTGTAATTCTTAACCGGCTGCTGCACAAAACCTTTTTTGTTGCCAAACGTGTTCGCACCGAAACCGGTATTGGCGATCATGCTGTTTCCATCAGTTATGCTGCCATTGAACTGGGACGCAAGATTTTCGGAACTTTGGAGGAGAAAAAAGTCCTGCTCATCGGCGCGGGGGAAATGGCGGAACTCGCGGTGGAGCATCTGATCCGGCACCGGGTCGGGGATATTTTTGTGGCAAACCGCACCTTTGAACGGGGCGTGGAACTCGCGGGGCAGTTCCGGGGAAAGGCCATCCGTTTTGAGGAAATTCCGGACGCGCTGACAGAAGTGGATATTATCATCAGTTCAACAGGTTCACCCGGTTTCATTCTCACGCGGGATCAGGTGAAAAAATCCCTGCGTCCCCGGAAAAACCGTCCCCTGTTTTTTATTGACATTGCTGTTCCCAGAGATATTGATCCGGAAATCAACCGGCTTTCCAATACTTATGTGTATGATATTGATGATTTGCAGGGCGTGATTGAGGAAAACATCGAAGACCGGAACCGGGAAGCCATGCGCGCGGAACGGATTATTGATGAAGCTGTAATTCGTTTCCGGGAATGGTATGAGGGACTGGATGTGGTTCCCACCATTGTGGGACTGCGGAAAAAACTCTGGGGCATTGCCGAAGCAGAAATGAAAAAAACCATGACCCATTCCCTCCCTCATCTGTCTGAGGAAGAGGAGCAGGCCGTCCGCCGCATGATGAACGCGATGATCAACAAAGTTCTGCATGATCCAACGATTTTTTTAAAAAACAAAGGATGTTATGCAGACAAAGCCGCATATCTGGATATTACCCGCAAACTGTTCCGGCTCGATGAGGACTAAGCAGGAATAGCGGCTTATGGGAACCTGTATGAAACAAAAGAGTATTACTGATGGGATAATACAACTTTCCAGCGGCTGTATGAAAAGAAAGGAGTGCGAATCAATGGATATGAAGGATTTTTCCAAATATTTAAAGTATAAATCTTTTGATGAGGCTGTTCATCATGTCAGACGGATAAGCATGGAAAGAACCAATGTTTTCAGACCGCTTTCCGCATTTAATGGACTGAAACAGAATGAAACCGCATGGATGATTCTCTGCTCACGGCCTGAAAAAAAGTCTCCGGATTCTCTTATCGGTAAATTGACAAAAGAGGAAGCCTGGGAAATGCTGAAACTTACAGACAGGGAGTTGCCATGACAGCAGCCATAAAAAAGAAATCTGCGACATGTGTCTCCATTGATCTGCCTTTATCCATCGAACAGGATTATGTCAGGGAGGCAATGGCCTCCATTTTGTATTATAACGGCATATTGTCTGAAAAACAGGCACGGACCATGATAGGCAGAACACGGAGGGAATTTCAGGAAGAGATCATTCCGAAATTCGGATTGTCCATGATCGGAGGAACCGCAGCAGATGCAGAGATTGAGATGGCAGCATGCAAAAGACAGTGGTAAGCAACACCGGCCCTCTTATCTCTCTTGAAAAACTGAGAGACGGTTATGGATTTATACGGAAACTGTACCGCAAAATTCTGATTCCTCACAAAGTTGCAGAGGAAATTTCAGAGTGGTATGAAAACTTTGAATCTTATCTTCAGCATTATAAAATCAGGGACTTAATCGAAATCAGACCGGTTGGTGAAATTGTCTGCATTGAAGGTATTCAGAATCTGGATGAAGGTGAAATCGAAGCGATTTCTCTGGCTTCCGAATCCGGACTTGAACTTCTGATTGAAGAAACAATGGGAAGAAGTATTGCCCTCAAAGCCGGGATAAAAATTTCAGGTATTGCAGGACAGATTGGAAGCGCATACAAAGCTGGACTGATCAGCAAAGATGAGGCTGAGGATAATCTTCAGACACTTTTGAAAACATGCCGTATTAACATCAGAGTACATACTGCTGTATCACATTTTTTACATACCGTGTGAACAGGATTTGCTGCTTCACCTGACCTGCGAACAGAATGAGTAATGAAAAAGACTGTGAACAGTTCACAGTTTTCTTTTTTGTATGAATATTGTATAACATGCCTGACGGTAAAACTGACGGCAAAATGACAATTAATCAAAAGGAGATGCAGAATGAAACGTTTTTTTAAAGTGTCATCAGTGGTTTGTTTTGTTTTCATGTTCTTGTACCCGGTTGTGTCTTTTGCAGGAAACTGTTTTGACATCACGCCTGCTGTTTCAGACAATCCTGCGGTGGAACTGTTTGCAAACAATCCCAATGCCAAGCTGGATAACTGGTTTCTGACTGCATCGGAGCATTGGAAAAACAGAAGCGGCGACAGTTGGAAAAACTATATTCAGCAGCTTACCTCAGCAAATCCGTCCCTAAATCCTCCAAGTCCGCCTGCACGGCCTGCGGAACCTGCCATGCCGGTCTGTGAAGCCACCGGAGAAGGACGGTGTTTTTATATCTCAAAACTGAATGGCAATGATGCCAATCCCGGAACATACAGTCAGCCCTGGAAGACTTATCTCAATCTTGTCGACAATATCCGTCCTTTGCCTGAAAAGCATATCAGCACAATGGGAGGGTTCAGACCAGGTGATGTTTTTTACTTTATGTCGGGTGAATATTCAGAGATATATAATCTCGAAGGTAACGAATATGCAAAGAAAGCAATGTTTCTTCCTCCATATATTTCCGGCACCAAAGAAAATCCTATAACATTTAAAGCTTACCCTGGGGAAAATCCTGTTTTTTCTGCCCGTCTGCCAAATACCTTACCCGGAGAACCTGACAGGAAAGACGGAAATGAAATTTGTCCTATAGAAACTTATGATGCACATCATCTTATATTTGAGGGGTTTGAAATAAGAAAAACCTTTGGAAAGGGAATGATACTCCGTGCTTATGACAGTGAGGTAAAAAACTGCTGGATCCATGATATTGATGGTTGGAGTTACCACAACCTTGGAGGTATATCTGTAGGCCCTGGTTCAGAAGTGAACATTCACCACAATCTGATTCATGATAACTATGACCATGTCAGATCCGATGATGTAAGTGGAAATATATTCATTGGTCACGCGGGAACTGTTCGTGTCCATGATAATATTTTGTATAATTCAAAGCCAACACAATGTAAAACTGAAGATGAGTCCAAATCAAAAGGTGTTGCAGACGGCGGATATGGGGTATATTATAAATATCCTTCTGGTAAAGAGAAAAGAACCCCTAATGGGGATCTCATACTTGATAATGGGAAGCCCATATTTGAATTTAATGAGAATGCCGTATTTGAAGTTTATAATAACGCATTGTGGAATTGTAAATACGACTCCGTTTTGTCAAATACTCCCAACACCCGTATTCATCATAATCTGATTATGGACAGTAGTCAGATAACAATATGGTATTTATCAGATACAATTGAAAACAATACCATTGTCCGCGGGCTGTCCTTTCAATATAATACTGATCAGACTTATCACTGGTATAATATCTATAAGGAAACTGATAAACTGTATTTTCGTAACAATATTGTAATGGACAATACACCTGTTTATGGATGGACAGGTATTTTAACAATGGCATCCGGTTTGGAAGAAGCATATGATGATGTCAGAGCCAATGCCAGTCTGATATTTGATAATAACATTTACTGCAATTCCAATTTTGATCTGAATACACAGCCCGCATGGATATTCTTTAATGGATTAAGCAGAGGTGGCATATATAACTTTGAACAATGGCAGGCACTTGGATATGATATAAACTCAAAGATTTGTTATGAACAAAATCCCGATGGTATTATTTATGACAATCCGATGATAGAAGGCTATGGATTGGATTATTGCAGGGAGTGGGGAGAAAATTGCGGAAAGCCTGCCGCTGATGCGTTCTGTCAGTCCAAAGGTCATAATACTGCACTGGATTTCAGAGTAGCTAATAACAGCCCACCGACAAAAGTTATAGGCACTGGTCAGATTTGTGAGGCTCCGGCCTGGTGTGACAGAATTTCATGGATTAAGTGTGACGCTCTCAATGCAAAAAGTTACTTGCAGGTTTCCATTCTTCCGCAGGAAGCTGTAACTGCCGGAGCAAAATGGAGCGTATCCGGTACAGGAATATGGAGAAACAGCGGGGATACAGCCGAATTGGCACCGGGCACTTATACCGTAGAATTTCAGACAGTTTCTGGCTGGACAAAACCTGTGAATCAGAGCGTAAGCATTGCAGGCGGTGAAACAAAAACCTTAACAGGCACATACACACCGGTTTCAATTCAGAAAGGATTTCTGGAAGTTGCCATTACCCCGGCAGATGCCGTAACCGCAGGCGCACAGTGGGCAGTCGGAGGCACATGGTATAACAGCGGGGCAAAAGCAGAACTGTCCGCAGGAACGTATACATTTGAATTTAAAGCACTGACAGGCTGGATAGCACCTGCACCTCAGTCTGTCACCATAACCGCAGGGCAGACAAAAACAGCAGCAGGCAATTATACAAAGGTTCCGGTCAACGGTTTTGTCTCAAGAACTTTGTCCTGTTATATTGCAGGCAGCAAACTCACGGTATCTCTGAGTGCAGCACCTGCAGCATCGGTCGCATCGTATGCGGTCGAAGATACACCTCCTGCTGGCTGGACAGTTTCAAACATCAGCACCGGAGGAAGTTATGATTCTGTAAATAACAGAGTCAAATACGGCCCCTTCTTTGACAATACTGCCCGGACATTTACCTATGATGTCCTTCCGTCTTCAGGCCAGACAGGAGATAAAACCTTTGCAGGAACAGCTTCCGCCGATGGTGTGAACAGCACAGTCGGAGGCGATTCGCTTACGGGTGTATGTACGGGTCATCCTGCTGATACGGATAAGAATTTTGCAATTTCCATCAGTGAAGTTACAGCTTACAGTTCTGCATGGAAAAGGGGTGCAGTATGGAGCGTTCAGCCGAATCCGATTCCCATTGAATATGTGACCCGTGCAGGTTCAATCTGGAAAGGCGGGGAAGGATACAGATATGATGCGGGTTTGGGTAATTGTCCTCTGTGCTGGGCAAATTTTGCAGCAGCATCAGGGAGAATGCCCCGCTCTGCTGATTCGGGTGCTGTCTGTGATATGCCTGCGAATTACAATCCGGGTGTGGCTTTTACAGTTTCAATTACTGTGACACCCTCATCGGAAACTGAGGTTTATGCAGTTGAAGATTCAGTTCCCGCAGGCTGGACAGTTTCTTCGGTTGACAATGCCGGTGCTTATGATGCAGTGAACAGCAAAGTCAAATACGGCCCTTTCTTTGACAATACAGCAAGAACTCTGACATATCAGATTACACCGTCTGCAACCGGGGCGGGACTGCATTTGTTTACCGGCACAGCTTCTTTTGACGGTGTGAATGCCCGGATAACAGGAGACAGAACCGTCATTAAAGAGGGTACGGTGATAATTCCGGGGGATGCAACCCTGGACGAAAAACTTGATCTGCAGGATGTGATTTATATTTTGCAGATTCTTACCGGTATAAGGCAATAGACATGTGCGCGGAATATCAGGGCGTGCCGTATTATTTCACATTGGATTACTCGCCCCGGGCAGATGTTCCTGAAGGTGAATTTTACTGGAAATGGACGTAAGCACCCTCAGAACTGCGCCATAAATACACATCCGGTTTCCATTTGAAAAAGCCCCTAAGGTTTTTTCAAAACCCTTAGGGGCTCACAATCCGAACCGTATTTACTGTTTCATTAAGCACAAAAATACCGGATTCGGCCTGTACGAATCCGGCTGTAATTCAAATCTGAAACCTTGTATTTCATTGTTTTTTTAGATAATCATGTGCAGGATTAGGGACTTGGCCTGACCTGCAACTGCAATTTTTTTTGAAGATTACACACAACTCAGGAGCAAACAATGAAAAAAACAGCATTTCTTTTTCCCGGTCAGGGGTCTCAGGCTGTGGGCATGGGACAGGATTTGTATGAGAAATACAAAAGTGTGAAAGAGCGTTTTGCAATGGCAGAGAAAATCACGGGTATCAGCCTGAAAGAACTCTGCTTTAATGGCCCGATGGCGGATCTGACCATGACCGTCAATCTGCAGCCCGCTGTGACTTTGGTGAATTTGGCCTGTCTGCATTTGTTAAGCAAAGAAGGCATTACGCCCGCGATTTCCGCAGGTCACAGCCTCGGAGAATACAGCGCACTGTGCGCTGTAGGCATTGTGTCTGAGGAAGATGCCATGCGACTGGTGTTCAAACGGGGTGAACTCATGCACCGGGAGGCGGAAAAGCACAAAGGCGCAATGTCTGCCATTATCGGCCTTTCCATTGCCGAAGTGCAGGAAATTGTGGAGCAGGCCAAATCCGAAGGCACGGTTTCAGTTGCCAATCACAATGCGGAAAAGCAGATTGTGATTACCGGTTCCCCGGAAGCAGTGAAAAAAGCAGGGGAACTTGCGGCAGCAAAAAAAGCCAAAGCAATTCCCCTGAAAGTAAGCGGCGCGTGGCATTCTGAACTGATTCGGGGCGCGGAGGCGGAATTCAAATCCTTTGTGCAGGAAATTCCATTTCATGCGCCCAAAAGCAAAGTGATTCACAATGTCAATGCTGATACTGTCTCATCTCCTGATGCAATCAAAAACATCATGGTAGCGCAGTTATGCTCTCCTGTGCGCTGGTATGATTCTGTGCTGAAAATGATGGCGGAAAAAGTGGAAATCTTTGTGGAAATCGGGCCGGGCAAGGTTCTCACGGGTCTGGTGAAAAAAATCATTCCCAAAGATTATGACTGCGAAGTGCATAATGTGTTTGATCTGCCAAGCCTGGAATCCTTTTTGAAAGCCTTAAGGTAAAAAAATAATATGCCGGCATTTGCATTGTAAAACTTCCGAAGTTTCAGGAATTTCGGGAGCTTTTAGGGTTTATAAAAAAATAACCTGTATAATTTTCCTGTCCGGAAACCATCAGGATTTTTAACATTTTATTGATATTGGGTCAAAATGGTTGACAGCCTGTGTTTAACCGCAGAGCCACACAGAGTTTTCTTTCTGTGCGAAATTCAGGTTTAAAATCAGGGATCAAGCAGTTTGACCCACTATCCAAAAATTTTTGTAGCCCCCGTGTCGGCACAGTCCGGGGATATTTTTTCAGTCTGGAGTGTATAAATGGTATCCATTAAAGATGAAAAGAAAAAGGCCCTTGAAATGGCCGAGCATCTCAGTCAGCGGATTGGGAAGCATCCTGACATCTGTATTCTGATCGGAACCGGGCTGAGCAGGAGCGTGGCCTCTCTGGGAATCACAGAATCCTTTGATTATGAATCCCTTCCCTATTTTCCGGTTTCCACTGTCCAAAGTCATTCCGGCAAACTGCTTTTCGGGGAAATGGGAGAAAAAACTGTGGCTGTCATGCAGGGACGCTTTCATCTGTATGAGGGATATTCCCCGTTTCAGGTCACATTTCCCATTCGGGTCATGCAGGAACTGGGCGTAAAACTGCTGATTGTGTCCAACGCGGCAGGCGGTTTCAATCCAGCGTTTGAGCCGGGCGATGTCATGGTGATCACGGATCATATCAATCTGACCGGAGAAAATCCCCTTGTCGGTCCAAATGAAGATTCCTGGGGCATCCGCTTTCCGGATATGGGATGGGCCTATGACAGGGAACTGTCCGCACTCGCAAGCGGTGCAGGTCTGCGTCTGCAGAAAGGCGTGTATGCGGGACTGAAAGGGCCTTCTCTGGAAACCCCTGCGGAAGTGCGTTTTCTCCGCCTCATCGGCGCAGATGCTGTGGGATTTTCCACTGTGCTGGAGGTCATAGCCGGTGTTCATGCGGGCATGCGGGTTCTGGGACTTGCCACCATCACCAATGTTCACAACCCGGATGATCCCTCTCCTGCCACGCTGGAGGATATTATCGATATTGCGGACGGAGCCTCGCCTGTGCTGGATACGATCTTCCGTTATGTGGCGGAGCATTTGCCATGAAACAGGCAGATATTCTCATCTGCAACGGTATGGTGCTGACCATGAATCCGGAGCAGACACAAATCCAAAACGGCGCGGTGGCTGTCATCGGCAGCAAAATTGCTGCTGTGGAGCGTGCGGCGTTTTTTTCAGACTGGACTGCGGCACGGGTGATTGATGCAAAACGCGGAATCATCATGCCGGGGCTGGTCAATACCCATACCCATGCAGCCATGACCTGTTTCCGGGGGCTGGCCGATGATTTGCCCCTGATGAACTGGCTCCATGACCATATTTTTCCGGCAGAGGCAAAACTCAATCCGGATATGGTTTACAGCGGCTCCCTGCTTGCGTGCGCGGAGATGATTCTGTCCGGAACCACCTGTTTCTGTGATATGTATCTGTTTGAGGACAGGGTGGCCGAAGCCGCAAAAAGCGCGGGAATGCGGGCTGTGGTTGGGGAAGTGCTGTATGATTTTCCCTCTCCCAACTACGGCCCTATTGCAGCAGGTTTCAGATATGCTGAGGATATGATCCGCAAATGGCAAAACGATCCCCTTATCACTGTGGCAGTGGAGCCGCATTCCCCCTATCTCTGCGCGCCTGATCTCCTGAAAACTGCCGCAGAAATGTCCCGCAGGCATCAGATTCCGCTGGTCATCCATGTGTCAGAAACCCAAAGCGAAGTGTCACAGATGCAGGAAAAATACGGATGCAGCCCGGTGGAGCATCTGGCAAATCTGCATGTGCTGGGGCCGAATCTGCTGGCCTGCCATTGTGTGGCACTCAGCGATCACGATATTTCTCTATTACAACAGACAGACACAAAGGTTTCCCACAACCCGGAAAGCAATATGAAACTGGCTTCCGGCATTGCACCGGTTCCCAAACTTCTGAACGCGGGCATATGTGTGGGACTGGGAACTGACGGATGTTCCAGCAACAATAATCTGGATCTGTTTTCCGAAATGGATATGGCAGCCAAACTCCACAAGGTCAGCACGCTGGATCCCACAGTCATGGATGCGCACACCGTGTTGGGCATGTGTACGTCTGAAGGAGCCAGAGCATTGGGACTTGGGCATATCTGCGGCTCTCTGGAACCGGGAAAACAGGCAGATATTATCGTAATTGACATGAACAAACCCCATCTGATTCCCCTGTATCATCCGCAATCCCATCTGGTGTATTCGGTGCGGGGCAGTGATGTGGTGACATCTGTGATTGACGGAAAGGTGGTGATGGAAAACCGGCATCTGCTGACCATTGATGCGGAAAAAGTAATGGCAGAGGTGCAAAAGATTGCGAAGACAGTCAGAGAAATATAACAGATTGGCTATTACTATGAAAATTGAAGATATTATCACTCCGAATGATCTGCGTGAAATTTCAAAAAAACATTATAAAGTATATGCAAATCCTTTCGGAGGACAGCGAACTTCTACACACAGAATGGTAATGTTTTATGCGGTTGAGTGTGCATTAAAATCGCATATGTTAAATATCTACCCAAAATCAGCTATTGCTGGTAAAATTAAAAAATTATTGTATAAAGATCACAATATAACCAAAATGCTCTCCATCAATAAATTACCCAATTGGCAAAATTATTCTTCAACTCCACCTGAGATGATTATAATTGGAGATGAAAAAAATAAGCATAGCCTGAATGATGCTCATAAATACTGGAGATACGGTCTGACACTTAAAGATGATTCAGAAAGACGGATTACAGAATGGCTTGAAACTGTTTATCGTTTTTTAAAGAAAGGCGGATATATATGAAATCTGACCGGTTATATACATGGACAGATGTACAGAATGAAATCTTCATGGATATGAATGAAAGAAACTGTCCTCCCGGCATAAAGAATGTCAGAATATATTGGGATGGGCTGTATCTGTCTGTGGAAAAAGAGAATAAAGACAATGCAGTCAGATGGCTTACGGATATATTTGAAAGCCGTTTTCAGCAGAAGGATGATACATTTTCATTGATTCTGGACAGTCTTAGAGGAAAAGAACGAATTTTTGAAATCTATATCGAAACAGAAGAGGAACCGGATGAAGAAGAGTATGGAAATATCCGTTTCCGTCCTCTTTTATCAAAACCTACTGTCATTACACCGAATTATTTTGTTAATGATCCGCCTGAAATAGCATCTGATATACCCCCGATTTTTGCTTTTCATTCCTTTAAAGGTGGTGTGGGACGCACTGTTCATGCAATTGCTTTTGCACTTCTTTTCAATAAGGTTAAAGACCAGAAAGTGCTGCTCATTGATGCTGATCTGGAAGCTCCCGGAATAACATGGATGCTGGAAGAAACAAAACGCAAGCTGGATATTTCTTTTGCAGATATGCTGGCACTGGTTCACAGTGATACAGATGAAAATGCCGAAGAAAGTATTGATCTGATTGCAGAACGGATTCAGAATATACATCTTGACAATATTTATGTATTACCGGCATTCCGTTCTTCTGTACAGTATAACTCTCTTGAAGTCAGGCCGGAAAATCTGATCCGCTACAGTGATGATCCTTATATTCTTACTCGCCTGATAGGGAAACTGGGGCAAAAACTCAATGTAAGAACGGTTATCATTGATTTGCGGGCAGGGCTTTCTGAAATTTCATCCGGTTTTCTGCTGGACCCGAGAATTCACAGAATTTTTGTTTCAACCCTCAGTGATCAGTCTCTTACCGGAACATGCCATGAACTTGAATTTATAGGAAAATTTTCAAAAATATCCCAAAAATACATGCCGCATCCAAGTGCAATTCTGTCCATGATTCCCCAGGAAATAAAAAATGATCGGAAATCTATGGAAAAATACAGAGAAAAAATACAAAACAGTTTCCGTTATTTTTTCAGAAAAACAAAAAATTCTGATGTCGGGGAAGATTCTGTAAATTCAAGTCTTTTGGAGTCAGTATATCCTTTGCCGACAATATATGAAACCCCCTTTGATCAGGAACTGCTGATTTTGCCCAAATACTGGGATGATGTTGTCAGCAGGATAGAAAATTCCAGAATTCCTGATACCATCAGGCAGTTAAAAGACAAATTAAGATACAGGGCTATATCTGTTATAAGCTGGGAAATATTAAATATTAATCCTGAAGATCAGATGAAAGATTTTATTAAGGAATATAATGAAAAAATCAAACCGAATCATGTTTTGGTAAATGACTTTTTTATTTCAAATGCAGGCAAAAGGCTGGTATCTGATTTTTCCAATAAGGTTCCCATTGCTGTTGTCAGCGGAAACCGGAAAGCAGGCAGAACCACATTTTTTTATCATCTGATGAGGAAACAATCCTGGAAAAGTACGGTGAAAGATATTACCGGAAACTCATTTGATTATAATGCATCAATGGTTCCGATGCGATTTGCCCCATCGGATTTTTCCGGTAAAAAAAAATGGTTTGCTGAAGATAAAAGAGAAAAAGCAGCCAAGATTCTGAACACAACATTACCTGACAAAAATAAGGTATGGGAATCTCTGTTTGCGGGAAAAGATAATTTTTCTGAAAAACAATGGCTTGAACAATGGCTGAATTTTTTTGCATGGAATATCGGTTTTCATACAAATAAAACAGATGCGGGAGAACGGCTGCTTGAAAAACTTGTCAAAACAGGAAAAGATATGCTTTTTGTCTTTGATTTGGATTTGGATAAAGAATATGCAAAGAAAATACCAAAAGCGGCATTCAGAGTTCTGACAGATTTGCTACCGAAATGGCTTGAAAAATATCCGCAACGGCCATTGGGATTGATTGCCTTTTGCAGTGACGGTTTTCTGGAATATATATTTGAAGATAATATTCCTGATTTTATAAAATCGTCTCCGTACCGCCTGAAAACAGATATGGAAGAAGCCATCCGATTTGCATCTTTTCTGATGGTGAAATCTCAATTGCTTAGACTTGAAAGAAAGCAGGTATATGAACTCAGTCTAAATGAATTAATTGGAAAAACAGAAATTTACATAAACAATAATGAATCGTTAAATGGAAGGCAACTGGAGGCTTTATTCCATGAATATTCCAAGCATGATAATCTGACACCTTATCTGGTTGTCTCTTTTTTCATAAAATTGTTTGATGTCTTATTGGAGAACAGACAGGATATGAAGCCCCATGATGCCGCTGTCAGTATAATGAAAACAATGATCAAAGATAGAATGCTTTGACTTTAATTTGAGTTATCAACTTAATATCCGGAGGTGACGGTATGAAAAAGACTGTTTTCTGTGCAATGGTACTGTGTATGCTCGCTTCGGCGGCAGTGTATGCGGACTGTGAAAATCCCAGGGATGATTTTGATGATCTGTACTGTCTGAACAAGATATATGTTCAGGCAGATGCGGATTTGAACGAAGCCTACAAAAAACTGGTGGGCAAACTTGACAATCAGGGCAGAAACATTCTGAAAAAAAGCCAGAACGTATGGATCCGGGAGCGGAACAGCCGATGCAGTTTCAGGGATGAGCGGGGATTTTTTATCAATATAAAATGTGCAACAAACATGACCATTGAAAGAACAAATTTTCTCAATGATCGCCACAGGGAGTGTATAAGTTCCGGATGTCTGAACAGCAAACTGGAATAAAACAGCAAAAAAACAGATAGTAAGACTTCTGATACTGACTGCCGCAGTCGGCCCCTATGACACTCAGGGAACTGCCCCAAAGTTTTTCAGTCAGTATAAAAAGTCCCACTGCCAAAAAATAACCCGGAGTCTGTTTCTGACTGCCGGGTTATGATTTTTTCAGAAGGAATATTTCTTATTCTTTGGCAAGGGCTCCGTTCTGAATGACGACCTTTTCAGAACCGGCAGCCGCGATTTTTCCCGCTCCCGCCACTTCAACTTCACAATCTGAACAGATATTTACCCGGGTTGTGTTCCCCGCTATTGCAGAACTGGTTGTTGCAGCCCCATCATGTATCTTCACGTCATATGCCTTGTCATCTTTGTTTACAAGATCAACTGCAAATGCGGAAGAAACCATCAGACAGACACATATCAAAGCTACAGCAGTTTTCTTCATCATTTTTTTCTCCTTTTGTAAAGTTCCTGATTTGTATCCCGGAAGGATTTGATCAAAACTTACATGTTAATATATCATAATATATAGCATATCAGGAGGCTCCGTTATCCTTCAGGGACGGAACCATGTGCGGACTTCAGGTCTCATCTTCAATATCAAGAGCCTCATCATCCGCAATTTTTATGGAAGAATTGGACGCTATATTGCTGATGGTCTCCTCTCCCACAAAATCATCCTCAAGAGCATCTTCTTCCAGCAGTTCGTCAATATCCGAAGAATCCTCCTCAATAACAGTCAGTGCCTCCAGATCATCCGGTATTACTGCCGCAGTCACCGTCAAAAGCTGACTGTCATCAAACACAGCTTCGGCAGAGGCAGGCCCTTCCGGTCCGTAAACTTCAGAGACTGCTTTGACAATTTTTTCCATATAGGATGCAGGTGGGAACAGATTTTTTGTCCGCAGCAAAGCAATCAGTGCATCATCGCTTTCCCCCAGAGCCGCCAATACAGCATTTCTGTCATACACCTGTTCACAGAGAAGAGACAGAATATCCTTATCCAGTTCGGCAAACTCTCTGAGTATCAGTGAATTTTTCTCATCATCCCTTACAATCATGTATTTCTGCTTCATAGCATTTTCTCCTTAATAAATATCAGGCTCCGGCCCGGTTGACATTCATGCTGTCATAAGACCGGAAGATCAGTTTTTCCTTTTCCCTGCGATCATCCGGCAGGGGAAACAGCGGCAGACCCTGAAACTGCCTCACGGCCTCCTCTTTTTTGGGAATCGCGTCCAATCCCTCTCCGATACGCTTTCCGGACACGGTATCCAGCACAACGGCTGTTCTGCCGTCTGACACAGCAGCAAAGGGAATCTGATAGGTATCCAGGAGCCGGGCAGCGGAAACCGCTTCTCTTTCACGGGAACCCAGGGAACCGGCCGCACATTTGATCAGCATGAACCGCCTGCCGTTCACGCGTATGACCAGATCCGCTGTGGAGCGGTAAATCTCTCCGGCAATCCTGATTTCCATCGGCGTATCCACATTAATTTCGGTTTTGCCAAACCCCTTTTCCTCCACCAGCAGACGTTCGACTGCCTGCCGGTTGGCTTCAGAACCCGTATCCGGGACTTCCTTTCCTGTGATAAAATCAGTGACTGTATCGGTTTTTACAGTATTGTTCACAACACACTCCGCTTATCAGTTTCAGGTTTCAAATTTCCGGTTTCAGACTGTCAGCAGTTCCTGATCAGTGATTCGCCGCTCATCTGCTCCGGTTTTTCAATGTCCATCAGTTCCAGTATGGTCGGAGCGATATCCCCCAGAACGCCTTCCCTAAGACAGACATTTTTGCGCGTATCATCCGCCAGAATAAGGCGCACCGGATTAAGGGTGTGAGCAGTATGGACATTTCCGTTTTCATCCAGCATTTTTTCCGCGTTGCCGTGATCTGCGGTGACAATGGCGGCTCCGCCCTGGGACAGAAGCCCGGAAACAATGTGCTCCACACATCTGTCCACAGTTTCGCAGGCTTTTACTGCCGCAGCCATAATACCTGTATGTCCCACCATATCCATATTCGCGAAATTGAGCACGATAAAACTGTATTCACGGCTTCGCAGACGTGCAAGCACTTCTTCTGTCACTTCCGCAGCGCTCATTTCCGGTTTGAAATCATAGGTCGGCACATCACGGGGCGAGGGAATCAGGCATCTGTCTTCCAGAGGAAAGGGCTGTTCCGCTCCTCCGTTGAAAAAATAGGTGACATGAGCATATTTTTCGGTTTCCGCAATGCGAAGCTGGCGCAGACCCTGCCTGCTGATAACCTCTCCGAGAATTCCCTTGAGATGAACCGGGGGAAAGGCAATGGGAAAGGCAAAGGTTTCATCATAAATGGTCATGGTGACATATTCGCAGAATTTCGGCACACGCGGCCGCGGGAAGAAATCAAAGTTCAAATCCGTAAGCGCACGGGAAATCTCTCTGGCCCGATCTGCCCGGAAATTGAAAAAAATCAGGCCGTCCCCATCCTGAACCGTGCCGACCGGACTGCCCTGCGGGGTTTGCAGCACAACAGGTTTTACAAATTCATCGGTTTCGCCCCTGTCATATGCGTTCTGCACAGCCTGCACCGGATCATTTTCCGCCACACCCTGCCCGGATGCGTAGAGACGGAATGCCTTTTCGATCCGATCCCAGCGTTTGTCCCTGTCCATAGCATAATAACGTCCGCAGATGCTGGCAATGGCTCCGAAATTATGCTTCTGCATATGATCATGAAGTGTTTTGACATAACAGACACCGTTTGTGGGAGCTGTATCGCGGCCATCCAGAATCGCGTGGACATACACTTTGCCCAGACCTTTTTCCCGTGCCATATCCAGAAGGGCCAGCAGATGGGTCAACTGGCTGTGCACACCCCCGTCTGAAACCAGTCCCATGAGATGAAGTGCTGACTGTTTTTCTCTGACTTTCTCCATTACAGAAGAAAGAACAGGGTTATGGAAAAGACTGCCATCCCGGACTGCCCTGTCAATGCGCACCAAATCCTGATACACAATCCGGCCCGCGCCGATATTGAGATGCCCGACCTCTGAATTTCCCATGATTCCCTGCGGAAGTCCCACAGATTCACCCGAACAGGTCAGTCTGGTGTTGGGATATTCGGACACCAGCCTGTCCAGAAAGGGAGTTTTGGCTGTCATCACCGCATTGCCTTTGGAAACCGGACTAAGACCCCATCCGTCCAGAATCATCAGCATATATGTCCGATCAGTCTTCATCGTCATAATCCTCATCTGCTTCGGCTGTGTTTTCAGTGTCTCCGCTTTCCAGCATGGAAGGGGTTTGGATATGCTCAGCATCAGCCCACAGCCCTTCCAGATTGTAAAAGCTGCGGGTGGATTCATAGAAAATATGGATAATCACATAACCGTAATCCAGCAGAACCCAGTGACCATCCTGCATTCCCTCAACGCCCAGAGGGCGGATTCCCTTTTCTTTCAGTTCGGTCTGAATATGCTCGCCGATTGCGCTCACCTGCCGGTTGGAACGGCCGCTGCAGATGATAAATATGTCTGCTATTGAAGTCAGACCGCTCACATCAAGCACCAGAAGCCCGGATGCCTTTTTTGCCAAAGCCGCTTTCACATACATATCAACGGCCGGATCCACATCACTCATAATCGGAAAATATCCTTAGAATATATTTATATTAATTTCAACTGTTTAATATTTCAAATCATTCACACTGAGGGCAGGCAGACTGCCTGTCCGCTTCCTTCCGCAGTTCCATCAGATAACGGAACAGTGCACGGGCAGCCCCTGAAGGTTTTTCTGTCTCTCTTTCTTTCCTGGCATTCCGGATAAGCTGCCGGAGTTTATGCGGATCAGTCTTTGTGAACTGCCCTGTAATTTCCGCTGTAATGGAATCATTGCCGCTGATAAGAGACTCCCGCCATTGTTCAGCCTGCCGGATGTGCATGAGATTGTGCTGCCGTCCCCTTTCAAATCCTGCCAAAGCCTCATATATGGGTTCAGTGTCGGCTTCCCGCATGAGTTTCCCGATCAGTTGAATCTGACGCCGTTTTGCACCGCGGGATTTTATTTTTCCTGCAAAGGAAAGCGCCTCCCGCAGTTCTTCAGGCAGATCAATCTGTTTCCGCTGATCTTCGGACAAATCAGCGAGAAGCGCCCCCAGTTCCTGCAGGGAATGCATCTCCCTTTTCTTTTGGGATTTGCTTTTCGGGAGGTTTTCTTCTTCATTTTCCCGCAATATCATAGAACTCCTCTGTCAGGGGACCAGCCATACAGCACAGTCCGCTGCCCTGTCCAGCACATAAGTGGAAACACTGCCCATGAAAAACGCTCTGCTCTGTCCCCGTCTGCCGATAACAGCCGTTCCGTATTTTTCCTGCTGCATTTCCTCAATAATGGCCTTTCCGACATTCCGCTGACTGACCTCTTTGATCCGAATCTGCTCTCTGGCAATACCGGCTTTGGCAAATTTCCGGAAGGCATGGACAAAAAATTTTTCCACACACTTTTTGTCTCCCAGGGAAATAATATACTGCATATCACTGTCGGTTTCATCAAAATCAATGGGGCAGTAATCCCGGAACATGGGAATGACATGAAAAAGGGTGATGTTCACGCCGGTACTGCCTTCCATGATAAAACTCAGATGATCCACAGCCCGGAGCGCGCTTTCAGAACCGTCTATGGCGATCAGTATCCGGTCGGATGCCACTTTTCCGTCTACAATCCACAGGGGAGTCACTTTGGAATGATCCACCAGTTTTTTGGTGGTGCTTCCCATAAACACTTCCTGAACAAGGCCCATTCCCCGTCTGCCGGTGACAATGGCATCATATTTTTTTTCCTGTGCGTAATCAATGATATCCTTGGCAAGTCCCATCTTTCTCGGAACACTTTTCAGATCAATACATTTTTCATCAGTCCCTGTTTCACACATCATTGTTTTGCACCGTTCCAGCATGGACAGGGAGGCCTGCGCGTTTTTCTTTTTCAGTTTCTCCAGAGCAGACTGCGCCCTGAAATCGCTTTTTGCCTCATCAGTCAGAAACTGGGAAATGGCAGGCTGGACGTTAAAAAGCGTGCAGGAAAGGTTTTTTACCAGAGAAGACAGATTTGCGGCATAGGTTATGGCCTGTTTTGCATTTCTGGAATCATCAACAGCCACAAGTATTTTTTTTTCCATAACAGTTACCTCTGATTTTTTAATAGTCAAAAGGTGCCACCCATACGATATGGGCTTTGTTTATGATAAAGCAGTCAATCCCCCCCTGAGCGGAAACATCATAGAGAACCAGAAAGGGACTTTTGCCTTTTATAAACAGATCACTCAGTCTGTCAATGGGAAGATTTTCACTGTTGAGGTTGACTTTTCCCCGGAAAGTGGATCCGTCTGTGGTTTTGACTTTTACCATCTGAGATCTTGTTTCAGCCTTCATCATATCATCCTTTCATCTGATAATCTGTCTGAAAACAAAGAACAATTTATCTGAAACCGAATCCGGTTCCCTTACGGAATCCGGTTTCGGGAAAATTCGCGTCTTATGAAATATTATATATGGTTATAGACAGATTCCGTCATGCTGTCCAGAATTAATATCATTTTTTTGAAAAAAAAGAAAGCTCCGGGCACAGCAGAAAAAAGTATTTTTGCAGACTGCCTTACACATTACCGTAATACCGGCGAAAGCAGGTATGCGGAACCTGCTGAAAATACTGGATTCAGGCTTTTTCCGGGATGATGTGAACGCGGGCAGCTTCCTGATTTTTGAAAAGACTGTGTGACAGGGACTTGTAAAAAGAAGCGGAAAGATATAGAAAAACCTGAGACTGCCGGGGAGTGATGCCGGGGCTGGGTACCGGATCCGGACAGGGTGCCGGGTTTTCCGACTGCCTGAACACGGTAACACGGCAGGTGAAAACTTTACTTTTCAGGAGGTTTTTACGATGAAATTTGAATTTGCCACTGCTTCCCGGATACTTTTCGGACCGGGTACAGTGAGGAATATAGCGCGGCCGGCTGCGGATATGGGCAGAAAAGTATTGCTGCTTACAGGCAGAAATCCGGAACGTTCATCTGATCTTATCCGGGATCTGGAATCCTGCGGCATGGAGATTCATCTCCGGCAGATAAAGGGCGAACCTTCCACTGACATGGTGACAGCCGGAGCAGATTTTGCCCGGAAATGCGGCTGCGATATGGTCATCAGCATGGGCGGCGGCAGTGTGGTGGACGCGGGCAAGGCTGTTGCAGCTCTTCTGACCAATACCGGAAAACTGTCTGATTATCTGGAGGTAATCGGAAAAGGCAGGCCCATTGAAAGAGAACCGGCCCCTTTTATCGCAGTCCCCACAACTGCGGGCACAGGAGCAGAAGTCACGCGCAATGCGGTGCTGGAATCCCCTGAACACCGCGTCAAAGTAAGTATGCGCGGTCATCTCATGCTGCCCCGTCTGGCAGTGGCTGATCCTGAACTGACATATTCTCTGCCGCCTGATATTACTGCCGCCTCCGGATTGGACGCACTGACACAGTTGATCGAGGCATTTGTCTCAAAAGATGCCAATCCCCTGACAGACGGACTCTGCCGGGAAGGAATCAGCCGCGCGGGACGCTCCCTTGTGACTGCTTATGAAAACGGAGCGGATAAAAACGCACGTGAGGATATGTGTCTGGCCAGTCTTTTCAGCGGACTGGCTCTGGCCAATGCCAAACTGGGCGCAGTCCACGGCATGGCTGCTCCCATAGGAGGAATGTTTTCCGTTCCCCACGGAAAGGTCTGCGCCGCCCTGCTTCCCCATGCCGTGGCCGCAAATATCCGGGCATTGGCAGAACGGATGCCGGAGTCTTCCTCTCTGGGACGCTATGCTGAAATCGGGAAAATACTGACGGGCAGTCCTGAGGCGGAGGCAGAAGATACAGTTTCCCATCTGCGGCATATCTGCCGGCTTCTGCATGTGCGGCCGCTCAGGGAATCCGGTGTCAGGGAAGAAGACATTCCGGCCATTATTCCCAAAGCACAGAAAGCCGGTAGCATGAAGGGAAATCCGCTGGCCCTGAGCGATGGGGAACTCAGGGATATACTGATCCGGGCCATACAGGGTGAGGAGAAATGACAGCATTTATCCGGAAAGAAATTTTTTCCGGATAATTTCCATGACACGGGATTTTCTCTCCGGACTGAGATATGTGTGATACAGTTTTTCCGACATATCCGGCGGTCTGCCCAGCAGTTTCTCTTCCATCAGGGCCAAAGCCTCCACGGATTTGTCGCATACAGGGAAATTTTTGTCATCTGTGCGGATTTCCGGTCCGAATCTGACAGCGGATATGTTGTTTATATCCACCAGGCAGAAATCTCCGGACAGGGAGAGAAGAATATTGCCGATACCGGCCAGATCCGGAATCAGTCCGGTTTCATCCACCATTTTTCTGATCCGGCTTATAAACTGCCCGGCACTGTTTCTGATTTTACGGAAAAACGCGTCAGCCAGATCATTGTCTGCGGAGATTTCCATATTCCGGAACAGATCCGAATTTCTGCCCAGGTGTATTTCCCCCCAGGGATCCAGCACATTTCCCGGCACATAATCCTGCAGCCCGCAGAGAACGATCTTCGGGCCCGATGATGTCAGATGTGTGACAGCAAATTCTTCCGACTCCGCCATATTTTCCGGAGCAAGAAAAGAAACCATGATCTTATACCGCCGTGTTTCAGCCAGCACATCCTGCAGACATGTGAAATTTCTTTTGAATATTCTCAGAACCTTCCGGGGCCGGGCTTTGGGAAATATCCGGATTCCCTCCCTGATTTCCCCTTTGCTTTCCTTTGACGCATCTTCCGAAGCCAGCAGCCGGAAAATATGGGAACGAAGCCCCCGGCTGTAATGCCTTCTGAAGATATAAGGATTGGGACTTCTGATAAAATTCAGGTCGGATATGTCGTATTCGGGTTCTGCCTGCATATGTCTGTTGACCTGTGTGAAAGTTAATCCTGAAATACAGAATCAGAACATCTGCTGCATGGCAGATTCAAATTCCTGAATATTCCGGCATTTCATGGCCTTTCTGAACAGTATGCCCAGCACATCCGGGTTTCCGATGGCTCTGATCCGCTCCGCCATGTATGCCGGAAAACTTTCAAACCGCTCGGCCAGAACAGTCATAAGCGTTTCCTGTACGCCCAGAGCCCTGCCTTCCTGCACGCCCAACGCTTTGCCCTCCTGCACACCAAGAGCTTTGCCCTCCTGCACGCCCAAAGCCATGCCCTCCTGCAGACCGATTTCCTTGCCCTCCTCCATTCCCTTTTCTCTGGCAATTTCAATTATATCAAGCATTTTAATTTCCTCCCACAGGGATTTTAACCGTTCTTTGTCAATAATTTTGTTTGAAAGAATCAGGGTGGCGGCCATGAGCCGCGAAGATATTTTTCCCGCGTGAAACAGTTCACTTTCAAAGCGCAGCACCTGTTCGGCCAAATCAGCACGGGCCTCCCTGTCCTCTTTTCCGCAGAGCGGAAGAAACACCAGTTCCAGACAGTTTTCAAATTTCCCGGACTGTACTGCTTCACGGATTTCCGCAAGCCGTTTCCGGCCGTCCCGCAGGGTGAAGTCAATCACAGTCGGCGAATATGTCCCGCTTTTGGTGACAATTTTCTTTTCCCCTGCAAAAACTTCGCCTGATGCCAGAATGATGTCCGTGAGATCCTTTCCCCACTGCTTTGCCGCCAGAAAATGATAGGCCGCAAAACGGTAAAGGTCGGAACGGGCCAGATCCCGCTGTTCCTCCATGTGATACAGAGCACCTTTGTCATCCCTGAGCATGACATCCACGCGTCCGGCACTGACCGCAATATCAACAGGTTCAAAACCGAAGACTTCCTGAATGCGTCCGGTTTTCACACCGATGACATCCAGAGTCTCGCCCTGCAAAGCCGCCGCCATCCATTTGACAATTATGTCATAATTCTGTGCGTATTCTTTTCCGTTCTGTTTTTCCATGCAGGCTCCGTGAGAAAATTTGACGGTTCATCAGCAGGCACATATTGATAATATTATCTTTCCGGTATTTTTCAAGTGAAAAAAATTGCAGACAGCAATCCTGTCAATCCCTTACTCCTGTGAATCCCGGTTCAGACAATGGGGCAACGTTTCGGTTTTGCCAACCCTGGCTGCTGTCCTGAACAGGATTAAAAAGATTTTAAGGAGTTACAGGATAAAAAATCCTATTTTTCCTGCAAATCCTGAAAATCGTGTTCAGACAATGTGTCGGATTAATCTCGGTTACTGAGCTTGCCGAAATACGCCAATCCGATTTTGCATGTAATTATATTTATTTAATGAATATAATTCATTTTAGCCGTTTTTGCCGCGCAGGTGCTCCGCACACCTTCCCCTTTTCACCCCGCGCGCGGCGCGGGGGACATCCGACCTTCACTCCATTCCGCTCACTCCGTTCGCTCCATTCCGTTACGGTGCGGATGTCCCTGCGCCTCATGCCTGGCCTGTGCCTGCCCTGCTCACTGCTGACCTGGGGAGAGGACAAGCCGGAAACCGAGGGAGTAGTACCGGGAGCCGGGCCTGAGCCTGCCCCGGTACGCCGAGCGGCAGAGGACAGCGTTGTTGCTCCAACTGCCGCCCCGTTTGACACGGTTGGAGCCTGTACCGGAACCTTCAGGATTTGTCACGGAACCCGCAGGATAACCCCCGTACCAGTCCTGACACCATTCCCACACATTGCCGTGCATATCGTACAGTCCCCATACATTGGCCTTCAGACTGCCAACGGAAACCGGTTTTTCCCTGTATGTTCCTTTGGCACATCCTTCAGGGGGATAATTGCCGTTATAATTGGCCTGATCCGTTGACAGACATTTTCCAAAGGCAAAAGGCGTATCCGTCCCGGCCCGTGCGGAATATTCCCACTCGGCCTCAGTTGGCAGGCGGTATTCCTTCCCTTCCTTTTGCTTCAGCCATGCTGCAAATTTTTGCACGTCATTCCATGATACGCAGGTCACAGGATAATTCTCTGTCTGGGAAAAGCCGGGATTGTCCCAGTAAGTTCCCTCTTTCACTCCCCACGCTTTTCCATTCCATACATACGCTCCCCCGCCTGTTTCCGCCTCGGATTTATAATTGGCAGCCTTTGCAAAGGCCCGCCACTGACCCACAGTCACTTCCGTAGTCTGCATGTAAAAACCTTTGGTCAGCGTGACTTCATGCTGTGCTTCATCATTCTGATGCCCCGGTTCTTCCTTCGGGCTGCCCATCATAAACGTACCGGGTTTGATATAAACAAATTTCATGCCGATGGAGTTGGTGAAGGGTTTATGCTCGGTGACAGGCGTTTCTCCCGTTGAAAAAAACCGCTTCCAATCCACATAACTGACCAGCAGATAAGCTACAGCAATGAGAACAACAAACCCGGCCAGTATTTTCCATGCCGCTTTGTTTCCGGTATTTTCCCTTTTCCTTACAGTTCCATAATTGTGAATATGTATTCCACCTTCAACCTTTGCTCCGTTACCGATAATGCCTGCCTTACTTTCTTTGACCTCAAGAATTTCTCTCTCTGCCACAGATTCTGCGCTATCTGCAATTCCTGGCTTTTCCCTTTTGATTTCCGATTTCTGTATCTGTGGAGATTTTTTATCCTCCGGAACAGCGGCTACCGGTTTCTGACCGCTTTTCACAACCCGCAGAATATCCTTCAGTCCCGTTTCATAGGAAGGAAACAAATCAACCCACTGGAGTTCTTCCAGCATTTCATGGGGCGGACGGCATTCATCAGTCCGGGCAGGAATGAGAAATATTTCTGACTGGGGCAGGCTTTCCAGAACCTCAAGGGCTATGCGCATTTCCTTGTGAAAAAAGCCCTGTTTGCCAACGGATGCGGAAGACAGAATCAGCAGAAAATACTGACAGTCTTTTATGGCTGAAGAAATGGCCGGTTTCCATCTCTGACCGGGCAGAAGATCAACTTTGTCCATCCACGGCTCCGCGCCGGATGCCTTCAGATCGTCATACAGTCTTTTGGCAGTCTCATAGTCCTCCCTGGCATAGCTGATGAAAATCTTTATATTTTTTTCACCTGTATTTTCAGGCATATATCCATCCGTATTTCATATAAAAAAACAGAGGAATGCCAAACCCGCAGTTTGGCACTTCGGGGCTTTAATCTGCATTTCTGTTTTTCATCTCAAGTTTCTCTATCAGATCTCCACGGCGGAAAGTGGCAGAAAGTTGTTGCAGAGAGATTTCATGTTTTCCATACAGTTCATAAAGTGCCTGCTGAACATCCTGCACACCGGCATTGAAATATGCCTCTCCCTTTTCATTGATAAAGTGCTGGGCTTCCTGAAAATGGCGGTGGCTGATTTTTTCCAAAGTGAGATTCATGTCATGCAACAGTCTTTGCCCCATCTGCATGGCAATAAAACACGAAGCATAGCGCACAAATTCCGGATCATTCGGTAAAGGCCGTCTGCGCCGGTTTTCCGCAATCCGGTATAAAAGCACGGCAAGGATGACCTGTGTGCCATTAAGCTGATCTGTAAAAATCACATCGTACAGTTTGCCAAAATGTTCACGGGTGAAAAATCTGGCCTGATGCGGTCTTTTCCGCCATACTGCCAATACTGCCTCAGCAGCCGTGCCGGAAGTAATATCTGCGGGTTTGCTGCCACTCTCCATCCGCTTCCGGCGATACTGGAAACCCAACTGCTCCATATCCATTTCCAGCCGCTTCTGACAATCATCATTGGCACGCAAATCACGCAAATCAACAGGATTCTGGCTGTTGGTGGCATAGGTAATCTGCCTTACTAGATTCTCATTGTCACGATCCAACTCGTAGAGCCTGATTAAAACATACGCGGGAATGTCTTTATCAAAATCCGCAAATAAATACCCCTCTTTCAGTGCTTTAAAAATCGTTATGCAGGTTTGCCCCCCATTGATAATCTGCAGATTTCTGACGCGCACCTTATGATCCTCTTTCTGTAGTTCATTGTGGGAAAATTTGTCACAGATCAGAGTAATGCCGTTGTTATAAAAATAAAAATTGCTTTTTTCATTAGGAATCCGCAGGGTGCTGTAGATTCCATCATTCACGCGGTTGCCCTGCAATCCCAGATAACGGCGGATATTGCGTTCCAGCAGACGTTCTCCGTGCCGTTCAATAAGATCAGCAATTTCATCCACAGATATCCGTCCCACCAGCACCCGGATAAAATTCATGTTTTCTGCAAGGGCTTTGCCGCTCAGTTGCAGCGTATCATCGACAGGTTTGGAAGCCTGCAGAATTTTCACCATCCGTTCATGATTGACGTGTTCCCATGTGACCTGAGTGCCAAATCCTGTCCGGTCAATGGCATCCTGCACCTCTTTGTTCCACGTTAGTCCATTATTGCAGGCCAATGCCCGTACATGGGGAATATAGCCATCCCGAATCAGACTTCGGGCTTCCTCAATTTTGGCACAAAGACGGGGATTGATATTCCGCAGTTCAGCAGAAGGATCAAACAAATATCTGATGGCATTGATGAGAACTGTGACTGCTGTTTCAGGGAAATTGGCATTGGCTTCCAAATCCTTTTTGTATTTTCCCTGAAACAGGGTGACGGTGAACTCACCATCATATTCTTCGGAAATGTGCATGGCATCCACGCCAAAATCTCCTCCGCCTTCGGTCAGGCAGTCAAAGGCTTCGGCATTTTCCAGATCCAGCATGGTTTTGACACACAGATACACAAACGCCAGAGATTTCAGTTTGTCTGCATCAGTGATTCGCAGTTCCTCAGCAGCATGGTGCCGGATAGTCTCCATCACTGAAATCAGACGCTGATCAATAATAGCCGCTTGGATATTCATAATTTTCTCCTCAGTTTTTCACTCTTTAACTAAGTCGGCATAAATTTTCAGGTACGGCATTTTCAGAAAAACCGGTTTTTTTAGGAAAAATCCGGTTTTTTGCATAACCGAAAACTTTCGGTTAGGTACTTATTCTTCTGATGAACGCGGGATTATATCAGCCCCTTTTCAGCCACTGTCTTTTTCATCTCTTCAAAAGCGGTTTCCAGTTCTCCTGTCAGCCTGGCGGCATCTGCCAGATTTCCTCTTTTTCCGGCTGTTTCTATCTCAAAGGCTATATTCTGCATGGAAACAGCGCCGGCCGTTGCAGATGAGCCTTTGATGGTATGCCCCATTCTTGTGACTTCCTCAGCTTTTCCCTGTTTCAGTTTTTCTTTGATCTCCGCCAACTGCTTGGGAATATTGGCTATGAATATTTTTATCATCATGCGGATCAGGTTTTGGTTACTGCCCATGCGTTCGGCCACGCCTTTTTCATCAAAGATGATTTTTTCCCTGTTCACAGGGATATTGTGCGGTTCTTTCCTGAGTGAAAGACGCTCATTCCAGTTTCGGAGCAGGGCACTGACCAGGGAATACAGCGCTTCGGACGGAGCAGGTTTCCGGAAGAAATATATATGGGGCAGAAGGCATTTCTGCTGGGCAGGACGGAGATCCGGTATATCAGAAATGATGATAATCATGGTTTCAGGGTCAGTTTTCAGCAGAGCCTCGGCAGTACGGCATCCGTCCCCAAAGTTCGGGCCGATGTCCAGAAGGGAAAGGGGAATACGCTTTCCCACACGGTACTGGGCGTAAAAGAAACCAAGCAGGGAAAGGGTATCCGGAAATAGCTCTGTTTCAAAAGACTGGCAGGGGTGCTCCCCCTGCCTGAAAAGGGAGCGGTAATGTCCCCGGCCTTCGGAACTGCCCTCACTGATCAGTATATGTGTATTCGGCTGAAACATCAGACAATGATCTCCCCGGTTTTTTCTGTACTGTATCCGCCCAGTTCCCGCACCCGTTTCTGAAAATCAGCGGATCCGATGGTATTCAGCAGTATCTGCATGTTTTCTGTTTCAAAATGTTCTTCCGGAATAATCAGATCATACTGCTCTGTGACAACCGGAATAAAATCCAGGTTAAGAGCTTTGGCTGCCGCATAAATGCCCAGTCCTGTATCTGCCGCTCCGCTGAGAACAGCTACCGCGACAGACATATGCGTAAATTCCTCATTTTTATACCCCTGAATCCCTGCCGGATCAATTCCCAACTGCTGCAGACGGTAATCCAGCAGAATACGGGTTCCGGCTCCGGACTGACGGTTGATGAAACAGACATCTTTTCGTGCCAGATCCTCAATTCCTTTGATGTTTTTGGGATTTCCCTTCGCGAGAATCAGTCCCTGATCCCGGAAAACCAGATTGACAATGCGCACTTTGATTTCCGGCAGAAAGCGTTTCACATAGGAAATATTGTAGGAACCGTCTTCAGTATCCAGCAGATGGGAACCCGCGAGATGACAGACGCCCCTGCGGATGGCCATGAGTCCGCCCATGCTGCCGACATGACTGGAGGAAAGACTGAGCCGGGTGTCTGTGATGCGAAGATGATCAGCCAGCACATCCAAAGTATTGTCATGACTGCCCACCACCACAAGGGTGTTGCGTATATGGGAAATGGGTTTGAGCAGTTCGGCTTTCACGGTTTCGTTTTCCCGTATGCCTTCGGAATTCGCGGGAATACGGAGTATGCCATCTGCCTGTGTGATTGAAGTGATGCTTCCCGCTCCTCTGGGCAGAACATTCGCGACAACGCGGTTTCCGACCTGTCCGAGTTTCATGCGAAGAAATTCCTCAACCCCCAGTTTGGAGGGAATCTTGCGCGTAGTTTCCACAGGAATGCTTTGCCGTTCCTGTTCAGGAATACCAAGAACACGGCATATCAAAGGCTGGACAAACTGTTCAAAGGCCATAATCATGGAAACCGGATAACCCGGAATACCGATGACCGGTTTCTGTGCAGATTTTCCCAGCAGCACGGGCTTGCCCGGCATGATGGTCACGCCGTGAACCAGCACTTCCCCCAGCGCGGCAATCACGGTTTTGGTATAATCCTCTGACCCGGCTGAGGAACCGCCCACCGTCAGCACCATGTCAAAATCCCCTTCCACTGCTGCCCGGATTATCTGCATAATGGCTTCGGGATCATCAGGCATGACCGCATGTTTCACATATTCCCCGCCGCAGGCTTCGATCATTTTTCCCAGCACATAGGAATTGGATTCAATGACCTGCCCCGGCTTTATGGATTCCAGAGGAACCCTGCGCCAGTCAATGACTTCCGAACCTGTGGGAATGATCATCACTTTAGGTTTTCTGCGCACCGGAACAGAAAATACGCCTCCGCCGAGCAGCGCGCCCAGACAATAAGGGGTAAGAAGATGATTGCGGGGAAACAGCAGTTCCGTAGCCACAATGTCTTCGCCTGTTTTGCGCACATACTGCCAGGGAAAGGCCGGAGCCTCAATCTGCGCCCGGTTTTCACCGGTCATATTGATATTTTCAATCATGATGACTGCATCAGTGCCTTCGGGCATCACATGTCCGGTATTGACATAAAAGGCATCTTTGCCGATAATCAGTTCCTTTGGCCGGGTTTCCGATGCTCCGAAAGTGATTTCTGCTTTCACAGCCACGCCATCCATTGCAGCCGCGTGGAAATTGGGGGAGGATACATTGGCATATACCGGTTCAGCCAGCACACGGCCCACCGCGTCAGGCGATGGCAGGGTTTCACTTTGCATGGTGGCAAACTGGGGAAACGCGTCAAAAAGAATCTGCCGCGCCTCGGCCAGTGGTTTCATTTTCAGATATACATTGCGTTCAGATTTCATATATTCTCCTTGTTTAGGATATATTCAGATTCAGCGTTTTTTTGTTTCCCACAGAGGACACAGAGTTGTTTCCCACAGAGAACACAGAGTTTTGGTTCCCGCAGAGGACACAGAGTTATGGTTCCCACAGAGGACACAGAGTTATGCCAATTCACTATTGGTTTTATATAATGCGAAATGCAAATCCGGAGGAGTGCAAAAATTAAGCGAAGCGGTTTTTTGCACACGCGGAATAGCGGAAAAACTTACCATATTGTATCAAATCAATGGAGAGTTGGTATTATTCCCACAGAGGACACAGAGTTTTGTTTCCCGCAAAGTCTCCAGTCCCCCGATCTCCAGCCCCCAATCCCTAACCCCGCCCTCTACTGATAAAGTATTTCATCCAGTTTCTTAAGGGTTTGTGATTCCAGATCAATAAATTCAATGGCGGTAATATATCTTTCATCTTCTTTTTTGTAATGACTGCTGACGAGTCTGATGCGCAGTTCCGGAAACTGAAATTTGTGATGATGAATGTTCATATTCCAGATTCTGCTTTCTTCAATCGGAACTGTTGTGGTAATCAGTGCGCCGCCTGTGCCGATGTCTTTTGTCACAAAATGGATGAAATCATCGGATTCCTCACAGGTGAGAATTCCCTCCATCCGCAGAGGCATACGGATATGTTTCCGGTTTTCCGACAGCCCGGTCAGCACCTTGACAAAACTGTTCATTCTTTCAGCCAGCACATTCATCCGTCTGGCAGCCACAGAGGTTTCATCAGCGCCGGACATGTTCTGCTGAACGATTTTTTCAATATCCGCTATGCCTGCGTTGATTTCCTGAATTCCCCGTGCCTGTTCGTCAGAGGCACTTACAATATCTGTCAGTATTTTTCTGAATTTCTCAGTATGTTCGCTGACTTCCCCAAAGGATGTCAGAGTTTTTTCCGAAATTTCAGCACCTTTTCCGATTTTTTCCGACATGATCCGGATGAGTTCCGCTGTATTTTTTGTTGCTACGGCACACTGAACCGCAAGGCTCCGGACAGCCCCGGCCACAACAGAAAATCCGGCCCCGGCTTTTCCGGCCCTTGCGGATTCTATGGCAGCATTTAAGGCCAGCAGATTGGTCTGAAATGCGATGTCATCAATATTTTTCACAATTTCAGAAGTTTTTCTGCTCACTTCCCGTATTTCCAGCATTGCGCCGCTCAGTTGACGGATATTTTCCCCTGCTTTCTGAACAATGTCATTTCCGCTTTCTGTCAGATTTTCTGCATTTTCTGCATGCCGGGCATTTGTCCGCGCTGTACCGGCCATAATTTCCAGACTGGCAAAGGATTCTTCTATGGATGCAGCCTGAAGGGAAGAACCTTCGGCCAGAGACTGACTGGTGATCAGAACGGTATTGGCAGCACTTTTCACCTGCGCTGCAATTTCGGAAAGCCCTTCATTGATCATGTACAAAGGACGGATAGTTCTGCTGAGACTGAGAAGACTGAGACAGAATGTCAGCAGGATCAGGCCTCCTGCCAGAAAAGCGGTATTGCGAATCAGTTCAAGGGATTGTTCTTTATCATCCGGCATCGCTGCTTCCCGGATGCGATCCTGCGCTATTTCAGAGGATGTGTATATTTTTATGCCAATGCCATGCACGGCCCGTGAACCTGCCGCGTACAGCAGACTGATCGCGATGACAGATACGATGGCCAGGATGATGACCGGCATGAAGAATTTCATGCGGATGCTCATATATTGCCTCCATGATTTATATTATCGCAGTTTGGCTGTTTCCTGCAACAGCCAAACCGCTTCCGCAAGCCCTTTTTTCCCGTCATTTCCGATGTCCGGAACGCACGCGGGGATTTCGGTGTTCTGTCCCGCTGCAATGCGCAGCAGGGCAACGGCATGGGCCAGTTCATTTCCGGAACTGTACCGGAGCGTATGCTCCTGCCAGGAAACCATGTTGTCTTTGAGATTCACGAATTTCAGGTCGGTGCTGCACGGGCTGAGGATGTCAAAGGTGAGGGTTGCCAGATCAGCGTCCGTGTTTTCCGGGATAGGGGTTCCTGTTGTATAACCGCCCGCGCGGACACGTCCGGGATAGATTTCCCGGACAGAGAATTTGTCAAAGTTTTGGAGCAGGAGACCGGAAGAGGCTGTTTTAAATTTCAGTACAGCAGGGTCGTAAAGCAGATCAAAGGCCACAGAAGCAACGTCATTGGGTGTTTTTCCAAGAGATATGCCTATCGTAACTCCACCGGTCACATCTGAAATTTTGGCAAAAAGTCCCTTATTATCCGGCCAGTAATTCATGGGACATTCACCGGATGAATAGCAGGCACAGGCATTTTTCGTATTTGTCAAATGTAAACTCTGATCTATAGTCCATACATCATCGCCCGCGCCGTCTCCGTTTATTCCCGGTTCTTTGGATGTGGCGGTTGCTGTATAAGATTTGCCTCCATCACCAAGTACGATTTCGAATTGATACCGGGAAAAATACTTTTCCGGATCAAACCCCATAGTGTATAATGAATCACTATAGTTGCCATATTCAATATAATAAGATTTTTCATTCCAAGAAATTGTACCTAAAATCTGTTTGGCATCGCTCTGCCTTGATCTGCATTCATAATAAGAATAAATCGCCATAGGAAGGTCACTTCTGTATGTATCATCTGTTATTCCCGGACAAACCGGACAGGCATTTGCAACATGGATAAGTATATTGTCCTCTTTGATTATCCAAATATCATCTCCGCTTCCTTTTCCGATAAGTCCCGGTTTTTTTGAAGTTGCATTAACGGTAAAGGAATTTTCAGTGGCTTCCATGACATATTCGTAAAGAGAATTCGGATTTAAAGTAATTCCCAGACTTGCAAAATCAGTTGCATATATATCGTATTCAGTAAGGTGGGCTTCCTGTAATTTGGCGACAGAACCCAAAATATGTTCAGCCTCATTTTGACTTTCAACACATTGCGCACAAAGATAACCGGAAGGCATCGGGCATTCGTGGCAGGCATTTGCCGTATTTTTCATTGACAGACTCTGATCAATTGTCCAGACATCATCACCCGCTCCCCCGCCCATAATGCCGGGGGCTTTGGAGCTTGCGGTGGCAAGATATATTTTGTCATCCGCCGCAATGGTATATCCATATTTGTCATACACTGACGGAGTGTATCCGATTTCTGATAAACTGCTGCTGTAAGTGTCAGAATCAGCATAATAGGCTTCCTCGTTTTTGGAAACGTTTGATAAGCCGTTTCTGGCTCTTTCCTGATCCCACAGACAGGAGAAGCAGTTGTTTTCCGGGCAGGCCGGGCAGCCGTTGACCGTATGAATCAGGTTCTGTCCCGTGCTGTTTATCCTTTCAAACGTCCATACATCATCCCCTTTTCCGCCGCCGCTGATTCCGGGTGATTTGGAACTGGCGATGATTCGGAAACTCAACGGCTCGTTCTCCACTTCATGGATGGAATATTCATAGTATGCGTCATTTTTGACCGAAATTCCGTATTTATCCATTGAAAACAGATAATAATCATATTCGGCAAAGAATTTTTCCATATAGGATGCAATATCCATCAGCGTCTGTTTTGCCTTGTCCTGTTTGAAATAACATTTTTCGCATATCGGAATCTCCGCACACTTCCCGGCCTGCCCGAAAAAGCGGTCAAAAATCATATCCGCATCTTCAGCATTCAGGCTGCCGTCCGCATTCACATCACTGCAGATGTCCTCACAGGGAATCCCCAGCGAAGTTGGGCAGTTTCCCCGGATTTTGTCTGAAAGCAGCAGTGCATCCAGGGGTGTGATGTCCCCGTCATTGTTTATATCACAGGTGCAGTCCGCTCCCAAAACCGGCCCGGCATATCCGGCCAGCACCAGCATAAACACCATAAAAATTTTCCATGTTCTCATAATCTGTTCCTCCCTGTTTTTGTCCTTTGATGTAATGATCATTCAGGGCCGGGAGCTTAAGCGGCCGCTAAGTTTTCTGTCAAATAAATTTTTTAACACAGCAGAACCGGCATAATGCCGGTTCAGTGGCGGCAGGATGCCGCCACTACTATACAGAATAACACAGCAGAACCGGCATCATGCCGGTTCCGTGGGCGGCAGGATGCCGCCATTACAATACAGAATATGTGAAAGGACTTCTGCCCCTGCAGATTCTCTGTCAGCATAAAAAGTCCCACTACCCGGTTTTCTCCGCTATGACATTGGTGCACAGGGTGAGTTCTTATTTCAGGACATTCCGGATAACGGCATTCACGGGGATGGCAATGCTGTGCAACACCGGTTTGGAATTATCTTTTATGAGAAATTCAAAACACATTACCGGAAACAAGGCGGAAACAGGCTTCAGTCTGTTCATGGGCCGCAGCACAGAATGGAAGCCCGGGCTGCATTTTTTCATAATTTCTGATAAAATCCTTCATCAGTTCCAGCACCCTTTCTCCGGCCTGAAAATGGGGAACATGTCCGCATTGGGGAATTATTTCCATGTTTACCGGGCCTGAGACCTGACGGGCAATGTCCTGCGCATGTTTTAATGTTGCATATTCATCATTTTCCCCCTGAATCAGCAGAAAGGGGCATTGTACGTCCGGAAGAAATTTTTCAATATTCCATGTGACAAATTCCTCAGAAAGCCAGGTATCGGCCCAGCGGTAAAAAACCGCATCCGTATATTTGCCGTGATAACGGCAGAGTTTTTCCCGCAGATTGCCTGTTTCATACATTTTCACCACTTCCCGTATGCCTGCACGGGTAATTTCCTCATTATAAATATGCGCAGCTTCGGTGATGACGGCTTTGATCCTGTCTTTCATCAGAGCTGCGGCAATCAGAGCAATGGAGCCGCCGTCACTGTGACCGATGAGAATACATTCTCCTATGCCCCAGGCATCCAGCACAGCAGACAGATATTTTTCTGATTCTGTCACAAGATAATCCGCAGACCAGTGGCCTTCGGGCAGCATGTCTGATTTGCCGTATCCCCTGCGCTCATACACCAGACCCTGCATTTGCAGGGACGAACAGAGTGTTTCGGGAAAATCCCGCCACATTTCCAGGCATCCCAGACCTTCGTGAAGAAAAATCAGAGTGGGAAAATTTCTGCTGCCGGATTCTGCACTGATCTGTTTCACACGCACCCGGCAGTCTTTGGCCTGAACTGTGAAAATTCCCTTATTTTTCAGATATGATTTTCCCATAAGCCTCGGTAAGTCTCATAACATCATTGAGATATTCCGCAGTTTCCTGCGGTATTTTAACCTCCAGCAGGGCAAGCACTTTTTCCGCATTCATCTCCTGCAGCGGATAGGTATTGATAAGATTCCGCAGACTGCCCGGCCCCCAGTTATAGGCGCAGACTGCAATATAACGTTTTTTCCTTTTGTCCTGAATATCTCTGAAATGCCGGGTTTTCAGCAGGTGATAGTAGGCAGTTCCCAGTTCGATGTTTTTTTCCGGATCAAAGAAATAAGGTTCCGGCAGGCTTTTGTCCTCTCCGTACACAAAGACATATGCCTCTTTTCCTCCGTAATGGGGGATCAGTTGCATCAGTCCCAGAGCGCCGTCCGGGGAACGGGCCAGCGGGTTGAAATGGGATTCGGCATGAATCATGGCCATAATCAGGCTGATATCCAGTTGAAACTTGCGCGCGTAACTGCGGACAATGCCCAGATACTGCTTTGCCCGCACTTCAATATGATTCGGGACAAGGGGAATGGATGCCTCCATTCTCACCCGTTTTACACCGTCGCGTGCAACATAGGCCCTGTTTTCCTTTTTCAGTTTCGGAACAATTTCTTCGGCAATAAAGCGGTCAATATTCCGGGGGCTCAGAACATTTCCTTTCTTATCCCGGATCTGATCTTTGAGAATTCCGGTTCCGTCCGGGGTTTCCGCACCGAGAATCCGCAGTGCGGAAACAATGATTTTTTTCTCTCCCGCATCCGGTATGTTTTCTGTCTGCGCGGGGATGACAGTTTCAAAAACCACAGTCCCCTTGACAAAATCAACCTCGCCGCGGGCATCCATTTCCGGTATATAATCCACCCAGACTGATGTCCCCGGCAGTTTGACTGTATCCCATTTTTTCCGGATTTCCTCTTCTGAAAGAACTGTGAAAACCGGTTCCTGCACCGGTACTGCACACGCTGAAAACAGGACTGCTGAAAGGTATGAAATAAAAAAAACTTTAAGATATGCAGTGTGCCTCATCCTGTATTGCATCATCAGAACCCCCTTTGGAAATCCTGGCGATTTCCTTTTCATATGCTTCCCTGGCCTCGTTTTCCAGCATATACTCCTGCCCCTCATAGCGCGGGGAAAAATGGAAAAGTGTAAACTGTCCGGCGCAGGCGCGGCCGGCCAGAAAACCGGCCTGCCGCGCTGTCAGATGATATTTCTGAAAGGCCCTGTCACTGTCTGCGTCCAGAAAGGCCGCCTCAATGAACAGATGATCCGCATCTTTGATCAGTTCAGTGATTTTCCGGATATTTTCCGGGCTGAACACCGCATCCGTGACATATCCGATTTTCTGTCCCGCAGAAATCAGAGCAATGTTTTCAGCCAGTTCTCCAAGAACAAATGTGCGGGGCTGTTCTGCGTCCGGGATATGGAAAAGACTTTCCAGGGGCCGGTTTTCAAACAGGGCCTGCTTGAAATCCTGCAGCCAGGGACCGGGATTCAGATGCAGTTGGGCAAGTTTTTCCCTGATGATATTGACATGAAAGTTCTCCCGCAGACAAAAGGCAAGGCAGGGAATACCGTGATCCAGTATGGCGGCTGAAACAGAGAAGGATGGTCTTTGGACAAGAAGGCCGTCAAAGGGAAGGATACGTACATCTGATTCAGGAATGAACCGGTTCCGGCATGGATAGTCCTGAATCCGGATATGTTCCGCAGAGATTTCAGCAGCGCGGATAATGAAACTGTTTTCGTACTGCCCGACCAGGTTCCATGAATAGGCCGCAAGTTTTCCCTCTGTGTTCCGCAGAAAACCGTCAGGGCCGTAAACATGCAGGATTTTGTCCCGGCCCAGGCACAGACGCAGACATCTGTCAAATCCTGAAAAATGATCCATATGGGTATGGGAGACAAACACATGATCTGTTTTCAGAATATCCCGGTTTGAAAGCCTGTCCAGTTCTCCGGCATCAAAGAGAATGGCACATTTCTCAAAAAAAAAAGGAATATACACTCCCGGATCAGCAAACCGCGGATTGACCAGTCTGGGGTGGAATGAGGGCCTCATGCTTATGCCATAAGGTCAGGGCAGATATTTCTGCACCTGCCGGTTGATGCAGTGGTAAATGTCCTCATCTGATCCGAAAACATCCACTGTATCTTTGTGATCGATCACCTTCTCAAGAACAAAGGCCGTAAGATACAGACTCACAATATGCGGATTCTGAACCAGATTCCGGAAGGGGGCCACCTGGTAGTCAATATCAAAATCCTCTGCATACACCATCTGATCAAGGCATTTGAAAATCTGCTCTTCCAGACTGTTTTTGTTGGTGGTTTCCACCAGACTGTTTTCCACCAGTTTCATGGCCACCGAGTTGCTCAGCGGCTCAAGATTGTCCTTTACAGTGCTGATGGCCATCCTGCGTGCATGCTCTTTCGAGGATTCTATTTTGGACAGAATGCTCGATTCCCGTGTACTGGGCCGAAATACCTTTGCCATGCTATAATTCCCTTTCTGCTCATTCCCGGAGCCGCTGACGCCATCCGGGATGGACGGATTGTATGAAAAATGATAATCATCCTGTTTTTATTGAATATTAAGTATCTGACACCTTGTACATATATCTTCTTTATATTGACAGGGCAGGGGAATTGCAAGAAAAATGTTCATTTTCTTCCACAATAATCTGCGCTGTCTTTTTTCCGTTCCATCTGTTCCACCGCAGACGGTAGACTATCCGGCTGAAACGGTCTGCCAGATTTCCCGGATCTGTGTGAAAACACATGGCCTGTATCCGCGGGGCATTCTGATCCGGAGACTGGTGCACAAGCATGCGGCGGTGGCAGTCTCCGATAATCCGGGAGGATAAAACTTTCACATCCCGTGCCATGAACAGTGGTTCGGGATTTCCCTCGCCAAAGGGCTGCAGGGATTCCAGTTCATCAATGAGATGATCCGAGATTTCATCAAAAGGCAGTTCGCAGTCAATCGTGATCTGCCGGGAAATATCACCGGGGTGACCTGTATTTCTGATGGCTGTGTCAAAATCCTCCCGGAAACCGGCTATGCGATCCTCCCGGATCTGAAATCCCGCTGCCATGGGATGCCCCCCGAATTTTTCCAGATGTTCCGCACATTGCAGAAGTCCGTCATAGAGATTGATTCCCGGTATGCTTCTTCCCGATCCTTTTCCCATGCCGTTTTTCGCGGAAATCAGGAGTACGGGACGGAAAAAGCGGTTTACCAGTTTGGCGGCCACGATGCCCAGAACCCCTTCATGCCATCGTGAGTCTGAAAGAACCAGCGTGTTTTTTTCCAGTTTTTCCGGATATTTTTCCAGATACTTCAGGATATGTCCGGTCATCTGTTTTTCTGTATCCTGTCTCTGCCTGTTCAGACGATCCAGTGCCTGGGCCAGTTCTTCGGCGCGTTTGGGATCCCGGGTGGTGAGCAGTTCCACGGCCATTCCCGCATGGTTCAGTCTGCCTGCCGCATTTACCCTCGGGGCCAGCCGGAACCCGATATCATCTGCATCCGCGCAGGATTCTTTCAGACCGGACACTTTTGCCAATGCCCGGATACCGGGCCGGGTTCCTGCACGGATCATTTCCAGTCCGACTTTGGAAAGTATCCGGTTTTCAAAGCGCAGGGGGACCATATCGGCAATGGTTCCCAGTGCCACAAGATCACAGAAATTTTTCAGATTCGGTTCTCTGATTTTTTTCCAGAAACCTTTTTCCCGCAGATGTTTCCGCAGACAGATAAGCAGTGTGAAAACCACACCCACACCGGCCAGGTGGCTGAAACCCGCTGTGCAGTCCGCTCTTTTGGGGTTCACAACAGCAACTGCGGGCGGAATACTGTCAATGGTGTGATGGTCAGTGATGATAATGTCTATGCCGCTGTCCCGCGCTGCCTGCACTGCCTCATGCCTGCTTGATCCGCAGTCAACCGTGATAATCAGATCGGTCTGCGCGGGAAGCGCGTAGCCGAAGATATGTCCGGTCTGAATGTCATAGCCTTCCCGTGTCCGGTGCGGAATGTAATAGGACACATCCGCTCCCGCATACTGCAGAAATTCCAGAAGAACCGCTGTGGCTGTAACTCCGTCTGCGTCATAGTCTCCGAAAATCAGAATTTTCTCATGATCGGAAATGGCCGCTGCAATGCGGAGAACGGCTGTGTCCATATCCCGGATGGCAAAAGGCGGCCGGATGCTGGCCAGGGAAAAATCCGTAAAACCGCGGATATCAGACTCGGAAACAATGTTCCGGTTCACCAGGACAGCAGCAGTGACACGTGTGCATTTCATGATTCTGCTTACCTTTTCCACGGCCTCCCGGTCAGGTTCCAAAATCTTCCATTCTGTTTTCATATGACCTTCATACTCTATAACGGGTCTAAGGACAACAGGAAATCCGGTATTTTTTGGGGAAAGGTGATTTTTCTGCGGTTTCAGGTCTCAGGTTTAAGGACTGGGGCCGGGGGAGTTTTTGCCGGAACTTTCATTTTTCTGTTGAAAAGGTACGGAGATAATGTTACGCTTCATAAAATCCGGAGTGCAAAAGTCAGGCAAAACAGTTTTTTTGTCCTGTTAAGCAGGCAAAAAAAATTTTCGTTTATTCAAAAAATCCGGTTTTTCCGGAAAACCGGATTTTTCTGAAAACTTTATACCCGAAAATTTATGATGTCTTATACCGGTTCGCCATTGAAAGTATATTTATGATTCGGTTTCCCACAGAGGACACAGAGATAAAAAACCACAGAGAACACAGAGGAAACAACTCATCTTATTCTATAAATTTATATAAATTCAATAGCGAATTGGTATTACTTACTGACTGATGTTACGCAGCCTTTCCAAAAATCGGTAGTGGGTCAAATCCGTTGATAAGGTCTCCCCTCCCTTGAGGGAGGGGCAGGGGAGGGTGAAAACATCACTGATTATCCCCCTCCCCTGACCCCTCCCACCAGGGGAGGGGAATTTTTGGATCAACAGATTTGCACCACTACCCAAAAATCAGGCAGTTATCCGCTTTGCCCGTCATTCCGGCAAAAGCCGGTATCCGGTGTTTTCAGACGGTTCCGGTGACGAATCTGCGTAACATCAGTTACTTATGAAAGATTATCATGAATCTTCAGGATCAGAGGGGGGGCTGTTATGACGGTTAAGCACACATTCCGGTATACGGAACAGGCTGATCCGCTCTGCCTCTGTTCTGACCCGCAAACCCATAAGAGAACATATTGAAAACAGTAAAAAAATATTTCCGGACAGACCGGAAGGAAATGGCTTTTGTCAAATTTGTTTTTGAGGCATATGACGGCATTGCCACAATGACCACCGAAGATGCCTCCGCAGGCAGGTTCTTCTTTGTTATTCCGCCCGGATGCGAAGATGAGGTGGAAATGGTGCTGTCTGATTTGAGAAAATCTGTAAACATTCAGCCGGTGAATCCGGACGGAGAGGAAATCAGGGCAGTATGAGTGCCAGACATCTTTATATTCATACCATCGGATGCCAGATGAATGTCTATGACTCAGAACGGATCGCCCGTCTTCTGGAGCCACTGGGATATGTGAAAACAGGTTCTGTGAAAACCGCGGATCTGATCATACTCAATACCTGTGCGATCCGGGAAAAGGCAGAGCAGAAGGCCTTCAGTTTTCTGGGCCGTCTGGCTGATCTGAAACAGAAAAAGCCGGATATGATTATTGCTGTGGGCGGGTGCGTGGCACAGCAGGAAGGAGCACGGATACTCAAACGGGTTCCCTTTCTGGACGCTGTTTTCGGAACAGGGGCCATCGGCCGTCTGCCCCGGATCATTGAAAAAGTGGAAAAGCGGCGGATTCGGGTTATTGACGTGGATATGAACAGTCCGGAGGAGGAATTTGACCTGCCGGAACCTTACCCGGTGTCTGAAAGCGTTTCCCGTTTTGTAACCATCATGCAGGGCTGTGACAATTACTGCACCTACTGCGTGGTTCCATACGTGCGGGGCAGGGAGCATAGCCGGACGCCTGAACGCATTCTCCGTGAGATTGAGGCTTTGGTCAGATCCGGGGTGCGGGAAGTAACCCTGCTGGGCCAGAATGTCAACAGTTACGGCAAAAAAGAAGGGTTATGCTCCTTTGCAGAACTGCTCGCCCAGATTAACCGGGTGGATGGACTGTCAAGAATCCGCTTCACCACATCCCATCCCAAGGATTTGTCGCGGGATCTGATGCTGGCCTTCCGGGATTTGGAAAAACTGTGCAGGCATATTCATCTGCCGGTGCAGTCCGGATCGGATCAGGTGCTGAAACGCATGAACCGGAAATACACCCGTGACCATTATCTGCATCTGGTGGAACAACTGCGGGGAATCTGCCCGGATGTGGCCATCACCTCGGATATTATCGCAGGTTTTCCGGGAGAAAGCCGTGCGGATTTTGAAATGACCCTTGATCTCATACGGACGGTGGGCTATGACGGACTTTTCGCTTTTGTCTATTCCGACCGTCCCAATGCCCCGGCCGCGAATTTTTCCGAAAAGATTCCGGAAGAGGAACAGCACAGCCGTCTGCAGGAGATTCTGGATTTGCAGGAACATTTCACCCTGGAAAAAAACAGACTTCTGATCGGAAATGTGCGGGAAATTCTTGTGGACGGAATGAGCAGACGGCAGACATCCGCACACGGGAGTCAGCCGGAAGTGCAGATGAGCGGCCGTACAACGGAAAACAAAATTGTGAATTTTATGGCAGACAGCGCAAACGCTGAATCTTTAATGGGACGGCTGCTGAATTTGGAGATTGAGGATGCCTTTTCCCATTCCCTGAGGGGAAAGCCGCCTGCCATGAATAACCTGTGAATAACCTGTGGATGAATAAACTATGGATTCCATGAATAACCTATGGATTAATCCATAGGTTATTTATCCACAGGCTGTTCATCCACAGCCTGTTCATCAGCTTTGAAAGGAGGAAAAAATGCTTCATAAGGTATATATAGCGGGTCTGACCATGGATCCCGCATCCAATACACCGATTGTCATTCTGAAATCGGATCAGGACGAAAGAACCATTCCCATATGGATAGGACTGCTGGAGGCCACTTCCATTGCCTCGGCTTTGCAGAACATACATTTTGAACGTCCCATGACCCATGATCTGTTCAAGAATCTGACACAAATGCTGCATATTACAGTGTCAAAAGTGGAAGTCTGTGATCTCAGGGACAATACCTTTTTCGCACGGATTCATTTTTCTTCAGACGGCCATATGTTTGACATGGATGCACGGCCCAGCGACGCCATAGCCATAGCCCTGCGCTTTGGCGCGCCGATTTTTGTGGATGACAGGGTCATTGAAAAATCGGCTGTGAACAGCGGTGAGATGGAAGTGGCCGATGACAGCGAGGAAGGCCAGAAATGGGCCGAATATCTGGAAAAGCTGTCACCGGATGATTTCGGGAAAGTCTGAGTCCTTAGGATAGGAAACAGGGGATGGGGACTGGATACCGGAGCTCTGGCGGCTGAGATTACTTTTCCGGCACCTGAACACCGGACACCGGTTCGCCATTTGTTTTATACGATGCTGAACAGCAAATCCGGAGGAGTGCAAAAATCAGGTGTTTTCTGAAAATAAATATCCCGGTTCAGTTCACAGGCACAGGGCAAAAGCCGGAAGCCTTTGCTGCTTTTCCGGTATATTCTTTTCCTGAAATCACCTTAAACGGAGCGGTTTTTGCACACGCGGAACAGCGGAAAAAGTGACAGTATTGTATAAAATCAATGGCGATTTGGTATTACACCGGACACCTGTTTACTGAAAACTGCTGATCACATGCCGGAGTATGGCATCCAGTCCGGTTTTGGGTTCAAAGCCGACAAAGGAGTGAATTTTGTCAATGCTGGGAACACGGCGCTGCATATCCTCAAAATCCTTGGCAAATGCCTCTTCATAGGGAATCAGTTCATACACGGACTGCGAACCGGTTTCCTGTATGATCTTTTCAGCCAGATGAAGAATGGAGATTTCCTCAGTTCCGCCCACGTTGAAAACCTCTCCTGCGGCTGCCGGGCAGTCCATGAGGGACATCAGCGCCCAGACCACATCTTTGACATAGGTGAAAGTGCGTGTCTGCTTTCCGTCTCCGTAAACCGTCAGAGGCATGTTTTTCAGTGCCTGGGATACGAAACGGGGAATGACCATACCGTAGGCACCGGTCTGGCGGGGGCCCACAGTGTTGAACAGACGGGTAATCACCACATGAAGTCCTTTGGTGCGGAAATAGGCCAGGGCCGTAAACTCATCCATGAGTTTGGAGGCAGCATAACTCCAGCGGAATTTGCTGGTGGGCCCGTAAATGATATTGTCTGTTTCCACCAAAGGCGCGTGCAGATGTTTGCCATAGACTTCCGAGGAGGACGCTATCAGCACCTTTTTTTTGAATCTGGCGCAGAGTTCCAGAACCTTTTCAGTGCCTTCAACATTGACCTTTATGGATTTTAATGGATTATCCAGAATATAGCGGACTCCGACAGCCGCTGCCAGGTGGAAGACGATGTCACAGATTCCAACAAGTTCCAGCATCAGATTCTGGTTCATGATAGTGTCAGTATGGACGAAAATACGGTCTTTGTACCGTTCATCCGCGCGGATGGTTTTGATATTTTCCAGGGAACCGGTGGAAAGGTCATCTATGATATACACCTCATCCCCTCTTTTCAGACATGCCTCGGCAAGATGGGAACCGATAAACCCCGCACCGCCGGTAATCAGAATACGCATAAAAAGCTCCTTTGCAATCAAAATCAATATAATGAATTCATCCCTCCCAAGCCGGACAGGGGTAATTGAAAACCTAAATTTTGAATTATACACCAAAAATAATTTTATGCAATCTCAAAGGTGTCAGGAAAGAAGGTTTCAGGAGAATAAATACTGAACGCCTGAATCCTGAATCCTGAACCCTGAATCCTGAACCCTATGATTTTTGATTTTTTCACCACACACGACAATCTTCTGATCCGTTACGGATTTCTGCCCTGCCCCCGCAGCAGGGGAACTGTGATTTTTCTCAACGGCAGATCCGAATTTATGGAAAAGCATTTTGAAACCGTGCACGAACTGAACCGGCGGAGATTTGCGGTTTTCAGTCTGGACTGGCGGGGCCAGGGACTTTCTTCCCGGATGCTTGCCAATCCCCACAAAGGTTTTGTTGCCTCATATGAGGACTATATCCGGGATCTGCGGCTGTTTATGACCCGTATTGTCCGGAATGCAGCCGGGGGCAGTCCCCTGATATTCCTCTGCCATTCAATGGGCGGTCATATAGGATTCCGGTATCTGCATGATTTTCCGGGTGAAATCACCTGCGCTGTTCAGGTATCCCCCATGTTTGAAATCCGGACATTCCCTTTTCCCCTTATATTTTCAAAATGGCTGACCCTTACTGCGGTAAGGCGTGGATATGCCCATGCCTATGCTCTGACCCAGAAGAATTTCCGGCCCCCGGACAGGATAAATTTCCGATGGAACCCTCTTACACAGGATTTTGAAAGATTCATGGATGAAAAAAGGGCAGTGGATAAAAATCCGCGACTGGCCCTGGGAGGTGTAACCTATGGCTGGCTGCAGGCCACATTTGATTCTGCGGATATTCTCATGTCACCCGGATACGGCAAACAGGTTCAGACACCGGTGCTGATACTTAGTGCAGAGCGGGACAGGGTGGTTTCCGTGCATGCGCAGAAAAAATTCTGCACGGCTCTTCCCCAATGCCGCTTCAAAATGATTTCAGGATCATATCATGAAATACTCAAAGAAAGGGAACCGATCAGGGCAGCATTCTGGGCAGAGTTTGACTGTTTTGTTTATGAAAAAACTTGATGTTTGTATAATTTTTGTCATATAACGAGCTATGGATAAATATCTTCATGAAGAAGTGCGGAAAATGATTTTTGCACTTCGGCTTTTGGATAAATCATAAAAAAGGAGCGAGACCGATGGCAAAGAAAAGTGAGATGGATATTCTGGACTCTGATGGGAGAAAACCGGCAAAACCCGCATCCGGCAAAAGCAGTCTGCTGACCGTTATTACGCTTCTGTGGCTGGCCGGACTGACGGCCTTTGTTTTTATGATGCTGAAACAGCCGCAGGACAGCGGGCTGGAAAGCAGGGTTGCAAAACTGGAAACCAAAGCCGCTGCCGTGGGAGGGAAAATCAAAAAACCCGGGGCTGAAAATGTGGAAAATGCCAGGGGCGGCATGGAAAGCGGTGCGGTCGGAATTGCCGGTACCGGCGGAGCGGATGCCACGCAGATTGCCGGACTGGAGCAGCGTCTCAGTCAACTGGAAAAAAATCTGGCCGGACTGAGTGCTACCGGTGTGAAGGACGGGACTTCAGCAGCGGGAACTCCGGCATCTGTGACAGCCACTGATGCCGCATCCATCCCCTCATCTGCGGCGTATGATGAGATAAAGAGCAAAGTGGATGAGCTGGAGGCAAAACTGCTGGCCTGTGACGCGTGTGCAGAAAAACCTGTGGCCAAAGCAGCAGTTACGGAAAAAAAACCGGAACCGAAAAAGGCTGTGGCCCGTGCCAAAAAGAAAGCCAAACCCAGGGTGAGAACAGCCCGCCGCTCCCCGCCTGCTTATAAGGCTCCGGCTCCGGTCGCTGCAGCACAGCAGGCAGTACAGGCGCCCCAGATGGGGAACTATGAGCATTATGATACGGTCTATGACATTTCCATGAAAGTCGGCCCCATGTATGGCCATACCGATGGAGACTCCATCGGTTACAGCCGCATGGCTCCGGGAGCGGCTGTTCATCCCACAAGCAATCCGACTCCGGACTCCTCTTTTGCAGGGACTTCCACCTATTACAACAAAGGGCTTTTTGAGTAATTTAATAATGTTACGCTCAACAGCCATAGTGATGAAAGCCGGTACCGGGAATATGCTGAAATTACCGGATTCAGGCTTTTGCCGTACTGACTGGTGGAAAGAGCAATTTTCTGAACTTTGAAAAAGCCGTATGACATCTGTGGGTAATTCCTGTTCCGGATGGACAGATGACAGCAGATTTTTCCTTTACTTTTGCCTGTTTTTTGCGGTGAACAGGCAAAAATTTTTTTTCCGTCCACGTCATTTTTTTGTGTAATAACAATTCTCCATTGATTTGATACAATTAAAAAAATCTCCTCCTGAAAGGGGGCAGGGGGGTGTGTCTTTTCCCTATTGCCGGACACAGCCCTTTGTCCCCTCTCAGGAGGGGAATAAGGTGATTTCCATGAAAAAATGTACCATATTGTAGGGTGGGCACGTTGTAGGGTGGGCACGGCTTTTTGTGCCCGCCGTCATGCTGAAAAGGTGGGCACAAAAAGCCGTGCCCACCCTACGAAAAACGGTATAATCTTTAATGGAAATCACCTAAGAGAACTTAACAGCCCTGCCTCTCAGGAGGGGAACATCAGACTTTTTCATAAGTATCTTTTCAATGGCGAATTGGTATAACAATGGTTCGGTAAAAAATTTCTGCTTTAATAATTTCAGGAGGTTATAATTTCCTGTCTGAAAATTGGTATTTAATGATTTCAGAAGGTTATATTTTTACAGATTGAAAATCAGAAAAAATTACCGAACCATTGGTATAACTGCAAAGATTCTCAAAGCAAGGCGCAAAATTTCCGCAAAGACAGATGCTGCAGTTTGCGGTCTTTGTGTTTTTCCCGCTCTCTTTGCGGTTATTTTTTTTCAATGCGGAAAATCCAACTGTGCAAATCCCGTATGGAATGAAAATTAAATAACTGATGTTACGCAGACTTTTCAAAAATCAGGCAGTTATCCGCTTTGCCCGTCATTCCGGCGAAAGCCGGAATCCAGTAATATCAGCCGGTTCAGGATACCGGCTTTCGCCGGTATGACGATTCGGCGTAACATCAGTTAAATAAGTTGTGCAGATCGTAGGGGTAAGCCCCTGCGCTTACCCCGGCACATGGAATGCAGAAGGTATAACATTCCTGATCCACAAAGAAAGGTAGGTGAGGTATGCCCCGTGCCGTATATGCACTGAAAAGAGAGGGAACCGGGGACAGAGTGTCTGTTCCTGTGAGAAAAAAGAGGATTGTGTATCCGGACAGTGACGGGAAGCCCATGGCCGACAATACAAAGCAGTTCAACTGGATAGTGAGGATCAAGGTGGGTCTGGAGGTGCTGTTTGCGGATCGTGCGGATGTGTTTGTGGCCGGGGATCTGCTGTGGTACCCTGTTGAGGGGGACAATAAGATCCGTATGGCACCTGATGCCCTGGTGGTTTTTGGGCGTCCAAAAGGGGACAGGGGTTCTTACCGCCAGTGGGAGGAGGGCGGAACAGCTCCGCATACCGTGTTTGAGATTCTGTCTCCTGGCAACACGAAAAGGGAGATGGCGCACAAACTGTCCTTTTACGAAAAATACGGTGTGAAGGAATATTATGAGTATGATCCGGACAGGATTGTGCTGAAGGGATGGGTCAGATCCGGGAACCGCCTTGAACCCATAGGGAATATGCAGGGATGGGTCAGTCCCGGTCTGGGTATCCGTTTTGAACCCGATGCTGATGATCTGCATATTTTCCGTCCGGACGGCCGGGAAATTCTGCGTCCCGAGGAGGCGGAGGGCAGGGCTGAAAAAGCTGAAAAGCGGGCAGAAAAGGCAGAAAGGGAAAAAAAGCAGGCCGAAAGGGAGAAAAAACAGGCTGAAGCAAGGGCGGAGAAGGAACGTCAGTGTGCAGAGATGCTGTCCGCAAAACTCAGGGAACTGGGCATAAATCTGACACCCGGCATCTGACACCGTTTTTTCATAATATTAAAAAATATTGACAAATTGAGGGAAAGCAGATAAAACCTGCACAGTCATAAACAGATTGCTGCGGGGAAATGGCAATTCTTCTGAAATATCAGAGATAGGCGGGAAGAGGATATATTGATGATCAAAAAAATGATTGGGGTTGTGCTGATTTTCGGCTGTATCGCTGTTTTTGGCGGATGTGCATCTCTGTATCAGGTGGATATGGAGAAACAGCGTCAGGCAAACCTGAAAGAGGATTTGGATTTGCTGCAGATCAGAAAGACCATGTCCTTTCCGGGGCCCCTTACGCTAAGTGAGATTGTACGGGTGGGTCTGGAAAACAATCTGGATATGCGCATCAGCAAAATCATGGGCGAAATAGCCGAAGACACATCTCTGGCGGAAAAACTGAAAATGCTGCCCCGTCTGGATATCAATGGCAATTATTCCCGCAACAGCGAATACAGCCGGAAATGGTATGTGGATCCGGACACAGGAGCGAGAATCCTGGGCAACACCATTTCCGAGGAAAAAACCAAGAAAACCATAGATGTTTCCCTTTCCTGGAATATTCTGGATTTCGGACTTTCCTATATCCGGGCGCGGCAGGCAGCCGTGGGTGTGGAAATTCAGCGCATGGAGCGTCTGCGCCAGGCCCAGAAACTGGCTTTGGATATTTCCTCTGCCTTCTGGAAAACCTTTCTGGCTGAAGATGAACTGGAGCATATCCGGAAGATCGAGGCTGAGGTGGGCATATATAAAGAAAAGGCGGATGAGATGGTGGGTGAGAAACGTCTGGATCCCATAACTGCCAAAAATATCGAAAAACAGATGGTGGATCTGTCCATAGCCGCAAACAGACTGCAGGCGGACATTTCCGGAACCCGTATCGCTCTGTGCGAACTCATGGGCGTTCCCCCGACAACCCCCTTCTCCCTGTCCCGCGCGGAATCCTTTCAGACCCATCTGGACAGTCTGCCCAAATCAGAGGATATTGTTCCGGACAGGCTCGAAGAGATAGCCCTCAGCAACCGGCCGGAACTCTATTCTGCGGATATGCAGGAAAAAATTCAGCAGGATGAAGCCCGTGCAGTTATCGTGTCCATGTTTCCGGGCATCAGTTTCAATGCATCCTATTTTTATGATGATGACAAATATCTGGTCAACAGTGACTGGACCAATGTGGGTGTCCATTTCGCGGCCAGTCTTCTGGCATTGCCTTCCAAATACGCGGAATGGAAAGCCAAAGACAAAGCCATAACTATGGTGAAGGTGCAGCGTCTGATGCTCACTGCCGGTATTGTGGCACAGGTGCATATGGCCCTGCATGACTATCAGATCAAAGAAAAGCAGTTCCGCCTGCATGACCGTTCCTACAGCATCACCGATGATCTGCTGAACATGAGCCGGGAGCGGCAGAAGGCCGGTTCCCTTGCGGATACAGCCATTACCCAGCGTCTGCTGGAAAGCATGGTCACCAAACTGGAGCGCAACCGAACCCTGGTGGATATGCTCAATTCCTATAATATGCTGCTGGTTACACTGGGACTGGATCACGGACGCTGGAGAGAGCCTCTGATTTCAGAGGAAGCGGATGCACCGGTTCTGAACCCTGCGGAAAGCGGTTCTGTGACAGGATCGGTTATGGAGGAAGGCAGCACTTCCGCACCCGTAGCATTAGCAGTGAAAAGCGGAAAGGCCGAAGCCTCTTCACTTTTCACAGACTGGGGCAGTCTGGGAATGCCGGTCAGTGATGTCAGCTTTGCAGACATTCAATGATCTGAGAAAAATCCAGAAAAATCTTAGGTGATTTCTGAAAATAAATATCCCGGTTCAGTTCACAGGCACAGGGCAAAAGCCGGAAGCTTTTGATACTTTGCTGGTATATTCTTTTCCGGAAATCATCTTATTGTGGAAAGCGGTATTCAGAAGACAGGCAACTGACCCTGAATACCAAAAATGACATCATTTTTTGGCAGTGGAATTTCAGAATCAACTGATTTGATCCGCTATCCGTTTTTTTAATCCCAGGGAGTGAATGGATGTTTGTCATAATGGATTTTCCATAATTTTTTTTTATAAAATAATGCTGTCTGAGTGGTAAACCCCGGTGGGACTGCATGACTGTTCAGAATACCATGCCGGGGCTGAACAGTATCCCGCGGCATTATTGGAGACCCATATTGTCAATTTCAATTTTTTTTCAGGAATTTCAAAATAGGCAGTTGTTGTTAAACCGAAACAATTAATCAGGAAGTAAGGAGGTTGTCCATGTTTAAGTTGCTCAGGTTGGAAGACAGGATCGTTCTTGACGGTGCTGCTCTTACGGATCTGCTGGATGAAATGCACTCACAGGAAGTGCAGGAACAGCAGATGGCTGACGCGGACGCGCAGGCTGATGACGCGCCGGATACCACAGATGACATCGGCATTGACACCGATGCCATGCTGTTTCTGGATGATGCCGCTCAGGATGACAGCGGAATCCATGTGCTGGTGCTTTCCTCAGATGTAACAGACGGGGATACTTTGGCTGCGGCTGCCAAAGACAATGTTATTGTGGTCAAATATGATCCTGCCAAAACCACTCTGGAGGATCTGTCTGCCATGATTAAGGATGCTTTGGACGGCGAACAGGCCGACTCCATCGCGTTTGCCTCCCATTATACCGGGGCCGGCATCATGTCCCTGTCCGGTTCCGAGGCCATGTCTGCGGATTCACTGGAAAGCAATGCGGATCAGCAGGCATTCTGGAAATCCATCGGTGAGCTGGTTGATGCGGATGGACGCATTGATCTGCTGGCCTGTGATGTGGCAGGAAAAGACGGTGGCGGGGAATTTGTCAGTCAGATTGAAAACCTGTCCGGAGTAAACGTGGCAGCCTCTGCGGATGCCACAGGCAATGAGGCATACGGCGGAGACTGGGTGCTGGAAACCGACAATGTGGATGTGCAGGCCACCTATTTTGCCGCAGACAGACTTGCGGAATTTGATGAACTGCTGGGAGCCACGCCTCCTGTTGTGAATGCGGATGTGGTGGATCGGGTCTATGAATACAATGATGCGCAAACCAATTGGAATTCGGTATTTTTCAAAGTTACCCCCGGTTACACGGATGCTGATGATACGGTGCCCGTGCTTCCGGCAGGTGAGTATGCCTTTACAGACACTGACCCGGATGATCAACCTTATACCAGTCCTTCCGGCCAACTGAAATACAGCGCGACAAGCAATGCGAGCTGGCTGAAATTCAGCACTTCCGGATGGTATTTTTACGGAAATCCGGGAACCAACATTCCCTCCACAGGCGGGACAGTCACGGTCACCCTGACAGCCACGGATACTTCCGGCAATACAGCCTTGCAGGACTTTCAGATTATTTTCCAGAATTCTGATACTAGTCTGCCCAATGCCACGCTGGCTGTGACACCGGCCACCCTGTATGAGGATGCATCCCCAAATCAGTCCACTGTCACCGTGAATCTGAGCACTGCCGCTCCTGCGGGCGGTGTCACGGTTTATCTGGGATATTCCGGAACAGTGGTAAGCACGGATTACAGCATGGGCAGCAATATTCTGACCATTGCTTCCGGAGCCACTTCCGCAAGCACCACACTGACCATTGCTTCTGATCTCGTAGCCGAAGGCACGGAAACACTGATTATCGCCATCTCCTCCATTGCCGGGGCAAATGAATCCGGCGGCAATCAGCAGCAGACCGTCACGATTATTGATAATGACGTAACCGGAGTTCCGACAGTGACTCTGGGCATGAGTCCCACCTCGGTGACAGAGGGAAATGCCTCCACCATCACGGCCTACCTGAGCAGTGATGCTCCTGCGGGCGGTGTCACGGTTTCCCTGGGATATACCGGCACTTATGAAAACGGTGACTTTACCGCAGCCACCAGCATTGTCATCGCAGCCGGTACTACATCCAAATCCATCACCTTTCAGTCCAATCAGGACAGTCCGGAAGATGTGGACAATGAGGCCGTGACCGTGAGCATGACCGGTGCTGTGGGCGCAAACCTGGGTGCCACAACTTCCGTTAATGCCACCATCATTGACAATGACCTTCCTCCGACCGTTGCCCTGAGCCTGAGCAGCTCCACCTTTGCGGAAAATGCGGGCACGACAAATCTGGTTGCCACCCTGAGTCAGGCAGCCGGAACCGACGGAGCCACGGTGTATCTGTCTTTTGGAGGCACTGCTGTTGCAACGGATTACACAAAGTCAGCCAATGCCATTTATATCGGATCGGGTGCCACCAGCGGCTTTATCACCCTGACCGGAACCTCCGATGCTGTGGTGGAAGGGAATGAAACCCTTATTATAGATGTGGCCTCTGCCAGCGGAGCCACCGAAGCCACTGCCCAGCAGGTGACAGCCACCATTCTGGATGATGATGCGGTTACGGTGTCCCTGGGTGCCAGTTCCCTGAGTTTTGCAGAAGAGGGCGGAACCACTGTCATTACAGCCACTTTGAACCAGACCACAGCCAATCAGGTTCAGGTCTATCTGGGATTCACGGGAACTGCGGTGGGGACAGACTATACTGCCTCACTAGGAATTATTACGATTGCAGGTGGCACGACCAGCGGTTTCATCACACTGACCGGAGCCACTGACACGGTGATTGAAGGACCGGAAACTCTTACGGTGAGCATTTCCAACATCGTAGGCAGCGCATCTATGGGAACCCCGACCTCAGTAACCACCACCATTCTGGACAATGACACGTCCACAGTCACTTTGGGCATGAGTGCTGCCACAGTTGCTGAAAACGGCGGCATCGCGGTGGTAACGGCCTATCTGGATCAGCCGGCCGGCGCAGGCGGTGTGACAGTGGATCTGGGATTTGCGGGCACGGCTCTTACCACAGATTATGGTGTGACAGGGGATCCGATTTTCATTGCGGCCGGCGCCACCACCGGTTCTGCCACCATCACGGCCACTTCCGATATGCTTGTGGAAGGTGCTGAGACCGTAGATGTCACTATCGCCGGCATTACGGGCCCGGCCACCGCAGGCGCAGTCTCTGTCACCACCACCATAGTGGATGATGATGCCGTGTCCGTATCTCTGGGCATCAGCAATACATCCATAGCGGAAAACGGCGGAACCTCAACCATTACAGCCTATCTGAACAAAGCTGCTTCCGAGACCGTCTCAGTGGTTCTGACCTATGCGGGCGGGGCCACCAGCCCGGCAGATTATTCAGCCGCCAATATTATCACCATCCCGGCAGGATCAACCACCGGCTCTGTCACCATCACGGCCACTTCGGATATGGTCGTGGAAGGCGATGAAACCATCATTGTCACAGCCACTCCGGTGAACGCTTCTCTGGGTACACCGCTTTCGGTAACAGCCAATATTACAGATGACGATGATGATGTTAATACTGTCACCCTGGGTCTTACGGGTTCGCCTTTTGCGGAAAATGGCGGAACCGCTCTGGTGACAGCCACTATGAGTCAGATCAGTGTCAATCCGGTAACCGTGGATCTGGGATTCAGCGGAACAGCCTTTTTGGGCACCGATTATACGACCACAGCCAATGCCACATTTATTGTGATTCCGGCAGGCAGCACCAGCGCCGTCCTCACTCTGACCGGCAAAAATGACACTATTCCGGAATTTGATGAAAATGTGGTTATTGACATCACCGCGGTGTCCGGCGGTGCGACTGAGGCCACAGCCCAGCAGGTGACAGGCGTCATCACAGATGATGATGTTCCCATTGCCACCATAGCCATCAGCAAAACCGATATTGCCGAAACAGGCGGAACTGCGCTTGTCACTGTCACTCTTGACAAACAGGCCGGAGCCGGAGGGGTTATCGTTCCTCTGGTGATCAGCGGGGATGTCACAAGTGCGGATTATTTCTTCACTCCCACGACTCTCACAATTCCGGCCGGATCAACCACAGGCATCTACACCGTGTACGCCTCATCCGATGTTCTGTATGAGGGAAATGAGAAAATGGTGATTTCCCTGGGCACACTTTCCGGCGCGTCCAAAGGTTCACCGGATTTCGTGGATGCCACCATCGTGGATGATGATGCCATGCCCACTGTCACCCTGGGGATAGATACCGCATCAGTCAATGAGGGTGCAACCGCAGTTGTCACGGCCTATCTGAGCAAGACCAGCACTGTGGATACCACAGTGGATCTGTCTTTGGCAGGAACCGCAACTCTGGTAAGCGATTATGCAGTTACGGCCACACGCATTGTGATTGCCGCAGGACAGACCACAGGAACCGTTTCCATCGGTGCACTCACAGATGCAGCAGTGGAAGGAACCGAAACTGTGACTGTGGATATTTCCGCAGTTGCCAACGCGTCCGAAGCCACAGCCCAGCAGGTGACCCTCAGCATTGCGGATGCAACTTCTCTGCCGAACGTAAGTCTGGGAATCAGCAGCAGCGCTTTCCTGGAAGATGGGGGCACGGCAGTCATCACGGCCACGATGGACAATACCAGTTTTGCTCCTGTGACTGTGGATCTGAATTTTGACGGAACCGGCACGTTCAGCACGGATTATACGGTTGACAAGACCTTTATCGTAATTCCGGCAGGCTCCACCAGTGCCTTCATCACCCTGACCGGCAAGGATGACAGCATTACGGAAGTGGAAGAAAATATTACCGTCACCATGTCAACTGTGACCGGTGCAAGCGCGGTTGCGCTCACTTCTGTTTCAGCCAGCATCATGGATGATGAAACCACACCCTATGTAACCCTGAGCCTGAGCAAAGCCACATTTGCGGAAAATGCGGGCGCCACTCTGGTGGTGGCCACACTGACCCAGTCCACATTCCAGGATGTGACTGTTAATCTGTCCTATGCAGGAACAGTCTCGGCAGCGGATTACACAGCCGCAGCAGCCAGCGGCACCATCAGCAGTCTTGTGATTCCGGCCGGCAGCACCACAGCCGCAGTCACTCTGACCGGTGTGGATGATCCGGACAATGAGGCCGATGAAACTGTTGTTGTCACTATGGGAACCGTGACAGGTGCTTCTGCGGGTGCGACCACTGTTGTCACAGCCAGTCTGATTGACGATGACGCACAGCCCGGTGTCACCCTGACACTGATCAACGGTGCCAGTTTTGTGGAAGACACAGGCGCAGCCACGGTTGTGGCCACTCTGTCCGCCATGACCATGGAAACCGTGACCATTGAACTGGATCTGGCAGGAACTGCGGCAATTGGAACCGATTACACGGCCTCTGCCACAGTGATTACCATTGCTCCGGGTGCAACCACCGGCAGCATCAGCCTGACCTCAGAGACAGATGCCATAGATGAAAATGATGAAACTGCGGTGGTGAGCATCGGCACAGTAAGCGGCGCGTCTGAAATGACGGCCCAGTCTGTCACAGCCACTTTGACTGACAATGATGCGGCTCCGATGGTTTACCTGTCAAAGGTCGGATCTGATCCCTTTGAGGGCGGCCCTGTCCCGGTTGACATTATTCTGACACAGGTCAGCGGACTGCCTGTGACGGTCGAACTGGGTTTCACCGGAACTGCCGGGTACGGAACCGATTACAGTGCAGCCCAGACAACAGTTGTCATTCCTGCGGGTCTCACCTCCACCAATGTGGTGATGACCACAGTGAACGACACCCTTTATGAAGGGGATGAGAATTTCACGGTTTCTCTGGAAACCGTCAGCAATGCGGATATTTCCGCTGCGGCAGATGCTGTCACTGTCACGATTATAGATGATGACAACATCCCCACAGTGAACCTGACCGCAACCAGTGCCACATTTATTGAAGGTTCCGGCACAGGAACTGTCACAGCCACCCTGAGCGCTCCCAGCGCCCTGACCACCACCATTGATCTGGTTTTCACAGGCACGGCCAATGCCACGGATTATAACAAAAGCGGCAACCAGATTGTGATTCCGGCCGGACAGACCACCGGAGCGGTGAATATGACAGGCGTGGATGACGCGGTGTTTGAAGGCAATGAGACCGTGATTGTGCAGTTGGGAACCCTGAGTGCGGGGATCACAGCAGGCACTAGCACCTCGGCCACAGCGGTTCTGGTGGACAATGATTCTGTGTCCGTGTCTCTGGGCATCAGCACAGGAACCATTGCGGAAAACACAGAAACAGCCACGGTTACGACCTATCTGAGCAGCGCAAGTGAAAATGATGTAACGGTGAATCTGTCCTTTACCGGCAAGGCAACCCTTGACGGTGATTACACCATGGCCACCAGCATCACCATTCCCAAAGGAAGCACCTCCGCGGGCGTCACCCTGACACCGGTCAATGACACCGTGTATGAGGGCAGTGAGGGACTTGCCATTGATGTGGTAAATCTCACGGTTGGCGGACTGAATATGGCTGCCACTGTCACGGGCACGCATCCCGTCACAGCCACCATTAATGATGACGGTGATCTGCCTCAGGCATCTGTAAGTTTTGCCACCGGCACATTTGCGGAAGCCGCCGGAACAGACAATGTTGTTGTGACTTTGGACAGTACCAGCCTCCAGCCCGTCACTGTGACACTGCAATTCACGGGCGGAACAGCCGGTGCATCAGATTATTCCGGTGCTCTGACCTCTGTGACGGTTCCTGCGGGAGAGACCAAAGTTGAGTTTATGCTGACCGGTGCGCAGGATCTTATTTATGAAGGTCCCGAATCCCTGATGGTGAATATTGTCACGGTTGCAGGCGGAACCATTGGCACTGCCTCGGCGGTTTCCACTATTATAGATGATGACGGCGCTCCCACAGTTACACTGGGCGTGAATCCCCTGACCATTGCCGAGGGCGGAGCAACTTCTGCTGTCACGGCCTATCTGGATCATATCAGTGCAACAGATATCACCGTGACTCTGGTTTACACCGGCGGCACAGCAGGAGCCTCAGATTATGCGGGTTCCACCACTCTTGTGATCTCAGCAGGCCAGACCACAGGTGCAGTAACCCTGTCTGCTGTGGAGGACACCCTTTATGAGGGAGCCGAAAACTTTACGGTTGATGTTCAGACCGTGGCAGGCGGATCAGACGGCACAGGCGCAGCAGTTTCCGTGACAATTACGGATAACGACAGCGCACCGTCCGTCACCCTGTCCCCGGCACTTTCCACATTTATGGAAGATGGCGGAACAAGTGTTATCACAGCCACACTGTCCAGTGTCAGCGCGCTGCCTGTGACAGTCACCCTGGCCTATTCCGGAACAGCAGCGGCCACAGATTTCACAGGGGCAACAACTCTTGTGATTTCCGCAGGCTCCACCACCGGAACCGTCATGCTGACCGGCACACCGGGCAGCAGTTACGAAGGCAATGAGACCGTGCTTGTGGATATTGCCTCTGTGGAAAACGGAACCGAGTCCGCAGCACAGCAGGTCACAGTCGTGATTGATGACAGTGCGGATTATCCCAAAGTGACTCTGTCTGTAAGCCCGAATGCTATGGCAGAAAACGGTACAGGTTCTATGGCGGTGATAGCCACCCTGTCTCAGCCCACTTTGGAAACCGTAAGTGTGAATGTGAGTTTTGCAGGCACGGCCAATGCCAGCGACTATACGGCATCCGGAACCGTCATTACCATTTCTCCGAACACCACCAGCGGGGCAGTTTACATTGATCCCATCGGAGACAGTGATTATGAAGGCTCGGAAACTGTTATTGCAAACATCACAGGTGTGACCGGAGCAACTCTGGGCACGATCACAACTGCCACAGCCACCATCACCGAGGATGACAGCAAGCCGAATATCAGTCTGACTGCATCTCCTGCCACTTTCTTTGAAAATGGCGGATCAACTTTGGTGACGGCCACCCTGAGTGCGAAAACCAATACGGATACAATAATTACACTTGCTTACACAGGCAGTACAGCCCAGTTGAACACGGATTTTGTGCCGTATGGGCCGACCATCACCATTACTGCCGGAAGTCTGAGCGGAACGGTTCAGATATCTGGCAACGGGGATGATGTTTTTGAAAATGATGAAAGCATTGTAATTGGCGCCAGCACAGTTGCAGGCAATGCCACCATGACCACAGGCACAGCCAAATCTGTCACAGCCACCATTGTGGATGATGATGCAGTGCCGAGCGTGACTCTGGCCTTCAGCGGCACAGCACAGGCAGAAAATGTCAGCACACCGATTCCTCTGACGGTTTACCTCAGCCAGCCGGCTGTGGGCAATGTCAATGTGACTCTGTCCTATACAGGCGGAACAGCAGGCAGCGCGGATCTTAGTCCCGCAGCCACAGGAACCACGGTTGTGATTCCTTCCGGTCAGACCACTGCCACGATTAATCTGTCCACATCCAATGACGTGATTTACGAAGGTACGGAATCTCTGGTTGTGAGTATTACGGGTGTATCCGGCAATGCGGTGGCAGGCACCATTGCATTTGATGATTTTACCATCACAGATGATGATTCAATGCCCACTGTGACGCTGGGAGCCGGTGTGTCCGTGACTGAGGGAAACAGTACTTCGGTAACGGCATATCTGAGCGGTGTCACGGGTCAGCCTGTAACGGTTACAGTGGCTCTTGCAGGAACCGGCACCAATGTGGCAGAGACTACGGATTATGCACCTGTGGGCACGACCACCATTGTCATAGCCGCAGGCAAAACCACAGGCTCTTTCACGCTGTCGACAGTGAATGACACGGTGTACGAGGGTGCAGAGAATGTGGAAGTAAGCATTACCTCTGTGGCATGGCCTGCAACCGCAGGTGGGGCTTCGCAGACTGCCACCTATATCATTGCAGACAACGAAACCATGCCAACGGTCAGCATCAGTCTGTCCAAGACCGGCACGATTCCGGAACAGTTTGGCAGCACTTCTGTGGTTGCCACCCTGAGCGGTGCCAGCGAACTTCCGGTGACAGTGGATCTGCTGTTCACCACAGGCGGCACGGCAGAGACAGCGGATTATACCTACAGTACGACACAGGGTTCTTCCATTGTCATCGCAAGCGGAAAAACCACCGAAGCGCTTGTGATCAGTTCCGTGAGTGACACGCTTTACGAACTGGAAGAAAGTGTTGTGGTGCAGGTGCAGAGCATAACCGGCGCGGCAGGAGCAACCGGGGCAGCCACTGCAAAGACCTTCAGCATTGTGGATGATGATTCCCTGAATATGCCCAAAGTGACTCTGGGTGTAAATCCGACAGAGATGACAGAAGGCGGTTCCTCCACGGTTACGGTTTATCTGTCCAGTGCTGTTGATATGCCTGTCACGGTCAACCTGAATTTCTCAGGCACAGCCGAGACCACCGGCATATCGGATTATCAGGCCTCAGCCACCTATATCGTGATTACAGGCGGAAGCTTGACAGGCACCATTACCCTGGCAGGCATTGACGATGCTGCGGCCACGGTATACGAAGGAACTGAGACCGTTATTGTAAGCCTCGGATCTCTGACAAACGCAGTAGCAAGCACAGCATCAACCACAGCCACTGCGTGCATAGTGGATGAGGGGGATAAACCCGTTGTTTCTCTCCGGGTGCAGTCCGGTTTCAGCACATATATTAATGAAGACGGCGGATTTACAAAGGTTGAGGCCTATATGGGCTGGAAATCCGATCTGCCCGTGACAGTGGATTTGGCACAGGCTTTCTCCGGCACGCCCGCCGGTGGTGGATCGGACTATACCCTGTCGCCCACATACATTGTCATTCCTGCGGGAAGCACTTCTGCAAACATTATGATGCAGGGTGTGTCCGATGTTACAGATGATGACAATGAATCTGTCATTTTCACATTGTCAACCATAACAAACGCTACGGCCACAGCCGCACCTGACAATGCGCTGACCGTTACGCTGAATGACAATGATTCCGTCCCGAAGGTGACGCTGGGACTGAGCAGCGGCTCCTTTGCTGAAAATGGCGGAACCACTGTGCTGACAGCCACGCTGAATCATGTGACGGACGCAGATGTTACTGTGGCAGTGGACTTTACCGGCGCAGCAGGTCTGGGGACGGATTACTTTATTTACGGAGGCGGAACATCCGTCATCACGATTGCGGAGGGTAATACCACCGGAGCCATTACCCTGCGCGGCACAAATGATTTTGTGTACGAAGGGGATGAGGGATTTGTGGCCTCCGTCACAGCGGTTTCTGCCAATGCTACAACGGGAACTCCGTTTGCGGTAACAGCCACGGTTGTGGATGATGAAATCATGCCCACAGTGAACCTGAGCTGGCTGGGTGGTGTGTCTGCCACAGAGGAGGAAGGCGCTTCTCTGACAGTGGTGGCCACCCTGAGTGCGAAAACAGAGAATCCTGTCACTGTGAACCTGAATTATGCGGGAACAGCCACAGGTACGGATTTTGCAGTAGCACCGGCAACCCAGATTGTTATCGGTGCAGGAAGCACCACCGGATCCGTGCAGATTGATCCTCTGGATGAGTCCCTGTACGAAGGCGATGAGTCTGTGCTGGTAAGCATAGCCTCTCTGGGTGGCACGGCCACTACGGGCGCAACCACTGCCCTGACCGGAACCATTCTGGATGCGGATGATTATCCCACGGTAACTCTGGATATTGCGCCCACATCCTTCAGTGAAGTGGGCGAAACCGCATTGGTGACCGTGTATCTGAGCAATACCAGCACCATGCCGGTAACAGTGGATCTTGGATTCAGCGGAACCGCTATTATCAACAGCGATTATGCGGCCTCCGGCAGCAGTCTTGTCATTGATGCCGGTTCGTTGACCAATACGGTCAGTCTGCAGTCCGGGGATGATGCGTTACTTGAAGGCACGGAAACCGTGATCGTGAGCATTGGCACTGTCAGCGGAGCAGGTCTGGGTACAACCTCATCGGCCACAGCCGATCTGACGGACAATGACTGGGTAGCTCCGGGCGTAACCCTGAGCCTGTCCAACGGAACCTTCAGTGAAAACGGCGGAGCCGCAGGCGGAACCACGATGGTAATCGCAACACTGGATTATGTGTCTGATCAGACAGTGACAGTGGAAGTTTCTTATGGTGGAACCGCTACCACTGGCGATTATACAGGAGGTGTAACGGGCATTGTTATTTCTGCTGGTAATACCACAGGCGGAATTACACTGGCCGGTGCGCTGGATACCGGGTACGAAGGTCCGGAATCCGTGATTGTGGATATTCTTTCTGTGACAAATGCAAGCGAAGTCACACCGCAGACAGTAACGGCCACACTGGAGGATTTCGGTTCGGTCATTCCTTCTGTAACTCTGGGCCTGAGCAAAGCCACATTTATTGAGAACGGCGGAACCACTTTGGTGGTTGCCACCCTGAGCGAGGCTGCGGGTACGAATGTAACCGTAAACCTCGGTTTCTCCGGAACAGCAGTTATGTCCGGTGTGACAGATTATGCGGCTTCTGCAACTTATATCGTCATTACTGCCGGAAATACCACAGGTTCTGTCGAGCTGACAGGTTCAAATGACACACCTGCGGTTTACGAAGGCACGGAAACGGTTGATGTGAGCATCACCTCTGCTGTGAATGCAACACTGGGCGCCGTAACTTCCAAAACAGCCGTGATTGACGATTCTGAGGATATTCCGTCCGTCACTCTGGGACAGTTTACTTCGCAGTTTGATGAGATCGGCGGTTACAATGAACTTACGGTTTACCTGTCCAACGAAAGCCTGTTCCCGGTGACGGTGGATCTGGCCTTCAGCGGCACAGCCACATTCGGCACAGACTATACAGTCGATGCCACCAGAGTGGTCATTGCAGCCGGAAGCACACAGGGAAGCCTGATCATTGTTTCTGCTGAGGATGATCTTACCTCAGAAGGGGATGAAACCGTTGAAGTCAGTATCGGCACACTGACAGGCGCGACGTTGGGAGCAACTGTTTCCCAGACTTCATCAATAATAGACGATGAAGGCACACCCTCTGTCTCCCTGAGCATCCTCAACGGGTGCATGGCGGAAGCCAGTGGAGTATCCACAGTTGTGGCAACCCTGTCCGGCACTGTGGCAACGGATGTGACGATCTCTCTGGATGTCACCGGAACTGCTGGGCTGGGTACGGATTATCAGGGAGATGGTTTTACCGGAGCACTCATCACGATCCCGGCGGGTCAGACCACAGGGACATATAAGTACACAGCGCTTCAGGACAATATCTACGAAGGCGATGAACCCTTTGAGATTTCTGTCTCCGATACCAGTGACAATCTAACGGCCGGTGCGGTTATGCCGGTAACGGCCACCATCATTGAGGATGACCCCCTGCCCCAGGTGAACCTGAGCCTGAGCAAAGTGACCTTCACAGAACTTGCTACAGGAAACACCACGGTTGTCACGGTGTCTCTGAGCAAAGCCAGTGCAGTGGATACCACAGTTGATCTGGTGTTCAGCGGTACTGCAGTGTATGGCAGCGGCTCACCATCAGACTATGTTTCTTCAGCTACACAGGTTGTTATTGCAGCCAATACCACCACAAACAGTGTTACGCTGACGGCATGGGAGGACTCACCTGTTTCCCTATATGAAGGTCCTGAGTCTGTGATTGTAAGTCTGGGAAGCATCACCAGTGGCACAGCCGGAACAGCATCACCTTCTGTAACGGCCACCATCATGGATGAGGATGATTTCCCGGTAGTGACGCTGGGTTCGACATCGTCTCTTGCGGGCGGATGTTTCAATGAAAATCTCGGAACTGCGTCTGTAACGGCGTACCTGAGCAATGCCAGCCTGTTCCCGGTGACAGTGACTCTGGGTTACAGCGGAGCTGCTGATGTCGGAACCGATTATATGGTCAATCCGGGTACGGTGATTGTCATCCCGGCCGGCGGCACAAGCGGAACCATTAATCTGGTTGGTCAGAGTGACACCCTGTCCGAAGGCGAGGAAACTGTGCTGATTGACATAGTCACCGTAGCCGGAGGAACCGAGTCTGCCACAGCGGCTGACACCATTGAAACCCTCAACATTGTGGATGACCCGACTGATGCACCAAAGGTATCGCTCTCCATGAGCAGTCTTACCTTTATGGAAGACGGCGGAACCGCAGAGCTGATTGTGTCCCTTGACAAGGCCACGTATCAGGATGTGACAGTGGATCTGATTTTCACTGCAGCGGATGCACTTCAGGGAACAGATTATCAGGTTGCAGCCACGAAGGTGGTCATTCCTGAAGGTCAGACCACATATTCTGTTATTTTGACCGGCGTTTCGGACGATGTGTATGAAGATGACGGAATCAACTACGGGCAGGAAAGATTCCAGATTGGCCTTTCTGCAACCGGTGCAAATTTTGACATGGGACCGCAGTTGCTGGCTGTGATTGACGACAGTGCGGATCTGCCCTCTGTCACCCTGAGCGTAAGCGCAGGAAGCATGGCAGAGAAAGGCGGAACGGCTGTCGTTACAGCCACACTGTCCAAGCCGGTTGAAGCTGATGTCGTTGAGGTTTATCTTGCCTTCAGCGGTACTGCTGTGCAAGGAACAGATTATACTTATGGCATAATCAATATTGAAGGTTATGCTACCCCCGGAGCCACAACCGGCACCGCAACATTGGCTGGTATTGACAATGATTCCAACTATGAATTTGAGGAATCCGTCATTGTGGATATTGCAAGTTTTGGTTCTGGTATGATGGGTCTTCTCGGAAATGTGGCAACCGAAGGCACACCGAATCAGGTGGCGTTCAGCATCACTGATGAGGAAGACAAACCCCAGGTGGCGTTGAGTTACACTTCCGTAACCTTTGTGGAGAACGGCGGAACCACGCAACTGGTGGCCAAGCTGGTCCATCAGGATGACGGAACCACACCGATCATCAGTGTGCTGCCCACCACTGTCAGCATTGACTTTGGCGGAGATGCCACCTTTGGATCGGATTATACGGCCACAGCCAACACCATCGTGATCTCCGCTGGTCAGAATGCAGGAACCATCTCCCTGACCGGTGTGGCGGATTCCGATTATGAGGGCAATGAAAGTGTTGTCGCCACAGTAAGCAGTGTACAGAACGCAACCTACACGGCTCCCCTCAGTGTCACAGCAACCCTTGAGGAAGCCAGTGCTTTGCCTCTGGTCACGCTGTCTCTTAGCAGCCCGACCTTTGGGGAAAATGCAGGTGAGACCAAAGTGGTAGCCACACTCAATGCCCCGTCCTACCAGACCGTTACAGTGGATCTGGCCTTCACCGGAACCGCTGGTGCAAGCGATTATACGGCCGGTGCAACGCAGATTGTGATTACTGCGGGCGCAACCACCGGATCAGTCGTTCTCAAAGGTTCGGATGACGGTGTGTACGAAGGCACGGAAACCGTTGTGGTGGATATCAGCGCAACAACCAATGCTGAGGAAGACGGCACGCAGACAGTCACTGCCAGCCTGGTGGATGATGAACCTGAACCCAGTGTGTCTCTGCGTCTGAGTTCCTACACATTGGCGGAAAACAGCGGAGCCAGCAATGCCATTGTCAGCCTGGATCTGCCCAGCGCGAATCCGGTTGTGGTCACGCTGGTCTATGACAGCACCGGCACACCGGCTGCTGTGAATGACGGCAAAGCTGAAACCGGTGATTACACGGCTGTCACCACCATCACCATCAATCCGGGTGAAATGAGTGCCAGCGCTGTGATCAGCACAGTGGATGATTCCGTGTATGAAGGAACCGAAACCTTTATGGTTTCCATTGACTCCGTAACCGGAGGAACTGAAAACGGTGTGCAGGAGAAAACAGCCGTCATCACAGATGATGAGCTCATGAACCTGTATATCTCTGACGTCAGTGTAACAGAAGGAACAACCGGAACCAATACTTCGGCCACCCTGACCATCGGCACCACAGGAGGCTCCGCACTGCAGTCTGAATATGCAGTGTCTGTTGACTGGGCCGCTACCGACAGCATTCCGGCCGGTACAGGCACAGCCAGCGCAGGCACGGATTATCAGGTCGCATCCGGTACGGTCACTCTGGGTACTGCAACTCTTGCACCCCAGACCGTGCAGGTTGTGATTAACGGTGATGCGGTATCTGAATTTGACGAGGTCTTTGAGGTCAGACTCTCCAATGCCACTGTGGGAACCATCGCTGATGACACCGGTGTTGTCACCATCGTCAATGATGACAATGACGCGCCCAGAAGTGACGGAGCATGGATTACCAAAGCCGAAGGCAGTGTCATGGGCACCATCGGGACATTCACTGTCACCGATGACAAAGCCGTTACGGATGTCAGTGCCATACTGATGACGCCTTATGACACAATGTTTACAGTGTCTGCCCCGGATGCCTCCGGAACGGTCACTGTCGCTGTGAACGGCACCCTGACTCTGGATTATGAAAATCAGGATTTCTATGTTCTGGATGTGCTGATTTTCGATGCAGAGGGCGCTGAAAGCACGATTCAGGTGGTCATAGAGGTGACAGATGTTGCGGATGCCGGTTTTGTTGTGGATCCGATACCGGAGAGAACCGTGACTTCCACCGGTTTTGTGGCTTTGGATGTTAAACCCTACTTCCAGAGCGATCTGGCACCGGTTTCCTACACCATCACCAACCTGCCGACCTGGATGACCTTCACCAACGGCAAGCTGGTGGCCTACGGTACGGATGCGGCGGCCGCAGGTGTGACTTCGGGTACAAGCTTTGTCCTGAATCTCGAAGCCGTGTTTGAGCATTGGAATGGCACTACCGGAACAGCCACCACGACCTTTACGGTGAACTATATCGCAGCCCTGGATTTCGATCCTCTGCTGGAGGCCGTGAAATACCTTGACGGCGGTGAGGAATATCTGCTGCCCGAAGACGGTGAGGCTGTGGATGTCAACGAGGTGATGATAGCCCGGTCCGAAGCTCCGGTCTATGATGATGCGGCCCTGTATGGGGAACCCGCAGCAGAAGCTGATCCTGAACTGGCCGAAATCGTGGCCCTGCTGGATCAGGAAATCATCATTGATCCTGAAACCGCAGTAGCCTGATCTTTAATGTAAAAACCCCCTCAGGGTTTTCATAACCCTGAGGGTTTCATAATGAAAATCTTTTCCAAAGCAGCACAGGCCTCAAGCCTGTGCTGCTGCTTTAGGCGATTTCCATGAAAAAATGTACCATATTGCAGGGTGGGCACGGCTTTCTGTGCCCGCCGTCATGCTGAAAAGGTGGGCAATTGTAGGGTGGGCACGGCTTTTTGTGCCCGCCGTCCTGCTGAAAAGGTGGGCACTTGTAGCTGAAAAGGTGGGCACAAAAAGCCGTGCCCACCCTACGAAAAACGGTATAATCTTTAATGGAAATCACCTTAAACGTATCACAGGCTTCCAGTCTGTGCTTTTTGCTGCTTTTCCGGTATAAACAGTCCGGAAGCCTGTTCTGTTTTATCACCCGGCGCAGGAATGTGATGTTCCTGCGCCGGATTTGTCAATAATTGCATGGCTTATGTGCAGAAAAGGATTTTTGAAAACCCCGAAGGGGTGAAATGATTCTCTTCTCTGTTCCAATCCGTCTCCGTGGGATTTCAGTCCCTGACTGCAAATCTGTCCGGCCCGGTCCCTCAGTGAAATCAGCCTGCTTATCCGGAAGAACAATCTGACAATGAAAACCCTTCTGACCCCGAAAAACGACTATGTGTTCAAGAGACTGTTCACAGAGGACACAGAGATTCTGACTGACCTGATCAACTGTGTGCTGGCCTTTCCCCCGGAAAACCGGATTGTTTCTGCGGAGATAAAAAACCCTGACATTCCTCCGGATGAGATTGATAAAAAATTGGTAGTGAGTCAAATCCGTTGATGACGGTCTCCCCTCCCTTGAGGGAGGGGCAGGGGAGGGTGAAAACATCACTGATTATCCTCCTCCCCTAACCCCTCCCACCAGGGGAGGGGAATTTTTGGATCAACAGATTTGTACCACTACCAAAAAATTCATCAGTCTGGACATCCGCGCTCTTGACAGTTCCGGAAAGGAATATGATATTGAGATACAGGTGCGCAGATATGAAAACTACCCGAAACGGAGTCTGTACTATCTGTGCAAACTGTACGGAGACCAGCTGAAATCCGGTGATGACTACGGTGAACTTCACCCGGTCATCGGCATACATTTTCTGGATTACCGTCAGTTTCCGGAGCATGCGGGTTTTCATTACCATTTCCGTCTCCGGGACAGAGACTGCCCCGATCTGGTTCTGACAGATGATCTGTCCCTGCATATTTTTGAACTCCGGGGCATTGAAAAGCACATGAAAGAGATGAAAATGACAGATCTGCTGGAATGGCTGCATTTTTTCAACCATGCACATGAAGAGGGGGACAAATCCATGAGAACCCGTTATTCCAATCCCATGATAAACCGGGCCCTGGATGCGCTGGAAATCATGAGCGCTGACAGTGTCACCCGCGATTTGGCGGAAAGAAGGGAAAAGGCCCTCAAAGATGAAACCATGTTCCTCAACGAGGCCCGGCGGCAGGGAATGGAGGAAGGCAGCAGGAGTACGCAGACCAGAATAGCCGGGAAACTGATAGCAAGAGGATTTAATGCAGATGAAATCAGTGAGCTGACCGGACTGGACAGATCTGAGATCATAAAAATAGGCTGCCTTTCCGAAAAGAGCGGGCAGGCATGAAATTCCTTCTTACCCCGAAAAACGACTATGTGTTCAAGAGACTGTTTGCGGAACACCCGGATATTCTGACTGACCTGATCAACTGTGTGCTGGCCTTTCCCCCGGCAAACCGTATTGTGTCAGTGGAGGTGAAAAACCCTGACATTCCGCCTGATGAGATTGACAAAAAATTCATCACACTGGACATACGTGCCGCTGACTGTGCCGGGAATGAGTATGACATTGAGATGCAGGTGCGGAAATACGAAAATTACCCGAAACGCAGCCTGTATTATCTGTGCAAACTGTACGGAGACCAGCTCAAATCCGGTGATGACTATGGTGAACTTCACCCGGTCATCGGCATACATTTTCTGGATTACCGTCAGTTTCCGGAGCATTCCGGATTTCATTACCATTTCCGTCTCCGGGACAGAGACTGCCCCGATCTGGTTCTGACAGATGATCTGAGTCTGCACATCTTTGAACTCCGGGGCATTGAAAAGCACATGAAAGAGATGAAAATGACAGATCTGCTGGAATGGCTGCATTTTTTCAACCATGCACATGAAGAGGGGGACAAATCCATGAGAACCCGTTATTCCAATCCATTGATAGGACAGGCATTTGACGCGCTGGAAATCATGAGCGCTGACAGTGCCACCCGCGATTTGGCGGAAAGAAGGGAAAAGGCCCTCAAAGATGAAACCATGTTCCTCAACGAAGCCCGGCGGCTGGGGAGAAAAGAGGGGAAGATTGAGGGAAAGATTGAGGGAAAGACAGAGGAGAAAAGGGAGACCGCTCTCCGTCTGCTTGGTATGAAAATGCTGACATCCGCCCAGATAGCCGCAGCAACGGATCTGGATGTCAAAGAGATAGAGAAACTGAAAGCCGGGATTCCGGCATAAAAGACAGGACAATCCGGGATGAAAACCCTTCTGACCCCGAAAAACGACTATGTGTTCAAGAGACTGTTTGCGGAACACCCGGATATTCTGACTGACCTGATCAACTGTGTGCTGTCACTTCCCCAGGAAAACCGCATTGTGTCAGTGGAGGTGAAAAACCCTGACATTCCGCCTGATGAGATTGACAAAAAATTCATCACACTGGACATACGTGCCGTTGACTGTGCCGGGAATGAGTATGACATTGAGATGCAGGTGCGGAAATACGAAAACTACCCGAAACGGAGTCTGTACTATCTCTACAGAATGTACGGGGAGCAGCTGAAATCCGGTGATGACTACGGTGAACTTCACCCGGTCATCGGCATACATTTTCTGGATTACCGCCAGTTTCCGGGGCATTCCGGATTTCATTACCATTTCCGTCTCCGGGATCATAATTGTCCCGATCTGGTTCTGACAGATGATCTGAGTCTGCACATCTTTGAACTCCGGGGCATTGAAAAGCACATGAAAGCCAATAAAATGACAGATCTTCTGGAATGGCTGCATTTTTTCAACCATGCACATGAAGAGGGGGACAAATCCATGAGAACCCGTTATTCCAATCCATTGATAGGACAGGCATTTGACGCGCTGGAAATCATGAGCGCTGACAGTGCCACCCGCGATTTGGCGGAAAGAAGGGAAAAGGCCCTCAAAGATGAAACCATGTTCCTCAACGAGGCCAGACGCCTGGGCCGAAAAGAAGGAAAGATTGAAGGAAAGATTGAAGGGAGAGAGGAAGGAAAAAGGATGACGCAGCTCGGTATAGCAGAAAAAATGATGGCAAGAGGACTGGATGCAGATGAAATCAGTGAACTGACCGGGCTGGAAAGGGATGAAATCGCAAAAATGAGACAGAATATCCGGAAAGAATAATCCGGGATGAAATTACTTCTGACTGCATTTTTTCAGGCATTTGCAGGAAAATCATGAGAACAGATTATTCCAATCCCATGATAGACCGGGCCTTTGACGCGCTGGAGGTTCTGAGTGCGGATTGTTTCACCCGCTATTTTGCGGAAAGAAGGGAAACGGCCATGAAGGATGAAACTGCGTCCGGGCATAAAAAAGGAAACCGCTGTCAGACTTCATGGCATGGATTTGCTGACAGTTGGGCAGATAGCCGCTTCTGGATATAAAAGAAATAGAAAAACTGAAACAGCCGATGCGGATATAAATCATGCCAGGTGGCATGATAAAAAAATTTCCGCAGTATGGAAAACATCTGTCTGATACAGGGTCAGATGTCTGAATATAAGGTGAAAACTGTCAATCTGTGTGTCCAGACCGGATTGACCTGACAATGCAAACAGCTTAACCGACAATGCAAAGGAAATTCCATGTACAAAAAACTGGTGCCCTTCAACAGCCGCACACATGCCAAAAAACGGCTCAAACCTGTCAATTCATTCAATTTTGCCAAAAACAACCATATCGCGTCCCTGATGATCAATGAACTCAGCCGCGCGTCTTCCATCTATCCTGTGGTATTTCTCAAAGAAGGCGAAAAATACGGACTCTTTGCCCTGCTGGGTCTCAAACCCGGAGAAAACCTTTTTGTGGGGGATAAGGGGCAGTGGGAGGCCGGTTATATCCCCGCTATCATCCGCCGCTATCCCTTTATGCTGGGGAAAACAGAAAACAGCGAGAATTTTATGGTGGGACTGGATGAGGAAAGCGGGTTTCTCTCGGAAACCGAAGGCCAGCCTCTGGTGGACAAAGACGGCAAACCCTCGCAGGTGGTGGAAAATATCAAACAGTATCTTTCTGAGATTCACCGCTTCAGCGAAATCACAAACCGTTTCTGCCAGGATTTGGCAGACCGGAATCTGCTGGCCCCCCTGAATCTGCAGATCAAAAGCGCAAACAGCGGCCCGTCCCTGAACATAGCCGGATGTCATGGCGTGCATGAGAAAAAATTCAATGAACTGCCGGACACGGATTTTCTGGAACTGCGCAAAAAAGGACTTCTGCCCCTGATTTATTCCCATCTTCTGTCTCTGGCCCAGTTGGATCGGCTCATCCGTCTGCGCGGCGGGATAGAATAACCTGTGAAAGTTCCGGGGGGTGCATTGTTATAACATGGGCGGCAGGATGCCGGTTCCACATTGTGGGGGCGGCAGGATGCCGGTTCCACATTGTGGGGGCGGCATCCTGCCGTCCCTGAACCGGCAGGATGCCGGTTCTACGATGTGGGGCGGCATCCTGCCGTCCCTGAACCGGCAGGATGCCGGTTCTGCAATGTAGGGGCGGCATCCTGCCGTCCCTGAACCGGAAGTTATTTAATTTTCTTTCCTTATCATATTTTTTAATGGACTATGATTTCTGAAAATAAATATCCCGGTTCAGTCCACAGGCACAGGTCAAAAGCCGGAAGCTTTTTATACTTTGGGGGTATATTTTTTCTGAAAATCACCTAAACTGTTTTGGAGAACACAGATTGGAACTCGCAAAAGCACAGACGGCAAAACTCAATGCCATCCGTCCCAAATCAGAACGGATAGCCGATGCACTGGAAAAAGGTCTGCAGATTCCCTGGCAGGGAATCCGGCCTGATCTGATGCTGCACAAAGGAGCGATCCGGGCCGAAGGCACAGATTCTTATATATTGGAAGATCCGGTAACGGGCGCGCATTTTGAACTGGGCGAGGCTGAGGCCAAATTTTTTCTCTGTCTGGTGACAGAAAAGGATTTGCAGTCTGCGGTGAACAAACTGCTCAAAACCTCTTCGCTGCGGCCCAGTGTGGATGATATTCTCAAATTCATCAAAATGCTGCAGATGGAAAAACTGGCTGTGCTTCCGGCCCGGACAGTCGCGGGGGAAAGTGCGGCTCCTGAAGTAAAAGATCCGCGGAAAAAATTTACCCTGATGAAAATCCTGTTTTTCCGGATTCCTGTCCTGCGCCCTGACAATCTGCTCAATGCCCTCTATCCCTGGCTCAGTCCCATATGGTCAAAACCTTTTCTTTATCTTTATGCAGTCATGGGCATAGTCGGGTTTATATCTGTGATGCAGCAGATTGAACTGTATCTCAACAATGTCAACCTGCTGTTCACCTCTGCTGGTGCAGTCACTTTTGTGCTGTGCCTTTATACCCTTAAAATTATGCACGAATTTGGACATGCCTTTACTGCAAAACATTACGGGGCATATGTCCGGCGCATGGGTATTTATATGATGCTGTTTACGCCCATGCTGTATACAGATACAACTGAGGGATGGAAAATTTCTTCACAGAGAGCACGCATTATGATTGGCGCGGCCGGTGTGCTGGTGGAATTTTATGTGGCCTGCATTTCCCTTTTTCTGTGGTCTGTTCTGCCTGACGGTATGCTTCGGAGCATCATGTTTTACATGTCCGGTGCATCCCTGATTTCCACCATACTGGTCAACATGAATCCTTTTATGCGTTTTGACGGATATTATCTGCTCATGGATTATCTGCGCATCAGCAATCTGCGATCCCGTTCCAGCCAGATGTTCAAATATTATGTCCGGCGGCTCCTGTTTGACTGGAGAGGGCCGAAACCTGAAGAACATCCCATGTACCGGCAGATGATTGTATTCGGCCTGTTCGTCAATATCTATCTTCTTTTTATTGAGGTAACTATCGGTCTGATGGTTTATCATAAGATTTCCAAACTGGCAGCATTATGGGGCTTTGTTTGTGCTTTTTATATCTATTTCGGTGCAACAACATGGAATGAAACTTCATTTATGATAAAAAACAGGAAACAGGTTGGGTCCCGGTTCAGGATATTTATAACCGTCTCTGTTTTTGTTTCATTGTTTGCCTATTTTTTTATCCCCATGACCAAAACAGAAAAACTGCCGGGAGTTTTCATGTTCAAAGATGTTGCAGCTCTGGAGTCGGTCAGCGGAGGGAGAATCATTACGGATTTTCCTGAAATCGGAACAGCAGTCAAAGCAGGCGATATGCTGCTGCGGATTCAGGATGATGCGCTTGAACAGGAACTGAAAAAACGGCAGTATGATCTGGTGCAGGTGGAGACTTCCATCAAATATATCGGCAGCAGCGGAGAGCAGGGCGGATACCGGAACTGGCTGCTTGTGGAAAAGCAGCGTCTGACTGCGGCATGTGAAAAAATCCGGCAGACCCTGGCCCAGTTGGAAGTGCGTGCTCCGGTTTCCGGTCATATTCTGGATGTGAATGAAGTTCTGAAAAAAGGTTCCTATGTATATAAAAACAGCTATATTCTGACCATTGGCAGTACCGAAGGTGCGGAAGTCAGGGCTTTTGCCGAAGATACGGTGTACCGGGATCTGAAAAATGAGAATATCCGGGGCGGAAAAATCCTTGTTCAGGATATGGAAACCGGTATAATGAATGCCTCTCTGCGGGAGATAATTGATTTTCCGGTAAGCGAATTCCCGAACAAATCCGTTTTTGACTATGCCGGTGGCGAGATAGCCTCTTTTCAGTCTGCATCCGGCAAGGTTGTTCCCAGACAGACCTATTATCCGCTGATATTTGATGTTGCTGAAATACCTGCGTATCTTCATCACGGAACCCGGTGCATAATAAATGTGGAAGGCAGAACTGTCAGTCTGTGGGACAGACTGACAGAAGAATCCTGGCGTTTTATGGCTATGGAAGGATATATATAAATAATTTAAAGCAGAACAAGGTGGAGAATCCTGTTCTGCTGTGTGCATAAACAAACCGGAAGTTTGTTTTACTCTGTGCATAAACAAACCGGAAGTTTGTTTTACTCTGTGCATAAACAAACCGGAAGTTTGTTTTACTCTGTGCATGAACAAACCGGAAGTTTGTTTTACCGTGTGCAGCCAAATTTTGTTTTGGCAGGAGGAAGTGTTGAGCATACATCAGTTTAATCTGCAGTTCAATCCTGAGGAAGACCGGCTGGTTTTCCGCATGAATACAGTAAACAAAGAGGAATTCCGTTTTTTTCTGACCCGGCGTTTTGTAAAAATTCTCTGGCCCGTGCTGCTGCAGCTCCTGGAAAAGGATTATGCCGCGCGGGAACCGGAAAGATCCTATGCCGCTAAGGAACTGGTGAGTTTTGAGAGGGAAAAGATTTTGTCACAGGCGGATTTCGGGCAGAAATATCAGGCTGATATTATGCGCTATCCTCTGGGGGAGGACAATATCCTTCTCACCCGGATTCAGATCAAACAAAAGGGAAATGTGCATATTCTCTGCCTGTTTCCCACTGCGGGCCAGGGCGTGGAAATACCGGTAAATCCTGTGTTTCTGCATACTTTCAGCAAACTGCTCAGGGATCTGGTTGCCAAAACAGACTGGGATATGCAGTTGCGTTTTCCGGAAAGTGAATATCCGGGAGGAAAATCTTCTGCGGGCCGGGTGCTGCACTGAGAAACTGGCAAAGAGTCAAATCCGGTATAAAAAGGAAACAAAATTATGGAAGCAATCCGGGTTCATGAAATTATGGCAAAGGATGGCGAAATTGCGATTCGCGGTTTGCCATACAAAAAAGGACAGTTCGTTGAAATTATCGTATTGCCCCAGGTTTTGGGCAGGAACAGGAATCCCCCTTCTCTGACTGTTCACCGATTCCGTGCGTCAGGACTTATCGGCATGTGGAAAGACCGTGAGGATATACAGGACAGTCCGGTTTATGCCCGTCAGTTGCGGCAGGAGACACAGACACGGAGACATATGGACAATGATTCTTCTGGATACCGATGTGATGATTGATCTGCTGAGAGCTTATCCACCGGCAGAAGAATGGTTTGAAGTGCTTGATGATTATGAAATACTGGCTCTGCCCGGTTTTGTCATGATGGAACTGATTCAGGGGTGTAAAAACAAAGCGGAACAGGACAGACTGAAACGGGATTTGGGGGATTATGAAGTTATATGGCTTTCATCAGAGGACTGTAACATTGCGCTTGATTTTTTCATAAAATACCATCTCAGCCACAATGCCGGATTGACTGATGTTCTTGTCGGTCAGACGGCTGTGGCATTCGGAGTGCCGTTATATACGTTTAACAGGAAACATTATCAGTTTATTCCGGATCTGGAAATTGTTCAGCCGTATATCAGGATCTGATTAACATATACAGACTTTCAGAAAATGCCTGCCCGAAAAAACATCAGGGTTTTCAATGGACAATTTTTATGGTAACAGACAGTTAAATTGAAGCAGTAAAATATTCCATGCTTCTGTTTTTTTTACAGACAATAATATTTTCATCAAAAAGGAGATTTCATGAAAGCAAAAGGTTATTTCGGATACATTATGCTGTATCTGCTGATATTTCTTATCAACGGACAGATGCTGTGTGCGGAGCAGTTTCCCACAGTTGTGGAGGCTGAGGTAAGAGCTGTGGTGGCTGCGGAAAGGGAAGGCGTCATATCCGGAATGAAAACGGATGTGGGAGACAGGATCAAAAAGGGCGGTGTCATCGCTGTAGTATATCACAAAGACATTCTGTTTGAAAAACAGCAGTTGCAGGCCAGACAGAAATATTTTGCAGTGCAGGTGGAAAATCTGGGCAAACTCAATGAAAAGGGGATGGTTCCCAATGAGGAACTGGCCAGGGCGCAGATGGACAAGGCTGTGAATGAGGCGCAGATAAATCTCATTGACACCCAGATCGGACGTTCCACTGTGTATGCCCCTTTTTCCGGCATTGCGGTGGCCCGCCATATTCAGTCCCATGAATGGGTGCGGCCCGGACAGCCGGTTGTGGAACTCTATGATCCCGCAAAACTTCGGATTGTGGCTGATATACCGTCTGAGATCGCGATGAAAATGAAAACCGGACAGGTGGATACCCTTGTTTTTCCTGATACAGGAAAAGAAGTTAAGGCAAAACTCAAAGTGATTTCCCCCCAGGTTGATGTGCGCAGCAATACCATCAAAGTTTACTGGTCTGTTGATCCCAAAGAAGGGGAAAAGGGGAATCTGATTCCCGGAATGAAGGGAGTGTTTCAGTGGAATTAGGCAGACAGATACCTCAGCCCCAGCGGCCCGCGGATCCCCAGGCCCAGATGGTGAATACAGTGCTGGCCCGGCTGATTCACCTTTCCACAGCCGCGCTGAATGCAGAGTCGGTTCAGAAAGCCGGCCGGATGATTGTCAACCAGATTCACACTCTGGTAAAAGCGGAAAGGGCGGTTGTGGCCCCGGTCCGGGGTATGAAGAGAATTCTCTGCATTTCCGGTGATCTGGAGCCGTCACAGGACAATCCCTTTGCCCAGGCTGTGGATGAGGTAAGAAAGTTTTATCTGAAGGAAAAAGAGCCGGTCGTGGTTTCCCGTGAGACCCTGTCTCCGGACATGAAAGCACCTGCACTTGAAAAAGTGCTGGATGCTATGGGCGGAACCAGCATTCTGTGGATGCCCCTTGCCTCCCCGGATGATGAGGACGGCACGTATGCGCTATGGCTGGAAAAATGGAACGGCAAACCCTGGGGACAGGAAGAAATCAGGCTGCTTTCCCATGCAGCGGTTTTTTTCGGACATGCCCTTAGTTCCGCAGGAAAGAAACGCATCTCCAAAAGCAATAAAAAGCGGATCACCTTTATGATTCTGCTGGTTCTTTTTGCTCTTATGTGGTTTCCTGTGCATTCCCGCATCAGCGCGCCTGTTCAGGTCATTCCGGATCGTCCCCATTATGTGTTTGCCCCCTTTGACGGCATTGTGGAGGAACTGCTTGTTCAGCCCGGAGAAAAAATCAAAAAAGGGGATGTGATTTTCCGTTATGACACGCGCATTCTGGAAAAGCAGTTGGAAGAGGCCGTTAAAGGCATTGCCACAGCGCGGGCGGAACTGGCACGATTGGAAGGGGCTGCATACAAGGACGAGGAAGCCCGTGCCAGAATACCGGTGCAGAAACTGGAGATAGAGCGCAAGCAGGGAGAGCTGGAATTCATCAAAAAGCAGTTGGAACTTTCCGAAGTCAAATCCGGAGCAGAAGGTGTCGTGGTTCTGGATGATCCGGATGCTCTGATTGGCGCATTGCTGCGAACCGGAGAGATGGCCATGAGCATAGCCAGTCCGGAACATACCAAACCCAGAATGATGGTTCCGGTCACAGACGCTGGTCTGCTGGAAAAAGATGCACCGGTTTTTATTCATCTGGACAGTGATCCTCTGAGACAGCTTCATGCAAAGGTGGAAAAAATCGGGTTTGATGTGCGCCTGTCTGATGACAGGGTTCCCTCGGTTCTTGTGGATGGGATTTGGGAAAGCGGAATCACTACCACACCGGGACAGAGAGGATCGGCAAGGATACAGGGACCCAGAACCTATCTGGGACTCCAGCTTTTCAGAAAACCCCTGATGTCTCTGCGCACCCTGTTCGGGATATAAATTAACTCCAAAGAAAAATGAATAACCTGCGGATTTATCCGCAGGTTTTGAACTTTTCCACATGAATAACCTGCGGATTTATCCGCAGGTTTTGAACTTTTCCACATGAATAACCTGCGGATTTATCCGCAGATTTTGAATTTTTCCACATGAATAACCTGCGGATTTATCCGCAGGCTACTGAAATTCTGCTGAAAAAAAACAATGCAACCAGAAAAACAGCCCGCTGTTATGGGCATAAATGAAGCCCTGCACCTTGCCTTTCAGTTTCATCAAAAAGGAAAACTCCCTGAGGCTGAGGATATTTATCTTCGCATTCTGTCCGTGAACCCGAATCATGCCGATGCGCTGCATCTGCTGGGTCTGATGGATTACCATAAAGGGCAGTATGCCGCAGCCGCAGACAAAATTGGCCGTGCCATACGTGTAAATCCCGGAAATGCCGCATTTTATTCCAATATGGGCAGTGCGCTCAAATGTATGGGAAATCTGGAGCAGGCAGCCGATTTCTACCTGAAATCTTTGGAAATCAATCCCGGATATGCAGATGCACATTACAATCTGGGCGTGACTCTCAAGGCTCTGGGCAGAACAGATGATGCCATTGCCTGTTACCAGAAAGCCGTTGATTTAAAACCGGATTACTGCGAGGCATATGCCAATCTCGGCAGCGCGTTCCGGGATTTGGGCAGGATTGATGATGCCATTGCATTTTTCCGCAAAGCATTGGAAATCAATCCCTCTTATCTGCCAGCGTACAACAATATGGGCAATGCCTTCAAAGACCGGGGGGAACTGGGTCAGGCCCTTGCCTGTTACCGCAAAGCTCTGGAAACCGATCCCGCGTATGTCAAAACCCTTGTCAATATGGGCAATATTTTCAATGATATGGGAAAACTGGATGATGCATCAGCCTGTTTTGCAAAGGTAAGGGAAACAGAGCCGGATTCCCACTGGGCCGCGGCAGGTCAGGCAAAGGTGCAGATGCGCAAAGGGGATTTTGCCGGAGCCTGTGATTTGCTGCTGCCTTTGATGCAATCCGGCACGGACAATATTGATGCGGTTATCACATTTGCGCAGGTTTCGCCCCGTTTCGGACATCAGCAAAGCGCGATTGCTTTTCTGGAAAAACGGCTGCGCGGATATATCGGAGACAGCGATTCGCTTCGGCAGATGTATTTCAGTCTGGGCTATCTGTATGACAAAAATCAGGAATATGACCGGGCATTCGCGTATTATCAGAAGGCCAATGCACTCAGGCCCAGAAATTTTGATCCACAGCAGCATGAAAATCATATCAGTTCACTGATTCGCTCCTATCCGCACAATGCAGAGAGAATTACATCAGACAATGATTCCCGTATTCCGGTTTTCATTCTGGGGATGCCCCGTTCCGGCACAACTTTGGTGGAGCAGATTCTTTCCGCGCATCCGCAGGTCTTTGGCGCGGGCGAACTTCCCCATATTTCCAATATCGTATCTTCTCTGCACAAAATCATTGGACATGCTGAACCTTATCCCAACTGTATTTCTGCTTTGAGCAAAGCGGTTCTCAACAGCCTTACTGCACAGTATCTGACGGAAATCAGAAAATTTTCCTCTGATGCACTCCGAATTACGGACAAAATGCCTGCGAATTTCCTTTACATCGGACTGATTTCACAACTTTTTCCCAAAGCCGCGATCATTCACTGCAACAGAAATCCCAAAGATACAGCCTTGTCTGTGTATTTTCAGAATTTTCTGGGCAGTCATACCTATTCCTTTGATCTGGAAAGCATTGGCATTTATTACAGGGAATATGCCCGGCTGATGCGGCACTGGCAGGATCTGCCCGGCATTTCCCTGCTCAATGTCTGTTATGAGGAACTGGTGGAGAATCCGGAAAAGATAAGCCGTCAAATGCTTGATTTTATCGGATTGGAATGGGATGAAATTTGTCTGAAATTTTATCAGTCAGAGCGCAGTGTTATGACCTCCAGTTTTCAGCAGGTGCGGGAGCCGATATACAAACAGTCCGCAGGACGCTGGAAACATTATGAAAAATATCTGAAACCCTTTGCTGATGCCCTGCATTCTCCGGGCCGGGATGAGAATTTTCTGATCTCTGAAGCACTGAAATGCCATCAGAAGGGGCAGCCGGATCAGGCTCGGAGTCTGTATGCGGAAATTCTTTCGCTTAATCCAAATCATTCTGATGCCTTGCATCTGCTGGGACTGATTGAACATCAGCAGGGAAAACAGGAACGCGCGGAATCCCTGATTCGCAAGTCCATTGCCATTAACCCCGCAAATCCGGTCGCTTATTTCAATCTTGCCATTATTCTGAAAAAACAGGGAAATTATAAAGAGGCTGCTGCCTGTTACCAAAAGGTTGTGGATATGCAGCCAGCCCATGCTGATGCCTGGTTCAATTTGGGAAATACACTGGCCACAATGAAAAAAACAGAGGAGGCCGTTTCCTGTTATCAAAAGAATCTGGAACTGGCTTCGGATTCCCTGATGACTTGGATGAATCTTGGAAAAGCCCTGAAAGAACTGGGAAAAAATGATGATTCGCTGGCGTGTTACCGCAAAGGTGCTGAAATCCGTCCGGAGTATGCACCGGCCTATTTCAGCATGGGAAATACCCTGAAAGAAATGGGCAAATCCGAAGAAGCGGTTGGCTGTTACCGCAAAGCAGTGGAACTGAAACTGGATTACAGTGAGGCGCATTGCAATCTGGGGCTGGCTTTGCAGGAGCAGAAAAAATATGATGGCGCGATTGCCGCGTTCCGGAAATGTGCAGAACTGAGTCCTGACAATATCACTGCGCGCAGCAGTCTGGTGTTTCTGCTGAAATATCTGTGTGACTGGACTTTGATTGAAAAACTGTCTTCCGGTCTTGATAAACTGATTCAGGATTCCATTGAAAAAAGTGTCCGGCCAGATGAGGCTCCATTCATGAATCTGGTCAGAAATGCAGATCCGGGCTGCAATTTTGCTTTGGCAAAGATATGGGCCAGAGACATCAGCAGAACCGTTGCCAAATATAACATCAGCTTTTCCTTTGATGATCGGCGTGTGCGGAAAGAGAAAATCACCATTGGCTATCTTTCCAATGATTTCCGCAATCACCCGGTAGCGCATCTGATTGCGGGACTGTTTACAGCACACAACCGGAACAGATTCCGGATCATTGCCTATTCCTATGGTGAGAATGACAGCAGTTTTTACCGGAATAAAATTGAAAAAGACTGTGATTTGTTTGTGGATCTGCGCCCATGTTCCACAGAGGAATCTGCAAAGCAGATTTATGCAAATCAGACAGATATTCTGCTGGATTTGATGGGATATACCACTGATGCCAGAATGGAAATCTGTGCTTTGCATCCCGCGCCTGTGCAGGCGGCTTTTCTTGGGTATCCGGGAACCACCGGCGCGGACTATATGGATTATATCATCACGGATCGGATTGTGACACCCGAAGAACATAGGCAATATTTCAGTGAAAAATTTGTGTATATGCCCCATGCATATCAGATCAATGACAGTGAGCAGAAGATTTCCGATAAACAATACACCCGTGCAGATGCGGGTTTGCCGGAAAATGCTTTTGTTTTCTGTTCCTTTAATCAGGTTTATAAAATTGAACCTGTCGTGTTTGATGTGTGGATGAAAATTCTGCGGCAGGTTCCCCAATCTGTTCTGTGGCTTATGAGCGGCGGGCCTGGTGCGGAAAATATTCTCAGACGCGAGGCTGCAAACAGGGGCGTTGCTGCGGAGAGGCTCTTTTTTGCACAGAGAATGTCCAAAGAGGAACATCTGTCGCGTTCAAAGCTGGGGGAACTGTTTCTGGACACCCGGATTGTCAACGGCCATACCACCACCAGCGATGCCCTTTGGTCAGGACTTCCTGCGATTACAGTGCTGGGAACCCATTTTGCATCCCGTGTATCCGCGAGCCTGCTGCACGCAGTGGGACTGCCGGAACTTGTCACGCACAGTTTGGAAGAATATGAAGCACTTGCCGTCCGCCTTGCCTGCAAACCTGAAGAATTGCGGGGAATACGGGAAAAACTTGCTGTCAACCGTCTCAGAGAACCTTTGTTTGACACACGGCGGTATGCGGCAAATTTGGAAAAGGCATTTGAAAACATGTGGGAGATTTTTCTGGCCGGAGAAAAGCCGCGTATGATTGCGGTAAAGGAATAACTGCAAGGATTTTGTGTAAGCAGGGATTTCAAAGAATTATAGTTCTTCTGCCAACTTTTGTCCCCTGCAGAACTATGCAAAAAATCGCTCCGTTTATGATTGAGACAAGGATTGCTTTGAACAGATGAAATACAATTGGAGTGATGAAAAGAATCAGGTTCTGAAAGAACAGAGGCATATTTCATTTGAGGATATTCTTGAGGCAATACGAAATGATGGCCTTATAGGTATTGAACCTCATTACAATAAGGAAATCTGTCTGTTATGTTTGTGAATATCAGAGGCTATGTTTATCTTGTTCCTTTTGTTTATGACCGGGAAAAGGAAGAGGCTTTCTTAAAAACCATTATTCCGAGCAGAAAACATATACCATTACTCATAAGATTTGACAGTACAGCCACGAATGACACGAATCTGCACGAACTGCACAAAACATAATTTGTGTAATTCGTGCAATTCGTAGCAGCACCATCAAATGTTCTAAGTAATGGTATACAAAGCGGTTAAAGGATCAGTTATGAAACTCACCCATGAAGAGGCTGAAATTCTCAAAGATTTTGAGGAAGGCAGATTGCTTCCCTCTGTCAGGGATAAGGATATTTTGCATAAATTTAAGGATGGTGCATTGAATTTTGACAAAAAAACAAAAACTGTCAGTATCGGACTGCCGGAAGAAGATTTTAATGCCATTCAGATGAAAGCAATGCAGAAAAATATGCCTTTTGAATCCCTGATACGTCTTATTGTACATCAGTATGTTTCGGCAGAGCATTGAAAGAGATGATAAAGGAACCGGGATTTTTTTGATAAGATAAGGATAATGCAGTTTTCTGAAATTCTGTCTTATCCGAACTCCCTGCAGTTATTGCCAAACTTTCAGTTTGGCACTTCTCTGCTTTTTTGAATGAAACAGGGCAAATTTACATTATTATAAATTCAAATCATTGCACAAATATGAACACATCATCAGATACACGTCAGGAACTTGCCAAAGCCTTCAGTCATCATCAGGCAGGCAGATACAGCGAAGCAAAGCAACTGTATGAAAGCATTCTTAAATATTCACCGGATCATTCAGATGCTTTGCATCTGATGGGACTGGTGCATCATCAGCAGGGCAGCAATGAAACCGGCGCGGAATTTATCCGCAAAGCTATCAGTCATCAGCCTGCAAATGTTTTTTATCACATGAATCTGGCCTCGGTTCTGCAGGCTGCTGATAAAGCAGATGAGGCCCTGTCCTGTTACCGCAAAGTCACGGAATTGCAGCCGGATAACGCGGACGCGTGGTATCATATGGCAAATATTTACAAAAAACAGGACAAAACAGAAGATGCCGTATCTGCCTACAAAAAAGCACTTGCACTGAATCCGAACCGATCTGAAATCTGCAACAGCCTGGCCAATACGCTGCGAAACAGGGGCGATGTGGAAGATGCACTTTTTTATTATCAGCAGGCTGTGTCCATCAAACCGGATTATGTCAGTGCTTACAGTAATATGGGCGTTGCGCTTATGGATTTGAACAGGGTGGAGGAAGCCCTGTCCAGTTATGAAAAAGCCATATCTCTGAATCCTTCGTATGCAGAAGCCTACAACAATATGGGCATTGCCCTGAAATCGCAGGGAAAAATTAGCGAAGCCATGTCCTGTTATGAAAAAGCTCTGTCTGTGCGTCCGGATTTTGCTGAAGTGTATAACAATATGGGGGTGTGTGAAAAGGACAGGGGAAACGCGGACAAGGCTCTGCTTTATTACCGCAAAGCTCTGGAAATCCGGCATGATTACCTGGAACCGCTTCGCAATATGGGCGGGGTTTTGGCAGAGCAGGGAAAAGGAGAAGACGCGGTCGCGTGTTATCAGAGAGCATTGCAAATCCGGCCCGACAGTGCCGACACGTACAACAGCATGGGCATTGCACTCAAGGGACTGAACCGGCTCCATGAGGCTTTGGATGCTTACCGCAAAGCAGCGGAAATCAAACCGGATGATGTGCCGGTTTACTGCAATATGGCTTTGTGCCTGCGCTGGCTGGGCAAAACCGATGATGCGGTCGCGTGTTACCGCAAGATTCTGGAATTAAAACCGGATACTCCGGAGGCTTACAGCAGTCTGCTGCATCAGCTCCAGCATGTATGCGCGTGGCAGGAAGTAGCGGATATTCTGCCGGGAATGGATGCCATGACACAGGAATTGCTGGAAAAAGGGGAAAGAACTTCTGAAACCCCGTTTGAAAATCTCACCCGTCATGCCAATCCTGCTTTGAATCTGTCTGTGGCAAAATCCTGGTCCGCCGCGATTGAAAAATCTGTTGCACATTTGGAAAGAAATTTTTCCTTTGAAAACAGAAGAATTCATAAGCAGAAAATCCGCATTGGCTATCTTTCCAGTGATTTTCACAATCATGCCACTGCACATCTGATTCTGGGACTGTTCCGGCATCATAACAAGGAAGAATTTGAAATTTTCTCCTATTCCTACGGCAGAGAGGACAGCAGTTTTTACCGGGATCAGATCTGCAAGGGTTCCGAGCAGTTCCGGGATATACGCTTTGCAGATCATGGAAAAGCCGCAAAGCAGATTTATGAAGATCAGATTGACATTCTGGTGGATCTCAAAGGCCATACCAAAGACAACCGGCTGGAAATCTGTGCATTGCGGCCTGCGCCGGTGCAGGTGACATGGCTTGGTTTTCCCGGCAGCATTGGTGCGGATTTTCTTGATTATATGATTACGGATTCCATTGTCACGCCGGAAGAACACAGGCAGTTTTATGCAGAAAAATGTATTCTGCTTCCACACTGTTATCAGATCAATGACAATCAGCAGGCAATTTCTGAGGAAACCTTTACCCGTGCCGGATTTGGACTGCCGGAAAATGCTTTTGTCTTTGCATCTTTCAATCAGGTCTATAAAATTGAACCAGTGATATTTGATGTATGGATGAATCTGCTTCGCAATATTCCCGGCAGTGTTCTCTGGGTTTTGCGGGGGAGTGAATCTGCGCGCAATGCTTTGTGGAAAGAAGTGGAGAAAAGGGGCGTGGAAAAAGAACGCCTTATTTTTGCAGGCCCTATGCTCAAACCCCGTCATCTTGCTCGCATTCGGATTGCGGATTTGTGTCTGGATACCCGCATTGTCAACGGCCATACCACCACCAGCGATGCTCTCTGGGCCGGGGTTCCGGTGGTTGCCATGCAGGGCGATCATTTTGCATCCCGTGTGTCTTCGAGCATTCTGCAGGCTATCGGACTTCCGGAACTCATTACCCACAATCCTGAACAGTATGAAAACCTTGCTTTGCATTTGGCAACGCATCCATTGGAACTCCGGAATCTGCGGGAAAAACTGCAAAAAAACCGTGTGACACAGCCGCTGTTTGACACAGCCGGATTTGTTGCGAATTTGGAACGGGCTTACCGGGAAATATGGAATCTTTTTCTTGCAGGGAGAAAAGCGGAGCATGTGAAAATTTCTCCGCTTACTTCGGCTACGCTCAGTAACCGGAGTCCGGCGCAACCGGTAATTGAGCATTGTCGAAATCACCGAACTTCGCAGCAGCCGGTGATTGAGCGTAGCCGAAATCACCATTTCCCTCTTGAAAGGGGAATGGAAACAGAAAAGGAATTGCAGCGCGCAATCGCATTTCATCAGGCCGGGAAGATAAAAGCAGCGCAGGAAATTTATGCAAAAATTCTGACACAAAATCCCAATCATGCCAACGCGCTCCATCTGTCCGGACTTGCCGCATTTCAAAGCGGAGATCATGAAAGCGCAGTACAGCAAATTCAGAAAGCCATTGGCATTTTTCCCCATGATCCTGTGTATCATATCAATCTTTCAGCGGTTTTTCTCAGCAGCAGGAAATATGATGATGCCATTTCCTGTTATGAAAATATCATTCAAATGCAGCCGGATCAGGCAGATGCGTATATCCGCATGGGAAGTGTGTATAAGGAAAAAGGGGAAAAGGAAAAAGCGATTTCCTGTTTTGAAAAAGCGATGAATCTGAAATCTGCTGATCCCGGCACATGGGTTAATCTGGGCGTGCAGATGAAATCCCTTTCACGCCCTGAGGATGCGCTGATTTGTTATGAAAAAGCCCTGTCTTTGCAGCCGGATTTTGCAGAAGTGCATTACAATATCGGCAATGTGCTTCGCGAGCAGGCACGTCCTGAAGAGGCACTTGTGCGCTATCAGGAAGCCGTGCGTCTGAAACCTTCTTACAGCGAAGCATGGTACAATATCGGCAATACCTTCAGGGACTTGAAACGTGTCAATGATGCTCTGTCCGCTTACCGCAAAGCACTTGAATTGAATCCTGTTTTTGCTGATGCGCTGAACAATATGGGATTGGTTTATAAGGAAATGGGAAGAAATGAGGACGCTGTTTCCTGTTACAAAAAAGCATTGGAAATCCGGCCTGATTATTCCCTAGCCTGTTTCAATATGGGCAATGTGTTTAAAGATGAGAAAAAATTCCGGGAAGCAGCAGACTGTTTTGAAAAAGCCATTGAAATCAAACCGGATTATGCAGAGGCATACAGCAGTCTGGTTCATCTGCTGCAGCATATGTGTGAATGGGAGCGGTTTGCACAACTCACGCCCGGTCTGGATCACCTGACCTCTGATTTGCTTGCAAAAGACAGAAAAGCCGGGGAAACGCCTTTTATGAATCTTGTGCGGTGTGCAGATCCGCATCGCAATCTGCTGGTGGCACAATCCTGGGCCAAAGATATTTCCCAGTCTGTTTCCAAACTCAATATCCATTTCTCCCATGACAAAATCAAATCCGAACATAAGGGAAAAATTGTTATCGGTTATCTTTCCAATGACTTCCGCAATCATCCGGTTGCACATCTCATTGTAAGACTGTTTGGTCTGCACAACCGGGATGAATTTGAAATTCATGCCTATTCCTATGGTCCGAATGATGAAAGTTATTACCGGAAACAGATAGAGAGCGGATGTGACAAATTCGTGGATCTGCGGGATATTTCCACGCCTGATGCCGTAAGAATTATCCATGAAAACCGTGTTGGCATTCTGCTTGATTTGATGGGATATACAGGCGATACCAACCGGCTCGATATTTGCGCACTCCGTCCTGCGCCTGTGCAGGTGAGTTTTTTGGGATTTCCCGGAACCGGCGGGGCAGATTTTTTTGATTACATGATTACAGACAAAATCGTAAGTCCACAGGAACACAGCCATTTTTACAAAGAATCTCTGGTTTATATGCCACACGCGTATCAGGTCAATGACAATCTGCAGAAAATTGATGAAAAAAACTGGAAACGCTCTGATTTCGGTCTGCCGGAAAAGGATTTTGTTTTCTGCTGTTTCAATCAGAGTTATAAAATCGAACCCCTGATGTTTGATACATGGATGCGGATACTTGCAAGGGTTCCGCAAAGTGTGCTGTGGCTTTTGGGCGGCAGTGAGATTGCGGAAAAGAATCTGAAAAAAGAGGCTGAAAAAAGAGGAACTGATCCGCAAAGAATCATCTTCGCCCCCCGTATGCAGAAAACCGAGCATCTGTCACGGCACAGACTCGCGGATCTCAGTCTGGATACCCGGATTGTCAATGGACATACCACCAGCAGCGATTCTCTATGGGCCGGGGTTCCTCTGATTGCTTTGCTGGGAACCCATTTTGCATCACGGGTTGCAGCAAGTCTGCTTAGCGCAGTGGGACTGCCGGAACTGATTGTGCGGAATCTGAATGAATACGAATCTCTGGCTGTGCGATTGGCACAAAATCCCCAGGAATGCAGGCAAATCCGGGATAAACTCGCTGCAAACCGCGTGAAAGAACCTTTGTTTGACACCCCCCGTTTTGCCCGGAATCTGGAAAAAGCATTTAAGGAAATGTGGCGCGTGTTCAAAGCAGGGGAAAAACCGCGACCGATTTTTGTAACAGAAGACAATATCTTTGAAAATAAAGCAAAATCTGTTCCTGTTCCAATTTCTGCTTCAGGCATTCAGGAAAAACTGGTTAAAGCAGTGGGATTTCATCAGGCAGGGCAGTTGGATTCTGCTGAAAATATTTACAAAGAAATTCTTGCATTGCAGCCGGACAACCCTGATGCTTTGCATTTTCTGGGTGTGATTTTTCATCAGAAAAATTTGCATGACAAAGCTGCGGAACTGATTCAGAAAGCCATTGCAACATTTCAGGGCAATCCTTTGTATTATGCGAATCTGGCTGCGGTTTTTCATGCACAGGGCAGAAGTGAGGACGCGGTTTCATCCTTCCGCAATGCCCTGAAAGCAAATCCGCAGTATGCTCCGGCATGGTATGGCATGGCAAATATTCTGCTGAATATGGAAAAAGTGGATGAAGCCCTGTCCGCGTATCAGAAATTTGTTGAAATGAATCCGGACAATGCCGGTGGCTGGTATGGCATGGGCAATGCACATTATGCAAAAAAAGATATGGAAAAAGCTGTATCCGCGTATGAAAAAGCAGTGCAACTGAAACCGGATTATGCGGAGGTTTACAACAATCTGGGCGTGGCGTATCAGGCAGTGGAAAAAAATGAACAGGCCATGAAGGTTTATGAAAAAGCTTTGGCACTGAAACCGGATTATGCAGAAGTTTACAGCAATATCGGCAATCTGCACAAACAGGAAAACCGCATTCCCCAGGCATTGGAATGCTATCGCAAAGCACTTGATCTGCGGCCTGATTATGCACAGGCATTCAACAATATGGGCGTTGTGCTGCAGGAGCAGGGAAATATTGCGCAGGCATTGGAAAGTTTTGAAAACGCATTGAAAATACAGCCGGATTATGCAGAAGTGCTGAACAATATGGGTTTTGCCTTCAAGCAGGAAGATCGGATCAAAGATGCATTGGACTGTTATAAAAAAGCACTGGCTCTCAAACCCAATTATGCGGAAGTATATCACAATATGGGCAATGCCTATCAGGAATTCAATATTCCGGACAAGACTGTTGCCTGTTATGAAAAAGCTTTGGAATTGAAACCGGATTATGCTGAAGTGTATAACAATCTGGTTTTGCAACTGCAACTCATCTGTGACTGGAAACGGCTGGAACCGGTTGCATCCGCACTCGACGATCTGACACGCAAGGCACTTGAAAAAGAAGAGAAAACTCCGGAACTGCCTTTTGCCAATCTGGTCAGGCATATGGACCTTGCGCTGAATCTTGCAGTGGCAAAGTCCCGTTCTGCCGGACTTGTCAAATCCATCGGTTCCCATCATCAGCGTTTTTCATTTGAAAACCGGAAAGATCATAAGACACAGATAGTTCTGGGTTATCTTTCCAATGATTTCCATGACCATGCCACATCACACCTGATTCTGCGCCTGTTTGAACTTCACAACCGTGAAAAATTCCGCATTCATGTGTATTCCTATGGCATGGATGATAAAAGTCATTACAGAAAAAAGATTGAAAAAGATGCTGACTTGTTTGCTGATCTGCGGAAAACAGGCCATGCAGATGCAGCGCAGAAAATATATGATGACAAAGTGGATATTCTCATTGATCTGAAAGGTTATACCAAAGGCAACCGGGTGGGAATCTGTGCATTTCGTCCTGCGCCGGTGCAGGTTTCCTGGCTGGGATTTCCGGGAACAACAGGCGCGGATTTCTTTGATTATATCATCACAGACAGCATTGTAACACCTGATTCACACAGTCAGTTTTACAGTGAAAAAATTGTTTGGATGCCACATTGTTATCAGATCAATGACAATACCCAGCATATTGCAGAGAAAATCTTCACGCGTGCGGATTTTGCTCTGCCCGAAGATGCTGTTGTTTTCTGTTCTTTCAATCAATTGTACAAAATCGCTCCGGAACTCTTTGACATATGGATGCAGATTCTCAGACACGCGGAAAAAAGCGTTCTGTGGCTGCCGGACGGGGGAAAAACCGCGAGCAGCAATCTGAAAAACGAAGCGGAAAAAAGGGGCGTAAATTCCAATCGCATTGTATTTTCGGAAAAACTGCCCAAAGCAGAACATCTGTCCCGTCTGCGGCTTGCGGATTTGTGTCTTGACACAAGAATTGTCAACGGCCATACGACAACGAGCGATGCCTTATGGGCCGGGGTTCCTGTGCTTACTTGGATCGGGAATCATTTTGCTTCCCGTGTCGCAGCAAGCATTCTGACCGCAGTGGGACTTCCTGATTTGATTGCACATACGGAACAGGAATATACTGATCGTGCTGTGCAGTTGGCAAAAAATCCAAATGAACTTGCACAGATTCGCATAAAACTCGCGGAAAATCGAATGAAAAAACCTTTGTTTGACACTCCCCGTTTTGTGAAGAATCTGGAAAAAGCATTTGAAATTATGTGGAATAAATATCAGTCCGGAGAAAAAGCGTCTGACATCAAAGTAGAATAAGCTTCCAGCTTGTTCTCTGGATTATGAACAAGCTTCGAAAGTAAGTAGGGTTCCATAAATTTTCGTGTATAAAGTTTTCAGGATGTCCGGATCGGGGTTTCCCACAGAGAACACAGAGGTTTTTCCCAGAGGACTCAGAGGTTTTTCCCAGAGGACTCAGAGGTTTTTTGGGTAGTGGGACTTTTCATGCTGATAATGTAAAATTATAATGATCAATAAAACTTCGGATACGGATTTTATGAAAATCATCATCACGGCTGAAAGAAAGCGTTTTTCTTACCAAATTCGGGC
>JBFXEJ010000011.1:0-95910 GCA_050180235.1 Desulfococcaceae bacterium
GCGTCATGCTGCCTGCCCGTTTCAGCATGGTTTCAGCATCAGTCAGCTTTGTGCCGTTCCAGTGTTTTTCGGGAATTCCCCGGCATCTTTCAATGGGACTGTATTTGCTGTGATATGGAGGATAATACAATAATTGAAGATATTTACCTGTTTTTATTGCAAAACTGGCCATGCGGCTGAGAAACTGCGTCCTCACACCGCTGCTTTCGGGACCGCTGTCAGCTTTGATTTGTATAATATCTGTTGAATTTTTTTCCTCAATATCCAAATTATTCCAATATTTTATCAGCGTATCCGCAATGAAATCACCGGTTTTGTGTGAACTGCCAAAACTGATATGCAGTTCACCGCTGTTTTCATTGAGAATACCGCATGGAATGTATTTTTCTGTGCAGCCGAAGTCATGATCCGGGGCTTCATTGTAACCGCGTGTTTTTCCTCCCCTGGAAAAATTTCCAATTTTTACAGTTGCTTTGCAGTCCATACTTAACCTTTTTATATTTTGGCCGGTTTTTGATTCATCATCTTTTTTTTGATATTGTCAAAGACTGCATCTGTCTCTCCGATTTTTTTAAAGGCTTTGATTTCAGTATATTGCGAAGACGGTATCCCATCCGGTCAGGAACTTTTGCCATATTGCTGCAGGATGGAACCTGTTCATCAGAAAATCCTTTTTCTTTCAAAGCAGTTACTGCTGCTTTGGCTGTCAGACGGGTATACGCGATGGTACTTCGGAACGCCGGATCCTGCTGCGAATGCCCATCAGCCAGCCGGCGCAGCATTTCAGCAGCATCAGGTTCTCTTTTTTCCCAGACAGTCCGGCCGCTTCCGGCTGACTGCGCTCCAATGCAGATGATTCCTGTGCGTTTTTCACCCAGCCCGGTTTCAGCTGCATTCCTGTTCCATCCGGACACTGTTTCCGCCATCCGGCTGTTTCCATCACAATATTTCAATGTCATTTCAGCCATATATGAACGCCGTTCATATCCATGCATTTTTGAAACTGCAAAACAGATATCTTCAGTATAATCAGTATGCAGTAATACAGGTGCTTTCATTCTCATCTCCTTCCGTTTATTTTTTTATTCAGCAGTTGACATCTGCCTGTACAATATAATATAAAAATATTTAAATCAGGTTCAAAATCAGTCGGAGTCGTGTTTTATTTGGTATATTCATTTCAATAAATCGCCTTACAGCTTCATCTCCGAGAGTGCGGAATATATTCCAGACTTCTTCAGATGGCTGTATCTGTAGTTCATTGGTTTCATGGGCAGTGCGGATGGAAATCTCATTTTTTCTCATTTCAATTTCCAGACGATTTCCAAGTCCCGCCATTTTTTATCTATCCATATTCCCTGATGAATATCTGTGAACTGTATTTTCTGCATGGAACACTCCATGTTCGATTTAATTATAATATTTCAACTTTGGTTTTTTGAAAATCGGAACAGATTTTCAAACCCGGTTCCAAAATGTCTTTTATCTGACACATAAAACAATTTCTGTACCATAAAAAACCAAAATTAAAATATTATATTATGTTATCAGATAAAAACAACGATGTCAACTATAGTCTTTAATCTTGTAGCATAATTTAGATATATCCCATAAAAATATCGTTCTGCAGAATTTATGAGATATAAATCTTTAAAAGATAATTCCTGTGAAATTTTACAAAATAAAATCTCATAAACCTGTTCTTTAAGGTGAAAAACTATATCAAAGGAAAACCGGTTAGACTTATCGGCCCCAACTGCCCCGGCATCATGCCGGGCGTGATTCACAAACCCGGAAAAATCGGTGTTGTCTCCCGCTCCGGAACCCTGACTTATGAGGCAGTTCACGCGCTGACCCTTGCGGGACTGGGACAGACCACCTGCATCGGCATCGGCGGAGCCCCGGTCAACGGAACCAATTTCATTGACTGCCTGAGCTGTTTCAAGGATGATCCGGCCACCAAAGGCATTGTCATGATTGGTGAAATCGGCGGATCAGCCGAGGAGGAGTCTGCGGAATACATCAAAGCCAATGTGAAAAAACCGGTGGTGGGATTCATCGCGGGACTGACCGCTCCTCCGGGACGGCGCATGGGACACGCGGGCGCCATCATCAGCGGCAACAGCGGCACAGGCCAGAGCAAAGTTGCATCCATGAAAGCCAACGGCATCCATGTATTCGAAAACCTGGCCTATCTCAAAGATGTCTGTCAGGAGACCTTTGCAAAGGTGTAAGCAGAAAAATATCTCCTTTCAATAACAAAGCCGCATGGGAAATTTTTTTCCCAGCCGCTTTGTTTATTGTTCGTTCTTCATTTTGTCCAAAATATCTTCAAGTTCTTTTTTCAGGTAAGGAATATTCTCCTGAACCGTATCCCAGACAATGTGATAATCCACTCCAAAATAATGATGTATCAGGCGGTCTCGCATCCTTGCCATTGCTTTCCAGTCAATGCGGCTGTATTTTTTCTTTTCATCATCAGGAATATTTTTTGAAGCTTCTCCGATAATTTCAAAACTTCTTGCAAATGCTCTTTTCCGTTTTTCATCCGCGAGAAATTCCGTCTCCGTAATTCCTTCAGATTCTTTCAGAAGAAACAGTGTTTCCTCCAGAATATGCAGGAGATAATCAAGGTGCAAGTTCGACATATTCCACTCCCCTGAGTATTTTTTTGCCGATGTGCGGACTTAGAAGCTGTTTTAAAAATATTCCACACTGCTTTCTTCGGGAAGAAATCAGTATGGCAAAAGAGATATTATCCGTTTGAACACGGCAAAATCAGGCTTTGGCATTTGGCAGCATCCCAAAATTTTTTGCCCCCGGATATTTTTAAAACAGCTTCTCAACATCATCCTCATAAATGTCCCTCCGGAACATTCTTTGAGAAGCATGAATTCTGTATTCAATAATAAAATCAGATAGATTTCCGTTAATCAGGTTAGCTATTTTTGACATTTGCAATCTGTTTTTTTTATTTTTTTGAAGCATTCAGGTTTATCCGCTGATGGACTGATCTGAATAACAATAAGCTAAATTTCGGGCGATAATCCGTCCGGTTGAAGCCAAGTTAGCCATCCTGTTTTATTGAAAATGCTCGCTGCAACTTTCCTGACTGATTGTAACCCACTGTTTTATAGCGGAGATAGTTCAACAGCATATCTCTGTCTTTATCAGGACTGATATTGTTGAGAATATGACTGTAGATATTTTCCCATGCTACCCTGATAAAATGTCTTGTATCATTTTCTCTGATATATGGGATAAAACGGGATATTATATCTTTTTCATATTCTGCCCGTACCAGATTTATCAGATAGAACTCCCGGTTTGTTTCTGATGCTATCCAACTTCCCAATAACCAGAAACGCAGCAGTTCATATTTTTTGGCAGTGTTTGCAACTGTGGCATAATCAGATTTGAAAACTTCATTGTACCATCTGTTACCGCCGGTTGTATATTTTTTCGGATTATGGGGATCGCTCGGCTGCGTATTGTTTGTGGCAGTAAATTTGGCTTCAATGAAAATTACAGATTCATCATTTACAGCAATCAGATCCGGTTCAGAACTCCGCTGCAATTCTTCCCCAAATTCCTGTCTGGCAGATGCCAGTTCTGTCCATGTATTTTCAGACCGGGGCAGATATGACCAGTATATCAGTTCAGAATTTGCCAGAGGCTTGCCTGTAATATGCGACAACACTTCAGACAACCGGCAGGTTTTATCCAGATACCGGAATACATTCCACGTCAGAGCGTCTTCACTGTTGTCTCTTGCTATCCGGCTCTCACGTTTTACGGTTTTTATATTCTGAAGCAAGGTTATATCCCCGATGTCCTTCCAAAGTAAATTGTCTGACTCATTTGAATATTCAAATGTACCCGGTGAGATAAAAATCCTGTGATTCGGGCATTGAAACTGTCTGTCCCGTCTGAAAACCCTGCGTTGCCTCATTACTTTCTCTGAACATCCAATAACAGGGCATTCTGTATGCGTCTCTGTTACTGCAATTTCAGGCTTTAAAGTTCTTGCGTCAAACATTGCTCAGTTTAATCCTTTTCACAACTGAATAACCTGTGGATAAATCCACAGGTTATTCAAATGGTTATTCATTAACAGCCTGTATTTTCAGCCTTTTATGGCCTGCCCAATCTGCTTTCCGAATGCAAAGCATTTTTCCAATGCAGCTTCATCCGGCACATACTGCTGTTTCAGACCCGGTTCAATCATCTGGAATTTCATATCGTTGAGTTCACTTTCAATGATCTTCACGCTTTCCCCGCTCCAGCCGAAGGAACCGAATGCCGCACCGATTTTGTTCTGGGGTTTTAAGCCTTTCATATAGGTCAGAATATCGGCAACTGTGGGGAAAATGCCGTTGTTCAGAGTGGGAGAACCCACAATGACTGCTTTGGCATCCAGCACTTCGGTCATAATATCGCTGCGGTCAAATCCCCTGAGTTTCATGGGGCGCACATCAATGCCTTCACTGTGCAGACCGTCCGCTATGGACAGAGCCATTTTATGGGTGCTGTACCACATGGTATCATAAATAATCACGGCCTTCTGTTTCGGTTCCTGCTTACTCCATTCCGTATATGCGGAAATAATCTTTCCGGGATTTTTCCACAGCACACCGTGATCCGGACAGATCATGTCAATTTTCAGTCCCAGCGAAGTGACTTTTTCCACCAGTTTGAGAATCAGGGGAGCATACAGCAGCAGGATGTTGGCATAGTATTTCTTCGCATGAATCATAATGCCATCGCCCACAGCATCATCAAATTCCTCATGCCCCGCATAATGCTGACCGAACGCGTCACTGGAGAAAAGAATCCTGTCTTCTTTCAGATAGGTGAACATACTGTCCGGCCAGTGCAGCATACGGGTTTCAATAAATGTAAGAGTGCGTTTGCCAAGAGAAATCTCATCACCCTCGTTGACCACCTGATAATTGAGTTTTTCCGTAAAATGGCGGGAAAGGTTTTTCTGCCCCAGTTTGGAGCAGTACAGGGGTTTGCCGATGCCCACTTTGTTCATAACAAATGGAAGGGAGCCGCTGTGATCCATTTCCGTGTGGTTGCTGATAACCATGTCAATTTTTGCTGGATCAATGATTTTGGAGACGTTGCGCATCAACTGATCCTCAAATCCCTTTTTGACAGAGTCAATGAGAGCCACTTTTTCATCCACAATCAGGAATGCGTTGTAACTGGTTCCCAGATGTGTGGAATATCCGTGAAAATCTCTGATATTCCAGTCAATCGCTCCCACATCATACACGCCTTTGGCAATTTCCACCGGTTTCATGATTTTTCCTTTTTTGATGTATGTTATTGAAATATAAAAAAAGCCCTTTCAGTCAGGATGGGGAAAAGGGCGTTCAACATATCGGATTCTGAAGTTAAGACAATCTGGCGGGGATGTCAATACGGGATGATATTTCCCGTACAAATGACGGATTGCTGCGGAGGTTTCGTTTCCAAAGAAAAAGACGAGAGCGGAAAACTGATCCATCCGGGAAATGTGGAGAAGAAAATAACGCCAAGCTAACCGGCGGGCGGCTTTTTGCCCGTCCGCTTGAATGCCGGGTTATATTTTTGCTTATATTCAGAGTGTTGTATCAAAAGGATTGATAATTCTTATTCTATCATTGATTATATGATTGTGCTGCATATCTTCGGAATAAATAACAGAACAGTCATCTTCCAAAGCTGAAGCCAGAATAAGACAATCCCAGTATGAAAACCTGTATTTCAGTTTCAGATCAATTGCTGTGAGAGATATATAAATCGTCAACGGACTGATAATAAAAATAATTTTTAGGAACTCCAGAATCTCTTTCTCTTTTTCAAAGCTGATTAAATTTTTTATCTTACGTGCTGTAATAGTTACAAATTCGTTTACCACCTGAGAACTGATACAGATAGAATTTTTACCGATATGTTCTGATAATAACTCAATTATCCTCAGATATTTCTCCTTTTCCGAAGTATCAAAAAGATAAACCACTACGTTGGTATCAAAGAATATTCTGTCTGTCATAAAGATCTTCTCTGTTTGTGAAAGTTTTTTCTCCCATTTCCCAACTCAGTTCTTTAATTTTATCCAATAGCTCTTTCCGAATATTTACTGAAACTCCTTTTTTTACAAGGTCGGTTATATCAGCAGAATATTTTCCGATTCTGAGTTCATGAATAAATTAGATTGCATTAATCTCATCTTTTTCAAAACCGATTTTTTCAAGTTTTTTATGGATTTCAGGAGTAATTACTGCAAGCATTTTTTCACCTTTTCCTTTATTTTATAAAAATATAACAACGAGTTAAGCGGCAGGCAGGGCGTTATGAACTTCAAATCTGCCACAAGCCTCACGCCCTGCCTGTCCGCTTGAACGACGGGTTATGCAAATATAATTCAAGTATTTTTGAGCGTTGATGGATAAACTTCATGATTGGGGTCCCACCAAAGAATTTTAAATATGTTTTGCATTTTTATTCCCCAAACTCTTTGTGGTCCTGTAAGTCTCAATGAAACTAATGTCTCATAATCATCGAGCTTAAGGTCGGTTAATCTTTTTTGAGCTTTTTTGCTTATTTTTTCAACCTCTACTTCATGATTATTACGGCCAAGTATTTCATGCCAACTCATACTTTCAAAATGTTGTAATTTTGGCAGGATATTATCTAAAAATACACGATGACTAATTTCCATCCAACCCCAAGGGCCATTTAAATCTATTATACCCGCCTGCCAAACTGGTGTAACGTTTAAAGATTCAGGTAACGATGGATCTTTTCTTGGTTTTTTAGTAGAGCTTGGCAGGCTCTGATGTTTTGGGCTTTTTTTTGAGGATTTCCCCATAATTTTGTTTAACTTTCAGATGGCAGTGAACTGTAATATTCTGCCATATCTTCTAAGGAAATTATTCTGTTGCTCCTGACTGAAATTGGTAAACCTGCCCTTGCTTTTTTCCAAGGTTCTTCCATATGTGTCAAGTCAATCAGCCATTGAGACGGTTTATTACCATAATAACCAATTACAGATTCAATTGTCTCTTTCTGTTCGCCGTTTAATAAATCAGGGTTGCCAATAGGAACAGATGATATTTGAAACATACCTCTATGAAAAGCAAATAATTCTCTTACAACAGGGCCATTTGCCCACGCCTCAATTTGTTCTTTGAACAATGGTTTCTCATCCCATACCAAAGACCATGCCTGACAATAATAAACGAGCTTTTGAAGTTTCATAGTTGTCATTTTTCCAAGTCTTTTAACAATATATGCTGAAACGTCAAAAACACTTATCATTTCATCTTCATTATATGAATATGAACCTGTATCAGCAAATGAGTATGCTTGCGATTTATCATCTTCTGATTTTGAACCTGTATTTTTCAATGAATTTTTATCAAAAGTATCTATAATTGACTGTTCTTTATATTCATATAGTGTTGGTTCAATTTCTGAGAAATTATCTGTATTGCAATAACTGTTCATATTTCTTTATTCTCCTTCAAGTTGAAGCATATATACATTTTTCATTATTTCCAATGCAATGCTGTATAATCTTTCAACTGGGAATTCATATATACTTTCCTTAAATTGAGTAAGATTTCTGATATCTGAATGAAAATTGAAATCAAAATTAAGATTATCATTAATTGCTGTTATAGCAATATTAATTGGAATGTTATCGAATTTAACACTGTGTTTATATTGTGAGTTTATAACTATTATTCCACATTCATTCAATTTATCAATATCATTGATTTTTATGAGATTTGTTTGTATTTTTTTACTATCACATTCAAATATAAAATTAATCCCGTAACCAAATACAGGAGTATGTGGTAAATAATCTGCAATTTTTAATGATAAATCTGAAATATATTTATAATTTTCAATATCATTAATTATCGGTATGAAATTTATCCGATTATTATGAAACTCAACTCTTATCTTTTCTGATGAAATTCTATGAGAATTATCCAATGCGACTTCTAAAAAAAAATCATCTTTGGGCAATAAAAATTTCTTAATCCATTCACCTGAAAATATATTTCTATTCCAAGCCCCAACAATAACTAATAATTTAAACTCATTCATCAATTTCATATATCACCTCTTTTAATTTGCATAACCAGTGATTATACGGGCACAGTGTCCGTATTTTTTGTATATAGAACTATATGCAAGTATATAATACTATATACCCGGCATATAGTATTATATATCTCTGCGGAATATAATACTGTATGCTTTCAGAAATCCGTCCAGATATACAGAAACATCAAAAGCATATAATACTGTATGCTTTTCTGAATTCATCCGGCATACAGTGTCTGCTTTCTGAGTGTCCCAAAAGCTGCTCCGGGCTTATCTGTCTGCAGACCGGTTCCGGCTGTTTTTCTCACAGAGTGAACACCGGAACTTTCCATCTCTTTCTGATTATATATTATCATTTTTTTGAAAGTCAAGAAAAAACACAGGGCAAACGCATTTGAAAAATATTGAGAAGGTATGATGAATATTTTTTTCTGCTCTGCGTAACATAACGTAAATGAAGTTGGGTCGCAGATACAGACAAAAACACCATGACACCGGAAAACAGTGCCAGATTCTGTATTCCGATGTCATGCCGCGGATGCTCACGATTATTCCGCCATATCCGAATATTTCACGCCGTATTTTTCCAATATGGCTTTATACGCGTCTGAATTTCTGAATTCACCCAGTTGTTTGGAAAAATCCTCACTGAGTTTTTTCAGATCCTTTGCCTTTGAAAAACCCACATACAGTTTCTGCGTATGAATGGGCGGTTCCAGAAAGCGGATTTTTTCTGCCGCGCCCATTTTTTTGGCAGACGCGCTGACAACAGCCTGATTTTCAGCACCCAGATCATTTCTTGCTTTCAGGACTTTTGTAAGCAGCATTTCTGTGTCTCTGGATTCATCCTTTGTAAGATATGCCGCTTTGTCAAACGCGTCGCCATAAGTGAATCCAAGAATTACGCCGATAAGCAAACCTTTGAGTTCCTCATAGGAACCTGTGAATTTTATGTTTTTGTCCGTTGTTGTGAATAAAACTGTCTTGGATATGCTGATATGGTTTTCAGGGAAAATCGTAAATTCCTCCCGTTCCGGTGTTTTCAGCAGAGAGATCAGCGCGTCAGCCTTGCCTTCTTTCAGATTGAACAGACACCGCTGCCAGGGATAGTTCACAAATTCGGCCTCCATATTCATATTTTTCATAACTGCTTTGAATGTTTCAATTTCAAAGCCGGAAGCCGCGCCGTTTTCCTGCCAGGTATAAGGGAACCAGTCCGTATATACCACAGTCAGTTTATCCGCCTGCCCGAAAGCGGGCATGGAGATAAAGAAAAGGGAAAACAGAACCATAGCCGCTGCAAAGAATCTTTTTTTCATAAATTCTGACTCCTTTCTGAATAATTGGATTCCCGTAAAAACGGTCATATTGGAACACGCCTGAAATATGGAAAGATTAAAACGGTCTGCTTCAAATGTCAACGTATATTTCCGGATATACGGTTTTTTTGTTTTCAGTCAGGAGATACGGATGAATGCGCTACCATACAATGAATGTCAGTGTGTCTGATGCGGCACTGACATATGTTCCCTCAATGCGCCACTCGCCGTCAGAATCGGAAAGCACGATATAGCCCATCCATTCTTTGCCCGGATATTGCAGATCATAGAGAATCTGATGCTGACGGACAGGGGAAAAGAGATTGTAACTGGTTCTGGCTCTGCGGATTTCCCGCTTTTGGATTAAACCCATCTCAGCCCTGCGTTTCTCATGCGCCTTTTGAAAATCCGAAAGCGGAACGTCACGGCGGTAATCCGCATTCAGGCATTTCTCATAGGCCGATGTGAAATCTCCGCTGGCAATATACTGAACATAGTTTTGCACCAGAGTGGCATCCAGTTCTCCAGCAGATGGTCCGGGTTTCATGCTTCTGAAAATCAGAACAGAAACCCATGCAATGGTAAATATGCCAAGAGCAACGGCAATATAACTGCCTGTATCCCAATTTCTGTGCATAATAATTCTGTCTCCATATGAGTTGCATACCGGAGATTCAAACTGAATGTTTGCCGGCATTGCTGCCTGCAAGACTTTCGGGACGCATGTTTAAAAAACAGAGCCGCAGATCCGGAAATTTTTGATTTGGGATTTCATGAATCCTGAAAATTATATCCCACCAAATCTGTAAAAAGTCAATGGGAGAAATACGAATTTTGAGATAGGGGAATGCTGCTTTTTCTGAAAAGGGATTTTTTTTGCGCCATGTGAACTGTGGGAATTTGGGTATTATACCAATTCTCTATTGATTCTATACTATACAGAATACAAATCCGGAGGAGTGCAAAAATTAAGCGGAGCGGTTTTCTGCAAACGCTGAACAGTGGAAAAACTGACGGTATTGTATTAACTCACTGAAGTTACGCCAAACCTTCAGAATCCGGAAGACTGATGTATTTCCTGTCATTCCGGTTTTCGCCGGTATGACGAATCTGCGTAACATCAGTTAAATCAGTAGACGGGGCTGCATTCCCACGCGAAGCGTCAATGCTACTGACGTAAAAGAAGGAGGAATTCCGATCTGAAAGTTTGGGCACTGAAATAACTCAGAAAAAAACTGCCAAACTTTCAATTCGGCACTCCTTAATTTTCTTAAATCAATGGCATTGAAGCGAAGCGTGGGAACAGGGGAAATGATATATCATAAACACTCTGCCACAAAAGTCTGAACTTTTTGACCGGTATCAATGAATTCGAGCACATCCTCCTCACAGGGAGTCTGCCGATGGTATGCATCCAGACAGCAAATTTCCTGAAAACGATCCATTGCCAGGAGTTTTTCTCCCAAATCCTGCGGAAAACAGTGGAATTCCCCTTCTGTGACCGGGCAGAGTTCTTTGACTGCATCTGTCAGATCCCGCAGGGTGTGATTTTCCGGCAGCCGGTTGTGATACATCAGAAGTCCCATAATCTGCTTTTCAATGGACATGGAAACAATGTTGTAAATGATTTCCGGAGTGAAGACCTGTTTTCTGGATTCATGGCCTTTCACCGCTGTTTTCAGGTATTTGTTGCCATCCTCAATATACTCTTGCCATCCATTCATTTCATGGTTTCCTTTGTAAGAATTTTATCAAATCTGAAAAATATTTCAGCAAAATGAACCTTCACGTCTTTGTGCCGCGTTTTTCTGCCACAAAGACACAAAGACGTAAAGTTTCACGAAGATTGCAAACAGCAATCCAGTGCTTATATGAAATCTGAAAACCAATTGTGCATTAACCTTCGTGAGACTTTGCGTCTTTGTGTCTTCGTGGCAGTCTGAAAACACTAAGATCATTAAAGTTTTTTTTCTTATGAAATCAAATATTCCTCTGCAACCTTCCCGTCTTCCAGAGCATCCAGAATGGCATCAATGGTATCCTGACTTTCCACCGGGCCGTACCATGTGCATTCGGGATAAATGACCATAACCGGGCCGTAATCACAGGCTTTCATGCACCCGGTGCTGGTGATCTGGGCATTGAGTCCCCGATCCAGAATTTCATTTTCAATATAAGGCAGAAAATCCACTGAGCCTTTTTTGCTGCATGCTCCTTTGGGGTCTCCGCCTGCTCTGAAACTTGCGCATACCAGAATGTGATGTTCGGGTTTGTCCATTTTATCTCCTAATTGTTAATTGTTAATGGTTAATTGTTAATGGTTAATGTCATTCACCATTCACCATTTATCATTCACCATTTATCATTTACCATTCACCATTCACCATTTATCATTCACCATTCACCATTCACCATTCACCATTTATCATTCACCATTCACCATTCACCATTTATCATTTACCATTCACCATTTATCATTTATCATTCACCATTATTCATCCGCATCCCATGCCTGTTCCGGAGCAGCCCGCGCCGCAGGCTCTCATTTCCCTTTTGATGAGATGTTTCAGGCTTTGGCCTTCTATTACTGCACGCACAGCTTCATCAATTACGCCTTCGATTTCCATGATGTCAATGCCGCTTGCGGTCAAAGTGCGTTTGGAGTTTTCTCCAATGCCGCTGACCAGCAACGTGCCGCAGTCTCCAAGCAAATCTGCCAGTTGCGTCCAGCGTTGAAATCCTCCACCCGCAGCCGGTGTATCCCTTGCTTCCAGCAGACTGATCATGCCGTCTTTTTTGCCGTAAATAAGCAGTTTGGATGCCTCGCCCAGATGCTGATTTACCAGCACTCCTTCCATGCTGGCAACAGCGACTTTGCTTCTGCCGCCATTGTATTTTTTTGCAGGCTGTTCGTCTTTTATCTGTTCACATGCCTGCAGCCTTTCCATCAGAGATTTGTCCGGAATTTCTCCCAGAAGACCGACTGCATCTGCCCGGCACCGTGTGCAGTGGCGCATCTGAAGGATATACTTTCCTGCTTTTTCCCGCACAAGATCAACCAGTTCTTTGGAAGGTTCCGCCATATGACCGAATGCAGAACCTTCATTGGGATAATAGGGAACGCAGTTGAGAATATCCACGCCCATTTCACCCATCTTTGCAGCAACAGATTCAATATGCTCGTCATTGATGCCCGGAATAATGATGGAATTCACTTTTACGGTAATGCCTCTCTGCTTTAAGCCTTTTACCGCTTCCATTTGCTTTTCCAGCAGAATCTGTACGCCTTTTTCTGCCTGCAAAACCCGTTTGCCGTAACGCACCCAGGAATAAATCTTTGCTCCAATGGCCGGATCAACCGCGTTGATGGTAATGGTGATATGGCTGACTTTCAGTGCTGCAAGTTCATCCAAATAGGGATCAATGTTCAGTCCGTTGGTGGCAACGCAGAGCATCATGTCCGGGTATGTTTCCCGAATCCGGCGCAGAGTTTCCATTGTTTCCTCCGGGTTGGCAAAAGGATCGCCCGGCCCCGCAATGCCCACCACAGAGATATTTTTCTTCTGTTTAAACACTTCCTCCAGATAAATCATGGCCTGAAAAGGAGTGAGTATGCCGCTGGTGACACCGGGACGGCTTTCATTCACACAGTCAAATTTGCGGTTGCAGAATTTGCATTGAATATTGCAGCGGGGGGCCACCGGCAGGTGAACCCGTCCGAATTTTTTATGTGCTTTTGCATTAAAGCAGGGATGATTTTCAAAATCCATTTTCCACCTCTTTTTTATGTTTTCTTCCCTCTCTCCCAATTGCTTAATATTCTCCCCTCCCTTGAGGGAGGGGCAGGGGGAGGGTGAAAAACCATTAAATTACAGAATGCTGTTATTACCCCTCCCCTAACCCCTCCCACAAGGGGAGGGGAATTGAATGGCGGAGGGAACACATGCAAACCGGATTTACATGTATGTATATCCCACGGAAGAACTGTTCTGTCTGGTTTCAATAATGGTATTGGCAATGCGATCAAAAAGTTCCTGTGTTCCCTGAAATCCGATATGGTGCATTCGGGAGCCATTGATTCGATCATGTATCGGAAAACCAATGCGAATCAGGGGAATCCCCAGCCTCCTGGACATGGCATAGCCCTTGCTGTTGCCGATAATCAGATCCGGTTTCAGTTCTTTGGCAATGTTTTCAATATCAGTGAAATCCGCATTGTCAAAAACCTGTATTTCTTTGCGTTCATAATCCGGAATGATTTCTGCAATTTTTTTCATCAGATGCCCACTTTTTCCGCCGGAGGCGCAGAGAACAGGAATCACGCCGATTTCATTGAGGAAGGCTGCCATTGCAACAACCAGATCCTCTTCTCCGTAAACAACCGCTCTGGCTTCCATCACATATTTGTGAGCATCCACATAACTGTCCAGCAGCCTGCCACGCTCTTCCTGATATTTTTCCGGAATGCTTTTCCCGCTTGCCTCAGCAAGAGATCTGAAAAAACGGTCTGTTGCTTCCACTCCAATGGGAAGTCCCATGCTGTAAAAGGGAACAGCAAATTTTTTGAACAGAGAACGGGCTGCACTTTCCTTTTCCGCAGACAAGATGTCACCGAATTCAAAACTGGCACGTGCATTGCCTGCTGCTTTTATGCTGTTCACATGTGTGCCTCCGGCAGGAACCCGCTGATATTCTGTCCAAAGCGGCCCGTCCAAAGTCTGGGAATAATCCGGCAGAAGCATGAACGGAACATTGAAATCCGCCATGATTTCTTTCAGATGCCGCAGATCCGCAGGAGAAACCATGCCCGGAAACAGATTGACATGTTCTGCTTTTTCCTTATGACCGTTTTCCGCAAGCCCTTCCACCAGCGCACGCACAGCACCGTGAAATCCCTGCATATGGGTTCCCTGATAACTGGGCGTTGAAATGTGAACAATGGGCGGCAGTGTCTGACCTTCACACATTTCTTTGTATTCCCGGATAAACATGGGAACATCATCGCCAATGGTTTCACTCAGGCAGGTGGTGGCAATGCCCACCAGTTCCGGATCATACTGTTTCCGTATATTTTCCAGCGCGATTTTCAGATTGGCTCCACCCCCGAAAATGGCTGTTTCCTCTGCAAAATTGGAGCAGGCAATGTCAATGGGTTCCTTGAAATGGCTGATGAGATACCTGCGGATATAAGTGGAGCAGCCCTGTGAACCGTGCAGCAGCGGAACCGCTCCCTTAATACCTTTGAACACCAGCGAAGCCCCCAGCGGCGTACACAGCTTGCACGCATTCTTTGTGGCTGTATATTCTTCTTTTTTTATGGACAGATTCTTCATGTTTTTTTCCTCTATACCGCTCATTAAAATATTTCGGTTGTCCTGTTTCCGGAACTTCCGGACTCCGAATCAGACAAATCAACTTAATATAATTTAAATTAGCCACGAATGACACGAATCTGCACGAATTGCACAAACCATAATTCGTGCAATTCGTGGCTGTACCATTAAATTTTCTGAGTAATAGTAATGTAGGACAAACTTCCAGTTTGTTCATCTGCACAAGCTGGAAGCTTGTGCTACTTTGTGTCGCGATGGTGCGAATTTCCATACCGGGCTGGATACAGTCAGATACACTTCCTTTGCAAAATTGAGCATTCCGGCATATCCGGCCAGCGGAGTTTTGCGCTCGTGGTTGTGATCACAGAATCCAATGCCCATTTTATACGCAATGGGACGCTCCTTGACACCGCCGATAAAAAGATCAGCCTTTTTCTCAATGATATATTTGGACAGTTCCAATGGATTCGCGTCATCCAGAATCACAGTTCCGTCATCACACATATCCCGCAGAATTTTGTAATCTGCATCATTTCCGGTCTGGGAACCGGCCAGCACCACATCCATTCCCAGATAGCGCAGGGCTTTAATCAAAGAGAATGCCTTAAACGCTCCGCCCACGTAAATCGCGGCTTTTTTTCCCTGCACTGCTGCTTTGATTTTTTGCAGTTGGGGATAAATTTGGGTAATTTCGGTTCGCACAATTTCTTTTGTGCGCTCCATGATTTCCGGGTTTTCCCCAAAATGTTCGGCCACGTCATACAAAGCCTTTGACATGTCTTCCAATCCGAAATAGGAAACCCGGATATAGGGAATGCCGTATTTTTCCTTCATCATTTCAGCAAGAAAGGTCATGGCTCCGGAACACTGCACCACATTGAGAGCGGCTCCGTGAGAACGGCGCACATCATTTACTCTGCCGTCTCCGGTCATGGTGGATACCACTTCCACTCCCATCCGCTGATAATAATCTTTGATAATCCATGCCTCGCCCCCAATGTTGAATTCCCCAAGAATATTGATACTGTAAGGACTGATGCCTGCTGTATCTCCCTGGCCCACAAGTTTGAACAGGGCATGGCACGCGGCTTTGTATCCGTCTTTTTTGGTTCCTTTGAATCCTTCGGAATGCACAGGCAGAACCGGAATGCCTTTTTCTGCTGACACTTTTCTGCACACGGCCTCCACATCATCGCCGATGATTCCTACAATGCAGGTGGAGTAGATAAACGCGGCTTTGGGCTGATGAATGTCAATGAGTTCGCTCAGCGCGTGATAGAGTTTTTTCTCACCGCCGAAAATCACATCCTTTTCCTGCAAATCCGTGGAAAAACTGAGTCTGTGCAGTTCCGGCCCGGATGACAGCGCGCCCCGTATATCCCATGTGTAAGCCGCGCATCCAATGGGGCCGTGAATCAAATGCAAAGCATCTGCAATGGGATACAGCACCACACGGGACCCGCAGAATACGCAGGCCCGCTGACTGACAGAACCGGCCAGGCTGTGTTTGCCGCATTTCATTTCAAAGGGCTGCGCACCCTTGAGATATATCTGACTTTCCCGTTCTTTGAGTATGGGTATGGCTGTCATTTTGTTATCCTGTGCTGGTCTGTTGAATTGCGTAGGGTGGGCAAAAGCGGAGCGTTGCCCACCAATCGGCATACAAGTTTAAACAAAAAACATGTTACCATCAAAAACTTGCACACATTAATTTTGAATCACATGGTGTGCATAATCCGATTTTTGAAAAAATCGGATTATGCACACCCTACCTTTTTCAGCAAATTTCAATTACATCACCAGTTCAAATCCGATGTCTGAGGAATCCCGATCCTTGCGATCCAGAATCGCATCCAGAATCTTTTCCAGCAGACGCATTCCGCCTTTGTATCCCACTGTTGGGAAATAACTGTGTCCCACGCGATCCAGAATGGGAAAACCGTAACGCACGTAAGGAATATCCTCATCTCTGGCAATATATTTCACGTAAGTGTTGCCAATGAGCAGATCAACCGGTTTCTGTTTGATCCACTGATGAAAAAGAAACATATCACCCGGCACGCTGATCTTCACTTCATGCGGAACATCTTTGACAACCTCTTTCAGTGCTTTTTCAAATTTCTTGCCAGCCGGGGTTCCTGTGACAATATAAACCGGACACATATCCAAAGATACCAGAAACTTGGTCAATGCAAGCAACTGATCCGGATCTCCCACCAGCCCGACCCGTTTGCCGTAAAAATACTGGTGCATATCAGAAATGATGTCCACCATCTGGCCCCGTTCAAAGGTCAAAGAATCCGGCACATTGACGCCTGCAATATGACGGAGCGTATCAATGAACATATCTGTGGCCTGCAGTCCGATGGGCAGATCAAGCACCTCGCATGGAACCTTGCATTTGGCATCCAGCGCACGGGCAGCAGCCAGAGAAGCAAGGCGTCCCATTGCCACTGTTCCCATGCTGGAACCGCTCAGTTTCAACTGATCAACTGTAACTCCGCCATCAGGATACATTTTGAATTTGCCGGTCATGGGGCCGTTCAGTACACCTGAAGTATCCGGAAACATGATGGTTCCCAGCTTCATTTCCGTTGCAATGCGTCTGATTTCCTCCATGTCACACGGCTCCACATAACCGGGAATCAGGTTGATGGTCTTGCTTTTTTTGCCATTGGATTCGGCAAAATAATCCACCATTGCTTTGCACATGTTGGAAAAACCAGTGACATGGGAACCAACATAACTGGGCGTATTGGCATGAAGAATATATTTGCCATCCGGAATTTTGCCTTCTGCCTGTGCTTTTTTCACAATCTGGGGAATGTCATCCCCAATGGTTTCAGACAGGCAGGTGGTATGCACAGCAATCACATCCGGATTGTAAACCGCAAAGATATTGTCAATGGCCTGCAGCAGATTGGCCTGGCCCCCGAAAACAGATGCGCCTTCGGTAAATGCACTGGTAGCGGCCATGACCGGTTCTTTGTAATGACGGGTCAGGGTGCTGCGGTGATACGCATAACATCCCTGTGATCCGTGACTGTGGGGAAGACATCCGTGTATTCCCAGCGAAGCATACATGGCTCCAATGGGCTGACAGGTCTTTGCCGGGTTGATGGTCAAAGCCGTCCGTTCCCTGATTTCCGCGGTTGTATGTTTGAGCAGCATGTTCTCTGTACTCCTTGCTGTTTTTATTATTTGTAGGGTGGGTGAAGCGGAGCGTAACCCACCATTTCTGAATTGTATTGCTTTGATATGCACACGGGACGTGAAACGTCCGGTCTGCATTCCCACGCAGAGCGTGGGAACGAGATGTATTGCTTTGGTATGCACACACGGGACGTGAAACGTCCGGTCTGCATTCCCACGCAAAGCGTGGGAACGAGATAAATGGTGGGTTACGCTATCGCTACACCCACCCTACGAAAAAAAGTTACAGTGGGTTCGGCTGTTGCTTCACCCGACCTACTTTTCTAATCCCACGCATACGTGGCCGACAATTCAGGATTTTTCTGCCAGGGAGCCTTGAGGTATGACCAGATTTTGCTGTTGACCATGCGCTCAATGTCTTTGTAAAAATTGACTGCACCTTTGAATCCTGCGTAAGGCCCGCCGTAATCGTAACTGTGCAACTGCTTCATGGGAATGCCGTGTTTCTGCACAGCATATTTTTCCTTTATTCCCGCGCAGTAAATATCGGGTTTAAAGGTTTCAATCATCATATCTGCTTCATACTGGGTAATATCATCAATGACCAGAGATCCGTTTTTCATTTCCGGCATCATGCCCCTGTATTCGGAAAATTCCAGCCCGCATGACTGCAGTTTTTCCAGTTCCTCAGATGACTTGCGGGCTTTGTATCTTGCCGGATCACGTTCCACTTCCAGTTCCTCAATATTGCGGCTGTCCGCGTCCACTTTAATGGAAGGCATGACTTTACGTCCTTCGTAATCATCCCGGTGTGCAAATTCATATCCCGCAGACAGGGTTTTCATTCCCAGTTCTGCAAACAGTTCCTGATAATGGTGCGCACGGGAACCGCCCACAAACAGCATGGCGCGTTTGCCTTCGGTGCGGGGACGGATTTCTGCCTGTGCTGCTTCCACTGCAGGCATTTCTTTTGCAATGACCGCCTCCACCTGATCCATAAGTTTCTGCTCCCCGAAATACTGTGCAATCTTGCGCAGGGATTTGGCTGTTGCCTGCGCGCCGATGAAATTGACCTTGATCCAGGGCAGTCCGTATTTTTTCTCCATCATTTCTGCCACATAATTGATGGAACGGTGACACATGATCAGATTGAGATCTGCGGTATGCGCGCTGGCAAATCCGTCAATGCTGGAATTGCCGCTGAATGTGGCGTTGAGGGTAATGCCGCATTCCTCAAAAATGCGTTCAATTTCAAACGCGTCGCCCCCAATATTGTATTCTCCCAGCAGGTTGATTTTGTATTCACCCTCTTTGACAGTATCCTTTGTTCCAATCACATGTTTGAAGATCTGGTTGTTGGCAATATGATGCCCCGCGGACTGACTGACACCTTTGTAACCTTCGCAACTGAAACCAAAAATATTGATGCCGAGTTTTTCCTTCATATCCCGGCAGACCGAATGAACATCATCTCCGATCAGTCCGACCGGACAGGTGGAAAAAACCGCTATTGCTTTGGGATGGAAATTGTCATAAGCCTCCTGAATGGCCTGTCTCAGTTTCTTTTCACCGCCAAAGATGATCTGTTCATCCTGCATATCTGTGGAAAAACAGTAGGGCATGAAATTGTGACCATCCGGTGTTGTGCTTGGATCTGTCTGATTCCGCCGGGTAAGCCAACTGTAAAAACCGCAGCCGATGGGGCCGTGCGTGATGTTCACAATGTCACGGGTCGGGCCAAGTACAACGCCCTTGCATCCTGCGTAACAGCAGCCCCGCTGACCAATCAGACCGGGAACTGTCCGCACATTGGACTGGATAACCGGCACATCCTCATCCGGCCCCACTTTGTTGACAATAATCTGCTTGGCACGTTTCCGGGCCACTTTGGTCGGATATGCGCTGAGCAGTTCCTCTTTCACCTTTTCCGGATCAAGTCCGTCAATTTCAAATAATTCTTCTTCTTTTACCGCTGTTGCCATCATAGCTGATTCTCCTGAAAATTCCGGGTGAAACCTTATTTCACATCATCCAGCGCGTCATTTCCATGTTCCCCTGTCCGCACCCGTACCGCATCTGTGCAGGGACTGACAAAAATCATGCCGTCTCCGGATTTGCCGGTCTGATTCACCCGGATAATGGTTTTCACAGCCTTATCCACCAGTTTTTCCGGCAGAACCATGAGAATGGCACGTTTGGGAATCAGCCTGCTGCTCTGACCAAGCTGTGCGACTGCTTCCTCATATCCCTTTTCCGCACCTTTGAGCAGGTGCATATCCACCAGCCCTTTTCCTCTGCCAAGACAATCCTTTGCAGTCATGGATGAGATACCGGCCTCCGTCAGAGCGAGTTTGGTTTTGTTCATCATGTTCATCCGGACAATCGCCATTACCTCTCTCATATCTGCACCTCTTCGGTTTTTCCGTCCGCAGTTTCCTTAATCCCGGAACTGATGGTATAGGATTCCAGCACAGGAACCACAAATATCTTGCCGTCTCCGAATGCGCCTTTTTCACCGGTTCTTGCGGCCTTGATAATGGTTTTTATGGCAAAATCCCTGTCCTGATCCTTTACAACAATGAGCAGCAGTTCTTTGGGAATTTCGTCATACGTGACTTCACCGATTTTGATGCCCCGCTGTTTCCCGCGTCCCACAACCGACATTTTGGTAACACCCGGAAAACCGGCTTCCATCAGCGCGGCCAGCACATTGTCAACTTTCTCCGGTCTTACAATGGATCTCAGCATCATCATAATATGTTTTCCTTTCAGAAGAATTTCGTTTGATTTGCAAACACCTGACTTGTTGTTTATCCGTAAGTGGTGTCAGGTGTCGGGTGTCAGGTGTCAGGTGTCAGGTGTCAGGGTACTACTGATGGCTGGATACTGAAACCTGAAACCTAATCCCCAATCCCTAATCCCTAACCCCCAATCCGTGACCACTGATAACTGTTCACTGATAACTGATAACTGAATCATGCGGCAATGCCGTATTCAATGAGCAGTTTTTCCAGTTCATCCATCGCCATTGGCTTGGGAATGACTTTCATTTCATTGTCATTGATCTTTTTAGCCAGCGTCCGGTATTCATCAGCCTGCGGATGTGCAGGATCATATTCAATCACGGTTTTGCGGTTGATTTCCGCTCTCTGCACCATATTGTCACGGGGAACAAAATGGAGCATCTGGGTTCCCAGTTTGTCGGCCAGCGCCAGAATCATTTCCTGTTCATTGTCCACCTTGCGGCTGTTGCAGATCAGTCCGCCCAGCCGCACGCCCCCGGCTTCGGCAAATTTCACAATGCCTTTGCAGATATTGTTGGCAGCATACATGGCCATCATTTCACCCGATACAACAATGTAAATCTCCTGTGCCTTGCCTTCCCGTATAGGCATGGCAAAACCGCCGCAGACCACGTCACCCAGAACATCATAAAAGACATAATCCAGTTTTTCGCTGTCCGCATACGCGCCCAACTGTTCGAGCAGATTGATGGAAGTGATAATGCCCCGTCCTGCGCATCCCACGCCCGGCTCAGGGCCGCCGGATTCTGTACACCAGGTGTTGCTGAAACCTCTTTTGCGCACATCATCCAAATCCACGTCTTCCCCTTCTTCCCGCAGCGTGTCCAAAACAGTCCTTTGTGCCAGACCGCCCAGCAGCAGCCGGGTGGAGTCGGCTTTGGGATCACATCCCACGACCATAACCTTGTTGCCCATTTCTGCGAGACCTGCCACTGTATTCTGTGTTGTCGTGGATTTTCCGATTCCGCCTTTTCCGTAAATAGCGACTTTTCTCATTTTGATTTGTCCTTTCTGATGCCCGTTTGTCAGCAAATCAGAAAATTTCCGAAAACGTGTAAAAACAAAAATGAAACAGAATCAGCTTCCGTTCCGTTTCTGCATTCCGGGAGTTTCCGATTTGCTCTGTATATGATATAAGGCGATTTCCATGAAAAAATGTACCATCATTGCAGGGTGGGCACGGTTTTTTGTGCCCGCCGTCCTGCTGAAACGGTGGGCACAAAAAACCGTGCCCGCCCTGCGAAAAACGGTATAATCATTAATGGAAATCACCTAAGGATAATATTCTTTGCTTCCGTATTTTGAACAGCCTTTGCAGTTATATAAAGCAAGATGGGTGCCAGCTTTTGTTTTTACGGATAAATATTTTTAACATTCTTGAATCATTAATAAATTATTTTTTGAAACAGGAAAATTTATCAAAATAAAAATGTATTTAATTACATATTTGTAGTTTATATATTTTATATAAACAATTTTGTTATTTTATGTATATAATATTTCATAATTGTTATACATGTCTAAAGGGATTGCAAAAAACTCTTTTATCTGTCATACATTGTACCGGCTGAAGATGCTTCAGTATGCACTCAGGCTGAAAAAATATATGACAATACATTTGCAAAACGTATCTGTAAAATCCCATTTACAATATTTTTAATATATTGCATAATGTATGGCAGAGGAAAGAAATTGGACGATACAAGAGAAATCGAAAATATTGAAATCCGGCTGCTGCTGGAGGCCATTTATCTGAGATACGGCTATGATTTCAGGGACTATGCCAGGGCGCACATCAAACGCCGAATCCGGCACAGGGTGAATATGTCCGGTTTTTTAAGCATTTCCCAAATGCTGCACCGGATTATCCATGATCCGGATTTTTTCAGAAAAGTGCTGCCGGATTTTTCCATCAATGTTTCAGAAATCTTCCGGGACCCCCCTTTTTATCTGGCTGTGAGAAAAGAGGTGTTTCCTTTGCTGCGCACCTGGCCTTTTCTCAAGATATGGCATGCAGGCTGCGCATCCGGGGAGGAAGTCTATTCCATGGCCATCCTGCTGAAAGAGGAAGGTCTGTACAAACGCACACAGATATATGCCACGGATTTCAACGAGGCCATTGTGCAAAAAGCGCGGGAAGGCATATATTCCATTGATCTTATGAAGGGATATACCTATAATTATCAGAAAGCCGGGGGTAAAGGGGCTTTTTCCGATTACTATACTGCCAGACACGAGTCGGTTATTTTTGACAACTCTCTGAAAGAAAATATCATTTTCGCGGATCACAATCTGGTCACGGATCAGGTTTTCGGCGAGATGAACATGATTGTATGCCGGAATGTGCTGATTTATTTCAACCGGGATCTGCAGCGCAGGGTCATCCGTCTTTTTATGGACAGTCTGACACCCGGAGGATTTCTGTGTCTGGGTTCCAAAGAAACCCTTCATTTTTCAGGGTATGCGGATCGTTTTGACACAGTTGCGGAATCAGAGAAAATCTACAAGAAAAAACATTTTCCGTGAAACAGGGCGAAACGGATGAAAGACAGCAGAAAATTACATGAAATCTTATGATGCCATTGTTATCGGTGTATCAGCCGGGGGAATGGAGGCTCTCCCGATTGTAATGGAACCTTTGCCGGAAGATTTTCCGGTTCCCATTCTGATCGTTCAGCATATCAGTCCGCATTCGGACGGGTATATGTCCCGTTATCTTGACAGTGTCTGCCATGTGCAGGTCAGGGAAGCCGGGGAAAAGGATGAACTCCGGCCCGGAACGGTTTACCTTGCGCCGGCCAATTATCATCTGCTGGTGGAGGATGACCTCACCCTGTCCCTTTCAGTTGAGGAAAGGGTCAATTTTGCCCGTCCCTCAGTGGATGTGCTGTTTGAAACCGCAGCAGAGGCATTCGGCTCCCGGCTGGTGGGAATTATCCTGACCGGAGCCAACCGGGACGGAAGCAGGGGACTGAAAAAAATCAGACAGAATGGCGGACTGACCATTGCGCAGTCCCCGGAAACAGCTTTTGCAGAAGATATGCCCCGTGCTGCCATTGCGGCCGGTGCGGCTGATTATATCATGCCACTGGATCAGATCGGGCCTTTTCTGTGCAGGCTGTTCGGGAGAGAGCATGTCAAATAAAACAGAGATTCTCATTGTGGATGACCGGACGGAAAATCTTCTGTCCATGGAAGCCCTGCTGGACAGTCCGGAGCTCAGCATTATCTGCGCGCGAACCGGCAATGATGCACTGGGGCTGACGCTGGATCATGATTTTGCACTGATCCTTCTGGATGTGCAGATGCCGGACATGGACGGTTTTGAAACTGCTGAACTGCTGCGGGTACGGCAGAAAACCCGGCATATTCCCATCATTTTTGTCACAGCCATCAGCAAGGAGCCCCAGCATGTGTTCCGCGGATATGAAAAAGGTGCTGTGGATTATCTTTTCAAACCCATCAGACCGGAAATTCTCATAAGCAAGGTCAGGATATTCACAGAATTGTACCGGCAGCGCAGGGCACTGGAACAGAGTACGGAGCAGTTGCAGGAAATGGTTTCCATGCTCCGGATATCTGAGCAGAAACTTCGGGAATCCGAAGAAAAATACCGGATGCTGGTGGAAAATGCCAACGATGTGATTGTGATTCTCCAGGACGGATTTATCCGTTTTCACAACCGCAGAGCCGAGGACCTGACCGGATATTCGGCTGAAGAACTGGCCCGCATCCCTTTTGCGGAACATATTCATCCGGATGACCGGGAAATTGTGATGGAAAGACACCGGCAGAGGATAGAGGGACACTCGCCCGGACTTTATATGTTCAGATGCCGGAACCGCAAAGGAGAGGAAATCTGGACAGAAGTGGATGCAGTCCGTATTGCCTGGGATGGAAATCCCGCAATTCTGGCAATCCTCAGGGATGTCACCCTGCAGCACAAACTGGAGGAAAAAATGCAGCAGACCCAGAAGATGGAGGCCATCGGAACCCTGGCCGGCGGAATTGCCCATGATTTCAATAATATTCTGGGAGTTATCATGGGATATACAGAACTGTCCCTGCGGGATATTGGGAATACGGAGACAGTAAAACGCAATCTGGGCCAGGTGCTTAAAGCCAGTGAGCGGGCCAGGGAACTGGTGGGGCAGATACTTACCTTCAGTCACAGAAGCGAGCAGGAATTTAAACCCGTAAACCTCAATCCCATTGCGCGCGAGACCCTTAAACTCCTGCGCGCCTCCCTGCCCAGAACCATTGAAATCCGGCAGAGGATTCATGCAGAAAATCTCACCATTTTCTCCACCCCGATCCAGATTCATCAGATACTGATGAATCTGTGCACCAATGCGGCCCATGCTATGGAGGAAAAAGGGGGAATTCTGGAGATTTCTGCTGAACCCTTCAATATATCATCAGACACACAGTGGCAGGAGCATTCCCTGGTACCGGGCGATTATGTGCGCATAACTGTCAGCGATACAGGCTGCGGTATTGACAAAAGCATTATCAACAAAATTTTTGATCCCTTTTTCACTACCAAAGGGATGGGCAGGGGAACCGGTATGGGACTGGCTGTGGTGCATGGCATTGTGAAAAGCCTCAAGGGGGCAGTCCATGTGGACAGTCAGCCCGGAAAAGGAAGCACCTTTGAGGTATTTCTTCCCAGGATTCTGTACAAAGCTGCTTCGGAAAAAAAAGGGAATATTCACCTGTTTACAGGAAACGGACGTATCCTGTTTGTGGATGACGAGGAACTGCTGATTGAAGTGGGAAAACAGATGCTCGAAAGGCTGGGATATGAGGTGGAATGCTGCAATGATCCGGTGAACGCTCTCAAAATTTTCCGGAAAGATCCCGCAAAATACGATCTGATCCTGAGTGATATGACCATGCCCCGCATGACCGGGGATATGCTGGCCAGGGAAATGCTGAAAATCCGGCCTGACATTCCCATAATTCTCTGCACCGGATACAGTGAGCATATGTCTGAGGAAAAAGCAAAGGATATTGGTATTAAAACCATGCTTCTCAAGCCTCTGGATATCAGCAGACTGGCTTTGGTGATTCATCAGGTGATGAAAGCGGAACAGGTTTCCGGGTTGTGCGGCACCTGAACAGTCCGGAGATCTGTTCTTCAGAAAAGCCCTTTGCCCCGATCCAGACTCCGGTACTGAACTGCCTCGGAAATATGGACAACCTTTATGTTTTCCTGTTTGTCCAGATCCGCGAGGGTGCGCGCTATTTTTAGTATGCGGTTATAGGCACGGGCAGACAGTCCCAGTTTGTCTACAGCAGTTTCCAGCAGATGTGTGGATACCTCATCAAGTTCACAGAATTTGCGTATCTGGCGGTTTCCCATCTGCGCGTTGCAGTGAATACGGGTATTTGTGAACCGTTCAGACTGAATCTTCCGCGCGGCAGAAACCCGTTCCCGTATCACAGAAGAAGGCTCTCCTGCCGATTTTCCCATGAGTTCTTTGTAGGGAACTGCGGGAACTTCCACATGAATGTCAATGCGATCCAGCAGCGGGCCGGAAATCCGTGACCGGTATCGCTGAATCTGCATGGGTGTGCAGTGGCATTCGTGCTTGGGATCAGAATAATAACCGCAGGGGCAGGGATTCATGGCCGCAATGAGCATAAAAGCCGAGGGATAGGTAAGAGTGGTCGTAGCTCTGGAAATCGTAACACGCAAATCTTCCAAAGGCTGGCGCAGCACTTCCAGCACATGTTTTTTGAATTCCGGCAGTTCATCCAGAAACAGCACGCCATTATGTGCCAGACTCACTTCTCCGGGACGGGGAATGTGACCGCCGCCGATAAGTCCTGCATCAGAAATGGTATGATGGGGAGAACGGAACTGTCGCCGGGTGATGAGAGACTGATCTTTTCCCAGCATTCCGGACACGCTGTGGATTTTGGTGGTTTCAATGGCCTCGGCAAAATTCATGGGTGGCAGAATTCCGGGAATGCGCCGGGCCAGCATGGTTTTTCCTGATCCGGGCGGGCCAATCATAATGAGATTATGTCCTCCTGCCGCAGCCACTTCCAGCGCACGTTTCACATGTTCCTGTCCCATGACTTCACAGAAATCCGCCTGTCCCGCCTCCTGATAATCAAAAAGCGCAGAAATATCGGCCTTCACAGGTTCAATCTGTGCAAGTCCCCGGAAAAAATCCATAAGCTGGGAAAGACTGTCTGCGGGAAGCACAGATATGCCGCTGACAACGGATGCCTCTCCGGCATTGTCACGGGGAACAATAATGCCGGAATATCCCGCGTCTTTTGCTGCAATCGCCATAGGCAGGGAACCGTTGACCGGTTTGATGCGGCCATCCAGAGACAGTTCTCCCATAATCACATAACCGGAAACCACATTCTGGGGCAAAAGACGGGTCGCTGTGAGGATGCCCAGAGCCATAGGCAGATCAAAACCGGTTCCCTCTTTTTTGATATTGGCCGGAGCCAGATTCACAGTAATCCGGTCATCAGGAAAAAAATAACCGGAATTGTAAATGGCTGTTTTCACCCGCTCCCGGCTTTCCTTTACCGAAGCCTCAGGCAGCCCGACTGTGGTAAAAGATGGCAGACCCTGGGAAATATCCACCTCCACTTCCACCAGATACGCGTCAATCCCGATGACCGCAGAACTCAGAACTTTGGCAAGCACATCCTCCTCCTTGGCAGATTATGGGAAATATATCAGAGATTACAGGAATTAAAATTCTTCGTAAAAACATTGACAAAATTAACAACGAATCATATGAATTCGGTTTTATCCGTGTTATTCAAGGTTAAAATAAAAACAGCGCAGTATATGGAAATTTTAATTTCTGTAAAGGCTATTATTATTTTCAGTCATAACAGATAACTGTGCATATGACAATCCTTTTTGCTTTGAAACCGTGTCAAAAATTCACAAATGCCTTGAAACAGTTTTGGATTTTATGTAAAGTCTCATCCGTAAGATCAGCATAAAAGAAAGGAAGACCATGAACAGCATAGGATTTGAAACAGTTTCCCAGTCCGACAGGTTTCTGTACGGCCCGCGCAAACTGCTTGTATGCGGATTTCCTGCGGAAGTGCAGTCAAAATTTATTCAGCTTCTTGAAATGACAGGATTCAATGATTTGCCCACAGTCTGGATCAGCCGGAATCAGGCTGGGGAAAAGGTCGGCACACTGGCAGGACTTCCGGACAAAAGCGGATGGGGAGTATCTTCGGATCTGCCCAGAGCCATTATTGTATGCGGTATTACGGAAAAGGAACTGCATCAGCTTATGGACGGATGCCGGAAATCCGGAATGAAGCGCCCTTTGTGGGCTGTGCTGACAACGAATTCGGAAAACTGGACAGCAGAGTTTCTGCTGTCCGAGCTTTCAGCGGAACGGAAAGCTCTGGAGAAAGGGAAAATGTGAGGGGATACAAACCATTTTTTGAATCCCGGTGGGTAACATTCCCCGCTGCAGGCAGCGGGGCTGTTCATTGGACAGTTCATTCCATTAAAATATCTTCCGGATCCGCTCCCTTACGCAGGCCCTCAGTTGGCCGGAACCGCGGCGACCACTTTAACCCTGTCATGAGGCAGACCGGCAGGCACATATCCGATTGCTCCGGGAGTGGCTGCCACATAATTAATGATTTCTTCCGGTGCGCTGAAGGACAGGGGAAGCCCGGACTGGCCGGTAAAAACCATTTTTCTCCAGAAGGCCTGATACTGGGACGGTGTTTTTGAGACATAGCTTCTGAGAAATTCGGTATGGGCCTCCCCTTCTTTCATAATCACAAAACTGATTTTCTGATTATCAGACCAGCGGGTTTTTCTGCCCAGAAATATCTGCTGAATATCGCCGGAACCCAGACTGTCATGGGGAACGCTGCTGTTGCAGATGACAAGTGTCTGCTGTCCCGAAATCACGGGGATTGCCATGAGCACCAGTACACAGGCAAGGAGCAGAATCTGTCCATATTTTTTGTTAGTCATTGAAACCTCCTTAAATAAGGGCATCATGTATTCACACTAAAAGTTGAATGTAACCTTGGCTGCAAAGAGAAAGTCATCTTCTTCATATCCGTCAGGATTGTCTGAACTCAGCAGAGTTGCCGCACCGTCCATCACATGGCCTTCCAGTTTCAGCAGCCAGTACTCATTGATATCAAAGCGCAGTGAAAGGGCAAGATCCTTCTGCCATGCCTGAAAGTCATTTCCCTGAGCAGCATAACTGTCGCCACCCCGGTCATCCATGTCCGGATAAAAGACTGAGTAATAGGTTCCCGCCTCCAGCCAGTCTGTAAAACGGTAGCCAGCCCCTATATAATAACCTTCGGCATCCACTTTTGATTTGGGTCTGGCAAGATCAGGCCATTTGCTTTCCGTATGCTCCCTGCGGTATTCCGCTGTCATTCTGAGATTTTCCCATACATATTCAATGGAATATACTGAGGCCCATCGTTTGATCTCCAAACTTGTAACCGAGCCGGCAGGAACATTCGGAGCAAAATCGCTGGCCATCTTAACGTCCGCTCCAGCGTCATTCATGATCCAGCCCGTTGCACTTAGACGCAGTCCGTCCAGAGGCGTTTCCCATATGAGACCCGCGCTGTATTGAATACCATGATTAAAATCCTGAACTTCCATAGATCCGCGAGCGGCCACCCTGACAGCAAGGCCGCTGTTGTCAGGATCCGGGTTGTAGGTTCCCGCCAGAAATTTGTAGGAAAGATTGCCAATGGCTTCAGCAAAGACATTGCCGTAAATCTCTGCGCCCCACATGCGTGTGTAATAATCCCGCTCCATTTCAGGATACACGCTCTGGGGAAGCAGAATGGCGGTACGGATCATGTCCTGATCCCGTGTTTCATTATACAGACCGTGGGGCATTTTCATGAGTCCCGCGCGGATACCGAGCCAGTCCCGCCAGCGGTAGTCACCGTAAGCCCAGTCAATGACCACCTCATTGTTTCCGGTGCGGCCAAGATCGCGGGAAAAAAACTGCATTCCCACCCGTAGCTGATCTGTCAGATTTTTGCCGAAATTGATGCCCAGCTCATTGAACTGAAACGACGTGTCTTCCGTATCCTCCGAAAAATAGCTGTTGTTGTCGCTCCAGAGCAGTCCCTGGGAGATGAAACCGTGTATCTCCACCCCTGCCAGATCCGCAGCCCCGGCGCACGATGCCCCGAAAAACACCAGTACCATCAAGCATCCCAAATACCTTTTTTTCATTTCCTGTGCTCCTTTTTTACATTTTACAGTCAGTTGGCCGGAACCGTGGCGACCACTTTAACCCTGTCATGCGGCAGTCCGGCAGGCACATATCCGATTGCTCCGGGAGTGGCGGCCACATAATTAATGATTTCTTCCGGTGCGCTGAAGGACAGGGGAAGCCCGGACTGGCCGGTAAAAACCATTTTTCTCCAGAAAGCCTGATACTGGGACGGTGTTTTTGAGACATAGCTTCTGAGAAATTCGGTATGGGCCTCCCCGTCTTTCATAATCACAAAACTGATTTTCTGATTATCAGACCAGCGGGTTTTTCTGCCCAGAAATATCTGCTGAATATCACTGGAACCCAGACTGTCATGGGGAACGGTTTTGTTGCAGATAACAACTGCCTGCTGTGCCGGAACAGCGGAAACTGTCATAAGCAGCAGTGCACAGGCAAGGAGCAGCATCTGTCCATATTTTTTGATATTCATTGAAACCTCCTGAAATAAGGGCATCATGTATTCACACTAAAAGTTGAATGTAGCCTTGGCGGCAAAGAGAAAGTCATCTTCTTCAAATCCGTCAGGATTGTCTGAACTCAGCAGCGTTGCAGCACCGTCCATCACATGACCTTCCAGTTTCAGCAGCCAGTATTCATTGATATCAAAGCGCAGCGAAAGGGCAAAATCCTTTTGCCATGCCTGAAAGTCATTTCCCTGAGCAGCATAACGGTCGCCATCCCGGTCATCCCTGTCCGGATAAAAGACTGAATAATAGGTTCCCGCCTCCAGCCAGTCTGTAAAACGGTAGGTCGCTCCCGCATAATAACCTTCGGCATCCACATCAGAATTGAAAAATGCAAGATCAGTCCATCTGTTTTCCGTATGCTCTCTACGGTACTCGGCTGTGAGTCTGAGATTTTCCCATATATATTCAATGGAATATACTGTGGCCCATCGTTTGACCTCCAAACTTGTAACCGATCCGGAAGGAACAGAGGGATCAAACTCATAGAACATTTTTAAGTCCGCGCCCGCGTCATTCATAATCCATCCGGTGGCCCCGACACGCAGGCCATCCAGAGGGGTTTCCCATATGAGACCCGCGCTGTACTGAATACCGTGATTAAAGTCCTGAACTTCCATAAATCCGCTGGAGGCCACTCCGACAGCAAGTCCGCTGTTGTCAGTATCCGGGGTGTAGGTTCCCACCAGAAATTTGTAGGAAATATTGCCAATGACCTCAGCAAAGACATTGCCGTAAATCTCTGCGCCCCACATTCTGGTGTAATAATCCCGCTCCATTTCAGGATACACGCTCTGGGGAAGCAGAATGGCGGTGCGGATCATGTCCTGATCACGGGTATCGTTGTACAGACCGTGGGGCATTTTTACAAGTCCGGCCCGGATTCCAAGCCAGTCCCGCCAGCGGTAATCGCCATAGGCCCAGTCAATGACCACCTCATTGTTTCCGGTGCTGCCAAGATCGCGGGAAAAAAACTGCATTCCCACCCGTAGCTGATCCGTAAGGCTTTTGCCGAAATTGATGCCCAGTTCGTTGAACTGAAACGACGTGTCTTCCGTATCCGCCGAAAAATAGCTGTTGTTGTCGCTCCAGAGCAGTCCCTGGGAGATAAAACCGTGTATTTCCACCCCTGCCAGATCCGCAGCCCCGGCGCACGATGCCCCGAAAAAGATCAATACCATCAAGTAACTGAAATATCTTTTTTTCATTTCCTGTGCTCCTTCTTTCCCATTTTATAAACATACAAAAATCATACCATTATGAACAGACTGTAGCATAAACATATTAAAAACAGAATGGCAAGGGAAATCGGTAGTGGGTCTGCACATACTGACAAAAAATTAACTATTTGATATTATTATATTTTAAAAAATATACTGATTTTTGTCCATACATAATAAATACAAATAGTTATACGATACATCCATGATACTGCTTATACTGATTATAAATAACATATTGATTTATATATTAAAAAAATCAGTATGAGCAGTCCCACTACCGGGAATTTTATCATCATCCTCAATTTTTTATTTACAAATATGGCAGTTTTGAAGTAAGTTGACAAAATAAAAACCGTTCTCTGGCAGAGCATATGACATCTTCCGGTACACTGATTTTTTCTGGCTTTCTTGCGGGTTGAACTTTGTTCCGAAGAGCATATGGAAGAATCTTTCTCAAACAACTCATCAGACAGAATTCAGCCGGATTTTTTCCGAAGATATGAAAACTGAATGCCCTGGCCGAACAGTTGAAACATTATATAAACGAACTGGCTGTGATGGTGGACGTCCGCACAGGAACGGATTGAAAATAAGGCCGGACAGGAAGCACCTGTTTCGGATTTTACTGTACAGAAAGTGACAAACAATGTCCTTTGAATTTTTTATCGGCAGACGATATCTCAGAACCAAACAGAAACACGCATTTGTATCTCTGATCACAGTGCTTTCCACTGCGGGGGTGGCAGTGGGTGTTATGGTGATGATCGTTGTGATTGCGGTTATGTCCGGTGCGGAGTCTGAACTGCGTACACGTATGCTGGGCGTGACAGCCCATGTGCTGGTTTCATGCCATTACGGAGCCTTTACCGATTATGAACAGGTGATGGCATCTGTCAGAAAACTTCCGGGAGTGGAAGAGACAACCCCCTATATTTACGCTCAGGTTATGCTGCGTTCGCCGTCAGATATTACCGGAGCCGTACTGCGGGGAATTGATCCGGAAAGCGCGGGAAAAGTCATCCGCACCCTTTCGGAAGAAGACCTGAAAAAACTGCTTTACAGTGATTCAGATGCCACATCCTCTTCGGATGTGCCGGGAATTATTCTGGGCAAAGAACTGGCAGCAAAACTGAAAGTCAAAAAAGGCGGCCAGGTTTCCCTGACTCTGCCCGGCGGCGGCACAGGAACGGCTCCGGGTATGCACAGGTTTGCGGTAAAGGGAATTTATGAATCCGGTCTCTATGAATTTGACAAATCCCTGGCCTATATCCATCTCAGAGAGGCACAGAAGATTCTGGGGAGACCGGATGCGGTTTCCGGCATTGAGGTGCGGGTCACAGATATTTACCAGGCAGCAGAAACAGCCCGGAATATTGTCCGTATGCTGGGCGGGCCTTACTGGGCACAGGACTGGATGCAGATGAACCGCAACATTTTTTCTGCTCTGCGCCTGCAAAAAACCGTGATGTTTATCATCCTGACGCTGATTGTGCTGGTTGCGGCCTTTAATATCGCGAGCACCCTGATTATGATGGTGATGGAAAAAACCAGAGATATTGCCATACTGAAAACTATGGGCGCAACAGATCAGAGTATCAGGAAGATATTTGTTTTCAAAGGCATGACCATTGGTGTGATTGGCACTTTTTTCGGAGTGATTTCCGGCAGTCTGATCTGTGTTCTGATCAAAAAATACAAACTGATCAAACTCTCCACACAGGTTTATCTCTTTCCCCATCTGCCGGTAAGTCTGGAGATTCAGGATGTGGGACTGATCGTTGCTGGTACACTGATCATCTGTTTTTTGGCAACGATTTATCCGGCCCGGAAAGCATCGCGGCTGAATCCGACTGAGGCCATCAGATACGGATGATGGGGATTAGGGGCTGGGGTTAGTGGATGGGTGGCAGATTTCAGAAAAAAGGCGGATACAAATAATATTTCACCTGTTCCCGCCCTTAATCCCCAATCCCCCAATCCCTCAAACTTTCAGGAGATATTAATGTCAGAAACACATTCAAAAATATATGATGTGATTATTGTCGGCGGCGGGCCTGCCGGGCTTTTTGCAGCCTATTATCTGCGGGAACATTCAGATTTGAGCATCCTGATGATTGAAAAAGGCCGTGAATCCATGAAGCGGAAATGCCCCATTCCGGAAACCCGGGGCTGCATGAAATGCAGTCCCTGCAATATTCTCTGCGGTGTTGGGGGAGCGGGTCTTTTTTCTGACGGAAAACTCAATTATATTCCCAAGCTGGGAAAAACAGATTTGACCCAGTTCATGCCCCGTTCCCAGGCACAGGCTCTTATTGATGAAACCGAAGAGATATTCAACCGGTTCGGAATGGACGGGCCCGTATATCCAACCGATATGAAAGAGGCGGAAAATTTCCGGAAAAACGCCAGAAAATACGGCATTGATCTGCTGATTATCAAACAGAAACATCTGGGCAGTGATGCCCTTCCCGGTTATATTTCCGGTATGGCAGATTATATTGTTTCCCGCAAAGGCGTTCTTCTGCAAACCAATGAGGAAGTCGAAGATATTATTGCGGAGGAATCCCGGATAAAGGGTGTAATCACATCCAAAGGCCGTTATTATGCTGAAAATGTGATTCTGGCTCCGGGCCGTGTGGGAGCGGACTGGATGGGGAAACTGGGACTGAAATATGATCTGGGGCTGACCCACCGGGGCATTGAAGTGGGCGTGCGGGTGGAGGTTCACAATGAAATCCTCAAAGATATATGCGAAGTCATTTATGATCCCACATTTTTCATCCAGACACAGAAATATGATGACCAGACGCGCACCTTCTGCACCAATCACCGGGGCTATGTTTCTCTGGAAAATTACAGAAATTTCGTGTGTGTGAACGGGCACGCGTACCGGGACAGAAAATCCGAAAACAGCAATTTTGCTTTTCTTTCCAAAGTGATTCTCACAGAACCGGTCACGGACAATCAGGCATATGGTGAGGCCATTGGAAATCTGGCATCTCTTATCGGCGGGGGAAAACCCATTCTGCAACGCTTCGGAGATCTGATCCGGGGACGGCGCAGCACCTGGAACCGTGTTAACAAAGGATATATTGAGCCGACCCTGACCAATGTGGTATGCGGGGATATTGCTATGGCTTTGCCGGAACGCATTGTCACCAATCTCATTGAAGGACTGAAAAAACTCAATAATGTGATACCGGGTGCTTCCAATGATGAAACCCTGCTTTATGCTCCGGAAATCAAATTTTTTGCCACACAGGTGAAAACCACAAATGAACTGGAAACAAAGATCAAAGGACTTTACGTGGCCGGAGACGGCCCCGGAGTTGCCGGAAACATTGTATCAGCCAGTGCCACCGGACTGATCCCGGCAAAGGCCATTATTGCCAAAAAATGAGTCTTGTATATGGTGTCAGGAAAAGAAAATGAACTCCGAAATCCAGTATCCGGAACATTGAACCCCGTAACCTGAAACCTGCGGACAGCAATCTAAAAGGAGTTTGTCTTATGAAAAAAATTGGCAGGAAAAAACCCGTATTCGGAATTGCTTTCAAAACATCCCTGTGGAGCAGTCTGATTGTATTTTTTTCTTTTCTGCTGGCCAGTCTCGGACTGCTGAAATACGAAAGTGATACTTTTGCCTATATCCAGAAGGAATATGAGCGGAATATCAGGACAAGTTTTGGGGAACTGATGAATTTTCATACATCGGCCACCAAAGAGAACCTGAAGGTGCTTGCACAGACCGCGGCCGGTTTGTCCGGCATTTTTCTGTATAATGTTGACCGGGAAGGAACAGAAAGCGGACTCCGTCCGTATATGGATATCCCCATAGTGCAGGCCATAGAGGTGACAGAAAATGCAAAAGGGAATTTTTTTGCCATCTGGCGGTCGGAAAACAGGAAAATCGAATCCGGAGCTGCCATTCCGGCATCACTGGCAGAAAAAGGGGAACCGTTTTTTGAGACAGATATACCTTATGAGAGTGAAAAACTGGGAAAGCTCCGCCTTTATTACAGCGAAAAAATTATTCATGGCAACCTTGCCGAAAATGAAACAAAACTGCAAAAACAGATAGCCTCTGTCCGCAGCAGTATTGATGACAGACTTGCGCGTACAGCCCTCATTCAGATGCTCGTTGCACTGGGAATTGTTATTTTGCTGAGTGTGTGCATCTGGTTCTGTCTTACTGTCATAGCCATCCGGCCTGTAAGGGAAATCATCCGCAATCTGCGCATCACTGCTGATGAATTCACAACTGCTTCCGGGCAGATTGCTTCCAGCAGCCAGTCCCTTGCCGAAACAGTTTCCCGGCAGGCCATGTCCATTGAGACAACTTCGGCATCACTGACAGAAGTAAGTTCCATGATCAGGCAGAATGCCGGTCATTCAGATATGGCAGGAAAGCTGATGAAAAACGTAGCGCAGGAGGTGCGGGAAGCAAATTCGGCTATGGGCAGTCTGTCGCGTTCGATGCAGAAGATCTCCGAAGCCGGAAAGGAGACATTCAGGATTGTAAAAACCATTGATGAGATTGCCTTTCAGACCAATCTGCTGGCTTTGAATGCAGCCATTGAGGCGGCCAGGGCCGGGGAAGCCGGAGCAGGTTTCGGAGTGGTCGCGGAAGAAGTCCGGGGACTTGCCCTGCGCACTGCCCAGGCAGCCAGAAATACTGCTGATATGATTGCAGATACCGTGAAGCAGATTCAGGACGGAGCCGGAATGGTGACACAGACTGATGAACGTTTCACAGGTGTTGAGGATATTTCCGGAAAAGCCGAAGATCTGATCCGTGAAATTGCAGCCGCGTCTGCTGAGCAGACAAAAGCCATTGATGAAATCGCCCATGCAGTCTGTGAAATTGATCAAAGTCTCCGGAGTAATGCGGCCGGAGCGGAAGTTTCGGCCAGCGCATCCGAGGAAATGAGCGCACAGGCTGAACAGATGAAGGATATGATCGCTTATCTGCATGATATTATCCGGGGCAGGAACAAAGACGTATGACGGTTTTGTGAGATTTTGAAATCACCTTAGGTGATTTCCATGAAAAAATGTACCATCATTGCAGGGTGGGCACGGCTTTTTGTGCCCGCCGTCCTGCTGAAACGGCGGGCACAAAAAGCCGTGCCCACCCTACGAAAAACGGTATAATCATTAATGGAAATCACCTTATGATCCGGTTTCCCACAGAGGACACAGAGATAAAAAACCGCAGAGAACACAGAGGAAACAACTCACCTTATTGTATAAATTCAACAGCGAATTGGTATTACACTTCCACAATAAATGGCAGAATCACAGGCCGGCGCCGGATGGTGAAATTGAAATATTTTCTCAGATCTCCCTGAATTCTGGCCCGGATTTTTTCAATCCGGTCTTTGGTCTCCGGTTTTATATCCTCTATGGCCTCCAGCACGACGCAGATGGCATCATCCAGCAGATGTCCGGTTTCATTTTCAAACACAAAGCCGCGGGAGATGATTTCCGGCCCGTACATGACAATGCCGGTTTCCTCGTCAAAGGCCAGGTTAACAGCCACAAAACCCTCTTCAGACAAGGCTCTGCGTTCTTTCAGAAGACTTCTGCCCACATCCCCGATCCCTTTTCCGTCCACCATAACACGGCCGGTGGTGACACTTTCCCGGATACTGCCCCCGTTTTCATCAAATTCAATGACCTGCCCGTTTTCAGCCAGGATGACATTTGAACTGGGAATGCCCATATCCTCGGCCAGCCGCGCATGAAGCACCAGATGCCGGTATTCGCCGTGAATGGGGATAAAATATCTGGGCCGGGTCAGGTTGATCATCAGTTTCAGTTCCTCACGGAATGCGTGACCGGACACATGGATGGCTGATATTTTTTCATAAATAACGTCTGCTCCCCTGCGGTAGAGGTTGTTGATGATCTTGGCAATGGCTTTTTCGTTACCGGGAATGAATTTGGAGGAAAGAATCACTGTGTCGCCGCTGCGTATACGGATCTGTTTGTGGATTCCTGTGGACATCCGGGCAAGAGCGGACATGGGTTCACCCTGGCTGCCGGTGGTGATGATGATGATGCGGGAATCCGGAAAATTTCCCACAGCCCCGATATCTGTTTCCATATCCTCCGGAAGCTTCAGATAGCCAAGTTCTTTGGCAATCCGGGCTGTAACTTCAATGCTTCTGCCGTTGAAGATGATCTTGCTGTCCCGTTCCCGTGCAATATCCACAATCTGCTGAATCCGGGAAATACTGGAGGCAAACAGGGCCACAATGGTACGGCCCCTGGTCCGGGAAAAGATCTGCCGCAGGGTTTCCCCGATCTCCCGATCCGAGATGGTGTACCCCTCTTTTTCCACATTGGTGGAATCTGAAAGCAGGGCCAGTACCCCTTCTTCCCCGCACAGTGCGAATTTGTTCACATCAGTCATCATGTCATCAATGGCCGTGTGACTGATTTTGAAGTCTCCGGTATGAATTACCAGTCCCATAGGTGTCCGGATGGCAACAGCTATGCCGTCCACCACGCTGTGCCCCACACGGATAATGTCCATTTCCATTTCACCGATCCGAAGGCGCTGCCCCGGTCTGATTTCCCGCAAATCAGCCGGAACCAGAAGATCATGCTCCTCCAGTTTATGTCTGACCACTCCGAGTGTGAAAGGGGTTCCATAAACGGGGACATTGACTTCGCGGAGGAGAAAGGGAAGTGCTCCGATATGGTCTTCATGGGCATGCGTAAGAACAATTCCGGCCAGCCTGGATTTGTTCTTACGGATATAATCCATGTCCGGAATAACCAGATCCACGCCCAGCATATAATCTTCGGGAAACATCAGCCCGGCATCAATAATAATCATGGTGTTTCCGTATTCCATGACCATCATGTTGAGACCGATTTCTCCCAGTCCTCCCAGGGGAATAATCCGTAGCATTGCGACTGTCCTCTCTGCTGTTCTTTGCCTCAGTGCCATCCGGTGCCAAACCGCGGAGTGCCGGTCTGAAAATCTGGCAGCAATGTCCCGGACTTTCAGTCCGGAACTCCGGTTCAGACGGTGATTTTGGAACTGATCCTCTGTCTGCCTCAGATACTGATGCCCAGTTTCTCCAGTATGGCATCCATGCAGTCCATGATCCAGTTGCGCTGGTTCTGATTGGCATATCCCATGCAGTCACAGCGCATCCGGTTCCGGGTGCGGATCAGCAGTTCGCAGGACACCCTGTTTTCTGTAAGTTCCAGGGCAAAATACAGGGGATGGCAGTCCGTATGTTCCGCCTGCAGGGGCGTAAACAGTTCCGGATTAAGCGGAATCCAGTAAAGATTGTCCACTCCGGAGTCACCGAAGTTTTCATCCAGATAGTTTTTTATTTTCTCAAAATCCTGATATCTGAGTTCATCTATGATATACTGTTTCATAATTTCCGAATATATCACATTTGATCCGCGTGTGCAAGTTGTATGTTAATGCTGACTGCCTGAAAAGGTTTTCTGGACAAAATAAACAAAACGTGGCAATAAGATTGTTACGGGAAAAATTTGCTGACTTTTGTCAGTGATGAAAAAGATTTCTGTGGAGAAATGGTATCTTTTTTTAATACAGGAGGTAATTTAATGAAAAATCTCAGTTTAAGTGTGAAAATCGGTATGGGCTTCGGCATTCTGATCGCCATAGCCAGTATACTTGGCGGTCTGGCCGTGTGGAAAATGAACGGAGTGAAAACTCAGGCCGGAATACTTTCCCATGAATATGTTCCTGAGCTTGAGGTGGTCAATGCAGTGGAACGGGCAGCCCTGCTTACCATGTATCAGATGCGGGGATACGCGTTCACCGGAGAAAAAAACTATCTGGAAAACGGTCAGAAACATATGGAAACTGTCTGGCAGCATCTGGAACGGGCTTCAGAACTGCAAAACCGCTCTCCTCATCTGGAAAAACTGGCCGAAGCTCTCAAAAATATGAAACAGGCCACGGATGAATATGAAAAACTGGCTGGGGAGACCGTGCAGGAAAATGAAAAAATCGCCAAAATGCGGGCTGAAATGGACAGTGCAGCAGCAGTGCTCGTTAAAAACTGTTCTGATTTTTTTGGGGATCAAATCCTGACCATGAAAGAGGAAATCGCATCAAAGAATACCGAGGCGGAACTCAGTGAACGTGTGCTGAAAATATCAGCGATAAATGAGATATTGGATATAATCAATGAAATCCGGGTGTCCAATTTCAAGGCACAGGCAAAACGTGACCCGGAAATCATGAGGAATGCGATAAAACTCTTTGGAGATGGGAATAAAAAAATAGAAGAAATAAGAAAAATCACCAAAAAGGAAATCCATATCAAAAGCATTGACAAGATAAACACAGTCGCAGAAGAATACCGTACCGCAATGAGCAGTCTGCTGGACGCATGGCTCAGACTTGAGGATTTGAACACAAAAAGAACAATGACCGCTGACAGGGTGCTGGCAGAAGCCAAAAGCACGGCAGACAACGCTATGAAATATTCCCTGAACGTGGCCGAAGAAACCGTGAATGCCCTTTCCTCAGCCTCAAACGCAATGATTACGGGTCTTGTCTTTGCCCTGTTTCTGGGAATCATTATCGCATTTTTTATCACCAGAAGCATTGTCAGACCCATGCTCAAAGGTGTGGAGTTTGCCAGAAAAGTCGCAGCCGGTGATCTCACTGCCCGAATTGATGTGGATCAGAAGGATGAGGTGGGAATGCTGGCCGAGGCGCTGAAAGAAATGCTACAGGGGCTGCGCGCAGTGGTCGCGGATGTGAAAACAGCCGCTGCGAATGTGGCCTCCGGCAGTCAGGAACTGAGTGCGGGGGCAGAAGAAATGTCCCAGGGTGCTTCTGAACAGGCATCTGCTGCAGAAGAGGTTTCCTCATCCATTGAGCAGATGGCCTCCAATATCCGGCAGAATGCGGACAATGCCATGCAGACGGAAAAAATTGCGCGCAAATCCGCTGAAGATGCAGTGGAAGGCGGCAAAGCCGTGGCTGAAACCGTTGCTGCAATGGAAAATATCGCGCAGAAAATATCGGTTATTGAAGATATTGCCCGCAGGACAGATCTGCTGGCCCTGAATGCCGCAGTTGAAGCCGCGCGTGCAGGGGAAAGCGGAAGAGGTTTTGCCGTTGTGGCCTCGGAAGTACGGAAACTGGCGGAACGGAGTCAGATCTCCGCAAATGAAATCGCTGCTCTTTCATCCAAAAGCGTGGCCATTGCGCGCAGAGCCGGGGAAATGCTTGAAAAAATTGTGCCGGACATCCGCAAGACAGCGGAACTGGTGCAGGAAATCAATGCGGCATCTTCCGAGCAGGACACAGGAGCCGAACAGATCAACAAGGCTGTCCAGCAGCTTGATGAAGTCATTCAGCAGAACACCTCTGTATCCGAAGAAATGGCTGCCACATCCGAAAATCTGGCAGGACAGGCCGAATATCTGAACAAAACCATAGCATTTTTCAAAGTGGATGACAGCAGGTACGGAAGGAACGGATACGGTCGGGGAAATGTGGAACAGGATGAATATGAGGATGAAAGATCATATCATTCCAAATACAGTGTCATGCATATGAGTGACAAAAAAAATCCGAAAAACACCGGGAAAAGACAGGGAGATTCTTCCGTAAAGCCGGGTGTAATGAATGTGGATGAAAATCAGTCATCCGGTCCGGCCAAAGATTCTGATTTTGAAATTTATTAACTCACCTTAGGTGATTTCTGAAAATTAAATATCCCGGTTCAGTTCACAGGCACAGGGCAAAAGCTGGAAGCTTTTGCTACTTTTGCTGCAGTGCAGTTGATTCTGAATAATCATCTGCGGGGGCCTGCCCTATCCGAAAAAATACGTCAGATGCAGATACGCACTGTGGCCCGGTTCTGAATGAAAATCCGTACCGGGTATCCGGAAACCCCCGTATTCCGTATCTGAACCGCCCAGATACAGATTCCCGCCAAGAATGGCATCTGTATTCTGGGTAATGCTCCAGACAAAACGGGGCTGATATACAGCGGAAGGATCAGTCAGATTCACGATAAGACCTGTATAAAAACTGAGCAGGGGATGGATTTCGATCTGCACCTGTCCGCCCAGATACAGCCTGCCCAGAGTGAAAACATCCCCTCTTTCCAAAGCCTCTGCCAGATCCGGATCAGCAGGAGCTTTTTCATAATCCGTAATGCCAAGCCCGTTATAATAAATTTCCACAAGACCGTACATATTTTTTTCCCGCCAGACCCATGAATAATCCATATTGGCAACAAAAGACAGAAATCCGGTGCTGCCGCTTTCCTTTGGAAGAAAAGTCCAGACCGCATCAGCCCGCCAGGCTGCTTCTCCCATGTATCCGGTGCTTCCCAGTCCGAAAACATAATTTTGGTAATTGCGGCCTGCCATCAGATCAAATTCCGTACTTCCGCGGGAGAAACGGTATTTCCCGGCCAGAGCGGAACTGTCCCATTCCGCAGATCCGGATTCCGTATTCCGCCGGGGAACATAAAGAAACTGAAAACCCGCGGCTGCTCCTGCGGAAAACTGTGCTGTAATCATATCATCCCCGATTTTGTAATCCCGGACAATATCTGTGGGCGCAAAGGGATTGAACAGATCCATTGGATTGAAAATCATCCCGTTTCCCCAGGTCAGGGCCTGCCTGCCAATGCGTACCGTTCCCCAGTCCGGGTACAGACTCAGACAGAGTCTGTCTATCCGATGATACAGGACATAACTTTCTTCCTCATCAATAATGCTGCTCATATCCAGAAAACGCTGTCTGTCATCTGCGGGACGGATGCCCGGAAGCCGGATTCCGGCTGCAGATTTTTCCACTTCCCGGCCTTTTTTCCGGGTATCCCCGCCGGACAGCACTGCTTCATAATGGGTTTCCAGTACAGCCCTTTTTCCGAAAAACATGGAATTCTTCATGCGGAATTCTCCGGAACCGTCATAATACGGCCCGGTTCCTGCGGGCTCATAAACTGTACCGTCCTCCTGCCATGTTACACTGCCTCTGAAACGCAGATGTCCGCCCCATTCCATAGACAGGTTCTGCCGCATATCCTTTTCTTCCGCAAAAAGTTCAGCAGGCAAAAACGCCGGAAAAATCAGTGCATACAGAATGAAAAACAGTGAGGTGATGTCAGTTTTTTGCATATGCGTATTTTGAAGGGCCAGTTTACCGTAAGGTGATTTCCGGAAAATAATATACCGGAAAAGTATCAAAAGCTTCCAGCTTTTGCCGTTTGCCTGTGAACTGAACCGGGATATTTATTTTCAGAAATCACCTAAAGTGAATAACTTCCTGATTTTTGAAAAGGCTGCGTAACATCATTTATGATTATGGCTGGTGTGGGGATGTGCGTGCACATACTGGTGCAGGTCAATATCTGTGCGGATTTTTCCCTTTTCCATCATGAACATCACATCTGTGATCTTTGCCATAAATTCGCTTTCATGGGAGATCAGGATATAGGAAAGAGACAGACGGCTGAGCACTTCTATGAGTTTTTCTTTTGTTTTTTCATCCAGACCGGTGCTGGGTTCATCCAGCAGCAGAACCTCAGGCTCCATTGCCAGCACTGTGGCCAGGGCAGCCAGACGTTTTTCTCCGCCGGAAAGTTTATGGGTAATGCGATCCTCAAAACCGGACAATCCCAGATCAGCCAGGGTTTTACGGGCAATCTCCACAGCCTCCTGCTTTGATTTGCCCATATTGAGCGGCCCGAAAGCCACATCTTCCAGCACAGTCGGACTGAACAACTGGTCATCCGCATCCTGAAACAGCAGCCCCACTTTGCGGTAAACTTCCTGAAAATCTTTGCCGGTTTTTACAGGTTTTCCAAAAATTTCAATGCTTCCTGCCGTTGGTTTCAGCAGTCCCATGATGATGTGAAACAAAGTGGTTTTTCCGCTTCCGTTGGGGCCGATGAGTCCGATGCGGTCTCCGCGGAAAATCTCCAGACTGACCTGATCCAGAATCATTCCCTGCCCCGGATAGGTGAAGCAGACATTTTTCAGACGTATGAGGGGTTGTGAATCTGTCATTGTTTTTGCAGGTACTCCAAAAGGATTAATCCGATGATTCCGGCAGACATAAATCCGGCCCATATCCAGTCTGAGCGGGAAACGGAAAATTCCCGCAGACAGTAAAATTTTCCCTTAAACCCACGGCAGCGCATGGCCTGATATACCCGGTCTGCCCTTGCGGATGCACGGACAAAAAGCATCCCCACCATATAAGCATAGGTTCTGTAGGTATGGAGATCGGTTTTTGGCCGGAAATTCCGTATCTTTGCTGCACGGAGCAGACGCCGGTATTCCTGCTCAATGACAAAAATATAACGGTATGTCAGCAGCAGCAGATGCACCAATTTTTCCGGAATCCGGAATGAATTCAGGGCATATCCAAGTGTGGTAAAATTCATGGTTGCGACCAGGGAAATGAAAAACACAAGTATGGCACTGGATTTGAGGGTGATACGGGCAGCAAGCAGAATTCCTTCACGGGTCAGTGTCAGTTTCCCTATCCGGTACGCTGCTTCCCCTTCAAATGTAAGAGGCAGAATGATCCACAGCAGGATCAGAAATCCCCACATGACAGCCGCGCGGGCCAATACCTCTCTCAGGTTCAGACGGGCCATGAAAAGCAGAATCAGGGAAAAAAACAGGCCTGCCCAGAGTGCGGGAAAATTTTCTGACAGGGCAGTCACAAAAGAAAGCAGGGTGGCAAACGCCACCCTGACTCTGGGATCAATCCGGTGGACAGGAGAATCTCCTGCTGCAAAAGGTTCTTCAAGCATGGTTTCGGCTTTCAGTCTTTCTTTTTACGGGATTTGAAATACAGCACCAGTCCCATGAGACCGAAGATATAACCGATACCGCCTGCAATCTCACTGATGCCTGGCCCCTTCTGCTGTGAATCTGCCAGCATACGGATAAGGGGTTTCAGCTTTTCATCCAAAGATTTTTCTATGGATGTTTCGATCATTTTCCGCAGTTCGGCCTTATCCGTAATATCTGTCTTTGCAGTCTCTGTTTGCGGAATTTCAGACAGCGTTGCAGGAACGGTCGTTTTTTCTGCAATTTCTGCACTCTGGGAATCAGGCTGCTCATCTATTTTCCCATCTGCATTTTCTGTATCTGATCCTGCAGTTGCTGCGACAGCAGCGACTTCCTCAACAGGAATCATCCATTCTCCCTTATGCCCCATCCCGGCAATGAGCTCGATTCTCAGTCCCGTTTTTTTGGGAATCGGAAAGGAGAAATCTCCGTTGTCATCAGTCTTTGTACTCAGCAGACGGTTTCCCTCCGTGTCAGAGACAATGACTTCCGCTCCCTGTGCTTTTCTGCCGCCGCTGAATTTGCCCTCTCCGTAAACCGTATTCCCTTCCACCCAGGCAAAGACCGTGACTTTGTGGGCCAGAGCCGTGCTGCTGAACAGGAAAGAGAAAAGTATAAACACAAGAATTTGGGAAAATATATGTTTCCTCATCATGTTCAGCCTTCCGCAGTCTGCGGAGCCTTTTCCGGCATGACAATGCTTTCACATTCCCGGCAGGGCAGAAGCTCAGGACGGACTTTCTTCAGGAAACTCACACAGAACCCTGCAACAAATCCCTCAATAATCATTATCGGAATATGGACTGTCACCACAGCCGAGGCCACCCCGAAAAAATTTTCTTCCGTAAACATCAGGGCAAGTCCCACAAATATACCGCTGAGCAAAACCGAAAGAAAACCGCAGGCAAATGATGCACAGAATGAAACCGCTCCATTCCGGTTAATCAGAGCTCCGAACAGAAAATAGCAGATTACCGCGGGTGCTGCCATAATAAACGTATTGATCCCCAGCGTTGTGATGCCCCCGAACTGGAAAAGCATTCCCTGCAGAAGCAAAGCAATCAGAATGACCGGAAATGCTGCCCATCCAAGCAGAAGCCCCACAAGACCGTTGAGAATCAGGTGCGCGCTGGAAGGCCCGATGGGCACATGAATCAGGGAAGCCACAAAAAAAGCCGCAGACAGAATAGCCGCCTGGGGAATTTTATGATCTTCGAGTTTTTTCAGACCAATGGCTGTTCCTGCCACAGCCAGGGCCACACCGGAAATCAGCACCGGTGCAGAAAGAATACCTTCGGAAATGTGCATAAGAACCTCTTTTAGTTATAAGTGGTTAGGGAATAGGGGATAGGGACTGGGGATTGGGGGGTAGGGAATGGGGAATGGGGAATGTGGATTCAGGCCAGCCTTAATCCCTATTCCCCAATCCCCAGCCCCTATCCCCAAGACCCTATTCCCCTTATTTCATCTTCCAGTCCTCAAATTTCACCCAGATCACAGCGCCGATTTCCACGCTTTTGTCTTTTCCTTCGTGCTGAATTTTGAAATCCGCCTCATTGAGAGCGGCAAATCCCCACCATCCGGCTTTTGGGGCTGCGTAGGTGAAAACACCGTTTCCGTCAGCTTTGATGGTCTGTGTCACCATATAATCTGCCGGAGCCTGATATTTGCCTTCAGCATTATAATATTCAACCTCAACTTCCGCATAAGGTACAGGTTTGCCATCCAGTTTGACAATTCCCTGAAACACATTTCCTGCGTAAAGACCAAAGGGTTTGGAAAGGGGAACAATCTCGGTTTTCAGGCCGATTTCCGCATCCCATCCCTCATCATCCCCGAAAGCCGCAACCACTGTTTTGGTATAGTGAATAATAAACACATCCTCAGCCGGTTCCCAATAGGGCTGGGGTTCCATATAAAACATATAGATTCCGGGTTTTTTGATGGCATAATCTGTTTCCCAGGCCGCGTGATCCATTACCTTGATTTCTTTTATGGCTCCGAGAAGATCCTCTTTGTTTCCCTGTGCAAACACTCCGAACACTTTGGGTTTGACCAGATCCATGCCCACCAGCTCAAAAGGATGGGAAAAAGATGCTTTCAGATTTACGGTTCTGTTATCCTCCTGCATAATCATGGAATCCGAGGGAATGACCATGCCGTAATGTGCCATCACAGGGACAGCGTACAAAAGGGAAACCAGCATGAGGTAAGCCAGCACTTTCATTTTTTTCATTTTGTTCCTCCAAAAAAAGAAAAACCACGAGTATGAGCATCTTCATGATGCCGATAACCTTCGTGGCCGGATTATTTTATATGAATTTGTGAACAAATACGGTTTTCGCCTGCTGACTTCCTGCCAGCGTTTTTATAAAACAGTCTTTATAACAAAAAAAAATATGAGTCAATGAAAAATCTCAGGTTTTTTCCTTATCCGAATTCCTTTCATTTATAAAACTGCAATTATCTGTTGATTTTTTGTCAGGTTTTCATATAAAGTCTTTCTGAATGGAACAGGGTTTGGCAGACAGACACAGAATTGCAAACAAACGGGAGGAGCAATGACTTTTTTCAGAAACATGTGCCGGGGGATTGACACCCTGAACACCTGGGTGGGACGGTGTGTGGCATGGGCAACTTTTATTGTGGTGCTGGTTGTTTTTACGGATGTGGTTATGCGCTATGCCTTTAAAACCAGTTATGTTTTTGTGCAGGAACTGGAATGGCAGCTCTTTTCTTTTATTTTTCTCATTGGGGCCGGCTATACTCTGATGAAGGACGGCCATGTCCGGGTGGATATTATTTATCAGCGTTTAAGCCCCAAAGCCAGGGCATGGGTGAATTTGATTGGGGTTATTTTTTTTCTGATTCCGGGATGTTATCTCGTTATTAACACTTCGTGGAAATTTGCCTACAACTCATGGTCCACGCTGGAAGGCTCGCCTGATCCCGGAGGCATTCCCTACCGCTATATCGTAAAAACCTTCATTCCCGCTGGATTCATTCTGCTTCTCCTGCAGGGACTTTCTTTGGGAATCAGAAGTTTTTTCACCATTATCGGCAAAGACCTTGATATTGAACCCAAACCTGTCACCGCTGTTATAAACGCTGACAAAGAAGCAGGGAGTGAAAACTGATGGAATATCTGCCCGGATGGATGTTTCTGGCTCTGACAATTCTGCTGATGGCCGGTTTTCCGGTCACTTTTACCCTGCTCGGAACTTCGCTGTGTTTTGGGCTGATCGGATTCGGATGGGGATTTTTCAATCTGCTTCCCCTGCGTATATGGGGCGTTATGAACAACGTGACGCTGCTGGCAGTTCCGCTCTTTGTGTTCATGGGGGTCATGCTGGAGCGATCAGGACTGGCAGAGGAGCTTCTGGATACTATGGGACTGGTGTTCGGACGAGTCAGGGGCGGTCTGGCAGTTTCAGTGGTTCTCGTAGGAGCGCTTCTGGGTGCATCCACCGGTATTGTGGGAGCCACAGTTGTGACTATGGGACTGCTGGCCGTGCCTACCATGCTGAAATGGGGATACCAGAAGGAACTGGCCACCGGAACAGTGGCAGCTTCCGGAACTTTGGGACAGATCATTCCGCCCAGTATTGTTCTGGTGCTTATCGGCGATATTGTGGGCGTGCCTGTGGGAGATCTGTTCATGGGCGCGGTTCTGCCCGGTGTTGTGCTGGTATCACTTTATATTTTCTATATTCTCATCATCTCATGGCTGAAACCGGAATGGGCTCCGGCTGTTCCCCAGGCCGAACTGGATGCCATAAGCAGAGGCGATCTGTTCAAACGCATGATGGTTGCTCTTTTTCCCCCGCTTTTTCTCATTATTGCTGTGCTGGGTTCCATTTTCTGGGGCGTTGCCTCGCCTACGGAAGCCGCTGCTGTGGGAGCGGTTGGCGCAATGATTCTGACCATGATGAACCGGAAATTCAGCATGAAAATTCTGCATGATGTCATGGATTCCACCATGATTCTGACCTGCATGGTATTTATCATTCTTGTGGGAGCGGCTGCTTTCGGTCTGGTGTTCCGGGGACTGGGCGGAGACGGGCTGGTGCGGCAGTTCCTAGGAGCAATTGCGCATGAACACAGCAAATGGGTGGTGCTGGCTATTGTCATGGGTCTGATCTTTGTCATTGGATTTTTTCTGGATTTTATTGAAATCACTTTTATCCACGTGCCGGTGCTGGCCCCCATTATGCTGGAATTCGGTTTTGATCCGGTCTGGTTCTGCATTCTGATAGCGGTCAATCTTCAGACTTCTTTCATGACACCGCCTTTCGGATTTTCGCTCTTTTATCTCAAGGCCGTAACTCCGCCGGAAATCACCACCGGCCATATTTACCGGGGCATTATCCCCTTTGTGTTCTTTCAGTTGATCGGACTGCTGATTGTTGCGTTCTGCCCCTGGCTTGCCACATGGCTGCCAAAGGTTGTTTTCGGAGGATAAAAACTTCAGTGATGTGCCGGAGTGCAAAAAACAGCGTTGCTTCATTTTTGCACTCCGCAAAGAATTGCCGAATCAGGAAACTATTTCGTCTATGACCAGAATTTTCAACTCCTGCACCCGTTTGAGCGCAATGTCATTGGTAAGAAATGCATCACATTCGGCAGCAAGGGCAACGGCAAACTGCATCGCGTCTGTCAGTGAAAGATTGTACCGCACCCTGAGTTTTGCAGACTGTTTTGCCATACTGTCATCAATGGGCATGAAAAGTGTGTTGTTTCCGCTGATGATCAGTCTGGAGAATTTTTCAGCAAATTCCGGTGAATTCAGACGGTACGGCAGTATCAGACATTCGGAAAGGGTTATGGGGGAAGTGACAGCCGTGACCAGTCCCTTATCAATGTATTCAAACAGTTTTTCAATTTTGGGAAGATAAAGCGGATGGGCTTCCACATAGTAAATCACAGGGGCAGTATCAAGAAACAGATGTCTGATGCCGGAAAGATATTCAGAAATGTTCATGGCTTCAGCCATTGCTTTTCACGCTCTGCATCAGATTCCGCCCGGTTTCGGGATACCCATTTTTGTGCATCCTCTCCGAGTGCGGGATACGGAACCGATCCGCGAATATCTTTCCATTTTGGCGGCAGAGTTTCATACGGATGTCCCCTGTTTATAAGACGGACTGCAAGCTGCAACTGCTCTTTCCGGCTCAGCAGTTCCGCCTGTTTCAGCAACTCATGGAACGCAGTGACAGGCATAGTCCTGTTCTCCAAATCTTTGCAGAAGATTATCAGAAAGCGGGTTCTTACCAATAAATCCGATTTTTTATTCTATCAGGATTTTTTATGAAAATCAAGGAAGATAAAATGATTTCTGAAAAATTGTATTCCTGCTGAAGCAAAGAAAGGAGTGAGGAACATAAGGAGTGCAAAAAGCCGCGTTGCTTAATTTTTGGACTCCGCTGGATTAGATGAACTGATGGTTATGCAGCAGTATGGTGCAAATACAATATACCCAAAAACCCAAACAAAAGGAGTATCAAAAGAATGGAAAGACGTGAATTTCTGAAGAAAACAGGTATGGCAGCCGCAGCAGCGGCTGTGGGGACAGCAGTATCAGCTCCCGCTGTTCATGCCAGCAAAACCTACAACTGGAAAATGGTCACCACCTGGCCGCCGGGAATGCCGGTGCTGCAGGTCGGTGCAGAAAGATTTGCCAAACGTCTGGAAGAAGTGACAGGCGGACGCATCAAAATTCAGGTTTTTGCAGGCGGTGAACTGGTTCCCCCTCTGGGCGTGTTTGATGCGGTTTCTGACGGCACAGTGGAATGCGGCAGCGGTGCAGCCTATTACTGGGCCGGCAAGGTTCCGGCAGGCCAGTGGTTTTCCTCAGTTCCCTTTGGTTTCAACCCCCAGGGCATTAACGCATGGTTTTACAGCGGCGGGGGCCTGAAACTTTGGGAAGAGGTGTATGCTCCTTTTAATGTGGTTCCCAGACCTCAGGGTAATACAGGCGTGCAGATGGGCGGATGGTTCCGCAAAGAAATGAAAACCATTGAAGATTTCAAGGGACTGAAAATGCGCATTCCCGGACTTGGCGGCAAAGTGGTTGCCAAAGCCGGCTGTGCTGTCACCCTGCTGCCCGCAGGAGAAATCTTCACCTCTCTCGAACGCGGTGTCATTGACGCGACTGAATGGGTCGGGCCGCTGCATGATCTGCGCATGGGTTTTTTCAAGGCAGCACAATATTACTATTATCCGGGCTGGCATGAGCCCGGAACCTGTCTGGAAGTTATTTTCAACAAAAAGGTTTATGATTCTCTGGAAGCTGATCTCAAGGCCGCTATTGACGCAGTAGCGATGGAGACCAATTTCTGGAGTCTTTGCGAATTTGAATCCGGAAACGGCGCAGCTTTGGAGGAACTCATCACACAGCACAAGGTGAATCTGGTGCAGTTTCCCGATGTCCTTATGGCGGATTTGAAAAAGCTGTCCATTGAAACTTTGGAGGAGGAGGCCAAAAAAGATCCCATGTCCACCAAAGTGCATGAGGCTTTTAAGGCGTTCAGGAAGCGTCTTGGACTGTGGGGTACAGTGTCTGAAAAATCCTATTATGACACCATTGTGGAAAAGTATGCACTGAAAAAGCAGTAAGCTGAAATCCCATCATAAAAATGCGGGGCGTCCTGCCGGGCGCTCCGCCTGCAAAATCCTTTCCTTTGGATAATACAGACCATAATCTGCCGAATAAAGCTGTGCATTCCCGTCCATAGGCCGTACAATATAAACATATGGAGCAATCCTCTCAATGATCAATATTTCTGACAATCCCATTATCCGGCTGTTTGTGCCGGATCAGAACCGGCTGGAAGGCGATGCCATTCAGCAGTTGAAAAAAGCAGGCGAACTTCCCGGAACTGAATATATTGCGGCCATGCCGGATCTGCATCCGGGCAAAGGCGGGCCGGTGGGAGCGGCTTTTCTGACACGGGACATTTTTTATCCCCATCTGATTGGCAGTGATGTGGGCTGCGGCATGGCCCTGTGGCAGAGCGATCTGCGGAAAAGCAAACTGAAACGGGACAAATGGGCCAAAAGACTCTGGGGTTTTGAAGAACCCTGGGAAGGTGATACAGAACAGTGGCTTGCCGGATACGGCCTGAAACCGTCCGGTTTTGATGATGCTCTGGGAACCATTGGCGGAGGCAACCATTTTGCGGAACTGCAGATGGTGGAGCAGATCCGGGATCAGGCGGCCTTTGATGCCCTCGGTCTGGATAAAGATTTTCTCATGGTGCTGGTTCACAGCGGTTCACGCGGACTGGGAGCTTCTCTGCTGCGGAGTCATACGGATGTAAAAGGCGCAGCCGGTCTGGAAAGTGCTTCGGATGAAGCACGGCGGTATATCCGAAAACATGACAATGCACTTGTATGGGCCGAGGCAAACCGGGCATTGATAGTCCATCGTTTTCTCTCTGCGCTTGGGGCTGAGGGGAAAAAAATTCTGGATATCCTTCACAATGCGGTTTCGCAAGTCCCTGAATCAGGAAAATCTGCCTGGCTGCACCGCAAAGGCGTAGTTCCCTCGGATCGGGGGCCGGTGATTATTCCGGGAACACGGGGATCCCTGACTTATCTGGCAATGCCTGCGGGAGATCAGTCTGCCAATTTATGGTCTTTGGCTCACGGCGCAGGCCGGAAATGGAACCGCAGCAGTGTCAAAGGCCGTCTCAAAGACCGTTTTCATGCCAAATCTCTTACACAGACAGAAATGGGAGGACTGGTCATCTGCGAAGACAAAGCCCTGCTGTATGAGGAGGCGCCCCAGGCATACAAAAACATTGACCGGGTAATTGGGGATATGACAGATGAGGGGCTGATGCAAACCATTGCGGTGTTCCGGCCTTTGATTACTTATAAAACAAGGAGCAGCAAATGACAGCGTGGATGCAGATCACATCCGGACGCGGGCCGGAAGAATGCTGTCTGGCCGTTGCCCATGTTGTCCGGTGCATTGCGGAAGAAGCAGAAAAAAAGGGGATCCGCATTTCTCCCCTTGAACTGATTCCGTCTGAAAAACCGGGCTGTCTGCGTTCCGCGCTGCTGGCTCTGGAAGGGGAGAATCTTGGGGATTTCTTTCAGGAATGGGTGGGAACCGTGCAGTGGATTGCAAAGAGCCGGTTCCGTCCCCATCATCAGAGGAAAAACTGGTTTGTGGGTGTCAAAAGCCTTTCCCAGCCTGAAAATGTGAAATGGTCGGAAAACGAAATAAAAACAGAACGGATGCGGGCTTCAGGCCCCGGCGGACAGCATGTGAACAAAACAGAGTCTGCTGTTCGTGTGACTCATATTCCCACCGGACTGAGTGCCATTGCGCAGGAGGAACGCTCCCAGCATCTCAACCGGAAACTGGCCCTGTCCCGGCTAGCGGAACTGCTGGAAAATGAGGCGGAAAAAGCCAAACAGCAGCATGATCAGGTGCGGTGGAGTCAGCACAATATGCTGGAGCGGGGAAATCCGGTGCGGGTGTATGAGGGCGGGGACTTCCAGATCAGAAAGTCCCGTAAAGGAGTGCCGGACTGAAATTCTGGCATCTGATACCGATTCGCCATTGAATTGATGCAATATGCAACTGATCTGGAGGAGTGCAGAAATTAAGCTGAGCGGTTTTTTGTACAGAAATAAGGCAGTTATTCTCTTTGACCATCATACCGGCAAAAGCCGGAATCCGGTATTTTCAACGGTTTCCGGATACCGGCTTTCGCCGGTATGACGATCCGGAGTAACATCAGTTATTTATCTGTCTGGCTTTCAACAGTATCAGTTTCATGCAGCATTCAAAGGATTTGAGATTTTGCCATCAGTTGTTCAATTTCATCAGCCCCAATGGGAATGTCGGCCATCAGATCCACCGGCCCATCTGCGGTGACAAGAATATCATTTTCCAGCCGGATACCGAAACCTTCATCCTTAATATAAATACCGGGTTCGCAGGTCAGCACCATTCCTGCCTCAAAAGGCCGGTACCGGTTTCCGTAATCATGCACATCCAGCCCCAGATGATGGGAAGTTCCGTGCATAAAGTATTCCCGGTACAGGGGATTTTCCTCATAGGCATCTTTATCCTGCTTCTGTTTTTCCACTTCCCCGGCATCCAGCAGTCCCAGAGAAATAAGTTCTTTTTCCATGATTTCTCCCACAGATTTGTGATATTCCTTTATGGTATTGCCGGGACGCAGCAGATCAATGGCTGCTCTCTGCACCCGGAGCACAGCATTGTAAACCTGCTTCTGCCGGGGCGTAAATTTTCCGCTTACCGGAACAGTCCGGGTCAGATCTGCGGCATAATTGGCATATTCACAGCCAAAATCCATCAGCACCAAGTCCCCGGATTTGCACTGTTTGTCATTTTTCACATAATGGAGAACGCAGGAATCCGCGCCTGAGGCAATAATGGATTCATAAGCCGGCCCCCGTGAACGGTTCCGGACAAATTCATGCCAGATTTCAGCCTCAATCTCAAATTCCCAGACGCCGGGACGGATAAAACCCAGCAGTCTCCGGAATGCCTGACCCGTAATCGCGCAGGCATGACTGATCAGATCAGTTTCAATGGAAGATTTGACCGCGCGCAGATTATGCAGAATCGGAGCCAGTCTTTCGTATTTATGGAGCGGAAAAGCCTGTCTGCACCATTTGACAAAGCGGTCATCCCGTGTTTCCACACTCAAATCTGCACGGGAATGCTCATTGGTGTTGAGATATATATGATCGGATTCAAAAGCCAGAACGCGGAATATGTCCTGAAAACGGGAAGTCCAGTACACTGTGCCGATGCCGGAAATCTCTTTTGCCTCTCCTATGGTATATTTCTGCCCTTCCCAGACTGCAAGTTTTTCATTGGTTTCACGGATGAAAAGGATTTCCCGGTGCTTTTCCTCCTGTGCGTTTGGACAGAGGAGCAGAATGCTTTCTTCCTGATCTATGCCGCTTAAATAGAAAATATCTGTATGCTGGACAAAAGGCCGAACCCCATCCGCGCTTTTGGGCATGATGTCATTGGAATTGAAAAGGGCCAGGGATTTGGGTTTGAGATGTTTCACCAGCCCGGCCCGGTTCTGAATAAACAGGGTATTGTCAATTTTTTGGTATTTCATAATATTGCCATAAGTTGGTCAGCAAATACAAAATAAAGGGAAAAATAAAACTTTTCCGCAGAGAACAAAGAGGAAGAAGAAAAAACTCTGTGTTCTCTGTGGGAAACCTATCCAGTCAAAACTGCATTAGTGTTCCCAATAAGTGCTTGAGAAAAAGATAAAATGCGTATCCTGCGCCCCAGGCTGCGACTGACAGCACTCAGAGACGGCAAAAGGGAGTTCCTCTGAGTAACCTGAATCCGGCGATCAGCGTAAGGGCTGCCATGAGAAAGCCGCCGAAAATGGACAGAATATTTGTCATAGCAGGAAATAAAAAAATGGCAGAGAATATACCGTCTGCGGTGTATCATTATGGAACAGTCTGGAAGCCTGTTTTATACCGATTCGCTATTGAAATTATATACTGATGTTACGCAGCATCGTCATACCTGCGAAAGCCGGTATCCGGAACCGGCTGATATTACTGGATTCCGGCTTTCGCCGGAATGACGGGCAAAGCGGATAACTGCCTGATTTTTGGAAAGTCTGCGTAACATCAGTTACTAATTCAGGAGGTTTTGCCCCTTAATTGGCATCTGCAGAAACCTTTACAAATCAATATAAAAAAACCCGGTATGAATGTTCCGGGTTTTTGCATGACGGCATCCGATTCCGGAGCAGCGGGCTCTGAACGGATTTAAAAAGGCCGCAGTTTTATGGCATTGGCATGTGCAGGAAAGCCTTCATATTCCGCAAATTTACGGGCAGTATCTTTGATACTGTCATATCCCTCTTTTGTCATATATCCAATGGAAGATCGCTTGAGAAAATCAAAGACTGTTACGCAGGAAAAAGTTCTGGCAAATCCGCCTGTGGGCAGAATTGCATTCACACCCAGAGAGAAATTTCCTGTGGTAATGGGTGTATACGGCCCCAGCAGAATCTCTCCCGCATTTTTGATTTCCGCAAGTACAGACATGGGTTCATCCACCAGAACCTCCAGATGTTCAGGTGCGAAATCATTGACAAACTGCAAAGAGGCTTCCAGATTCGGTGTCAGCACAATGCCCCCGAAATGGGAGAATACTGTGCGGCAGAAATTCTTCCGCTCTTCCGGCAGATTGTTCACCAGATCAGGCAGAAGTTTTTCCACTTTTGCAGCAAGTTCTTTGTAATGTGTCACCAGCAGCGCAGTGGAATCCGGCCCGTGTTCCGCCTCAATGAGCAGATCAATGGCTGCAATCTGCGGATTTGCATTCTCATCACACAGAATAATGGATTCACTGGGGCCTGCCGGTGTTCCCACGTCAATTTTGCCGTAAAGCAGGCGTTTTGCTGCGGAAACATAGGCATTGCCGGGGCCGATAACCTTGTTGACTTTGGGAATGGTCTGTGTGCCAAATGCCATAGCAGCAATGGCCTGGGAACCGCCGACTTTGTAAACCTCTTTCACACCGCAGAGCTGTGCTGTGAACAGAGAGGCATCATCCACGCCCCCATCTGCTGTGGGCGGGGTGCAGACAATCACTTTGGGAACCTGTGCAATCACAGCGGGAATGCAGAGCATAAGCATAACCGATGGAAATGATCCTTTGCCGCGCGGAACATAAATTCCCACAGAAGTTACAGGTGTGATTTTTTCCCCTGCCATAATGCCTTTGCTGATTTGGGTGAACCACATTTCTTCGGGCATCTGGGATTCATGGAATTTGCGGATATTTTTGGCAGAAACCGCAATCACTTCTTTGATGTCCGGATCAAGATTTTGCTCTGCTTTGCGGAATTCTGCTTCTGTGACTTTCAGATTCGCAGCAGACAGTTCCACTTTGTCAAATTTCCGGCAGTAATCCACAAGTGCCTGATCCCCTTTTTCCTGCACATCTTTGATGACAGGACGCACAACATCCTGAAAATTCTCAATATCAATCTCAGATCGCCTGAAAATCCGGGCGGTTTCCTCGGCAGACAGTTTTGCCAGTTCATACACATTGATCTTCATATCTTTTCCTCTTCCTTGTTTTTTTCAATAAGTTTCGTATATTGTACTCAAAAAAGAAATGGCTGTTTCTGTATTTTTTCTTTGCAGTCTCTTATTTCATCTCCGTACATATCTTTTACAGTTTTTGCAAAATTCAGCACCGCTCCACTGTGATTTCGGAGAAACCAAAGGATATGATTTTGGAGATATTCCTGTCTGACAGCGCTGTCATTCAAATCTTTTGGCACTCTTTCCATTCTGGAATCAATACTGTCAAAACCGGTAAAAGGTTTATCCAGTCTTTCTGCAATCATGTTCACATAGTCAGGATTCAGTTCAATGCCTGTACAATGTCTTTTCAGTTGCTGGCAGACCCTGAGTGTTGTTCCGCTTCCGGCAAAAGGATCAAGCACTGTGTCATTTTCATCAGACGAGGCCAGCACCATTCTTTCCATCAGCCCCTCTGGTTTTTGCGTGGGATGATTCTGCCTGTTTCCATTGCAGTAATGGATATGAGAAAATTTCCAGACATCTCCGGGATTTGCTCCCCTCATATTATTTATGGAACGGTAATATTTCTGAGGCACTTTTACATCGTTGAGATTGAATTTGAAATTTTCCGACTTGGTAAACATCAGAATATCGTCATGACGCGGCGAAAAACCCTTTGTTTTTCCCAATCCCTGCGTATAATGCCAGGTAATCCAACTGTTGAAATACATTCCCAATTTCCGATCAAGAATATCATACAGATAGGAAATAAATCTTACACCCATGAAAACATATATTGTGCCTGTGTTTTTTAAAATTCTGCGGGATTCTTTCAGCCAGCACTGCGAAAATTCAATATATTCATCAAATCCTTTGAGATCATGGTTGTTTCCGTAATTTTTGCCCAAATTGTATGGTGGATCCGCAATAATCAGATCAACAGATTCATTTTTGATTTTCAGCAGTTCTGTTAAAGCATCACCCTGTATTATACAAATATTGCTGCCCATTATTTGATCCATCCGTTTTTTTCAGCCAGTTTCAGCCATTCCGGATAACCTTTTCTGGACGCGACAAACTTTTTGTCCAGCAGTTGGCAAAATTCCCATACCGTTCTGTTTTCTCTTGTGATATAGTGAATATCCTTTATCTGCAACTGTCCGCTGCCCAATGCCGGATTATAACTGATATCCGATTCTGACAGATATTTCAGATCATAGGCATTGAAATCTGTAATTTCCATGACACCCATCATCATCCCGGTTTCCGTTTCTCTTTGACTGAACACCCTGTGTTTTATGGAAAGAATGATAAAAAGATAATCCGGATCTTTGATATATGCGGTTCTGATGCGTGCAAACGATGTGATATTCGGAGATTTACCGCTGTTTGCAATATCATTGCTGGTAGCTTTCACATCCACATTCGCTGTTATTGATGATTCACGTTTTCTTTTCCTTCTGAATTGAAGAATAACATCAGCCATGTTCAGACGTTCACCAGCTTCGACATGGATTAATCTGTATTCATTATTTGCATCCTCAAGTGTATCGGAAAAAGTCTGGAAAGCCCATGCCTCAATAAAGGGGCCTGCAATTTTGTTAATATTTTCCATTGGAAGGCCAAGTTTAAGATTTGTGTTGATAATGATTTTGTTACGGCCTTCATCCATAGCCTTCTGCATAATATGCTCAATTGAATTTACCACATAATCAGAGCATTGCATATAATCTTCAGCTTCATTGGGGATCTTGAAATCAAGTTGCGCGTAATTTTTTTTCATGGCATTCAGAATCTTCCGGTTTCAAATTCAGAACAGGAACAGCGAAAAATTCCCCGTTCCCACTATAATCGGTGGGAACGGGAGACAATTTGTCTGTACAGATTTTTTCTATCCCCTGTATCTCATGTAAACCTCTGCAAAGCGTTTTGTCTGCTCCAAAGTTCCCAGATTCATGCGGAAGGTGTGCCGGATTAAAGGCGCAACCATGGGTCTGACCAGAATGCCGTTGTCTTTGAGATACTGCACAACTCCGTCTCTGTTTTTCGGCTCCACTATCATAAAATGAGCGGCTCCCGGATAATAGGAAATCCGGTTTTCCGCAAAGAAATTTTCCAGCCAGGGTTTTGACACCTTCATGATTTCATGGATATAAGCCTGCCACTGAGCGGGATTGTCCAACTGTGCCTCTGCTGCAATAATGGCGCAGGAATTGATGTCAAAAGGCCCCCGGATTTTGTGAAATTCAGCAACCATATCCGGATGTGCAATCAGATAGCCCAGACGCAGACCGGCCATAGCAAAGGCTTTGGAAAAAGTCCGGGTAATAATAAGATTGGGGTATTCTGCCAGCAATTCCAGTGCCGTAAGTCCGGTATATTCAAAATATGCCTCATCCACGATTACCGGAACATCCGAGGCTGTTTCCAGCACTTCCCGGATGCGTGACAGGGAAATGGAACTGCCGGTAGGATTGTCCGGATTGATAAGAACCACCAGAGAAATGTCCGGCGTCAGGGACTGCATGAATTCATCCCAGGGAAACTGGAGATCTTTGGTATAGGGAACAGCGCGCACAACCGCGCCGATGGCCCGCGTGACCTGCTCAAAAATGGGAAATCCGGGCTGTGCAATCAGCATTTCATCTCCGGGTTCCAGAAATGCTCTGAGAATCACTTCAATGGCCTGATCCGAGCCGTTGCTCAACATCAGTTGATTCTGCTCCACTTTTGCATAATTTGCCAGCTTGGGCATGAACCGGCTGTATTCCGGATACATCTGGAACCGCTTCTGATCCAGCCAGTTTTTGAGCGCACGGATGACATGCTCCGGCGGATTCAGTGTGTTTTCATTCAGATCCATGCGCAGAAAGCCGGATCTGTCCATATTCGACCAGGGGGGCGAATACGGGGACATGGACGCAATATAGGGTTTTACTCTGATCATTATACCTTTATACCTTTAACCTTAAAAAAATATGTAATGTTTGCAAGGGGCGGGGGAATAGGGGATGGGATTAGGGATTAGGGGATGGGGAACAGAGCATCTGATTTATCTTTCAGAACGCTGATTCCCCAATCCCTGTCCCCCAATCCTAACCCCTGTTCCTCAATCCCTAACCACTTTCTACACCAGCGTGGCTTTGACTCCGGGCGGAACTCCTTTGCGGAAGGGATTGGCCGTGTATACTTCTTTGATCGCCTTTCCCAGATTCGCAAATAATTCCTTCCATCCCGCATCAGGATCAGGCAGATTTCTGATATGGATAATAATGCTGCATCCCAGTCCGCCTGCCAGTCCGTCAAGAAAATCATCCAAGTCTTCAGAATATACCCCTTCACAGATATTTTGTCCAATAATAAATGATTTTCTGATCTGATCAGAAGACAGGCTGAATGGAACAAATTTCCAGAATTTCCGGCCTTCTGCGCTGAGACCGACACGGATATTCTGTGTCTCAGAATCCTCCGGGCTTTGGATACTGGAGCCACAGCCCCTGATTCCGTATTTTTCCATCCGCAGGATCAGGATTTCCTTCAGCGCACGGCCCAGAACCAATCCGGTATCTTCCAGCACCACATGACTGGAACTGAGAACGGTTGCGTTATAGTCAATGTCCAAAAAAAATCCGGCATTTTGTGCCAGCAGAGAAAAAAGTTCCGGAAGACCTGCCACGTTTATGGAAGGAGACACGGCAAAACGGAAACGGTTTTCTCCCTGAGCGGAAAAATCCACCTTGACTTTCACAAAACTTTCCGCAGTTCCTCTTGTCACTTCCGCAAAATGGCAGGAGCGTGATAAAATACTGATTTCCCCTTTGGAAACATTCGCTTCTGCCGCACAGTCTGCATAGTCATTTTCCGGTATTTCCGGAGCAAATATCTGAAACAGGGCAATTCCCGCTGCCCGAAAAATACCTTCCCATGTATGATGCGGATCTTCGGCGCTGCACACACGCACATGGATTCGGGCTTTGAGTCCCTCTGCCAGTCCTTCGAGCATTGTCACAAGCGGTTTTCCGGAGGCCATCTGCTCACACCGGCAGTTCAGAAACCATTCCAGATCAAGGTTTGGCACGGCTTCCATCTTCAAACCGGAATCGCTGTTTTCAGACAGGGAAATGACAATTTCTGCACTTCCGTCATCAATCATGCCCAGAGCAGCACCGGTCTTTTTTCCGGCAGAAAAAGAACTGATCCTTTCTCCCATGAATTTTCCCAACTGAAAGAAATCATTGCTGTTCCAGTGCAGATCAATTTCACATCCCATGCGCCACGCAATATGTTCGGCCATATGACTGGCAAATTCATTGGGTGTGACAATTTTCTTGTTTGTCACCCTGCCGAATTTCAGATTCAGGGAATTGGGCGTAAAAGCCGTATATACCCGGTCTGCAAAGGAAGATTTCTCCAAATCCGCAAAATCTGCGCCTCCGGTTGCCACGCCGATGACAAAGGCTCCGGAAGCACGTCCTGCCTGTGCGCCGATAACTGAATCTTCAATCACAGCGCAGTCCTGAATCCGGACATGCAAAGTTTCCGCAGCAAACAGATAGGTGTCAGGCGCAGGTTTTTTTTTCAGATTGCTGCGGACATCATTTCCCACCACCAGATCAAAATATGCCAGAATGCCGGACAGATCAAGAACCTGTTTCACATCTGCTGTGGGATTGTTGGAAACCACAGCCAGTTTCAGCCTTTTTTTCCGTGCATCTTCGAGAAGTTCCCTTATACCCGGATTGGTTTCAAAAACCGAGTTGTTCCGGATATGAAGATATTTTTCCAGAATTTCGTCAAAATGCCTTTCCGGTTCCGCAATACTGTATTCCTTTTTCACATGGTCAAGGATAAGCCGCCAGAAATCTTCAGGATGATAGGCAAACAGAGATCGGATAAAGGCTTTTCCCAGTCTGATGTGATTTCCGAAATACGGGTGCAGAATCTCATCGCAGATACGCTGATCCAGTCCCAGCGTATCCAGCAGCACGCCATCCATATCCCACAGAACCGTGCGGATATTTTCCGGCAGAAGCAGTCTTTGTGCAATATATGTCATTTTTCTCCTTTTATCATTAAACGGAAAATAAAGCATCAGGAGTCCCGAACTGAAAGTTTTGGCTATCCTGTGCTCCGGATTTTTATGATCCTGCACGATTCTTGCCAAACATTAAGTCTGACACGCGTTCGTGATGAGGCAGCAGATCCGGACACAAGGCCATGCTGAGCACCCATCATGCTGATTATGCAAAACTTTTTAAAATTTAGACAGGCTGTGCATTATCATTACGATTATTGCGGAAATCCAAAAGAATGTCAAAACAAATTGTATATGGAGAAATATTTCAGAAACAGAAAACATGTTCCTCCGGTTTTCACACGCGGAGGCATGAACTGAAATATTTCTCTTGATTTCAAAAAGATTCCTGTTGACTTTTTATGCAGCCCTGTTGTAACGCATATTATTATAATTTTATCCCGTAAAGGATTTTCAACGGATTTAGCCCGGAACCCAATTTTCTGACAGACTCTTGCACAAATGATCTTTCCTGTGGTATAAAAATTGTTTTTGTGGCAGAGCCGGATTCCGGAAGGCTGCAGATATTATCAGAAAATTAAGGCAGAACATGCCTCAGGACTGTTAATGAGCAGCACACAGATCTTAAGATTATGCCATTTTTTGATTTTTCCCCGTATTCGGGGCAGGCTGTTTCCTGTCCCGTGTTTTTTTGAAAAAACGCTTTTTATCACTGAAGGTCTGAATATAAGGAGTTCACATATGACGGAAGAAAACAGGAAGCGCGGCAATGCGGAAGACAAAGAAGCCGCGTCCCCTACAAATTTTATCCGCAATATCATTGATGAAGACATGAAAACAGGCAGGTTTGACAAACAGGTGGTAACCCGTTTCCCGCCTGAACCAAACGGTTATCTGCATATCGGGCACGCCAAATCCATCTGCCTTAATTTCGGGCTTGCCAGGGATTACAAAGGCAGATGCCACATGCGCTTTGACGATACAAATCCTGCAAAAGAGGAAACCGAGTATGTGGAATCCATAAAGGCTGATGTGAAATGGATGGGCGGAGACTGGGGAGAGCATCTGCATTACGCGTCTGATTATTTTGACTTTCTGTATGAATTCGCGGTGCAGCTTATCAAAAAAGGCAAAGCCTATGTGGATGACCTTAATGCGGATCAAATCCGGGAATACCGGGGAACCCTGACAGAGTCCGGAAAGGAAAGCCCCTGGCGTAACCGTTCTGCAGAAGAAAATCTGGATTTGTTTGAGCGCATGAAAAAAGGCGAATTTCCGGAAGGTTCCCGCGTGCTGCGCGCGAAAATTGACATGGCATCCCCAAATATCGTAATGCGTGATCCCACTTTGTACCGCATACGTAAAACTTCTCATCACAGAACCGGTGACAAATGGTGCATTTATCCCATGTATGACTTCACCCACTGCCTTTCGGATTCCATAGAGGGAATAACCCATTCCATCTGCACGCTGGAGTTTGAAAACAACCGGGAACTGTATGACTGGGTGCTGAATACCCTGGATGTTTATCATCCCCGGCAGATTGAATTTGCCCGGCTCAATCTCACTTATACGGTTCTGAGCAAGCGAAAACTTATCGGGCTGGTGGAAAGCGGGGCGGTCAGCGGCTGGGATGATCCGAGAATGCCGACTATTTCCGGAATGCGCAGAAGAGGCTATCCGGCCGAGGCCATAAGGAATTTCTGCGACCGGATTGGTGTGGCCCGCAGAGACAGCATGGTGGATATGGCTCTGCTGGAATACTGCGTGCGGGAATATTTAAACAGACACACAATCCGGGTTATGGCTGTGCTGAATCCTCTGCGCGTGGTCATTGAAAACTATCCTGAAGATCAGGCGGAAGAACTTGAATTTATAAATAATCCCGAAGATCCGACTGCCGGAACCCGGAAAGTTCCCTTTTCACGCGTACTGTATATTGAACGTGAAGATTTTATGGAAAATCCCCCGAAAAAATTCTTCCGGCTGGCTCCGGGACAGGAAGTGCGGCTGCGCTATGCGTATTTCATCACCTGCACGGATGTGATCAAAGATGAAAAAACAGGGGAAATCAATGAACTGCGATGTACCTATGATCCTGCAACACGGGGCGGGGATGCGCCGGACGGAAGAAAGGTGAAGGGAACCCTGCACTGGGTGTCTGCCGCTCACGCGATCAATGCGGAAGTAAGACTGTACGATTATCTGTTTACCAAAGAAAATCCCAATGAATCAGGTGATTATAATGAATATCTCAATCCGGATTCCCTGAAAATTCTCAAAGACTGCAGACTGGAGCCGGTAATGGCCCAGGCCGAACCCGGTTCCCGTTACCAGTTTGAACGTATGGGATATTTCTGTGCGGATGAAAAAGATTCTGCTCCGGGCAGGCCGGTGTTCAGCCGCACCGTGACATTGCGGGACACCTGGGCCAAAATACAGAAAAAAGGATAGAATCTCATGCCATCATCTGATTCCGTCAGAGATTCCGGCCGATCCGGAGATTCTGACCTTAAGATTTGCGCTCTTGCCAGTGGCAGCCGGGGAAACGCGACCTATATTTCAGACGGAAGCACGTCCATATTAATTGACGCGGGGCTTTCCGGTGTCGAACTGGAACGCCGCTTTGCATCCAAAGGACTGCGCCTGTGTGATGTGGATGCCATTGTGGTTTCCCACGAACATTCTGATCATATTCAGGGAGTGGGCATTCTTTCCCGGCGCTACGGGCTGCCCGTTTATATCAGCAGGAAAACAGAACTTGCCGCGGGATCAAAGATGGGAAATCTGTCTGAAATCCGGCATTTTGAATGCGGGGCGGGATTTTGTGTCAATACTTTGAATATACGTGCTTTCTCAACTTCACACGACGCGGGGGATCCGGCCGGTTTCACTGTCGGGGTAAACGGAACCCGGATTGGCATTGCCACTGACATGGGCATAGCCACAAATGTTGTAAAAGAGCATCTGCGGGGCTGTTCCCTGCTGCTTCTGGAGGCCAATCATGATCCGGTCATGCTTATGAACGGCCCCTATCCCTGGCATCTCAAGCAAAGGGTGAAAAGCAGAACCGGACATCTGTCCAATGCCCAGTCCGGAGAACTGCTGCGGGAAATCCTGCATCCCGGGCTTGGACATGTGATACTCGGACATCTGAGTGAAAAAAACAATACTCCGGAAAAGGCTTTGTCCGCTGCACGGGACGCTATTAACGGTCATAAAATCCGTGTCAGTCTTGCTTTGCAGAATGTGTGCGGAGAAATGATAAGGATTTCAGCCCAATGCCGGACTAACCCGCATACCTCCGTGCAAAACCGATCTCATCTTCACGGGTTTCCAGATAACCGTTGAGCCGGGCATCCATGACCGCATCCAGTATTTCCCGGTAGATCGGCCCGGGTGTTATGCCCATTTCCTGCAAATCCTTTCCTCCGATATGGCAGGTGATATGCCGCAGATGAGTGAAATAATGGGAAACAGCCTTTTTCACATCCTCATTGCGTGTAACTGCCATCATATACAGCAGCAGCTCTATGCGGAAACCGGACAGTTCCCTGTACATATAACTGTTTTCCAGAGGAAGGCTTCTGACCAGCCGGAACAGAAGCTGCTCCGATGCATAGCGTTCTTTGCAGAAAAGCACATGGTGACGGGGAGCGAGTTCAAATCTTTTGCATATTTCCTCTGTGGCAGAGGGATCAAATTCACGGATAAGCACCATAAAATAAACTGCCCATCGCAGATAGGTTTCGTCCAGAAACAGCAGATCGTGCCAGTCCAGCACTTTTTTCAGGGAAGCAAAACCGGAAAAAAGTTTTCGGCTGGGTTTGAGTTCCGGGTGAATGATTTTCAGCAGTCTGTAATCATACAGACGCCGGATCGCGGGTGCGGGATCCTCCTCCTCCAGAATCTGGCGCAGTTCGTTAAAGGTGCGCTTGCCGCTGAGTTTTTTGAAAAAATCCATTTTCACTGCGTTATGAATCAGCCCCGATGTCAGTTTGCCTATGGTAAAACCGAATCTCTGCTCAAAACGGATGGCCCGGAACACGCGTGTGGGATCTTCCACAAAACTCAGATTGTGCAGAATCCTGATGACTTTTTCCTTAATATCCTTCTGTGCGGAAAAAAAATCTATGAGAGTCCCGAACCGTCCGGGATTGAGCTGGACGGCCAGTGTGTTGATGGTGAAATCCCGGCGGTAAAGATCCAGTTTGATGGAGCTCATCTCCACATTGGGCAGATCAGCCGGAAAACGGTAATATTCCATGCGGGCTGTCACCACGTCAATTTTGAAACCGTCGGGAAAAATCACCACAGCCGTGCCGAATTTTTCATGAGTGTGGACACGGGCATTGCAGGTTTTGGCGAATTTTCTGGCAAACTCTATGCCGCTGCCCTCCACCACAATGTCAATGTCCTCATTGGGCCGGCACAGAAAAAGATCCCGCACAAATCCGCCCACTGCATAGGCTCCGTATCCCAGTTCATCTGCCACGGTTCCCGCATTCCTGAGTATGTCCGTGACCTGTCCGGAGAGACGTTCTTTCATCACTTTGAGAATATTGCGGACTCTTGCATTGCTTTCCTCTTTCAGGGGATCCGGTTCATTCCGGTTTCCGAAATCACCCTGGCTGATCAGGACATTGAGCAGATCCGTGCGGGTGATAACCCCTATGAGCATATCACCGCTGATTACGGGCACAACACGCTGTTTGTTTTCAATAATCTGCTCCTGAATCTCCGGCAGTTCCGCGTCAGGGCCTACGGTTCCCAGTTCCGTGGACATGTATTCCCGCACCGGAGTATGCTCCAGTTGCAGATACAGGGCTTTGGCAATGATCTGGCGGGAGATATAGCCCAGAAGGACTTCTTTTTCCCCCTGTTTTTCTGTCACCAGCAGGGCATTGATATTGTAGCGGGTCATAAGATTACGGGCTTCTTCCAGAGGGGTTTGGGCATCCGTCTTGATGGGCGGCGAAGACATCAGATCTTTTGCCCGGCAGGTGGAGCGGATATTGCTGTAGAGCAGTTCCAGAAGTTTCTGCTCCACCTGGGCCAGGGTTTCATCCTTTATATTCGCGGAAGCCGCAAAGGCATGACCGCCTCCGCCCAGTCCGCTTATGATCAGTCCTGCATCCACATCCGAGGTCCGGCTCCGGGCCACGGCATAGACCTTGTTTCCCATGCGGCCCAGTGCGAAAAGAGCAGTCAGATTTTCCATTTTCATCATTTTGTGGACCAGAAAGGCAAAATCCTGCACATAATTTTCCGTACTGACCGTTGTCACGGTAACTTCCACGCCTTTGATATGATACTGAGCCGCATTCCGCAGCATGTCATTGAGCAGCCCCACCTGCTCAAAATTCATTTCTCTGGCAATAAGATTGGAAATAATGTCCAGATTTGCACCTTTGGAAAGGAAAAAAGCCCCTGCCATGAAATCCCTTTCCGTGGTGGAGGAAAAGGTGAAGGAACCTGTATCCTCATACAGCCCCAGACACATGATGGTGGCTTCCTCCGGAGAAAGGGGAATCTGTTTTTTCTGAATAATTTCAGCAAGGATACTGATGGCCGCTCCTGTCATGCCGATTTCTTCATAATGGCCTTTTATATCATTTTCCAGAGCCGGATGATGGTCGTAAATATGGATTTCCAGATCCCCGCGATCCAGAAGCCCGGAAAATTTTCCAATCCGTCCGGGCTGCCGCGTATCCACCAGCACCAGTTTCCGTATCCGGGAAAAATCCAAATCTTTGATGTCAGCCATATTGAGCAGATACACCATGGACTGGATAAAAAAATTTCTCAGGGTTTTTTCATGGGAACCCGGAAAAACCACCAGCGCGTCCGGATAGAGTTTCTGCGCGGCCATCATGCAGGCCAGTGCGTCAAAATCCGCATTAACATGTGTGGTAATTACAGTCAAATCTTTGATATTACTATCTTTATCTCTCACAGCCATCTCCCGCTTTCCGGTCTGCCAATTTTTTTCAAGATATTATGCACAGATAAAAGCGTTTCGCAAGATATAAAAAAACTGTCAGATAATTTTATTGACAAAAGCGTTATGAATCAATAAAATACGGAGTTTTAATTATAAGTCATGAAATATCAGGCTGTTGTCATTTTTCGGGCATCAGCCCCGGTAAAAACAGAAAAATCTGTATCAATAAAAAAAGAGGAGACACAGATGCTCAGGTTAATGCGGGATAATGCGGGAAGCTGGCTGATTAAAATCATTCTCGGTGCAATTGTCGTGGTGTTCATTTTCTGGGGTGTGGGCAATTTCCAGTCCCAAAGTATGACGCAGATCGCAACGGTGAACGGAGAAGGCGTTACAGTTGATGAATACAGAAAAACCTATAACAATATGGTTGAGCAGTACCGTCAGCGGTTTGGCGGGAAACTTGACGAAAATATGCTCAAAATGCTCAATCTGAAGCAGACAGCCCTGGACAGTCTCATTGATCAGATGCTGCTGCGTCAGGAAGCTGCAAAACTTGATTTCCGGATTTCCGATGCGGAACTTGCCAAAGCCATCATGGAAGTTCCAGCGTTTCAGAACAGCGGAGCATTTGACAATGATATGTACAACCGGGTTTTGCGCCTTAACCGGCTCACTGCCGAAGAATTTGAGGCCGGGCAGAGGGATTCCATGCTCAGCGAAAGACTTCGGGCCTTTATTCTGGATACGGTAAAGGTCTCTGATGCCGAGGCACTGGAATGGTATAAGTGGAACAATGCCTCCGCGGATGTTGAATATGCTGTCTTTGATCCGAAAAAATATACGGACATCAGTCCTTCGGATGAGGATATCTCCCAGTATTATGAAAAAAACAAGGAATCCTATAAAACAGAGGAAAAAACCAAAGCCCGGTATGCGGAATTCCGGTATGCGGATTTCACAGACAAAGTGACAGTGGAGGATACGGAAATTTCAGAATACTTTGAAAGTCATCCCAATGAATTCAAAGTTGAAAAAACTGTCGGGGCCAGCCACATCCTTTTCAGACTCGACAGCGGTGCAGCGGAAGAGGAAGCGGAAAAGAAAAGGGCAAAGGCCGAAGAGGTCATGAAAATGGCCAAAGAGGGAAAGGATTTTGCACAACTGGCAAATGAATATTCCGAAGATCCGGGCAGCAAAGGTCAGGGCGGTCATCTGGGGGAATTCAAAAAAGATGCTATGGTCAAACCTTTTTCAGACAAAGCATTTTCCATGAAGGCAGGGGAAATCAGCGAACCGGTGCGCACACAGTTTGGCTGGCATATCATCAAAGTGGAAAAGGTCAATGAGGCATCTGAAAAGAAACTGGAGGATGTGAAAGAGGATATCCGCAGAAAGCTCGCTGAGGAAAAAGCCAAAGCCCTGGCCTATGATGAGGCCGAAGCTCTGTATGATGCCATTCCCGAAGGCGATGATATGGAAAAGGAAGCGCAGATCCGCAAACTGGAAGTTCTGGAAACAGAGTTATTCACCCGCGGAAAAGGGCCGGAAAAAGTGAAAAATCCCGGTCAGTTTGCCACTGCAGCGTTTGCACTTTCGGAAAAGCAGATCAGCACGGTGCAGGACATGGGAGATGCCTTTTATATTATACAGGTGACAGAAAAAATTCCTTCCGCAGTTTCTCCTCTGGAAGATGTAAAGGAAAAGGTGCGTGCGGATCTGATCAGCGAAAGGCAGGAGGAAAAAGCCAAAGCAGATGCACAGTCCTTTCTGGCCGATTTGAAAAACACAGACCGCAATGCGGAAAAAAATGCCGGGTCTGAAGCAGAACCGGTAAAGGATGAAGCCGGAACCTCCGGAGATAAAACAGCGGAAAACAGTACTGACAGGAAAGAAAAAACCGGTGCAGGCAAAGCTGCCGCCAATGATCCGGGTGCGGAAAAAAACGGAGAAAAGAAAAGCGGAGAACCTGTTTTTGCAGCCACAGGTTTTTTCAAACGCAACGAGCCCATTCCCCAGATCGGATATGAGCAGGAAATTTCCCAGGCGGCCTTTCTTCTCTCCAAAGAAAACCCGCTTCCGGAAACGCCGCTGAAAGGGAAAAACGGGTATTATGTGATCCGCTTTAAAGACAGGAAACTGCCGGATGCAACTGCGTTTGAAAAGGAAAAAGCCTCTGTCAGAGAAAGACTGCTGCGGCAGAAGCAGTACAAAACCTTTGAGACATGGATTACGCAGCTCAGGGTAAAAAGCAAAATCACCAAACAGGAAGACCTGCTGAACTGATGGAATTTCCGGCATTTTCATCCTGACCGGAGGAGCCCGGATGCTGTCCGGTCAGGGAAAACTGAAAACAGTGTGAAAGGGATTACGGATATGGAAAAAAAGAAGTTTTCAATCAAAAAATGTCCGTACTGTTCCGTTGTACTGGGACTTAATGATGAAATATGCTTTTCCTGCAAGCATAAGGTGGGTAAAGTCAATGAATACGGCATTGCTGAAAAGCCGGTTGACTGGATGTCTTATACCCTGTGCATTCTTTCCCTGGCCGGTTTTATTTTTTTCATATGGTGGGCTTTTTTGCGAAAATAAATAATGATATACCTGTAAAAAGTCACAAATTCCGTGACTCCGGCTTTTGCCGTAATCAGGGAAAAACAGCATTTCGGACTTTTTGCGTATTCATTCAATCATGTGCGGCAGATGAAAATTTCATATCGCTTTTACAGGGACAGGAGTTAAGCAGCAGGATTTTCTGCTTCTGAAAAAAAACCGCGGAGAGCGCAAAGTTTTCCGCAAAAAACGCAAAGTTCTGAAATATCTTCGCGCACAGATTTGCGTTTTCCTCTGCGCACTTTGCGGTTAGGTGATTTCCATTAATGATTATAACGTTTTTGATTATAACGTTTTTAGTAGGGCGGGCACGGCTTTTTGTGCCCGCCGTCCTGCTGAAACGGTGGGCACAGAAAGCCGTGCCCACCCTACAATGTGATGGTACATTTTTTCATGGAAATCGCCTTAAACAGAAAACTGCGGATTCAACTGCGTAACTTCTAAGGGCGTGGAATGGATTTTTCAGTTTGCTGAGCACAGGGCCTGGACAGAAACGATCAGAACCGGAGGCTGAAAATTATGTCAAAACTGAAAGAGGAAGATAGGAAATATCTGCTGAAAATGGCGCGTTCCGTGATCGCCTCAAAACTGATGCCCGGAACCCATGCGGAAGACTCACCGGCTCTTTCTGCCGCAATCCGGGAAAAGCAGGGATGCTTTGTCACCCTTCACAAAAAAGGAATGCTGAGAGGATGCATCGGAACTCTTGAGCCGGTTCAGCCTCTGGCAGACGCGGTAAGGGAAAATGCGCTGCATTCCGCATTCCATGACAGCCGCTTTCCGCCTGTCACAGCAGAAGAACTGCCGGATATTGATATTGAAATCAGTGTGCTGACAGTTCCGGAGCCACTGCCTTACACAGACGGGGATGACCTGAAGGCAAAACTGAAACCCGGGGTGCACGGGGTGATTCTTTCAAAAGGAGCACAGCGATCCACATTTCTGCCCCAGGTCTGGGAACAGCTTCCTGACCCGGAAATTTTTCTGTCCCATCTCTGCCAGAAGGGAGGAATGCGCAAAGACTGCTGGAAAAAAGGGGATGCTGATGTGAAAATTTACGAAGTGTTCCATTTTTCAGAACAGAGAAACAGTGAGTGAAAAGGGCGCAGGAATGAAAGATGAATTCAGAATGCCGAATACTGGGGATCCGCGTGCGGCTTTATTTTTTCTGTATGCCTGCTTTTTTCATTTCATGGTTTTCCCATGCCTTTGTTTCCTTTCTTTTCCTCAATTCCTGTTTTCCCCTGTCTCTGCCGGAAAATGAGAAAAATTTTGCAGTTACCGTAGTGGCTGAGGATGGCAGCCCTTTGCGGAGTTTTCCGGATTCACGGGGCGTATGGCGTTATCCTGTAAAGCCTGAGGAAGTCTCCCCCCTGTATCTGGAGGCTTTGATTCATTATGAAGACCGTTATTTCCGCCGGCATCCGGGAGTCAATCCACTGGCCATTTTCCGGGCTGCGGGACAGTATCTTCGCACCGGACAGATGCTGTCCGGAGGTTCCACACTGACCATGCAGGCCGCAAGGATTCTCCATCCGCACTCCAAAAACCTTGCAGGAAAAATGCAGCAGATGTTCCGCTCTCTGCAACTCGAATTCCGTTTTTCCAAAGATGAAATTCTTGGCATTTATCTCAACTATGCCCCTTTTGGCGGCCCTGTGGAAGGTGTGCAGGCTGCTTCCTTTGCCTATCTGGGGAAAGCCGCTTCAGAACTGAGTCACGCGGAGGCGGCACTGCTGGCTGTGCTGCCCCAGTCTCCCAGCCGGATGCGGCCTGACCGTCATCCGGAAAGAGCCGAGGCAGGCAGGAACAAAGTTCTGGATCGCATGGCAAAATTTGGCATATGGGACAGAAAAACTGTTGCGGAAGCCAAAATCGAAAAAGTTATGCCGCGATTTGATCCCCGTCCCATGAAAGCCCCGCTTCTGGCAGAACGGCTCAGAAAAAAAGCCAAGCCTTCGGCTCCGGTACGCACCTGTATTGATCCCCTGATGCAGGAAACTGTATCAGGACTGATCCGGGCATTCATTGCCACGACACCTGCGCATACGTCCGCAGCCGCGCTGGTGGCGGAAAACAGCAGTCTGGCTGTAAAAGCCTATGCGGGATCTGCGGATTTTCTGGACAACAGCCGCTTCGGCCATGTGGACATGGTGCAGGCTTTCCGTTCTCCGGGCTCCGCACTCAAGCCTTTTCTGTATGCCATGTCAATGGAGGAGGGGCTGATTCATTCTGAAAGCCTGATGACAGATGCGCCGTTTTCCTTCAGCGGATACCGGCCCGACAATTTCACCCGCCATTTCACCGGCCCGGTAAGCGCTGCAGAAGCTTTGCGCCGTTCTCTCAATCTGCCTGCGGTGGATCTGATGGAAAGGCTGGGGCCCAAATATTTTGACACCCGGCTGCGTCAGGGAGGAATCCGTCTGCGCTATCCCCCTTTTCAGACGCCCAACCTGGCCATGATTCTGGGCGGTGTGGGAACCTCTCTGGAAGATATGGTCAGTGCCTATACAGCCTTTGCCCGGAACGGACTGAGCGGGCCCCTGCGCTTTACACAGGATCAGCCTCTGGCCGAGCGCCGTCTTCTCAGCCCGGGTGCGGCTTATATTGTCAGGCAGATTTTGCAGGAAAACCCGCGGCCTGATTTGCCCGGAGGGCAGCTTTCTTTGGACAGGTCCCGGCAGGCGGCGTGGAAAACAGGCACAAGTTACGGATTCCGGGATGCCTGGACTCTTGCGGTCACAGATCGCTATACCATAGGTGTCTGGGTTGGCAGACCCGATGGCACTCCCTCTCCGGGACAGTACGGACGGGTTACTGCGGCGCCCCTGCTTTTCCGCATTGTGGACAGTCTGCCCCGCGGGTTCGGCTCCCCGCACAGGATACCGGACACCGTGAGCCGGAAAGAAATCTGCTGGCCGCTGGGCACTGCACCGTCAGGAACCGATGATCCCCTCTGCCATGAACTGCGCAGCGCGTGGGTTCTTGACCATGTGATTCCCCCGACACTTCCGGATCGGAGTGAGCGCATCTGGCAGTCAAATCCGGTTACGGTATGGATAAATCCGCGTAACGGTCTGCGTGTGGAATCCGGATGCCCTGTTGCAAACCCGGTCAGAAAAGTAATTGCCCGCTGGCCCGGGGCGGCACATCCCTGGCTGCCGCCCCGGATCCGTGAGAAATCCCGGATTTCGAGAATAGATCCTGTGTGCGGAAAACCGGCATCCGCACAGGGGGAGAATATCCGCATTATGGGAATTGAGCCCAATACGGTTTTCCGTCCCCCTGGAGCGGAAACCCGGCTTCCCTCCCTGATTCTCCAGGCATCCGGAGGCAGAGAGGAACTGTACTGGCTGCTCAACGGCGAACTTATAGCCCGATCCCCGGCAGGTGTTCCGGTTCCCTGGCAGTTCAGGCAGGCCGGACGTTATCAGCTGACAGCCATGGACCTGGGCGGAAATTATGATTCTGTGGAATTTACGGTCATTGGCGGCAGATCCCGAGGATGATTTCATTTTTTCCTTGACAAAATTAAAAAAACAGTCAATATTCCAAAATTTTGTGATCCCATGAAAACTGAGTCTGATCAAAGGAGGTAATATGTACGCTGTGGTAAGTACGGGCGGAAAACAATATAAGATTCGGGAAGGTGAAATATTCCGGGTGGAAAAACTCCCCGGCAATGTGGGCGACCCGGTTTCTTTTGACAAAGTCCTGCTGTTTTCGGATGGCGAAAACCTGAGAATTGGCCAGCCCATGCTCGATGACGTGAGTGTGGCAGGCCATATTGTCGAACAGGACAAAAACAAAAAAATCATTGTTTTCAAATTCAAGAGACGGAAGCGGTACCGGCGGAAACTTGGGCATCGTCAGTTCTATACGGCAGTTCAGATTGACCGTATCGGCAGCGGCATGTCCGCAGGACTGGTTCAGAAAAGCCAAATGGCAGAATCTGTGCAGGCTGATGCCGCGTAAAACAGAATAAGGAGCAGGAAAAATGGCACATAAGAAAGCAGCAGGCAGCTCGCGAAACGGGCGTGACAGCAATTCCCAGCGCCGCGGGATCAAACGTTACGGCGGACAGAAGGTGCTGGCCGGAAACGTGCTGGTGCGCCAGCTGGGTACAAAAATCCATCCGGGCACCAATGTTGGGTGCGGAAAGGACTACACCCTGTTTGCCAAAATTGACGGTGTTGTCACCTATGAACGGCTGGGCAAGACCCGTAAAAAAGTCAGTGTGTATGCACAGTGAAATTCATTGACGAAGCACTGATTACGGTTCGCGCCGGGGATGGGGGGCGGGGATGCGTCAGTTTCCGCCGCGAGCGTTTTATTCCCAGAGGCGGACCTGACGGCGGAGATGGCGGCAAAGGCGGAGATGTGATCCTGGCTGCATCTTCCCGTAAACGCACCCTGCATCATTTCCGCTTCAAAAGGGATTTTGAGGCCAAAAAGGGCGGAAACGGCCTGGGACAGCAGAAAAGCGGCAGAGGCGGGGAGGATCTGATTCTGGAAGTTCCTCCCGGTACTCTGGTAATAGATACGGAAACAGGTGAAATTATCAAAGATTTCACCGAAAAAGATGAAATATTCACAGTGGCTGCCGGAGGAAGGGGCGGACAGGGAAATGCGCGGTTCAAAACCTCTGTCCGTCAGACCCCGCGTTTTGCCCAGCCCGGAGAACCCGGACAGTTTTTCAGCCTGAAACTGGAACTCAAAATTCTCGCTGACGTTGGCATCATCGGCTTTCCCAACGCGGGAAAATCAACCCTTATCAGTGCCATATCATCCGCAAAACCCAAAGTGGCCGATTATCCCTTCACCACTCTGAGCCCGAATCTGGGCGTGGTAAAGACTGACCGTGGTGAACCCTTTGTGGTGGCAGATATTCCGGGACTCATAGAAGGAGCACATACGGGAGCCGGTCTGGGAATCCAGTTTCTGCGGCATATTGAACGGACCCGCATTCTGCTGCATCTGATTGACGCTGCGGAAATTGATCCGGATCAGCCACTTTCCCGCTATGAAACCATCAACCGGGAACTTGCGGCCTACAGTCCTGAACTTGCGAAAAAAAAGCAGATCGTGATTTTGAACAAAATGGATATTTCCGGTGCGGATGTGGCAGCCGAACTTTTCCGCATGACTCCGGGTGCTCCCGAATTCATGAGCATATCCGCGGCCGCTGGACATGGGGTTGAAGAACTGAAATACCGTGTGCAGAAGGTTCTTGAAGATATTTTTGAACATTCGGACAGACATTCTGAAGACAATGGCAAGTGAACAGAAAATCATACGCAAAGACTGTTTTGCATCCGCAAAGCGCGTCGTGGTCAAGGCAGGCAGCAATGTTCTCACCAAAGACAGGGGACTGAACCTGGAAGTTGTGCATTCCATAAGCCGGCAGATCTGCGGACTTATGGACAGGGGGCTGGAGATAGTTCTGGTTTCTTCCGGGGCAATGGCTGCGGGACTCAGAAAACTCGGTCTTGCCAGACGTCCTGATGAAATCCCCCAGAGACAGGCTGTCGCGGCTGTGGGACAGGCCGGGCTGATCATGGAGTATGAAAAGGCTTTTGAGCAGTACGGCAAAAAGGTGGCCCAGATTCTTCTGACCGGAGACGGCCTGTACCAGCGCAAACGGTATCTGAACGCACGCAACACCCTGCACACCCTTCTTTCATGGAAAATCGTGCCTGTAATCAATGAAAATGACACGGTTTCCGTGGAAGAAATCAAGTTCGGGGACAATGACAATCTCTCTGCCATGATAGCACTTCTGCTGAATGCGGATTTGCTTATCAACCTGACCGACATTGACGGCCTGTATGACAAAGATCCCCGCATCAGTTCTGATGCCCGGCTGATTCCGGTTGTGGACACCATACGCAGAGAAATTGAAAACTGTGCCAGTGCCATACCCGGAACCCTGGGAACCGGGGGAATGCTCACCAAAATCAGGGCAGCGCGCAAGGTCAGCACTGCGGGAATTCCCATGGTCATTGCAAGGGGAAGCAAAGAGGATATTCTATTTCGGCTTTTTGCAGGAGAGGAGCATGGCACTTTTTTCACCCCCAGACAGGAAAAAATGGCAAACCGCAAATGCTGGATCGGCTTTTCCGTAAAGCCCAAAGGCATGATCCGGATTGATGACGGCGCGGTGCAGGCCATCCTGGAAAGGGGAAAAAGCCTGCTGCCCATCGGCATCACGGATGTGGAGGGCGATTTCAGCATGGGCGCTGCCGTGGAATTCAGAAACGGAAGCAGTGAGGTGCTGGGTGTGGGACTGGTGAATTACAGCTCCGCTGATATACGGAAAATAATGGGACTGCGCACGGATCAGATTGCAGACCGGCTGGGCCAGAAACCCTATGACGAGGTCATTCACCGGGACAATCTGACCGTAACAGGGGAATGTGAAATATCCTGAGACAAATTCCATTCCCCGGTTCCATAAAACGCTGGTGTGTCTCAGGAAAAAACATTTTTTCCCCATTGAAACCTGAATATTCTTTGTTTGCCAGCCCCTTCCTGCAAAAAAAATACTCTTTCTTTTTATCTTCATTGTTTGACAAAATCTCCGGTTTATACTATTCAGCAGACAGCAGTGTTTTGTCCGGGTTTGTTCTGCCTGATTTATCCTCAGGGACACAAAGAACACAAAAAAGTCTGTCCATGAATTTAATTTTGACAAAACAGCATGATATGTTATTTTATGCAGACAGACTCCAGGCAGTCCGGTCAAGTCTCTGACACCGGGCATATATTTGTTTTCAGCTCTCCTGATTTGCCGGGCATTCAATTTTAAAGGACATAAGGGCACAGACTGATTTTCACTCCACCCGGACTGTGCATTATAAAAAAAACCGGAGACACAGGCATGATTTATATTCAGCGCGCAGGTTATATCCTTCGCCAGTTAAACGACAAATTCTATTTCCATGTGAACATTGACACAGTCATTTCCTGGGCAGTCATTGTTCTGATGTATCTTCTTTACAAGCTGCTGAACAACTATTTCAAAGACGACAATCAGTTGGACAGTTTTGAACTTATCAAGCTGCTTGGGGTTTACATGCTGATTCTGTCTGTGATCACGGCCTCATACATTGACATAGGGGAAATCACAAAAAAGGCAAATCCGGAATATTCCTTTTTTATGATTACCGGAGTGGCCATCGCTCTTGTCGTGCTCCTGTCATGGGCATCCCGTGAAAAACCTTCGGCTGTTCAGAGTATCTATTTTACAAAAATCACGCACAGAAATCTGATACTGCTGACCCTGTATACCCCGATTCTTGCGCTGATGCTGACCAACGGAAGAATACTGGAGCAGCGCACCGGAACCCTGAAAAATTTTATGCCCCGCTCAGACATCACTTTTCTGGATATTCCCGGAGAAGTCACAGAATTGCAGATAGGCGGACTGGTGACAGCGGAACAGCGGGAAAAACTGGAGGAAATTATCATCAGTCACAGGGATGTGAGTGAATGCGCGGTGGTGGGTCACCGGGATGCGGACAATTTCATCAAACCCTATGCCTTTGTGGTTCTCAATCCTGATGCAAAGGCCTCCGGTGATCTGGCGAAGGAAATCATAGAATATGTTGCAGACAAAATTGATGCCAACTGGATTTCACCCGGCATGTATTCCAAAAACATGGAATTTGTGGATCAGGCCTATCTGATCAAGGTGGGCGGGGGCAGTGTCATGCAGCAGAAAGTCCGGAAAATCATCAATGAGCATAAGGCTGTGGCAGACTCCCGGGTAACCGGCCCGCCTGAAAACTCCGTTGCATATGTCATGCTCAAACCCGGATATCCCCCTTCGGCTGAACAGGCCAAAGAGATTATACGGTTTGTATATAACAAAATAAAGGAAAACAACCGTATATCAAATTATCTGCGTCCCAGGTGGGTGGATTTTGTCGAAAAAGACAAAATACCCAGAGAATCTGACGGCAGTATCAATCACAACATACTGCAGAAAAAGAAAAAAAATTGGACATTGCTTTTTCCAAATCCTCCGGAGGATGACGCGTTTGTAAAGGAATTTGAATCACAGATGTAATGCTTCATTTTTTCAAAGAAATGAGGTGGAAGCAATGGAATTCGTTTTTTTCAGGGGCGGCACAGCGAAATCGGGAATCCGGAACATATGCCTTATACTGCTTATTCTCTTTATATGGTGCTGCATATCCTTTTCATGTTCAGGGAACCGGCGCAGGCAGTATCATTATGATCCGTCAAAGGATAAGCCCGCGAAGGAAAAATCTGCAACTCCCCCGGCTCCGGCAGTGAAAAAGAAATATTATTATGATCCCGCATAAGGGATTGTCAATACAGATGAAACACAGGACAAAAAACGCTTTCAGGATTTTTCAGATAAGGAGACAGGTATGAAAAAAGTTTCTGTTTTTGCAGTTTTTCTGTTTTTTTGCATCATATGCGGAACAGCCCTGGGGCAGCAGTATCAGTATGATCCGGCAGAGGAAGAACCCGACCAGGGAGCTCCTCCCCCTTCCTCCTATCCGGACAGCTCTTATCCCTATGATCCGGGTTCAGGCAGTCAGCCCGGATACAGCAATCCGTCCACAGCCTACCCGCCGCCCTCCTCATATAACCGGACAGGGATTTATCCGGCCAGGCTTCCGGATCGTTATCCAAGATATTCCATTGAAATAAATGGCAATTCTTCCTCTTTTGAGGGACGTCTGGGTTTGCGCATACCCATTCTTCCCAACAGTGTTTTTTTCGGGCTGGGCGGTATGACCAGTGACAAGGATTTTTATATGATCAGCACCGAGGTTGCATACGGAAATCTCATGCTGAATCAGAAACTCTGTCTGGATATCGGTCTGAAAGGTGTATTGGGGGGAAGCGAGGAATACGATCTCAAAGAGGATATCGGGGCTGTTGCTCTGATGATAAAAACCGAATACAATCTGCCTTATATTGAGTTCGGCTATGACCGGTATATAGATCTGGACATATTCGGAGAACTGAGCATGTCTCCTGAGCCCCTCACATTTGGGGACGGCGTCAGTTTTATGGAATCCCGGTTCGGGCTGAATATCAATCTCGCCCAGAACAAACGGAGTGCGATTATTCTGGGATACCGCTATGTCATGATGGAATTTGACAAAGAAGGTGAAGACTGGGACAAGAGCGATGGCTCCGGTTATATAGGTTTTCGGGTCCGCTTCTGATTCCGCTTTCTGCGTTTTCGGACAATGGGCCTTCACAGACTGCCTTACCGCACAACTTAAGGAGCATCAATGAAAAATATCATCCGCAGGACTGTTTTGCCCCTGATTCTTACGATTTTCCTTTCCGGCTGTCTGCGCCCGGATGTGGAAGATATTCCCCCGGCGGACCTGAGTTCCTGGGATGAGGAAAATCTCCGGCAGGTGGAAAAAGAAATGCTGCGCGGATACACCTTCGAGACCCTGCTGGATGAAAAAATCCTGCAGGCCGTCCGGCAGATGACCAGCACCCTGAAACCTGAATTCAAAGGCTTTCATCTGGGAAAATACAAGGTGGGTTTTCTGGAAATTTCAGACATAGATCGGAGAACTGTTACAAAATTTCACAATTATATTACGGAAAAAACTCTCACCTTCTCTTTTCTGCAGCCTGATATTTCCAGGAATCTGAGCATTGTGGAACGCTTTCTCATCAAAGATATTCTGCGGGAACTGCGGTTTGAAAATCAGCAGAGGCCCACCATTGTGGATCAGAACCTGGCGCAGCAGCTTGGAAGAATCTATCATCTGGATATCATCGAAACCGGTGTCACCACAGAAACCGCAGATTTCATAGATCTCAATCTCCGTATGATCGAAACCCGGAGGGGACGAATCATAGCTGTGGGATCAGTCAAAATTGAAAAAACAGAGCCGGTACGCAAATGGCTCGGAGAAGGCGGCAGTGTCGGAACCGGCTGGCGGTAAAACCTGAAACCGGTTTAAGGGGCAGGGAGGGTTAAAAAATGAACAGTATGCTGACTTTAAGTGATTTTTTCACTTTCATTGTCATTATCGTCGTTGTTATGCTTACCCTGATATACTGGGAAGTATATCAGTTTGAAAAAAAGCAGAAACGGCCCAAACCGCCGTCTCCGCCGGAAAATCCACCGCCTCCCGGAAAAGTGGAACCGGTTTCCGCACAGAACAAAAATATTGACACGATACCGGCCAAAACGCTGGAACTCCTCAGCAAAAGTGACCCGATTCAGGGAATTCAGAAATCTGTGGAGAAACTTTCCGGGCAGATAACTTCTCTTTCCGTCAATTTATCGGGGGATTCACTCACCCTGCTGGATCAGGAAATGCATAACATGCTGGATGCGCTGTCCGAAAGAATTGAAAATTTGTCAGCAAAAGTGAAAGATATCAATAATGTGCATGATAAACTTTATGAAAATAACCGTAACACTCTGAATCAGGATATGCAGATCAGGCTCAATGATTTGTGCAAAATGATTGAAAATCTGCGTATGCACGGGAAAAACATCAGGGCTGAATATAAGAAATTTTACGAGATCAAAGCATACACTGCACCGGTCAGATCTATGCTGGAAGAAATCAGGAGACTGCATCAGAAAAACTTATCGGATATTTCCGACAGGCTGGATAAAATAGTGCCGAATATCCCCCCTGCTCCGAAAAAGACAGATGCTGCTCCGCCTTCGGAAAATACAGAAAAAACACCTTCTGAACCTGCTCCGTCTCCGAAATCCGTTTCTCAGGATGCGCCGAAAACTCCTCAGCAGGCAGAACAGAAAACTGCTGTTCAGGCCGGAGAATCTGCGCCAAAAGCGCCTCCTCCGACAGAGCAGAAAACAGCGGATACGGCTTCCAAAAATCCGCAGGAAAGCGGTGAAAACGCAAAAGCACCTGCTGAAAATGAATTGGAAAAGAAAACACAGGAACTGCTGTCCAAGATATAAATTTTGATTTCGTAATTTTAAAAGAATTGTAATCCAAAAATACTATGAATTGCGCAGTTGGTTTTCAAATATTTGATTCTATATAAGCAAATTTGTGCAGTGCAGTATCTGCATCTATAGAAGTCAAAATGTTAAAATTCAACTGCGTAACTCCTAAACCATCAGTTTTTTCGTACAAACATTTTTTTAACTTCTATCGGATCATTTATAATAAGCGGAGGCTTGCATCATGGGTGATGATAATAAAAACGGAGCAGATGAACCGGACTCTATACGGGGAAAGATTCTCATTTTATCAGTGGCTATTGTTGTCATGCTGTTATATCTGCTTTTTATTATGCAATGCAGAAAAACCGAAACAAAAGAGGAAACAAAATCTGCAACAGTTTCTTCAGAAAAAATTCCGGACAATCCGGCTGAAACCGGGATTGAAAAAGAAACAAAATCTGCGACAGGTTCTTCAGTAAGCCACCCATACAATCCGGCTGAAACTGAAAAAGAAACGGAATCCAAAAATTCGAAAAATATTGCTGATATAATATCCAAAATTACGGATATTGCGGCAATGTATTCACAGGAAGACACATCTCTGGTTACGAAAAAACTTGGGGAACTTCTTGATGAACTGGCTGATGCCATAACAAGGAATAAAATACAGGATACAAAAAAAGTAATGAAAGATTTGGGGGAAATGACGGATAAGATAATGGAATGTATAAATATACAAAGGGATAAAATGGCTGATTCCGAAAAAAGTTATCTTACACGGAAAACAGAAAATCTGAAAGAAAGCCTGAAATTGTATCTGATGGAAGATGCCTATCCGGTTGCCGAAAAACTGAATATACTCATAAGTTTTATCAATGACAATCCCGAACCCGCAATAATTGGAAAGATAAAGCAGCTTACAGATTTTGCAGAAATTTATTCACGAAAAGACGTGGCTCCGGTTACAAAAAAACTGGGGGAGCTTATCAATGATCTGGCACAGGCCATAAAAACCCGGGAAGTGAAAAATACGGAAGCTGTTATGGATTATCTTGAAAAAATGACTGATAAAATTACAGACTACATAGAAATACAGGGAAGCAGAATATCCGATTCAGACCGAAAGGATCTTACAGATAAAGCAGAAGAACTGAAAGCAGGACTGAAACCCTATCCGATGAAAGAAGCATATCCGGTTGCCCAAAAACTGAATAATATTATCATGCTACTTGCCAAAAACAAAGCGGGAGGCAAAAAGACTGAACCGGTCAAAACCGAAACGGCTAAAACTGAACCGCCTAAAACCGAACCGCCTAAAACCGAACCGCCTAAAACCGAACCGCCTAAAACCGAACCGCCTAAAACTGAAACGCCTAAAACCGAACCGCCTAAAACTGAACCGCCTAAAACTGAGCCGCCTAAAACCGAACCGCCTAAAACTGAGCCGCCTAAAACTGAAACGGTAAAAGAGGAAATCAGTCCTGCTTTTGCCATACCTGACAATCTTTTGACAAGTCAGGAACTCAACGCCCTGAGTATGATGGAAAACAATGCTGTTTCCTCCAAAACCATATGCAAAAACCGGCAGAACACAGTTCACTTCCTGTCCCCCCAGCTTCTTGTGAGGCTGGTGGATATTTATCCTCCGGATGAACCAAATTCACCGGGACGGGCAGTGATTGATGTAACTCATCCGCGTCTGGGCCTGCGCCGTTTTTCCGAAATGGAGGAAGGCACAACCCGGCCTTTTGAATATGGCAGCAGGGTCTTTTTTCTGGAACTGCTCAAAATTCATCCGCACTGCGCGGACGTGGCTGTTTATGAACGCAAAAACAGTTAATAAGGTTTCAGATTTCAGATTTTCGCTGTCAGGACAAAGTCCGCAGCATCCATAAATTCCGCATGAAAAACCTGAAACCCGGAACCCGAAAATGATTTCATACAGCCATCCGCTCCTCCTGCTCTGCATCACAGTCGCTCTCAGCGGTATTTTCACCTGGCTCTGGTGCCGTTTCAATGCCCAGAGAGAAAGAGAACTGCTGAGCGTCCGGCTGGCCGAGGTGACAACAGAAAAACAGGCACTGTCCGGAAAACTGCAGACTCTGGAACCTGCTTATGACGGATTGCAGACAGAAAACCGGAATCTGAAAATCCGGATAGCCCAGTTGGAGCAGATACGCATATCTGACGGAGAAAAAATTCAATGGATTGAACAGGCACGGAATCAGATGCGGGAAGCCTTTGACGCACTGGCCGGTCAGACTCTGCAGAAAAATTCCGAACTGTTTGCTTCCCGTGCACAGGAACAGGTTGAAGCGCTTCTCCGTCAGACAAAGGGAGACTGGAACACACACAAAGCCCAGTTGGAGAACCTCTTTGATCCGGTGCGGGAAAATCTGCATCTGCTTGAAGGCCATGTCCGGGATTTGGAGCAGAAACGGGAAGGTGCATATCAGGGGCTCACAGAGCAGTTGGAAAATCTGTCCCGTGCGCATACGGAAATCAGAGCTGCCACCATCACCCTGAGTCAGGCATTAAAATCTTCCACAGTCCGTGGCAGATGGGGAGAAATCCAGTTGCGCCGGGTCGTGGAGATGTCCGGCATGATTCGGCATGTTGACTTTGCAGAACAGGCCGGAACTGACTGGGGAAGACCGGACATGATCATTCATCTGCCCAATGCAGGGATTCTGCCTGTGGATGCCAAAGTGCCTCTGCAGGCATATCTGGAAGCATCAGAAACAGACAGACCGGATGAGCACAAACGCAAAATGGAGGAGCATGCCAAAGCCATGCGGAGCCGGATACGTGATCTCAGCCGGAAAAAATACTGGGAACAGTTTGAAAATGCCCCTGATTTTGTGGTCATGTTCCTTCCGGGCGACAGTTTTCTGAGTGCGGCCTTTGACCATGACCCTGAAATTCTGGAATACGCAATGGAACAGCGGGTTCTAATCAGCACTCCGGTTACACTCATCGCGCTGCTCAGGGCCGTGGCCTATGGATGGAAACAGCATCAGGTGACAGAAAACGCACTTCAAATCGCAAAGCAGGGACAGGAACTGTACCGTAGACTGGAAACATTCCTTGCACATTTTGCAGAACTGAAAACACATCTGAACAAGTCTGTGGAAGGATACAACAAAACCCTCGGATCTCTGGAAAGACGGCTGATGCCCATTGCCCGGCGGTTTCAGGAAATGAATCTTGGCGATTCAGAACCGGAAATACCCGAAGAAATCAGCATACAGGCAAGGGATATCTCCCCTTCCTGAGCAGGAAAATTTCACATGGAATATTCTGTTCAAATTTATATCATACGCATACTCACGGTCATCATACTGCTTCTGCTGCTGATTATCGGATTTTTTTATCATCTGTACCGTAAAAAATCCTTCTGGCTCCGTGCACTGGTTCTGCGGTCTTTTGTCAATCCTGGCCGCCTGCTGATGATGCGCATGCGGGGAACCGATCCCGCTCTTTACACAGAACTCAGGGTAAGAGCATTGGAAGGTCATCTGGAAGTTTCTCCCGAAGAACTGGAATCCCTGGCACAGTCTCCTGTTCCGGATGATGCCAGAATGATTGTGGAAACCGCTGTAAGGGCAAAGCAGGAAAATATCCCCGCGGATATACGCACCCTTAGATCCCACAAAGCTTCAGGCATTGATATTGGGCAGCTTGTGGATTATAAAATAAGGGCCGACAAAATGGGGATGGAAACTGATATAAATGCCATTGCCGCCCACATGCTGGCCAGGGGCAATGTGGGAAAGATCATGGAGGCCATGAGCATTGCCGTCAACACAGGGGAATCCATTGATTTTCATACCGCAGCCGCCGTGGATCTCGCAGGCCGGGACATTCTGGAGGCAGTGAAAACCCTGATTCAGCCCAGAATCATACGCACAGAAAAAGTTACTGCCGTGACCCGTAACGGTTTTGAGGTTTCGGCAAGGGCTGTTATCAGCATCCGCACCGACCTGGAACAGATAATGGGCGGAGCCGGAGAGGAAACCATTCTGAGCCGGGCATCGCAGGCTTTGCTATCAGCCATCAGCAATGCGGAAAGCGAACAGAAAATTCTGGAAGACCGGGAAAGTATTGCAGACGCAGTATGGAAGGAAGATATGGATGATCATACGGCTTATGAAATAGTGTCTTTTGAAATTTCAGACATTGCCGTGGGAGTGAATATCGGTGTAAAAAAGAAAATCAGTCAGGCCAGGGAGGAAAAGGAAATCGCACAGGCACAGGCTGAAAGAAAAGAACAGGAACTAAAGGTGCGTGCGCTGGAAACCAGGTCAAAATATCTGGAGGAGGAAGCCAAAATTCCCTCAGCCCTGACCGAGGCTTTTGCAAAAGGGGATCTGAAAATTGAGGATTATCTGAGAATGGGAAAAAATTCACAGGAAACTGTCCGCAGTTTCAGTCCCTCAGCACAGCCGAATCAGAACAGGGAAGAAAGCAATGACACGGCAGGAAAAAATATCGGAACCGCTATGACATCTGAAAACTGACAGACTTTGCAGGAAGTAAGTTTTTTCTATTTCCAAAACAGAAAAAGAGGCACAAATTATGGATGAAATACTGTCGGATTTGTCACAATCCCAAACTGTGTTTGATGAAAAATCAGCAAGTTTTAATGACTATAAAATCTTATCATTTATCAGGGAACTCAGGGCTGAAATCTCTGACCTGAAAAACAGGCAGAGCAGAGAAGCGGAAAATTCCCCGGCTCCCCTGCACACAGAAAATCAGGACATCAGTAAAAAAACAGAGGAAAAATTCACTGCTCTGCAGACTGAAATCCTTGAACTGCGGAAACACTGCGCTGATTTGAAGGCCGAATACGGAAATATCAGAAAAGAGCATGAGGGAAAAATTACCGGACTCCAAAACAAAATCCGGGATATGGAAAACCTGAAACCCGAGGCTGATGAACCCGGGGAAAAGAAAAAGGCCCTCAGGGAACTTTTGGAAATACTCAGTGCCTCATCCAATGAAGCAAAGAAAAATGTGGAGGAACTGAAAAATGAAAACCGGCAGTTAAAAGATGATTCAAACAGACTGCGGGCCGGGCTGGAAGTCCTGAAAAATGAAAATCAGAAAATCAAAGATGATCTGAACAAATTGGAAGCCAAGATTGATACCATTGACAGTATATGCAAAGCATACCCATATAAAAACAATGTGCTGTTTCCCAAAAACGAACATCACAGAGAGCAGGAATAAGTCAGATATTGGCGGTCTGTCAAATAAATTTTTTAACACACCGCAGAACCGGCATCCTGCCGGTTCCGGGGCGGCAGGATGCCTCCCCTGCGATGCAGAATATGTGAAAGAATTTTTTCAGACCAATTAGCAGAACAGGCATCCTGCCTGTTCATGAACCGCAGCACAGGCAGGATGCCTATGCTGCTTTTTTAAAAAACACTGCGTTGAAAGACATTCATCATTATGGCAGACAATAAGATAGACAAAGGACAGTTCATACAAAGATGGGCTTTTTTCCCCATTGCCCAGTCATACAAAATGGCTTCGATTATGGCCCTGTCTGAGGGATTTAAGCAAAGGGCGGATACTTTTTATTTTTCGATCATAAAACTGTTTCCCATATGGAGAACGCTCAGACCCTGGGTCAAAAAATATATCTATTTCTGGGCCACAGAAGAAGAAAAGTCTGTAATGAAACATACACTGGGCCAGGAACTTTACAGAATATGGCTGGAAAATGTCGGGGGGAGAAAATCCGGGTTCAGGGCATTGGTGGATGAAAAGGTTTCTTTTTTCAAATATCTTTTCAAAAATCTGCATATTGCCCGCCATCCCTCATTTGCCGGTGTCTATGAGGACTATCTGAATACGGCTTTTTCCTTAAAACTGCTCCGTCCCAATATTGAGGCCCATATTTATCTTTCTTTTCCTTTTTCTTTGCGCCCCCTGAAAAAATTTATAGCGCAGTATCTTGAAATGTCTGTGATAACAGGTGACTTTGAGATGCTGATGCGCCGCTTTCCCCCTTTTCATTTTATACTCAATCTCAGCACTGCTCCGGGAAAAAGAACCCCACTTGATCTCCGCGGCCTGGATTTTCAGCCGATTATCTATAAACTGACCATAAAATACAATGTGGCCCTTGAACTGGATAAAATTCAGACACGCAGCAACAACCGTTTTGTCACCTGCCTTGCTGTGGATGATCCCAAACTGGAGCAGGAACGGCAGGGCGAAATCAGAAAACTGGAAAACGAACTCAAAGGTGTTTTTCCCAATCCCGGATATGTGACCAATATTGATTTCAAAAACGGAAAAGTGGTTTATGTTCCTGACGGAAAGGAAATCCCTTTTTACGGCATGCGCCGGGGACGTTTTCTCCAGATGCAGTCAGAACTCAACCTGATCAAAGCCATCCCCCGCCCCGGTTCTGACAGCGGAATGATTGTACGCTTCCAGCTTCGTCATCCTGTGGCTGTCATTCTGGAGGGACTTAACCGCAAACCCTGGAAAGGGGACAAACGTGAAATATCACTCGATGAAATTGAATATGTGTGGAAAGTGATTGACAGTCTCCCAAGCATTTTCACATATTCCCAGTGTGAGATGCCGCTGGACAGTTTCAATAAGGAAATATCCGGCAAGGTAATGGACTCCATAAACAAAGTGTTTGAAAATCCGGAAGCGGCAGGAAGTGAGGAAACCAAAACCATTTTGAAGGAGGTCCGGCGCCTTGAGAAAGAAGAATCAGAAGAAAGAGCATGGGATTTCCTGATTGACCGTCTTTTGGAAGGCAAAGGAAAAAAAGACGGCCCGAATCAGATCATATTGCAGGCTCTCTGCCTTCGCCTGAATGATGACGCATTTAATGCGGTTTTCAGTCTCTGGCCTCTGCTAACAGGCCGGGAAATTTCCATTGATCAGAGCAGCGGGGAAGTCCGGGTTTCTGAGGTTCAGAAAGAAAAGGTTGAGGTGGAAAAAGACTGGGACAGCAAGGACAGAGTCCGGAAAATAAAACGGGAAAAAATCAGAAAGACAGAATCTGTGCTGGAAAGAGGCTCCGGCAAAGTGCTTCTTCCAATGCTGGAAACTGTAAAAGATGATATGGAAGACCTGCTGAAAAATGTTTTTGCAAAATATGTTGATGTTTCTGCGGCAACCATCCGCACCCGCAGTGAACCTTTTCTCTCTGAAATGATTGTGGAATACTGCCTGAATGTAAAGGCTGATCCTGCAAAATTCAGGGAAAAACTGGAAAAGCATCTGACAGAGCATTACAGAATCCACTATGATTTTCTTATCGGGTACCTGCAGGTTGAACCACCTGAAATTATCAAGAAAATACATAAACTGCATCTGAAAGACGGAAAAGCGGACTGGGATAAAATTCAGGAGCAGATTCAGGCGGATGTGGAAGGTATTTTAAACCATATTGAAACCACGCGGGATCGTCTTTACAGTCCCAGCGGCAGCAGCCGTCTGCTCTGCTTTATTGATCCCATAAGTGTGGAGGTACGCATCGGTGATTTTATTTTTGAGGGCAACGGACTTGAGGCTGAAGAGGAATTTATCAGCAGGCATGAAAAAAGACAGTATGAACTGGCTGAAATCAAAAGCAGCAAAAAATTTGAGATACTGCAGCTTCAGGGCAAAAAGCACTTTATGCAAATCAAGGCCGAAGTGGAGCAGTACATCAATGAACGCCAGTTGGAAGTGGTGTTCAGCGAGGTGAAAAAAGAGGCCATTGAAAAACTCAAACAGGGAAATATGGAATCCTATTTCATGCTGTCTCTGATCAAGGCCCACCAGGAGGGCGGGCTGGGAGAAGTGGAAAAAGTTCTGAATGAATCAACAAACATTGTGAGGGCCATCAAACCGGAATGGCACAAACTGCAGATGGCCACCGCTGCAAAACAGGCACTTATCGGAATATTAAAAGACAATCCGAAACATGTGGACAAGATTATGCTGGCTGTCATGCTGGATAAAACACCTGATCAGATGAAAGGCATTGTTGCGACCGATATTTACAAGGAAGTCAATGAACTGTTTGCAAAGGTTCTCCAGAATATGCGCTATGTCATGCCCATGTCCACCATGCCGCGAATGACAAGGGATTCGAATCTGCCTTCCCAGGGCAGGGCACTGGAATTCGGAACCGGAGCGGAAAATGAAACGCAGACTGAAACTGTGGAGGTGCTTCCGCACACTGACCGGGAATCAGGGAAAAACTGAAAAAAAATATTAAAACCGGGTTGAATAATTGCTGAAAGAGGACTATAATTAACAGATATGTGAAAAGCCGGTTTTTCCTGTTTTCTGCAAATGCTTTGTTTTTCAGACTGATGCGGATTTTCCGGCTTTTTGCAGGTTCATCATTGGGTAGAGGGTCAAATCCGTTGATAAGGTCTCCCCTCCCTTGAGGGAGGGGCAGGGGGAGGGTGAAAACATCACTGATTATCCCCCTCCCCTGACCCCTCCCACCAGGGGAGGGGAATTTTTGGATCAACAGATTTGCACCACTACCCATCATTGTAATTTGTATAAACAGATCGTTGCAAAAGGAGCATAATGCTATGAAAATGAAAACATGGAGTATAATCACTTTCCTTCTTCTGTCTGCCGGAACACTCTGTTTCGGTGCAGGGGAGGAGGCAAAGAAACCGCTTGCGCTTGCACCCCAGGCAGTGCATGAGTTTGAACCGGTACTGGACGGAGATGAGGTTATCCACAGCTTTGTGGTTCAGAACAAAGGGGACGCGGAACTGCAGATTGAACGCGTCAATACCGGCTGAGGGTGCACACTTGCTTCTTTTACGAAGCAGATCCCTGCCGGCGGCGAGGGAAAAATTGAAATTAAAGTTAATACAACAGGTTATGGCGGAAGAAAACTGTCCAAAAACATTACTGTGTTCACAAACGACCCGGATCCGGCCCGCAGACAGATCGGTCTGACAATTCAGGGAAATGTGAAACAGTTTGTCACCATCAGTCCGAACCGCATCCGGATGACCGGCCAGGTGGGAAATGAGATCAAATCCAAAGTGAGCATTATCCCGCAGGCAGACTATCCTTTCAAGATTCTTGAAGTGAAAACCGAGAAACCGGACAATATCCGGGTGGAAATGGAAACAGTGCAGAAGGAAACAGTCACGGAATACCTGCTGACAGTTGTGAATCTGAAACAGGCAAAAATCCGGTATGCGGATAATATCATCCTGAAAACTGACAGTCCTGTCCGTCCGGAGCTGAAGATCAATGTTTACGGCAATATCTTTGATCCTCCGCCTTCACCTCAGGCACAGAACACAGCAGATGAAAAAGCAAAATCCGGGGCCAACTGATGGCAATTGTCAAAGAAATCAGAGCCGTGATTTTGGACTGTGACGGTGTTATGTTTGATACGGCCAGTGTCAACCGCATCTACTACAACCGCATCCTGCAGCATCTGGGAAAAGAGGAAATGACGGACCAGGATTTTGCCTACGCTCATATGTACACGGCAGATGGCTCCCTGGCCCGTCTGTTTCCAAATCCTGCGGAATACTCTGCAGCGCAGGCTTTCCGCAAAATCATGCCCTATGGGGATTTTATACCGCTTATGGAGCCGGAACCTTATCTGAAAACTCTTCTCACAAGGCTTCGGCCCCGGTATAAAACAGCTATTGCCACCAACCGGACAGACACAATGCCGCGGGTGCTTGATGAATTTGATCTGAAAGATGATTTTGACATGGTGGTGACAGCTCTGGATGTGGAAAATCCAAAGCCGCATCCCGAAGAACTGCTTAAAATACTGGGGCATTTCAGTCTGTCACCCGCACAGGCCCTGTATGTGGGAGATACGCAGTTGGATGAAACCGCTGCAAAAGCAGCGGGTGTGGTGTTTGCGGCCTTTAAAAATCCGGATCTGTCTGCGGATTTTCATATATCAGGTCTCAAAGAACTTGCGGATATTCTGAGGCTGGAAGATGATAAGCCTGCACTGAAAACCTGAATATTCCGCCAATGTCTTTTTTGCAAAACCCTGATGAGCCTGAAAACTCTCAGGGTTTAAGCGGAATATTATCGGCAGATCGTTTTGATTTGGCATAAGTCACTCTGGAGGGCACTGACACCGAATCATGTGCCGGGAAAAAACATAGACTTCAACTGATTCCAAAAATCAAACAGGAACCCTGCATTAACAGATTCTTTTTCCGATTTCTGCTGCTTTTTCCAAAATTCTCACCAGATTCACCCTGCACAGTTGACGGTTTCTCACCAGCATTTTTCCGTTTATCATCACATCCCGCACATCACTTCCGCGCGCTGCATAGACAATATGCGAAATGGGATCATACATGGGCGTAAGATGCGGCTGATTTGTATCCATAATAATCATATCCGCAGATTTTCCAATTTCCAGAGAACCAATCTGCTCTCCCAGCCCGATGGCCTTTGCACCTTCAATGGTCGCCATTTTCAGCACAGTATGGGCATTCATGACAGTGGGATCAAGGGTGCTGACTTTATGCAGTTTCGCGGCTGTGTCCATTTCCCCAAACAAATCCAGATTGTTGTTGCTTGCGCATCCGTCTGTTCCCAGCCCGACCGTGATTCCTGCTTTCAGGAATTGGGGAACCGGAGCGATTCCGGAAGCCAGTTTCATATTGCTTTCCGGATTGTGGGAAATGCAGGCTCCGTGTTCTGCAATGATTTCAATATCTTTTTCATCCACCCATACGCAATGCACCAGCAGCGTGTTCTGATCCAGTATTCCGAGTTTGTCGAGATATGCCACAGGACTCAGACCATGCAAATTTGTCATCTGCTCTCTTTCTGCTTTTGTTTCAGACACATGAATCTGAAAAAGCAGCCCGTGCGCATCTGCTCCTGCTTTGGCTTTTTTCAAAGTCTCTGCTGAACAGGTATAAGGCGAATGGCAAAAAAGCGATGGCCGAATCAAAAGCGAAACACCTTCCCATTTTTCTGCAAATGCCAAAGCTGTGTTCACATTTTCCGCAGGATGGGGAACTCCGGGCGCGGGAAAATCAATTATTCCATGCCCCAAAACCGCACGAATCCCCATTTCCTGCACGGCCTCTGCAACATGATCTTCCAGAAAATAGCCGTCACAGCAGGTCGTTATGCCGGAAAGCAGCATTTCCGCACACGCGAGCATGGTTCCCGCTCGCACGGATTCCGGGTTTATATGCTTTGCCTCTGCCGGAAAAATATGCTGGTTAAGCCATTGATCCAAAGGCAGATCATCTGCCAGTCCCCGGAACAGGGTCATGGGCATATGGGTGTGCGTGTTTACCAGACCGGGCATGACAATGCCGCCGCGTGCATCGATTTTCTCAGCAGTCTCCGGAAAATATTCCGGCATTTTCTGAAAAATTTTCTCTATTTTCCCATGTCTTATGCAGATAAGTCCTTTTTCAAAAATCTCAGCATCCGGATTCATTGTGACAATGGTTCCATTGTAAATGACTGTATCAAAACACATCCTGATCCCCCCTTTTTCTCATTATCTGTTTTTTTCCTTGACCCAAACAGGCATTTGGGAATAAAATAGCAGATTTTCAGAAAAAATACAGTTTAAAAAGATTGGATACAGGCTTCATTATGGCTGACAATTTTTTGTGTGAGGATTCCCACAGAGAGCACAGATATAATACACAAAGAACACAGGGGAAAAAACTCTGTGATCTCCGTGAAAAACTCTGTGTCCTCTGTGGGAGAACCGCGGGGCAGAAAGGATTGAATTCATTATGACAGCAGTTTCTTTGCACGAACAGGATTTTTATGCATGGACAAAACAGCAGTCTGATATTCTCAAATCCGGTATGCTTGCCAATTTGGATGTAGATTCTCTTATAGAGGAACTGGAAAGCATGGGAGCAGGTGAAAAACGGGAACTGATTCACAGGCTGACTTTGTTACTGGGGCATTTGCTGAAATGGGTATTTCAGCCGGAAAGACGCAGCAACAGTTGGCTGGCAACCATAGAAGAACAGCGTTTGGAAGTTCTTGATTTACTGGAAGATAATCCAAGTCTGAAACATCAGTTAAATCAAAATTTTGAAAAAGCATATGCAAAGGCTGTTCTGTTTGCGATAAAGGAAACCAATTTGCCCAGGTCAACTTTTCCCAATGAAACTCCTTTTACTTTGGAACAGACTTTGGACAGAACATATTTCCCCAAATAGGCAGTAAGCCAAACCGGATGATCTTTTTTACGTGTGAGTTTTCTCTGTGCCACTCTGCGGAAACTCTGTGATGCGGTTAAAAAAAAGGCAGTCTTCTGGAACTTTATGTCTTTGTGTCTTTGCGGCAAAAACAGCCGCAAAGACAGATGGATATTGAATTTACATTCTATTTATTCTTATCAGGTGAATTATGATACAAATTACTCTTCCGGATGGAAATATCCGGCAGTTTGAAAACGCGCCCACAGGTTTTGATGTGGCCCAAAGCATTTCCGAAGGACTGGCACGGGAATGCGTGGCCGCAGAAGTTGACGGAAACATTGCTGATCTGTATGCACCGATTCCCCATGGTGCAAAACTCCGGCTTCTGACCACCAAAGATCCGGAATCCCTGACCATCATGCGCCACAGTGCCGCGCATGTTATGGCACAGGCCATTGTCCGGCTCTATCCCAATGCCAAACTCACCATCGGACCGGTGGTGGAAGAGGGATTTTACTATGACATTGACATGCAGACGGTTTCGGATGCTGATTTCCCGAAAATCGAAGAGGAAATGAAAAAAATTGTCAAGGCCAAACTCCCGATCCGCAGAAAAACTGTTGCCAAAACAGAGGCTTTGGATTTCTACAAAAATGAACCCTACAAAACCGAAATGATCTGCGATTTGCAGGACGGAACCATTTCTTTTTATGAACAGGGCGAATTTACGGATTTGTGCAGAGGCCCCCATGTTCCCCATACGGGTTTTATCCGTGCTTTCAAACTCATGAAGGTTTCCGGAGCCTACTGGCGTGCGGATCAGACCAAAGCCCAGTTGCAGCGGATTTACGGAACCGCATTTTTTGACAAAAAAGACCTTAAAGCCCATCTGGATTTTCTGGAAGAGGCCAAAAAGCGCAATCACCGCAAACTGGGGGAACGTCTGGATCTGTTCAGTTTTCATGACGAGGCTCCGGGTATGGCTTTTTTTCATGCCAAAGGAATGGTCATCTGGAACACCCTGCTGGATTACTGGCGGGAAGAACATAAAAAAGCCGGGTATGTGGAAACCAAAACCCCGATTATGCTCAACCGGGCTTTGTGGGAGCGCAGCGGGCATTGGGAAAATTACCGTGAAAATATGTACACTTCCCGCATTGATGAGTTTGAATATGCGATCAAACCCATGAACTGCCCCGGAGGAATGCTGCTGTATGCAAACAAACCCCATTCCTACAAGGATCTGCCTTTGCGGCAGGGGGAAATCGGGCTGGTTCACCGCCATGAACTCAGCGGTGTGCTGTCCGGCCTGTTCCGGGTTCGTGCGTTTCATCAGGATGATGCGCATATTTTTATGACACCGGATCAGATTGAAAGCGAAATTCTCGGTGTGCTGCAACTGGTGGATCGGATTTACAGCACTTTCGGGCTGGGATTTCATCTGGAACTGTCCACCCGTCCCAAAAAATCCATTGGAACCGATGAACAGTGGGAGATGGCCACCAACGGCCTGAAATCCGCACTCAATGCCTATGGACAGGACTACAAAATCAATGAGGGGGACGGCGCATTCTACGGCCCCAAAATTGACATTCACATCAAAGATGCGCTGGGACGGACATGGCAATGCGGCACAGTGCAGTTGGATATGTCGCTGCCGGAACGCTTTGATCTGAGTTATGTGGGAAAGGACAATGAAAAACACCGTCCCATTATGATTCACCGGGTGATTTACGGTTCCATTGAACGCTTTTTCGGCATTCTCACCGAGCATTACGCGGGCAAATTTCCCCTGTGGCTCGCGCCCGTGCAGGTCATGCTGCTGCCCATGAATGATGAACTGATTTCCTATACACAGGAACTGCGCGACTTTCTGGGAAAAGCAGGGATTCGGGCAGAAATGGATGAGCGCACTGAAAGCCTGAACAAAAAAATCCGGGAGGCCCAGTTGAACTATATTCCCCTGATTGTCACCATAGGCGCAAAGGAAAAGGAAAACAGCACCCTTTCCGTGAGAACTTTGGACGGAAACGTGAAATACGGCATTCCCAAAAATGAGTTCATTGTACTGGCTGTGGAGTATATCCGGTCAAGAAAACCGGATTTGGAGCTGTTCCGGGAATGATATTTTCTGACAAATAAACAGACGATACAAACCTGCGGGCGAATAATCCACCCGCAGGTGAAATTTCTTTGAACAGGAGATGAATATGAATGTAAGGGAAATTGAAAACGCTATACAGCAGTTATCAGCAGAAGATTTCAGCAGTCTTATGTTCCGGATTGAGGAATACAGAAATGAAAAATGGGACAGACAGATAAAAGAGGACTATAAAGCCGGGCGGCTGAATATTCTGAAGCAGAATAAAGGGACAGGGCAGTTGACACCTTATCCGTTTACCCGTCAACTCAGTTCGGAACAGGTTGCAGCAAGAGAACGAACCCTGGCACGCATGAAAAAAGGATTTTCACTCGGCGGACAGTGTCCGGACAGGGAAAGTCTGCATGAACGATAAACGGGTAGTGGGTCAAATCCGTTGAAAATCCCCCTCCCCATGTGGGAGGGGTTAGGGGAGGGGTAAAAATAATATCCTGTAACAAACTGATGTTTTGAACCACCCCG